>JBLHKT010000017.1:0-78184 GCA_047620485.1 Phycisphaerales bacterium | reverse complement strand
ACATCTGGTGCACCATCATGTAGGCGATCTCGTCGTAGAACGCCTTGGCGTCCGCAGCGGTGTCGAAGTAGCCGTGCTCCTCGCCCCAGTGCCGCCAGCAGCCCGCGAGCCGATGGATGACCTGCCTAGCGGACCGCTCGGGCCCGGTCGTGGAATCTGTTTCACCGTCGGCCTCATACCCCGGCGACTCGATGCCGTTGGGCCCGCCGCTCTGTGGCACGCCCGCCTTGCGGAAGTATTTGCTGACCATGATGTCGGTCGCCAGCTGACTCCACGTCACCGGCACCTCAGCGTCCGGCATCTCAAACACCACCGAACCATCAGGGTTCGAGATCTTCGAGGAGCGAGTTGTCCATTCGACAGTGTCGAAAGGGTTTATTCCATCCTTGGTGAACTTGCGGGTGATCTTCATGATGCTCCTCGGACTTCGTCAGTGAATCTGTAAACGCGGGTACCGTCTCTGGCCCGCGGGGTGCTTAAATACCAAACTCAGAACTAGGCACAGCGATTACTGACCCCATGACGTTAGCAGTGAACGCTTTGTGAAAAAACATCGCACGCCAATACCAAATGATGGCAAATGACAACAGGCCAACCGACCACGCCAACAAATACCAATCGAAACCAAAGATCGCCAGCCATGCGGAATTGAGAGCCAACGCAATTACCGCCAAGGTGCTCATGCAAAATGAGTAAATAGCTAGAGTGTTAAAGCGATCTGCTGATGCATATTGCCCTCTTTGCTGAACGAAGCCGGCCCCAGCCCAAATATTGGATCTTGCCGAACCCAGCACTACGCCCAGCGACAAGAGTCGCTTCTCGTATTCTTCCTTTGATTTGTGACTCTCGTATCGATCCGTGAATGGATCTGTTTTTTTAAGCTGATGTTTTACAAATTTAATCTTGTATACTTTTCTCGTAAGTTTATATCGCCAAAAATCCATTATCGCAAGTAGCAATTGGCCAATCCAATAAAGCAATACAAAAACCGCAAGCAACCCAACGGCCACGGCCGCTCCCGGAATGCCCTCTAGCCACTCATAGGATTTTGGATCCTGAATAGAAGACCAACAGCCAAAAGCTCTCTCAAGAAATGGCATCGACAGCGCCGTGAGGACAATTGGCGGCGACAAGACCAATGCCAAATCATAAAAGTTCAATTGTGCGGGAAGACTTGCCATATTTTACCTGATCTTCAGTCAACCCTCGGCAGCGTCAGCCCCGCCTGGTCCTGATACTTCCCAGCCTTATCCGCGTAACTCTGCGCACAAACCTCGTCGGCCTTCAGGAAGACGAACTGAGCGATCCCCTCGCCCGCATACACCTTGGCCGGCAGCGGCGTGGTGTTGGAAATCTCGAGCGTCACCTTGCCGCGCCACTCGGGCTCGAGGGGCGTGACGTTCACGATCAGGCCGCACCGGGCGTACGTGCTCTTGCCGACGCACAGCACCAGCACGTCACGCGGGATGTCAAAGAACTCGATCGTCTCGCAGAGCGCGAACGAGTTGGGCGGGATGATCACGTGGTCCGTGCCGATCTCGTCGGTGTTCACGGTGACCATGAGGTCGTCGGTGAAGTTCTTGGGGTCCACGACAGCGAAGCCGCCGGTCTTGGACGTGGGCGTGAAGATCTTGAAGACGGGGCCGACGCGGACGTCGTAGCCGTAGCTCGAAACGCCGTAGCTGATGATGCCGGGTCGCTTGACCGCGACCTCGAAAGGCTCGATGCCGACGAGGTCTCTGATTTGTGTGTCGCACAGCACTGGCATGGCCTGCTCCTGGGGCGAAAATCAAGGCTTGCAAGCCCTGTTCGGGTCGTGAGGGTCGGTTTTTCGGCTCTCACGCCACGTGTTCCAAATTTGTACGGGCACGCAACAACTCCGTGCCCGAGACGCTGGCTTCGAGGGAGGCCCCTCAGCCCGTGGTTCGGACGCGCTGCAACAAATCGCGCGGTTTCAACAGCCCGCCGAGCCGTGGCTCGAGCGGCATGGGATGGCGAAGACGAGTCACCCCGGATGAAACCTGGGTTTGTTCGGTATCAAACCGTTCCAGATTGTCTGTTTTCATCCGGTTCATCACACCACCTGTGGTACCAACAGAATCTCAATCTTCAAGGCCTTGGGCCTGCGTGGTGCAGAAGCTGTCGGAAAGACTGCAACTTCGGACACGACACAGGCTTGCGCTAGGCAGTTTTTGCCGCCCAGCCCGCCAAAACACCACATATGGTGCTCTGTCGGGCCTGTACTCTATCGACCCACGAGGCGTTGTGCATGATCTTTGAGCAGATTCAGCAAGATTCTTCACCCGATCCTCACCTCGCACCGCCGACGGGCAGCCGAATCCCCGAACACCCAGGGTGCTGGATTCCCCGATCTAATCGCTCAAACCGCCCCGGCCCGGCGCTCGCACGCGACCAACGATCAGCGACTTGCGCCCCCTGGAGCTCGCAGGATTCACAAACCACCCATATCTCGATCAACACCCGTACAACGGATCGAATTGTGCGGCGTAAAAATCTCGCGTTGTCCAGACGGCGTCGGATCGGATCGCCCGGGGCGACGTATAGGGAGACCGGCGATACCATCGCCCGCGTCTTGGGTGGGCTCGACCCGCCGAGGCCCGTGAGGCCGCCTGGGGTGCGGCGGGTGGTGCGACACCGAATCGCCCCCCCCACTGGCCCCCCACTTGGCCCCCACTGGCTACAGCCCTTCAACCGCCGCGATGGCAGGAGTTCTGGTTTGACCCACCCGCGAGCCATACGGCCTCTGAGCCTGCTGACCCTTGCCGCCCTGATCGGTGCTGTTGTGCTGTTGCCCGCGTGCGGCAGCTCCGCGCCGGCCCGAGCCCGCAGCGTCACGCCCAACGTGTCGAGCAACGTGCCGACCGCGTTGCGGGGGACGCTGCAGACCGTGGCGCGGCTCAGCGGCGTCACGCCCAGCCGCGTCAGCGGCATCGGGTTCGTGGTCGGGCTCGATGGCACCGGGGGGCTGCCGCTCAACGAGGAGGTCGCGGCGAGCCTCGAACGGATGATGCTGCTGCGGGGCGTCGGGCAGACCGGGGCCTATGAGGGAACACGGCTCGAGGGCAAGACACCGCGTCAGCTGCTCACCGACCGCAACACCGCGGCGGTGATCGTGGAGGCGGCGGTGCCGCCCGGGGCGATGGCCGGCGACTCCATCGACGTCTATGTCCGGGCGCTCAACGCCACGAGCCTGGAGGGCGGGCGGCTGTGGAGCTCGGACCTGCACATCGGCCCGCCGACGGTGATCGGGCAGCGGCAATCGCGGTCGATCGCCAAGGCCGAGGGCCCGATCTTCATCAACCCGTTCGCGGACCCGGACGTGGCCAACGTCGGCGTGTCGCAGACAATCGGGCGCATCCTCGGCGGCGGGACCATGACCGACGACCTGCGGATCGAGATCATTCTCAACCGGGTCTCGCACGCCCAGGCGAGGCTGATCACGGGCGCGATCAACTCGGCCTTCCCGGCCGGGCCGCTGGATGATGGCCCGATCGCGCGAGGCCGCAACGACCGGATCGTGTTCGCACACGTGCCGCGTCGGTACGCGGACAAGCGGACGGAGTTCACGCAGCTGCTTCGGCACATCGTGCTGGACCGGTCGTACCCGGAGCTGTACGCCCGCCGCTTCGCCAACGCCCTCAAGAGCACCCCGGCCGCCGCGGACGGGTTCGCGTGGGCGCTCGAGGCTCTGGGCGAGCCGGCCCTGCCGTTCGTTCGTGAGCTGTATGACTTTGCCGAGCCGGCGCCGCGGCTTCGGGCCCTGCGGACCGGGGCCCACCTGGGCGACCCGCTCGCGGCCGACCCGCTGATCTTCATCGCCAAAGAGGGCCCCCTCGAGCTGCGGTCACAGGCGATTCGGCTGCTCGAGGACATCGACGCGGGCCCGAAGGTGGACTTTGCGCTGCGTGATCTGCTCGAGGACCCCCAGATCACGGTTCGGATCGCCGCCTACGAGACGCTGACCGAACGCGGCGTCCGACGGCGGTATCAGCAGCTCGAGGCCTATGACCGCAACCGCCCCGGGGGCGTGCAGGCCCGGCTCTCGCTGTCCTCGATCGACACGCTGTCGCGGATGCGGGTGCCCGAGGGGACGATCCTGGGGGTCAGCCGCGAGCTGGCGGCGGGCAAGTTCTTCCTGGACCGGGTCCCCGCGGGTCGTGGGCTGATCTACATCACGCAGCAGGACGAGCCCCGCCTGGCGCTGTTCGGCCGGGACGTCGGGTTCAAGAGCTCGTTCGCGGCGGGGGTCTGGTCGGACCGGTTCATGCTGGTGCGTGACGAGGTGAACGGGCCGATCCGGCTGTACTACCGCGAGCGCGAGTCGGCGCGGCCGATCACGCTCGAGGACGTGCCCGACACGCTGGCGGAGTTCATCAAGCTGCTGGTGCACAAGCCCACCCCCGAGTCGCCCGCCCCCGGGCTCGATCTGTCCTACTCGGAGGTGATCGGCGTGCTGTACGAGCTGAACAAGCAGAAGGTTATCAACGCCGCGTTCACGACCGAGCGCGACCGTCTCGAGGCCGACCTGAGGCAGGCGGCGACCGACTCGCAGGTGCAGCTGCGGCCCGAAACCCCCGAGGACCAGGAGCCGGTCATCATCCGCGGGTATGAGGAACCGGGCGAGGAGCTCACGCCCGAGCCGAACAAGCCGACCGAGTCGCTGCTGGTGCCCCTGGGCCCCGAGAAGGCGGACAAGCCCGAGGACCAGTCGCCCTGAGCCCCCGCGGCGGCCCGAAGTTCGGTATGATGCCCCCGTACTACTCGGGCCAGGACGGCCCGGTCTCTCTGGGGTGATCGGCGATCCACGTCGTCCCCCAAGCAACACGGAGGTTGCTCAGCGATGCCCGACACAGAAACGATGCGTGAAGAACCCGTGACGATGCCCCGCCCACTCCGGCAGCCGCCCAAGGGACTACGTCTGTCCAAGCTCACCCTGCACGGGTTCAAGAGCTTCGCCGACAAGACGGTCTTCGAGTTTGACGCCCCCATCACCGGCATCGTCGGCCCCAACGGGTGCGGCAAGTCCAACGTCGTTGACGCGATCAAGTGGGTGCTCGGCGAGCGGTCCTCCAAGAGCCTGCGCGGCAAGGAGATGATCGACGTCATCTTCGCGGGCTCCGCCGGCCGCAAGCCCTCCGGGCTCGCCAGCGTCACGCTCAGCTTTAATAACCCGCTGCTCGACGCCGCCGACCGCGAGCTCGCTGAGGAGCTGATCGACACCACGCCCGACTCGGTGACCGGAGAGCCCGAAGCGACGCAGGCCGACGAGCCAGCCGCCGAACCCGAATCAGAGGTCGAGGCTGAGGCCGAGATCGAGGACGGGGCTGAGACCGACGACCGCGACGCACCGCGCCCCACGCATGACGAGCATCTCAGCGACGCCGAGGCCGAGCACGCCGCGGAGGAAGGCGAGGCGGACGCCGCCACGATCATCTCCGAGCGGGCCCGCATCAACCGGGCGTTGCCGATCGATGCGGAGACGGTGGAGGTTGAGCGTCGGCTGTACCGCGACGGGAAGAGCCAGTACGTGATCAACGGGCGGATCGCTCGGCTGCGCGACATCCGCGACCTGTTCCTGGACACGGGCATCGGGGCCGACGCGTACTCGATCATCGAGCAGGGCAAGGTCGATGCGATGCTGCTGGCCAGCCCGTCGGAGCGGCGGATCATCTTCGAGGAGGCCGCGGGCATCGCCAAGTACCGCCAGCGGCGGATCGAGGCCGAACGCAAGCTCGAGAAGACCGAGACCAACCTCGTCCGGACGCGTGAGCAGCTCGCGAGCACCGACCGGCGGCTGCGGCTGGTCAAGGGGCAGGCCGCCAAGGCGAGAAGGTTCCAGGAGCTCGACACCGAGCACGCGGCGCTGCGGGCCGCGGTCGCGTTCGAGCTGTACGACGATCTTCGCCAGCAGCTCAACGGGCTGACGAGCCAGCTCGCGGGTCTGGAGGATCATCGGCGGACAACCGCCGAGGCGTTGACCGAGGCCGAGCTGAGCCAGGGCGAGGCCGAGGCGAACCGCCAGCACACGCTCGACCGGCGCCGCGGCGTGGAGGAGCAGCTCTCGAGCGCCCGCCACCTGCGCGAGCGAGCCGATCAGCGGCGTGAGATGACCGAACGCTCGATCCAGGACGCGACCACCCAGGTCGAGGCGGAGAACGCACGGCTCAAGACGCTGACCGAGCGGATCGAGCAGCTCGACACCGACGTCGATGACGCGCGGGCGAAGGTCGCGACGCTCGCCGAGCGGCTCAACGAGGCGGAGGCGTCGCTGCGAGAGGCCGGGGCCGAGCGGGCGAGCGTGCTCGAGTCGTTGGCCGACGAGCGGTCCACGCTGGCCGAGCACCGGGCCGACGCGACCTCGATCGAGCGTGAGCGGACCGGGCTTCTCGCCCAGGCCGAGGCCGACACCCGCCGCGTCGAGTCGATCCAGGAACAGCTCACGCAGTCGCAGGCCAAGCACGCCGAGTTGGCCGACGACCTCGCGACATCACAGCAGACCATCGCCACGACCACCGACACCGTCGGCTCGTTCTCGACCCAGCTCGACGAGACCCGGGCCCAGCGAGACGCGATTAGCCTGCGGGCCGAGTCGCTCTCCGCCGACCGGCGCGAGCTTTCCGAGCGGGTGGGCGATCTGGACGAGAAGCGTGTGCGGCTCGAGTCTCGCCGCCAGACGCTGGCCGAGATGATCGCCAGCCGCGAGGGGCTGGCCGAGGCCGCCAAGGCCGTGCTGGAGTCCAAGGACACGCACGCCGGGTTCGAGGGCGTGGTCGGGCCGCTGGCCGAACTCATCGAGACCCACGCGGACTCGGCGATGCTCGTCGAGTCGGCCCTGGGCGACCGCTTGGGCGCGATCGTGGTCCGCTCGATCGCCGCGATGCCAACGGCCGAGGAGCTCGAGTCGCTCCCGGGCCGCGTGACGTTCGTGCCGATCGAGTCGCTTCGTGAGCCGCTGATCGTGACCTCCGCGTTGCCCGGCGTGCGGACCATCCGCAGCCTGGTTCGTTCGCGCGACAGCGTCGAGACGCCGCACGTTGACCGCCTGCTCGACCGATTGCTCGGGCACACGGCGATGGTCGAGAGCCTGGACGCGGCGATGATGCTCGCGGCGGGCCCGATGCCCGGCTGGCGGTTCCTGACCCGTGACGGGCTGGTGCTCGAGAGCGACGGCCGCATCACCGCGGGCCCGATCGCCGGCGAGGCCTCGTCGGGCCTGCTGGCCCGCCAGAGCGAGCTGGCCCAGCTCGACGAAGAACTGCAAGGCATCGAGTCCGTGCTGCTCGAGCAGCGCGCGGTGCTGCAGGCCGCCGACTCGGACGCGGCGAGGCTCGAGACCGAGCGCACCGCGCTGGCCGAGCAGGCCGCCGGGCTCGACCGCCGGCTGGTGCACGAGCACGCGACGCTGGACCGAGCCCGCAACGAGTTCGACCGGGCCGAGCGGGAATCGAAGAACGCGGGCGAGGAGATCGAGCGGCTCGAGGTCCGCATCGCGGGCATCGAGGCCGAGCGGGTGCGGCTGAACGACCGGGCCGAGCGGCTGGGCCGCCTGCACGACGAGGTCAGCGCCAAGATCATCGCGATCGAGACGCGGCTGGCCGACGGCGAGGCGCAGGTGCAAGCCGCGAGCGAGCGTGAGGCCGCGACCCGGGTCGAGGTCGGCAAGCTCGGGGAGCAGTCCCAGTCGGCGCGGCGAGAGGCCGGGCGTCTGGCCAGCGAGCGCGACGAGGCCGAGTGGCAGCGTGAGAACGCCGAGACGCAGGCCCAGGCGGCCAACGCCCGCCTCGTTGAGCACCGGCAGATCGTGGACCACGCGATCGAGGAGGCCGGGCAGGCCCAGGCCGAGCAGCAGCGGCTCGAGGGCGAGCTTACGAGCACCGCCGGCGATGTCGAGACCGCGATGCAAGCCGTGCGCGAGGTCTCCGAGCGCGTGGTCGCGGCCCGGCAGTCCGCCCAGCGACACGAGCGTGACTGGCACGCCGTCGAGACCAGCCGCCGCGAGCTGGAGGTCAAGCGGGAGAACCTCGAGGAGCGCACCAGCGACGACATCAGGCTGGATCTGGCCGCGGAGTACGCCGAGTACCGCCTCGTCATGGAGCCCGGCGACGTGACCCGCGTGGACGTGCCCGACGCCTCGGCCCGCATCAACGTGCTGCGGTCCGAGATCAAGAGGCTCGGGCATGTCAACATCGACGCGATCGACGAGGAGACCCAGCTCGAGAGCCGCAACGACTCGCTGATCGCGCAGGTGCACGACATCGACGAGGCCCGCATCCGCCTGGCCACGCTGATCGAGCGGCTCAACATCGCGAGCCGAGACCGCTTCGGCGAGATCTTCACGCTCATCAAGGACGAGTTCGGCGGCAAGGACGGCATGTTCCGCCGCCTGTTCGGCGGCGGGCGGGCCGAGGTCCGCCTCATGGGGCTCGTCAAAGAAATCGACGGGCAGAAGGTCGTCACCGACAAGACCGACCTGCTCGAATCGGGCATCGAGATCATCGCCAAGCCGCCGGGCAAGGAGCCCCGCTCGATCAGCCAGCTCTCGGGCGGCGAGAAGACCCTCACCGCCGTCGCGCTGCTCATGGCGATCTTCCGCTCCAAGCCCAGCTGCTTCTGCATCTTGGACGAGGTGGACGCCGCGCTCGACGAGGCCAACGTCGGCCGCTTCTGCGGCACGCTCGACTCCTTCACCGAGTCCTCCCGATTCATCGTCATCACGCACAACAAGCGCACGATGCAGGCCACCAACCAGCTCTTCGGCGTCACCATGCAAGAGCGCGGCGTCTCCAAACGCGTCCACGTCCGGTTCGACCAGGTCGGGGCCGACGGCACGATCCACGCCAGCGCCGAGGAGAACACCGGCACCCAGATCGAAGAATCCGACATCAAGCCACGCCGAAGAAAGTCAGCCAAGCCCAAGGTCGAAACGCCCGTCGTCGTGCCGGCAGCCGCGGAGCCACCGGCCGATGAGGAAGCCGAGGCCTCCAAGCCCGCACCCACCGCGGGTCTTCGAGCGGCGCTGGCCAAGATGCGTGAAGAGCAAACCGAGCCGACGAGCCTGAACTGATCTTCATCAAACCATGCCGCATTCCTGAGACGGACCCTTTCACCGGGGTCCGTTTCTTATTTACTTCATCTTTGGGGTGCCGTGGAGATGGCGAGGCTTTGCGAGTCTTCTCCGCGATCCGAGCCCAACACCTGCGAAAATCACAAAGCCAACATCTGCAGGGCACCAATCAGGGTGTGCCGCCAGCTCTGCTCAGTCGCCCCACATGTCCATGATGCCCTTGAGGAACACCTCGGGCGGCCGCATCGTGCCCACCAGCTCGCCGATCGAGCCGTGCTCGCTCACGCCCCGCCTCCGGGCCCACGCCGCCAGCCCCGCAGCGATCCGGACCGGAGACTTGGGGTCCGCCATGCCCATCGCGCCGACCTGCACCGCGTCCGCCCCAGCGAGGATGAACTCCGCCGCGTCTTGCCACGTGCTCACACCCCCCACCCCGACGATCGGCACACGAGCCTCGCGAGCAACCCCGCGGTACACATCGTGCACGATCTTCACCGCGATCTCGTGGATCGCCGGCCCGCTCAGCCCGCCGGTGATGTTGGCCAGCACCGGGCGGCGGCTCTCCACGTCGATCCCCATCGCCGGCACCGTGTTGCACAGCACCAGCCCGTCCGCACCGCCGTTGATCGCGACGCGGGCCAAGTCCGTCGCGGAGTTGGGCGACGCGACCGCGACGGGGCTGAGCTTGACGAACAGCCGGCTCTTGCGGGCCAGCGGCCGCACCGCCCGCATCAGGTCTCGCAACGCCCCCGGGTCGGCCCCGAACTCGACGCCGCCGCCGCGTGACGGGTGAACATTGGGACAGCTGACATTGAGCTCGATCGCCCGGATGCCCTCGACCGCGTCAATCGCGGCGACGCACTCGGCGTACTCGTGGACGCTGAACCCCGCGACCGAGACGACCACGGCGCATGGCATGTCGGTCGCTCGCCGGGCGTGGTCGGCCAAGAACCGGACCAGCCCGGGGTTGGCCAGCCCGATCGCGTTGAGCATGCCGACCCGCCTTGGCGCGACCCGCCAGGTCTCGTTGCCGACGCGTGGGCGGCGTGTGATGGACTTGGTGACGATGCCGCCGACCCGGCGCAGGTCCACGACCTCGCCGACCTCGTCGAGCACGCCGCACGTCCCCGCGGCGCACAGCACCGGGGTGCTCAGCGGGATTCCGGCTAGCGTGGTCCTGAGAATGGGGTCGGTTTTCGGCATCGGTGCAACCCTAGGTTTGCCGGCCCTATGGTTCCCGAGCCCCACCCAAACTCCCCCGCCGGTCCGAGCCGAACGCTCAGGCCCGGAACCCTTCAACCGAGGCTCCCCATGGACATCGAGCAGCGCATCGAGCAATTCAAGAAGATCATCGAGACCGACGAGTCCAACGACATGGCCTGGTTCAGCCTCGCCGGAGCGTACAACACCGCGGGCCGATACCCCGAAGCGGCCCAGGCCTACCTCCGCTGCATCGAGTTCAACGCCACGATGAGCAAGGCCTATCAGCTCGCCGGGGCGGCGCTGCACGCGAGCGAGCAGGACGCCAAGGCGATCGAGACCTTGACCACGGGGTACACCGTCGCGGCCGAGCGTGGCGACCTGATGCCGCAGAAGGCGATGGGCGAGCTGCTCGAAACCCTCGGGGCCCCGGTGCCCGAGATAAAATCCAAGGCCGCGCCCAAGCCCGAGGAACCCGAGGGGGATTTCAAGTGCCAGGCCTCGGGCCGCATGGGCACGCAGATGGGGCGGGTGCCGTTCCGAGGCTCCGTCGGCGAGTGGATCCACCAGAACATCTCCAGGCAGACCTTCGACGAGTGGATCGGGCTGGGCACCAAAATCATCAACGAGCTGCGGCTCGACCTCTCCCGCGACGAGCACGAGGCCGTCTACGACTACGGCATGCGACGCTTTCTCGGGCTCACCGACGACACCTTCAACAGCCTGACCGGGCACACCCCCGTCGCCCCGGCGGAGGAGTTCCGACGCACGATCGATATGGTGCTCGACAAGTCCGGGCAGCTCGAGAGCTTCGGCGGCGACCTGCACAAGGGCGTGGGGTAAACGTCAGCACCGGCCGCGAGCCACAAAGCCGGGGCCGATAACCACAAAAAGTCTTGTGCCGGGCTCGGGCAACAGGTAGGGTGGTTCAAGAGATCATCAGCGAGCCGTGTAGGCCCGCCAGTACGAATTCAGAGGAGTCCAGAACCATGCGTAATCTCATCGCTGCTGCCGCTGTCATCGCCCTCACCACCGCCAGCGCCTCGGCTCAGCCGGACTGGCCAGACTTGGGCGAGTGCGACATGGCGGTCGCCGATCGCAACGCCGACGGCATCCTCGACACCGGTGACATCTACGATTTCATCGATGCCTTCATCGCCCAGGACGAGTCGGCCGACATCGACGGCGACGGCGTCGTCACGTTCAGTGATATCTACGCGTACATCTACGCGATCGTGCCCTGCTTCGGCTGAACGAACGCCCGAGTCCCCTGAACGATCCCACAAGAGCGGGCCGCGCGGCCCGCTCTTTCGTGCGCCCAATCGAGCCGCTCAGGCGAACAGCCCCTGCCGACGCAGCGGCCCCGTGATCAGCTGCCCCAGGTCCGCGTTGCTTGGCACCAGGTTGTGCGTGATGCCGCGCCCGCGGCAGTCCTTCTTCACGGACTCGAGAAACCCGGTCAGCCGCGTCTGATACTGCCGCAGCATCGCCGGCGAGACCGTGACCTCGGCACCACGCCCGGTCTCGGCGTCCGTCAGCCGCAGATCCCCCACGAAGCCCTGCTCGACCGCGCCGGCGGGGTCCAGCTCGTCGGGCGAAAGAATCTGCAAGCACGCGGTGTCGTACCCGCGGACCGCGGAGAGCGCATCGAGCCCGCGCGTCCAGCCCTCGCGGACCAGCATGTCCGAGAGCAGGAAGACCATGCCCTTGCCCGCGAGCCGGTCGGCGGCGATCTGGGTCAGCGCCGCGTTGAAGCTCCCTGACTCCAAATGCCCGACGGACTCGGTACTCGCCGATTGGTTTCCTGAACTCCCGGGCTGGCTCTCACCGCTCAGCGACTCGAGCAAAAACGCGCCGAGCCGCTGCACGCTCCGCTTGCCCCGCATCGGCGCGAGCCCCGTCACGCCGCCGGCTCCGAGCACCGACACGCTCACGCGGTTCTGGTTCACGAGCCCGACGTACCCGATCGCCATCGCCAGCCGGTGGGCGGCGAGCAGCTTGCTGGGGTCGCCCGCGTGCATCGAGGGCGAGGCGTCAAGCACGATCCGCACGGATAGGTCCTCGTCCTCGCGGAAGAGCTTGATGACGAACCTGTCGAAGCGGGCGAAGACGTTCCAGTCGATGTGCCGCAGGTCGTCGCCGGGCGTGTACTCGCGGTAATCATCAAATTCGACGGATTGCCCGCGTCGCTTGCTGCGGCGTTCGCCGGGCATCTTGCCCGCAAAGACCTTGCGGCTGAACACGTCGATACGGTCAAGCGAGGCCATGAGCTGGGGGCCCAGGAGCTCGTCCACAGTACTCGGCGGGTTGGCGATGGAACTCAGCAGCACGACCCAAGCCTATCCGATGGAGATAAGGATGTTCATTGAACCCTGAACAACAAGCCCCCAGCGCCAGCGAAGGGACACGCCCTGCACTAGCCCTGAGCGCCAGCGAGGGGTCTCTCTGCCTTCCATCCGGGATCTGCAGAGACCGGTCGCTCGCGCTCCCGGCTCGTTCTTGAATCCCGAATTGCCCTGAGCGAGCCGCTCACGCCCGATCGCCTGGATCCAGTGAGTTCTCACCGAACCTCGCGGGGGTTCGGCGCCGGCTCGCCGTCCACGTACTCCCACACCACCACGGGCAGCCGTCGCACGCCCCACCGCATCGCCTCGTTGTGGGTCGCGAAGAGGACGTCGAGGCGTGAGCCCTTGATCGCCCCGCCGCAGTCGAGCACGGGCACGACCGAGTCGTCGCCGTACCCGGGAACGGTGAGCATCGAGCCGTACGCGAGCACGTCGGTGTCCGCCGCGACGATCCGCATGCCGTTGGTCCAGACGCTGTGCAGCGTCGCGGTCTGCCCGTCGGCGAACTCGCCGCAGCTGCGTTCGTCGGGCGAGTACCCGGTCACCGTCATCCAGAGCACGCGGGCCGGGCGAACGGGGCGGCCATCAAACCAGCGGGTCTCGATCCCGAACGCGCCCGACACCGCCGACTCAAGGTCGGCTCGCTCGGCAAAGTCTTGGGCCCCATCCTCAGCCGCCTGATCGAACACGACCAGGCTCGGGCTCGCCGGCTCGACCGACGCCCCCGCCCCCCCCGCCTCGCGCGCCGAATTCAGGGAGTCGAGCCGGGCGAGGGTCATCATCCGCTCGCCGTGCACCGCCGCCTGCTTGGTCAAGATCGCCGAGATCACGACCAGCGCCGTCGCGATCGTGAAGACAAACCCCTCCGCAGCCCGCATGCGACGGACCGCGCCAGCAACCACCGGGACCGCGACTGTTTCAGGCTTGGACGAATCGTGCAGCAAAGGACGGCTCCCGAGACCCCGCGGGGTCGTTCGAGTGGTGTGCCCACGCCGTGGCGCGGGGTCGGCCGTCCTTGACCGTAGAAGCTGGTTGTCGGGCCGGGGCCCAGATCCGTCAGCCGCATGGTACCCGGGCGGACCCCACCCCGCACCCCCCCATCGCACGCCCCCCGAGCGCCCTACAGAGCACCCCCACGGCATCCACACCTCTTTTCGACCCACGCCGCGCACCGCGAGAGCCCTCCCCGTACGCTCCTCTCTCGGTCTCGTAAACAAGCAGGAGATGCCTTGGACCCGCTCAGCCCAACCGGATTTATCGCCTCCGTGCTCATCGGCCTCGTCGCTGGTGTGGTCGGCGGGCTCGCGGGCATCGGCGGCTCGATCATCATGCTCCCCGCGCTCGCTCTTTTCTTTGGGTACCAGACCCCGGACAAGGCTGAGCACCACCTCTACATGGCCTCGGCGATGTGCGTCAACGCCGTCGTCGCCTTCTTCTCAGCCCGCAAGCACGCCCAGGTCGGCGCCGTCCACAAGCCCACCGTCCTCGTCCTGCTCCCGGCGATGTGCCTCGCGATCGTCGTCGGCGTGCTCGTCTCCGACCGGTTCGACGGCCGAATCCCCAAGCTCGGGCTCGTGCTCTTCCTCCTCGGCTTCTGCCTCTACACCCTGCTCACCGTGCGGCACAAGCCCAAAGCCATCCCCGAGGGCGAGGTCGAACTCCCACGCGCCCGCCTCCGCTCGATCGCGGGCGTGACGGGGCTCGCTGCGGGGTTCCTGGGCATCGGCGGCGGCATCGTCATGGTCCCGCTGCTGCAAGTCGTCGGCAAGGTCCCGCTGCGGCGCGCCATCGCGGCCTCCGCCTCGGTCATGTGGGTCAGCGCGATCATCGGGGCCTCGCTCAAGCTCTACACCCTGCACTCACACGAGCAGTCGTGGCTCGATGCCCTGGCCCTGGCCTCGCTCATGGCGCTGGGCGCGGTCGGCGGCGCACGCCTGGGCGCAACCCTCACCCACAAGCTGCGGCTGCCCTATCTCAAGCTCACAATCGCGATCATCCTCGGCGTCGCCGCGATCCGCATGGGGCTCAACAGTCTGAACGATTTTCAGGCCCCCGAGCCGAGCGCCGAGAGTGTCACCACGCCAATTCGGGAAGCGTCGCCCCCCGGATCGCCCGCAAACGGCGAGGAATCGCCCGGCCCCGAGGGCGGGTAGGCCCCGCGGCTGGACCGCCGCAGCAGCCCGCGGGCCCGCATCCGCAACGACTCGACCTCGCGCTCGAGCCGACGCATCGCCGCATCGACCCCGTCCTTCATCAGTTCTTCGTGCGAGATCGGGGTTCCGACCACGCCCGCGATCCGTCCGCCGACGAGCCTGGGGTATTTTCTTCCGCGTGGCCAGGCCTCGTGCAGCCCATCGATCCCGACCGGGACCACCGGGCAGTTGGCCCGCTTGACGAGCACGGCGACGCCCCGCTTGAACTCGGTCATCGCGCCGTCGAAACTCCGTGATCCCTCGGGGAAGATGAGGACCGCGCGCCCTTGGTCGAGCCTTCGCAACGCCTCTTTCATCGCGCCCAGGTCGCCCCCGCCGTCCTCGCGGATGGGGATGGCGTTGAGCGAGGCGATGCCCCAGCCGAACACCTTGTTCTTGAACAGCCCGCCTCGTGCGATGAACTCGATGTGCCGCCGGGTGCACATCGCCGAGAGCATCGGCGGGTCCAGCAGGCTCTGGTGGTTGGCGATGATGAGGAACGGGCCGTTCTCGGGGAAGTTCGCCCCGCCGCGCCACCGGAGCCGGTAGAGCACGATGAGCAGGGCCGCCGCGATGAGCCGCGTGCCCTCGTAGACCGCCGACCGCCAGAGCGGGGTGCCCTCGCGGCGCGCGTGCAACGCCCGGATCGGGCCCAAGATGCCCCGCCCGCCAGTGCCAGAGGAAGTGCCAGAGGTGCTGCCAACAGTGTTCGTTGTGAGAGCCGGGTCGGCGTCCGCCACAGCTCAGCCGTTCCCGCTCGCCAGCGCGGGCACGCGGGCACGAACCTCCGCCTCGAGCGTGTCCACGACCTGATCGATCGTGAGCCTGGAGGTGTCGAGCCGGACCGCGTCGTCGGGGCAGATCAGCGGGCCGTCGGCCCTCGTCGAGTCAAGTTTGTCGCGGTTGAGGATCCGTTCGAGCATCGAGTCTGAGTCCACCTCGTGCCCGTCGATCTGCAGCTGTTCGATGCGGCGGCTGGCCCGGACCTTCGCCTCCGCGTCGAGATAGAACTTCACCGGTGCGTCGGGGAACGCCACCGAGCCCTGGTCGCGGCCCTCGGTCACCAGCCTCGGGTGCTGGGCCGCGATGATCCGCTGCTTGCGGACCATGTGGTGGCGGAGCTCGCCCAGGCTCGAGACCCACGAGACATTGTCGGTGACGTCCCGCTCGCGCAGCCGTGTGGTCATGGGGTCGTCCCACGCCAGCAGCACAGGCGGGTCCTTCGCCCAATCAAAGTGGATGTCCGCGCCCATGACGGTGCTCAGCAGCTCGCCCGTCTCTTCTCGGCTCAGCTTCGCGTCGAGAAAGATCGCGGTCGCGGCCCGGTACATCGCGCCCGTGTCCAGGAAGTCCAGCCCGAGGCGTTTAGCCAGGCTCCGCGCGACCGTGGATTTACCCGTGCCCGCCGGGCCATCGATCGTGACAACGATCGGCTCAACAAGCGGAACCTCTGTCTCGACGCTTTGTGAACCCACCAACGCTCCCGATGCTGTCAAGGGCATCCGCCTGTCCTTACTTACGGTCCGCGATCGCCTGCAATGCCGCCTCGAGGGCCTCTCGGCTCTGCATCGCTCCCAGTGTACCGTCTCCCGTGCCTCGGTACTCGATAGAAAGTGTGCCGTCGTATCCGACCATCGTCACCGCCTCCACGAGCGGCTCGAGGTCATAGGGCACGTGCAACGGCGGCGGGACGTCGGGCAGATCGCCAAAGTCCCCGTCCATGAGCATCGCTGCGAGATCCTCGGGCGTTAGCGGGCGGTCGTCGTCGTCGCCCGCATCCTCGCCAGCGTTATCGGGCTCGGCCGGGGCCTCCCCGCCATCGCCCCCCCCCTTCGAGGGCTCTGGCTCCTCCGCGTCGGGCTCCACAAACCCCAGCGTGGAAGCATTTACCACGCTCGCGTACGGCGTGAGCCGCTTCAGATAGGTCATCGGATCGTCCTGGGCCGCCGCCACCTCGAAGTCCGGCTGGGTCCCGATCCGGAACCCGCCCACTTTCTTGATCAGCTCAGTCAGCCGGACCGGGTCTGCGGTCAGCCCGTCGTGCGGGACCAGCAGCAGGTTGATCTCCAGCCTTTCGGCCCGCTCGACGATCATCCGCAGCCGCTCGACGGCGTACTCGAACCCCTCCTCGGTGTCCTTGGCAATCACGCTCACGCCGCACGAGTTGCACCCGAGCAGGCTGGCCGCCTCGACCACCTTGAGCATGCGATCAACCCCAGCGAGCCCCTTGGTCTCGTTCGGATCGCCCAGCCTCTGGGCCTCGACCTCGGTCAACGCCAGCACCGCGCACCCGGACTTGTCACCCGAATCACGGATGCCCTCGAGCACCTCCCTCGTCGCGCCCTTGAGCACGTCGGTGGTGAGGGTGAGCCCGTGGAGCCCGAGCTCCTCGCGGGTGTACCTCGGGGCGTCGGTCAACGCCACACGGGCCCGGCCCCGCTTGGGGGCAACCAGGTCACGGATGGATCGCACGTTCAGGCTCAGTAACATCGGGCGACTGTAGCCGTACTACCCCCCGCCGGTCCTGCGATCGTCGCACCTCGAACCGATTCCCGACGTCGCCCCGGCTAGGATCGGGCTCCATCCCACCCCCCCGCCCCATACCCCCCCCACTCCATACCCCCCACTCCCAGTCCCCATCACGGAGCCCCCCATGCCCGCACCCGCCGACCGCCGATACACCGAATCGCACGAGTGGCACAAGATCGAGGGCGACACACTCACCCTCGGGCTCACCCAGCACGCGGTCGATCAGCTGACCGACGTGACCTTCGTGGAGCTCAAAGAGGCGGGCACGTTGATCGAGGCCGGCGACACGGTCGGGGAGGTCGAGTCCGTCAAGACCACCTCGGACGTCTACTGCGCCGCCTCGGGCGAGATCATCGAGACCAACGCCCAGCTGGAAGACAACCCCGGGCTGCTCAACGAGGACCCGTACGGCGAGGGCTGGCTTGTGAAGCTCAAGGTCAACGACCCCGCCCCGATCGAGGCCCTGGCGGATTCGGCGAAATACGACGCCGAATACGCCAACTAACCTCGCCATGGGCTGCACCGTCAAATGCACCAGCGTCTTCAAGTCTTTCCGCGTCGCTGAGCGTGCGGTCGAGGCTCTGCGCGGGCTCGATCTTGAGATCCAGGGCCCCGGGTTCTTCGCGATCATGGGCCGCTCGGGGTCGGGCAAGTCCACCCTGCTGCATCTGCTGGGCTCGCTGGACCGCCCCGACTCGGGCACCATCGAGATCGCGGGCGTCTCGGTTCACGACCTGCACGAGCGCGACGCGGTCGAGTTTCGCCGCAAGACCGTGGGCATCGTCTTCCAGGGGTTCAACCTGATCCCGACGATGACCGCTCAGGAGAACGTGCAGCTGCCCGGGCTGCTCGCGGGGGATACCTCCAGCGGGCTGGCCAAGCGGGCGGCGGACCTGCTCGACCAGCTCGGGCTGGCCGACCGGGCCCACCACCGCCCCGAGGCGATGTCCGGCGGGGAGCAGCAGCGGGTCGCGATCGCGCGGGCATTGCTGTACGAGCCGCCGGTGATCCTGGCCGACGAGCCCACGGGCAACCTGGACTCGGAAACCTCTGAGCGCCTGTGGGAGCTGCTCGGCGAGGTCGCCAAGGACCACGACACGACCGTGGTCATGGTGACGCACGAGCCCGAGGCCGCGGCGCACTGTCAGAAGATCACGCTCGTCCGCGACGGGCGCAACGTCGGCACCATTGACACGGAGGGACTCGATGCGAGCGGCGTGGCAACTCACGCGCAGCGGGCTCTGGGCTAGACCCGCCCGCACGGCGTTGCTCTGTGCCGCCGTCGCCCTCTCGGCGGCGCTGGTGACCGCGGTCGCGTGCGCGCTCGCCTCGGTCAACCACGCGGTCTCGGTGCAGCTCGACGCGCGGATGGGGACCGCCGAGGCGAGGCTGATCCCGGCGGGGCGCGGGCAATCGCTCACGCCCGAGGCGCTCGAGACGGTCCGCGCTTGGCCCGGAGTGGAGTTCGCCCGCCCCAAGGCCCAGTCCACCATCTCGCTGGTGCTGCAGACTGAGTTGCTTGAGCCGGCCCAGGGCGGTGAGACCTACACCCCGCAGCGAGAGCTCTTCCGGGCCTCCGCCGTCCTCAACGGGCTCGCGGCGGACCCCGAGAACGCCGACAACACCGGCGATGCCGGCGACGCCAGCGGGCTCGGACGGCTTCGCCTCATCGCCGGACGACCACCCGAGAAGACCGGCGAGATCGTGATCGACGCCCTGCTCGCCCAGCGGCTCAGCTCCGACTACAACGCCAAATCCAAGGCTGACAACGCGATGGTCATCGGCCGGGCCCGGATCGCGTATCTCGATCGGCCCACGCCCGAGCTGCCCGAGTCTGCCGACGCCGCGACCGCCGAGAGGCTCAACCGGGGCGTCGGCCCGCGCCCCGGCGACACCGTCAACGTCGTCCGGTTCCTCAAGCGAACGATCCCGCTGACCGTGGTCGGCATCACCGAGCCCCCGCCGCTGGGCGGGCGGCCGCAGGCGTACGCGTCGCTCGCGACCTCGGCGCTCGTCGCGGGCGACGACCCGAGCCTGTCGGAGATCGAGATCGAGCTGGCTGCGGGCCTCGACGCGGAGGCCTTTGACGAGGCCCACGCCGACCGGTTTGCGCCGGGCGCGATCCTGCAGACCACCGAAAGGATCACCTCCGGCGTCGAGAAGAACATCTCCTCGAACCGGATCGCGTACATCCTGGCCAGCTCGCTCGCGTTCTTGTCCGCGGCGTTCATCATCATGACGGGGCTGGCGACCGGCATGGCCGAGCAGCAGCGATCGCTCGCGGTGCTGCGGTGCATCGGGGCGACGCGGTGGCAGCTCGCCGGGTCGCAGCTGCTCACGGGGACGACCATCGGGTTCGTTGGCGCGGTGGTGGGCGTGCCGCTGGGGCTGGGCATGGCGTGGCTGCTGGTGACGATCTTCGCGGATCGGCTGCCGACCGGGCTGACGGTCCCCCCGACCACGCTGTCGATCTCGGTGGTCGGGGCGATCGCGGCGGGGCTCGTCGGGGCGCTGTGGCCCGCGTGGCAGGCGGCGCGGCTGACCCCCTTGCAAGGGCTCGCGGCACGCGCGACGCCGACCACTCGCCGATCGATCGTGATCACGACCCTCGCGGCGCTCGCCGGCCTGGCGATCATGTTCGCGTCGGTGCTCGGGCCCGACACCGGGCAGGGCGTGTTCTGGGCGTACGCGACGGTCGGGCTGCCGATGATGTTCATCGGGTATTTCCTGCTCTCGATCCCGGTGGCGCTTGTTGTGGCGCGGGTGCTGGATCCGGTGCTGTCGATGGTGCTGCGGGTGCCGCCCAACCTGGTTCGTCGGACGGTGAGCGCGACGCCGTACCGGTTCGGGTTCACCGCGGGGGCGATGATGGCCGGGCTGGCGCTGATGATCTCGATCTGGACCAACGGCTCGTCGTTCATGAACGACTGGATCGCCCGGATCCAGTTCCCCGACGCGTTCGTGAGCGGGCTGGCCCTGACCGAAGAGGACCAGGCCAAGGTGGACGCGCTCCCGTTCGTGCAGCGGACCTGCTCGGTCTCGATGCAGCCGGTGAAGGTGGACTCGTTCGGCGTGCGCGCGCTGCAGTCCTATTCGACCACGTTCGTCGCCTTCGAGCCCGAGCCGTTCTTTGCGATCACGAACCTGGAGTTCATCCAGGGCGACCCGGCGTACGCCCAGCGGCGGCTGATCGAGGGCGGCGCGGTGCTCGTGGCCCGGGAGTTCCTCGTCGCCCAGGGCCTGGGCGCGGGCGACACCTTTGTCTGCCGTGACGCGCAGGGCGGCGAGCACGAGTTCGAGATCGTCGGCGTCGTCACCAGCCCCGGGCTCGAGCTGGTCTCCAAGTTCTTCAACATCGGCGAGGAGTTCATCGACCAGTCGCTGCACGCCGTGTTCGGCTCGCGGGCCGACCTCAAGGAGCACTTCGGGGCCACCGCGATCCAGCTCATCCAGATCCAGCTCACGCCGGGCTCCGACGACGCCCAGGCCGTCGCGACGATCCGCAAAGAGCTCTTCGGCTCGAGCGTCATCGACGCGGGCTCGGGGCGGCGGATCAAGTCCAAGCTCATCGAGTTCGTCGGCTCCACCCTCGTCGTCTTCAGCGCCGTCGCGATCGGCTCGATGCTCGTCGCCTGCTGCGGCGTGGCCAACCTCGTTGTCGCGGGGATCCAGGCCCGCCGATTCGAGTTCGGCGTGCTCCGTGCCGTCGGCGGCTCACGCGGCGTGCTCACCAGGCTCATCCTCGCCGAGGCGCTCGTCGTCGGCGTCACCGCCTGCCTCATCGGAACCGCGATGGGCGTGCAAGGGGCCTGGGCGGGCACGGTGCTCTACTCGGGCATCATCGGGATCTCGATGACCTGGACGCCGCCGATCACGCCCGTGCTCTGGGGTTGGGGCTTCGTGCTTGCGCTGACACTGCTTGCTGCGTGGCCCGCGATCGGCAGGCTCAATCGCCAACGCCCCAAAGATTTGCTGCGGTCCGTCGCCTAGACCCCGCTCAGACCGCGGCCGGCAGGCGGTACTCGAACCGCTGCATCAGATCGCCCACGGGCGCACAGACCTGGGCCGCGAGCCGATCGTCAATCAACTCGTGCCAGTCCCCCACCACGCCCTTGCGGAAGAAGGCGGAGTTCTGGGCCTCACCCCGGTCGCGCCCGCCGGTCGCTTTCTTGAAGCTTCCGGCCTCGAGGCAAGCCGCGACCGAGGCCGCGTCGTTTGTCACGCCAAACGGGCTCAGGTGCGCGAGCAGCTCGCCGACATACCGCTCGGGCTGGGCGTGCAGATCCTCATAGCGGACGTGCCGCACGCGCCCATCGAGTTCCTGTTCGGCCTGCACCGCGGCCCGCACGCCCACCGCCCAGGCCTCGGTGACGAACCACTTCACGTGCTGCTCGAGCGTTCGCCCGGACTTGGCCCCGAAGTGGTGCCAGGCGCTGGTCGCTGCATCTAGCGGATCGCGCACCACATGCACGAACCGGGCCCGCGGGAAGACCTCGGCGAGAAGCGAGATCGCGAGCGTGTGCTGCGGCGTCTTGTCGCCGATCGCCTTGAGCCCGACCAGCCCGTCCGCCCCGCCCGAGGCCTGGGCGTAGGACGCGAGCCGACTGAGCACGCTCTGGCGGAAAAGGAACGCGAGCTCCTCGCCGCCGAGCTTGGTGTGCGGCGCAATGCCGTGGGTGTCCTGGTGGGCGTTGAAGTCTCTGGCCGCGGCCTGGAGCCGGGGCAGCCAGGCCCACGCGAACCCGCCCTCGCCGCTGAGAACCATCTCGGGGTGCCCGTTGAGGAGCCGCTGCACCCAGGTGGTACCGCTCTTGGCGACGCCGCAGACGAAGACGTGCCCGAGCCGGTCGATCTGCGCGCACCTCTGCTGCCAGTCGTCAAAGCCTTGGTCCATCGTGCCCGCGTCGCTCATGGTGATCTCCGATGCACGCAGATCGGCTCGCCCGCCCCCCCGGCTCCAGCGCCGACGGCTCTCGCTCAAGGCTCGGGCCCCGGGTCAGGCCCCGGGTCAGGCCTCGAGCAGCCTCTTGAGCTTCGTCAGCCCGTCGAGCCAGCCCTCCTCAAACCCCGCGGGGTAGTCATCGGGAAACTCCCCAGCCATGCGGTGCGTGATGCGGACCGCCGTCCCGTCGCCCACTTCCTCGAACTTGATCGTGACGTTGGCGATAAAGGCGTGCGGGCAGGTGAAGTCGCCGCAGAGCCGGACCTCGCGGTTGGTCTTGATCATCGTGACAATGGCCATGGTGTTCTGATCGCCGGGCCCCGTCGAGTCGGCCAGGTCGATGTAGGCCCGCCCGCCGACCAGACGCTGCATCACGGTCTTCTTGGTCGCCCGCGAGTCCTCGCTCTCGTAGAACCAGTCCGCCGCGTCGGCGAACCAGGAATCGAAGACCGTCGAGACCCTCGCGTCGATCTGGATCTCGGTCGTGATCACCGCCACGCGGGCGGCCTGGGAGATTTCCGTCGCCATGTCGTTCTCCTTCGCTTGTTCCTCAGCCAGTCGTTCTTGCTCGCGGCGCTGGGCCGCTTCTTTGAGTCGCACCGAGGACGACGCCCAGGCGTCGCCGAACTTGCCCACCCACCGCTCGTACACCTGCCGCAGCGGGACCGCGTTGAGGTGGTTCCACCGCTGGCGCCCCTCCTTGGTCGCCAGCAGCAGCCCGGCTTCCTCAAGCACGCCGATGTGCTTCATCACCGCGTAGCGAGAGAGACCGCAAAAGACCGAGGCCAGGTCGCCCGTCGTGCGGGGCCCGTCGCGGAGCTCATCAAGAATCCCGCGGCGGGTCGGGTCGGACAACGCCTTCCAGACCCGCTCTTGACCCATCTCTTGAGTGTCGTCCGTGACACGGGTCATCTCAGAACAACCGATCCAGGCCCGCAGCCCGGCGGGCCGCGGAGAGCTGCCCCGTGTGGAACCCCTCGTGGAAGGCGAGGAACGGCGCGAGCTGCCCCGCGGTCGGCGCAAACTGGGCCATCTCGCCCTCGGTCGGGCGGCACATCGCCGGCTCATCAAGCGTCATCATCCACCCGAGCAGAGCCTCACGACGGCCCTCCAGAGCCTTCATCAGCTCGGCCCGGCTCGGATACTTCGAGGCGTCGTCGCTGACCTCCGAGCCGTAGCCGAACAGCTCGTTCCACCCCTCGGGCATCCCGCTGGGGCGGCCCGCGACGGCGTGCAGGATGTAGTCGTCGGTACACGCGATGTGGCCCAGGCACCAGACGCTGTGGTTCGCCTTGGGGCACGCGCGGATCATGAGCTGCTCGTCGGTCATGGCGGCGAGCAGATCGTTGAGCATGGATCGCGACATCCGCAGCGCCTCGAAGCCGTGGGCGAGGACGGGGCGGATCGAGACGTCAACGGAGGGTGCGATGCTGGCCATGGGCGGGTGCTTTCTGTAATCCGGAAGAAGGCTGGGCTGTATATGTGACTCTAGAGTAACATGATTCTAGCCCAGATCACCCCCGGTTCTCGATTTTCTCACTCCATACCCTCACCCGATGCCCATCGAGTCTCACACCCCGTTCAAGGTCGTCGCGGACTTCGTCCCCACGGGCGATCAGCCCGAGGCGATCGAGGGGCTCCTGGCCGGCATCCGGGCGGGGCAGAAGCACTCGTGCCTGCTCGGCGCCACGGGCACGGGCAAGACCTTCACCATGGCCAATGTGATCGCACAGCTGGGCAAGCCCGCGCTCATCATCAGCCACAACAAGACGCTCGCCGCCCAGCTCTTCGAGGAGCTCCGCGAGTTCTTCCCAAACAACTCGGTCAACTACTTCGTGTCCTACTACGACTACTACCAGCCCGAGGCCTACATCCCCGGCCGCGACATCTACATCGAGAAGGACTCGGCCCGCAACGACGAGCTCGACCAGCTCCGCCTGGCCGCGACCTCCAACCTGCTCACCCGCCGCGACTCCATCGTCGTCGCATCGGTCTCCTCCATCTTCGGGCTCGGCTCGCCCAGCGCCTACTCCGAAAAAGTGCTCACGCTCACCGTCGGGCAAGAGCTCGACCGGCGCGAGTTCTTCCTCGCCCTCAACGCGATGCAGTACAAACGGGGCGAGATCGAGTTCGAACGCGGGGCCTACCGCGCCCGAGGCGACGCGATCGACCTCTGGCCCGCGTACGAGAAGTTCGCCGTCCGCGTCGAGTTCTTCGGCGACGAGATCGAGCGGATCGAGCTGATCAACCCGCTGACGGGCGAGCTGCTGGCCCAGGAGAAGCAGATCCACGTCTTCCCCGCGGTGCACTACATGATGCCCGAGGAGCGGATGAAAGAGGCCCTGGACGGTATCCGGGCCGAGCTGGATTCACGCGTCTTGCAGCTCCGCCACGACGGCAAGCTGCTCGAGGCCCAGCGGCTGCTCGCCCGAACCCGCCATGACCTGGAGATGATCGATGAGGTCGGCTACTGCTCGGGCATCGAGAACTACTCGCGGCACTTGGACGGGCGGGCGCCCGGCGAACGGCCCTTCACGCTCATGGACTACTTCGACTACGCCCCGGCAGCCCTAGACGGGAACCCGAACCTTGCTGACGACGACGACGCCCCGGATGAAGCATCGGGCATCGGGCGTGATGTCGCTGAGGACGAACGCCGCTACGGCGTCAGCCGAGTCAACCTGGGCGACTGGCTCGTCATCATCGACGAGTCGCACGTCTCGCTGCCACAGATCCGCGCGATGTTCAACGGCGACAAGGCCCGAAAAGATGTCCTCGTCGAGCACGGCTTCCGCCTGCCCTCCGCGCTCGACAACCGCCCGCTCCGGTTTGAGGAGTTTGAGGAGATGGTGCCGCAGGTGGTCTATGTCAGCGCGACGCCCGGGCCGTATGAACTCGAAAAGACGGGCGGCGAGGTCGTCGAGCAGGTCATCCGCCCGACCGGGCTGCTCGACCCGGTCATCGAGATCCGCCCGGCCCAGGGGCAGGTGAACGATCTGATGGAGGCCTGCCGAGAGCGGGCCGAGCGGGGCGACCGCGTGCTCGTCACCGCGCTCACCAAGCGACTGTGCGAGGACCTGACAGACTTCCTGAACAAGAACGGGCTGCGGGTGCGGTACCTGCACTCGGAAATCGAGACCCTCGAGCGGATCGAGATCCTGATGGGCCTGCGGGCCGGCGAGTTCGACATCCTCGTCGGCGTGAACCTGCTCCGCGAGGGGCTCGACCTGCCCGAGGTCTCATTGGTCTGCATCCTCGACGCCGACAAGCAGGGGTTCCTGCGCAGCGCGACGAGCCTGATCCAGCAGATGGGGCGGGCCGCCCGAAACGCGGACTCCAAGGTCATCCTGTACGCCGACAAGATGACGCCCGCGATGCAGACCGCGATCGAGGAGACCGATCGGCGGCGCGAGAAGCAGGCGGCGTACAACACCGAGCACGGCATCACCCCCACCACGATCAAGAAGGCGATCCGCAGCGGGATCGAGGACGAGCTCAAGAGCCGCCGCATGGCCAAGGAGGCCGCGGAGACCAACGAGCCCGCGATCGACGCCGACGACCTGGCGCAGATCCTCGAGGCCGAGATGGTGATCGCCGCCGAGTCGCTCAAGTTCGAGAAGGCGGCCCAGCTCCGCGACCAGCTCGCCACGGTTCGAGAGATGATCGAGGCGGCCGACCCGGGCGAGCACCCGGTGATGATTCGGCGGGCCCAGATCGACAAGCTGTTCACGAACCAGGCCAGGCTCGGCACGAAGCGGGGCAAGAAGCACCTGAAGAACAAGCAACACTGAGCCGGGATCGGCCCACGCCTACCCGACCAAGATGTCGCTGATGAGCGTGCCGTCGCGCTCCAGCTTCCATATCAGCCGTACAGGTTGCCGCAACCCCCGAATCTCCACGTTCGGCGGCCTGGCCTTGCGCCGGTCGGGCGTGAACCGGATCACCGCGGCCCGCCCGCGCAGGCTCTCGGGGAAGGCCATCCACCACCCGCCCGGCCCGTCCGGGTCGCCGTCGATGGGCCGCTCGGTCTCGCCGCGGGCGTAGGTGCCGGCGAAGCCGCGCTCGCGGAGCACGCGCGCCAACTCGTCGAGGTCCTTGGGGTGCTGATCGGCCTCGTGCAGCTCCCGCAACGCTCGCTCGAAGATACCCAGGCGCGATTTGGCCTCCACGATCGGATCCGGCTTCAGCCCGGCGACGTACTCCCGCCACGCCTTGTCCATCGCGTCCAGATCGCGGGTGAAGATCTTCTCGCTGGCCTGCTCCGGGCTGAGCCCCTGCCAGGACGCGCGGAGGAAGTCCCACAGCAGCCGCTCGTACTTGCCCCGCTCGGCGTGCATCAGAAAGTGCACCACGCTCCAGCTCTGGTCGTACATCACCACCGCCCGCGCGTCGCCCGAGTTCACCCGTGCGTTCCACTCGCCGTTGGTCATGAACAGCAGGTCGCCGAGCGTGAAGACGTCGTCCTTCTCGATCGCCTCGTGCAGCCGCGAGAGAGCGCTCTCGTCAACCACGCCCGGCTCAATCCCCGCCCGCGTCTCGACCGAGTACCCGAAATACTCGCCCAGCCCCTCGTTGACCCACTGCGGGAGCGACTCGTGCACCCGCAGGTAGGCGAACTGGTGCAGCCCCTCGTGGCGGAGCGTCTCGAGCACCACCTCGAGGGGCCGCCCCTCCAGGAACGTCGCCAGCCCCGCGCCCTTCCCGCTGACGAAGAACATCCCGCCGCTGCCCGCGGCGTTGACGCCCATCCCGGCCAGATACTCGCCGTAGTCCGCCTGACGCTCGAAGACCCAGAGCTTCAGGGCTGTCGCGTTGCGGACCGGGTAGTCGCTGAACCGCTTGGTGTACTCGCGGAAGATGCGGTCCATGTGCCGCCCGATCTCGTCGATCGTGGCCTGGTCCACGTCCGTCTCGATCTGGTAGGAGGAGGACTTGACGGCCCGGAGCGAATCGCCCGGGTCACGGACCGTCTGCGGGCTCGCCCCCCGGCCAAGCCCCATCGCACATCCCAGAACCACCATCCCGAACACCAATCTGCCTGTCACTTGCCGCATCTGCCGTCTCCTTGGCCCGCAGCCTACCCGATGCCGTAGATCTCCAGCCTAAAACTCCGTATGCCAACCCCCCCCGCCAACACCCTCAACACGCCCCCCGGCCAGGACCCGCCGGGCCCCCGCGAGCCCGACACCGGCCGAACCTTCACCCAGAAGCTCGGCATCTTCCTCACCGGCGTCGCGATCGGGCTGATGTTCCTCGGCTGGACGCAGTACCGCAAGGGCGCCGCCGCCCGGCAGATCCGAGACAAGCAGGCGATCGAGCAGCGCGAGGCCGCGGAGGCGTTGCCGGACCCCACGCCCGAGTCGGACGCAGTGCCCGAGCCGGGCTCCTCGCCCGAGTCGGCCGCTGTGACCGAACCCCCCGCCCCGGACGATCGGCCTGACACGGAGCCGACCGCCGACCCCCACTAATCCCGCAACCGAACCACCTCGCGGTGCGCCCGCCCGGAGCCTCGATGCCATCCCCCACGAAGAAGCCCGCGAGCCGCAAGTCTCCCGCCGCGCCCCCGGCGAAGAAGCCCGCCAAGAAGTCTGCCAAGAAGACCGCGGCAAAGAAGACCGCAAAGAAGACCGCGAAGAATCCCGCCGGCAAAGCCTCGAACGCGTCGCCGAGGCCGACCACCAGCTCGCCGCGCCGATCCGCCGCCCACGACGAGCGACTGATCCGGGTCCGCGGGGCCCGCGAGCACAACCTCAAGGACGTGAACATCGACCTGCCCCGCGATCACCTGATCGTGATGACAGGCCTCTCGGGCTCGGGCAAGAGCTCGCTGGCGTTCGACACGATCTTCGCTGAGGGGCAACGCAAGTACATGGAGTCGCTCTCCGCGTATGCCCGCCAGTTCCTCGACCAGCTCAAGAAGCCCGATGTCGATGAGATCGAGGGCATCCCCCCGACCATCGCGATCGAGCAGCGGTCCAGCTCGCACAACCCGCGGTCCACCGTCGCGACCACGACCGAGATCTTTGATTACCTTCGGCTGCTCTTCGCGCGCTGCGGAACACCCCGCAGCTGGGCCCCCACCAAGCTCAAGAAGGACGGCACGGTGCTCGCCCGGTCGGGCCGACGCATCGAGGCGTCCAGCGCCTCACAGATCGTGGACCACGTCATAGGCATGACCGGCCCGGACGGAGAGAGCGGCCTGCGGCTCATGATCCTCGCCCCCGTCGTCCGCGGCAAAAAGGGGCACCACAAGGACGTTCTCGAAGACCTGCACCAGCAGGGCTGGGGCCGCGCCCGCGTCAACGGCGAGATCGTGGACCTCCGCGAGGCCCTCAAGGAAGGCGGCGAGAACCCGCTCGACCTGCACCGCCACAAAAAGCACACCGTAGAAGCCGTCGTCGATCGGTTGGTCTTGAAGGACGGCGTCCGCCAGCGGCTCGCCGAGTCGATCGAGGCCTCGCTGCGGCTCGCCGACGGCTCGGTCATCGTCACCGTCAACGAGCCCGAGGCCGACGGCGACCACAACACCTGGACCGACCACACCTTTTCTGAGAAGTTCGCCGACCCCGAGAACCCGGATGTCGCGATCGACGAGCTCTCGCCTCGGCTGTTCTCGTTCAACTCGCCGTACGGCGCCTGCCCGAGCTGCCACGGGCTCGGCTCCATCCTCGAGTTCGACGAGGAGCTCGTCCTGCCCGAGCCCGAGAAGACGATCCTCAAGGGCGGCGTCGCACCGTGGAAAAAAAACGGCCCGGGCGGGATGATCTACCCCAAGTATCTCCGCCGCTTCTGCCGCGCGTTCAATGTGAACGGTTCAACGCCCGTCGGCAACCTCGAGCCGCACATCCGCGAGATCCTCCTCCACGGCACCACGCCCGAGCAGACCAAGGCCCTCAAGCTCTCGTGGGACGGCGTGATCCCGATGCTCGCCAAGTGGTTCGACAAGACCGAATCCACCTGGGCCAAGGACCACCTGCACCAGTACCAGACCGAGTCCGAGTGCCCCACCTGCTGCGGCGACCGCCTGAAAATCGAAGCGCTGCACGTTCTGCTCGAGTCCACCCACAAGGCCGACTACAACCGCACCGGTTCCCTCACCGTCATCGGCCGCCCCAAGCAAGACGGCACGATCCTCAACATCGCCGAGCTCGCACGGCTCAACATCAACGACGCCATCGAGTTCATCGATGGGCTCAAGCTCTCCAAGGAGCAGGCCCACATCGCTGAGCCCATCCTGCGCGAGGTCGGCAACCGACTCCGCTTCCTCACCTCTGTCGGGCTCGACTACCTCTCGCTGGACCGACGCACCGCCACCCTCTCGGGCGGCGAGGCCCAACGCATCCGGCTGGCCACGCAGGTCGGCTCCGGCCTCGTCGGCGCGTGCTACGTGCTCGACGAGCCCACCATCGGGCTCCACCAGCGCGACAACGACCGCCTCATCCGCACGCTGCGCCACCTCACCGACATCGGCAACACCGTCCTCGTTGTTGAGCACGACGAGGACATGATCCGGGCCGCCGACCACGTCGTGGACATCGGGCCCGGCCCGGGCGTGCACGGCGGGCGCATCGTCGCCCAGGGCACCGTCGCCGATATCTGCGCCGCCCCCGAATCGATCACCGGCGACTACCTCAGCGGCCGCAAGCGGATCGAGGTCCCCGCCCAGCGCCGCCCGATCTCGGACCGCAAGGCCATCACCGTCAAGGGCGCGGCCCACAACAACCTCAAGGGCATCGACGCCGCCTTCCCCGTCGGCGGCTTCGTCTGCGTCACCGGCGTCTCGGGCTCGGGCAAATCAACACTCGTCAACGACATCCTCCTCCGCGCCGTCCGCCAGCACCTCCACGGCTCGCGCGAGAAGCCCGGAGCGCACGGCCGCGTCAACGGCCTCCACCACATCGACCGCATCATCGAGGTCGATCAGTCCCCCATCGGCCGCACGCCCAGATCAAACCCCGCGACCTACACCGGGCTCTTCGACGACATCCGCAAGGTCTTCACGCAGACCAAGGAATCCAAGATCCGCGGGTACAAGCCCGGCCGCTTCAGCTTCAACGTCACCGCCCAGAACGGCGGCGGGCGCTGCGAGGCCTGCCAGGGCCAGGGGCTCAAAAAGATCGAGATGCACTTCCTGCCAGATGTCTACGTCGAGTGCGAGGTCTGCGAGGGCAAACGCTACAACCGCGAGACGCTCGAGGTCCACTACCGCAACAAGTCGATCGCCGACGTGCTCGCGATGACGGTCGAGGACGCGTGCACCTTCTTCGAGAACCACCCCAAGATCCTCCGGTTCGTGAGCTGCCTCCGCGACGTCGGGCTGGACTACATCACGCTCGGGCAGCCCTCCACCACCCTCTCGGGCGGCGAGGCCCAACGCATCAAGCTCGCGACCGAGCTGGGCAAGGGCACCCGCCACGACGGCACCCCGAGCAGCGAGCACACGCTCTACGTACTCGACGAGCCGACCACGGGGCTGCACTTCGAGGACATCCGCAAGCTGATCGAGGTCCTCAACCGGCTGGCTGACGCCGAGAACACGCTGGTGATCATCGAGCACAACCTGGACGTGATCAAGTGCGCCGACTGGCTGATCGACCTGGGCCCCGAGGGCGGCGACAAGGGCGGCACCCTGCTGGCCAGCGGCACACCGGAGGCTGTGGCGAAGAACAAGAGGAGCTTTACGGGGGAGTATCTGAGGGAGATGCTCTAAGGCTTCACTGATCCTATAATCATCGCCATCGGTTACGACAATCACATCGAATTCAATCTCCTCCCATCCAAGCGTGAGCCCGAGCTCCCCCAATATAATCGGCTTGGCTCCCTGTTCAGGCCAACCCCACGCACGAACGTCGCCGAGCACTTCTTCGAGAGACCATTCGCCTTTTATCACGGTCGCATCGACAATCGGGCGCCGGAATTGCTGTTCCAGAAACCGGGCAAACTCATCGAGTGTTCGCGGTATCATCGGATCGCTGTGGCCACCGGTGACATCCTGGATCGGAGTTAGCCCGTGCCCGCCCTCCGCCTCTCTCAGCACCATCGCGTTGCCGAGTTGCTTCTCAGTCTGAAGCCGCAGCCCTAGTTCCCTAGCCACGATGCCAAGAGCCTCAGGATCTTCAGCCTGATACGTGACCTTGTAACTCTGCTGTGACGTCGCCTCAACTTGGATGCTTGGCGATTGCGAGATCTCCCTGAAAATCCACGCGAGCGTACCCTCAGCACGCCGGGAGTTGAGTTCGGGTCGCCCATCCTCGTACTCCGCACCGCTTCCAACCGCACCGGAATGCCATGTCTCAATCTTCAAGAATCGCTCTTCGGAATTCTCCTCGAAGAGGACCTCGCCGTGATCCGAGCTACAGCTGCTGACAACGAGCACCAGAAGAACCAGCAGTTTCAGCATCTGTGAATCTCCATTTCGATACCCGTGGCAATCTTAAAGCAACATGACATTATATCCGGAATGTGTCTGATTCGGTTTCCCGTTCGTGCTTTATTTCCTGAAAGATGGAAGGGCCGGGTGCCGTGGAGATGGCGAGCCTGCAAATCTTCTCCACGCCATCAATCCAACGCCCGACGATGGCTTCGCCATCATCGGGGCACCCGCCAATCAGCCGGGCGGCCCCCGCACCTTCTCCCCCCTGGGGGAGAAGGTGGCCCGGCACCAGCCGGGTCGGATGAGGGGGTTCTTCACCCAACGAGCGCTGCAACCCCCTCACCCCAATGCCCCCTGGCCAAGGCACCTCTCCCCCCGGCGGGCGGACAGGAAACACTCTTCGGTGCCCGCCTCCGGCCCGACAGGGCGAAGGCGGACCAGCACTCCAGCAGAACGGCATCGTGGTTCGCTCTTCGAGTCGAAGCACGGCACCTCGCCGGCTGTGCCCGGTGCGGGCTCCCCTCCGGGCCAACCCGTGGCACCCAACCATGATGTTCCACGTGGAACACGCCCCCGGTTCGTGCGCACGAACCGGGCGACTCGCTCGGAGCCGAATCAGTCGGCCATCATCTCGACCTCCGCCGAGCCGTACCACCCGTGCAAGGTCCACGGCTGATCGTCCTCGTCATCCCCATCGCCGCCCGCGTGCGACGTGGCCCTCGCGATCTCCGCGTCCGTCGCGTCGAGCCAGGCGAGCACCTGGTCGTCGGGCGAGCCGTCGCCGTCCGCGTCGGGGCCCGAGCCGTGGAGCCTGCCAGCGATGAGCACGCCCTGGGTCTCGCTGAGTTCGTTCAGCCGCTCGTCGGCGTAGGGCGCGGTGGCGAGGAAGTACATCCGCCCGGCCCACTCATCGGTCGCGTCCGGGTCGGCCAGCCTCGCCGCCTCGGCCTCCCTCTCCAGGCGGGGCAGCTCGGTCAGCGGGCGGTCGGTTGTGAACACGAACCCCTCGAGCACGAAGACGCCGAGCCCGGTGGTCGGGTCGGTGTGGGCGATCGCCATGCCCTTGTCGAGCGACGGGGCATCGATCACGAAGAGCCCGCGGTGGTCCGGGGCGGCCAACGGCTCGCCGAACGGGCCGGCGATGAGCAGCTCGCCCGCGGCGGCCATCCGCTTCATGTTCGAGAAGTGCCCGGCGAAGGCCTCTTGCCGCTCGGTGTCAGTCAGATCAGTCGTGGGTCCGGTCTTGATGAAGACGAACACGTAGTCGCGTGACGCGCCGGGCTCGAGCATCGCCGCGCCGGCCGAGGCCACCCCCAGGCCTGCGAGCATCAGGTTCGCGAGAAGACGGCGGCCGAAACCTGCGTGGTGCCCTGCGTGTCTCATCCGTGCAATATACCGCGGATTGCCCGCGATGTGGTCTCGACGATCGCGGGACCGAAGACCGCCTCGTCTAAAAATAAATCTGCCCGTGGAAACCCCACTCGCTTCTAAATCGGATGGGTCTGAGACAACCTACGCCCTGCGGCGGCCTCCACGGGTTTCGAAAGGATCCCGGACGCCACAGCCTCCGCAGAGGCCCCCCCCTCGTCAGCCCCGGCGAGCTTCCCCGTCCCCGTCGCGACAACGCACCATCGCTCCTGAGCTGTCGGTGCGCCATCGCCTCGCGGCAATACCTGTCCCCCATCAACACACGCGGCGTGATCGTGGCGCCACGTAATTCTGCCACCGCCTCTTCCTCAAGCAACAAGGGTCTCATGAAGCACACACCACACACACGCGGCGCTCTGCTATCTCTCGGCCTGGTCGGTTCAGCACTGGCGACCGCGCCGGCCTCGGCCCAGCTCATCCTGGACGACCGCCAGATCTACGCGGGGGACGCGGCGCACGAGGACGAGTTTGGCTGGTCGGTGGCGCTAGACGGCGGGGTGATCGCTGTCGGAGCCGCCCGAGACGACGAGATCGGCGAGGACTCGGGCTCGGCGTATCTGTACAACGCGAAGACCGGCGCGTTCATTAACAAGATGACCCCCGACGACGGGATGCCCGGGGCGGAATTCGGAAACGCGATCGCGATCCATGGCGGGGTCGTGGCTGTGGGCGCGTGGCTCGACGCCGAGAACGGCACCAACGCGGGGGCCGTGTACCTGTTCGACCAGAGCACCGGGGCCCAGACGCACAAGCTGCTGCCCAGCGATGGATCCATCGAGGATCGGTTCGGGCACTCGGTCGCGATCGATGACGGCCGGGTCGCGGTGGGCATGCTGTTCCAGGCCGACCGGGGGTACCGGTCCGGAGCGGCGTACCTGTTCGACGCGAATACCGGGGTCCAGAAACTCAAGCTGCTCGCCGACGATGGGAATATGGGCGACTGGTTCGGGTCCTCTGTCGCGATGGCCGACGGCGTCGTCGCGGTGGGCGCTCGCCTCGACGACGACGACGGGCTGCAGGCGGGCTCGGCCTACCTGTTCGACTCGACGACCGGTGCGCAGATCACCAAGATGCTGCCCCGAGACGGTGACCAGGGGAACGAATTCGGAAACGCGATCGCTCTCGAGGGCGGGGTGGCTGTTGTTGGCAGCGTGTACGCCGACCTGAACGCCGAGCTCGCCGGTTCGGTGTATGTGTTCTCGGTGCCGGGGCAGGGGTGCCGGGCCGATGTCAACAACGATGGCATCCTCGACTACGGCGATCTCGGCCAATTCGTCGCCGGGTTCCTCGTGGGTGACCTCGCTTCGGACATCAACGGCGACGGGATCATCGATCTCGGCGACATCGGCGGCTTCATCGAGCTCTTCTTGGCCGGCTGCTGATCGCAGACGCCCAGGCCAAGGAATCCTCTTGGTGGCACGCCCGCGAAACCCGGCATGTCACTCTTTCTCGGTAGGGCCGGTACGCTGTTGACCAGCATGCCCGATCCGGCCCCCCAGTCCGAAGCCGACAGAAACCCGATCCGGGTGCGCGTCGAGCTCTGCTGCGCGGGGCAGGACCCCAACCTGATCGCTCGGCTGCCCTCCGGCTGGGCCGTGCTGACCGATCGGCAGCCGGACGCGATCCACGGGTGCTGCATGCTGCTACCGGACTTCGAGGATTCGGCGCACAACACGAACAACAACGGTGAGCACCCGGCTGTGGGCGTGCTCAACGACCTGGCGCCGCAGGCCCGGGCGATCTTCCTGACCGACCTGACCCGGCTCGGCGACGCGGTGCTCGCAGCGACCGGGGCTGAGCACGTGAACTATCTCATCCTGTGCAATGCGGTGCCGGCGTTGCACGGGCACGTCGTGCCGCGGTATACGAGTGAGGACCCGGCGAAGCGGCGCATGGACCCGCTCGCGGCGTACGACTTCCCGGGCTCGAGGCCGCCAGACGGGGCCGGGAACCCGAAAGACGCGGCGTTGGTCGTGCGGCTGCGTGAAGCCCTGAAGCGGATCTGAAGGCCGACTTTGACCCCCTCCGTCGGCTTCGCCGACACCTCCCCCGTCGGGGACGGTGGAGGAATTCTCGTCGCCGCCGCAGGGAACCCGCCCCTCTATAATCCCCACATGATCACACGAAAAATCGGCAAGCTCGTCCGTGGCAAGGCAACCCCGTTCCAGATCGGTCTGGCCTGCATCCTGGGCGGACTCATCGGCGCAACACCCGGCTTTGGCCAAGGCCCCGGGCTCGTGCTCACCCTGCTCGGGTGCCTGCTCGTGCTCAACGCCAACCTGGGCGTCGCAGCGATCGTCGCCTCGCTCACCAAGCTCGTCTCGCTAGCCGCGATGCCCGTGCAGTTCAAGCTCGGGCAGGCGTTGCTCGACGGCCCGACCGAGGGGCTCTTCAAAGCCATGATCAACACGCCCGTGCTCGCGTGGTTCGGGTTCGAGTACTACGCCGTGACCGGCGGGATCGTGCTCGGGCTCCTCGTCGGCGTCTTCTTCGCCGCGATGTTTATCTCCGTTCTGGGCCGTGTGCGCCGGAAGCTCGCGGCGATGGAGGCGATGGACCCCGAGGAGCGCGGCCGCGCACAGAAAACCATCGAGGATAACAAGGTCGCCCGCTTTTTCATCTGGGTCTTCATCGGCAAGAAGAGCAAAAAGTCGTACGAAGAGCTCGCGAGCAAGAAGATCGGCAACCCGATCCGCATCGTCGGCGTCCTGATCGTGATCCTCTTCGCCGTGTTCATCGGCATCCTGTTCATGTTCTTCCAGGAGCCGCTGATCACGGCTTCGGTCAAGAGCGGGCTGCAGAACACCAACGGCGCCACCGTGGACATGGACTCCGCCGACGTGGACCTGGCGGCGGGCAACCTCACCATCACCGGGCTGGCGATGGCGGACCCCGAGAACCTCTCGACCGACATCTTCCGTGCCCAGACACTCACCGCGGACATTGGCGCCAAGGACCTGCTCACCCGCCGCATCGGGTTTGATCTCATCGAGATCTCCGACGCGTCCTCCGGCGAGGCCCGCACCGTCCCCGGCGTGCTCACACGGCCGCGACCCGAGAAGACCACCCCGCCCGAGGGCGAGGGCAAAACGCTCGACGACTACATGGCTCAGGCCGAGCAGTGGAAGGAACGCCTCGGGCAGGCCCGCGAGTGGCTCGACAAGGCCCAGGGCGACACCGCCGAGGACCCCAACGCGACGGACGCGCAGAACAGGGAGTCGTACAAGGACCGGCTCCGCCGCCAGATCGAGGCGATGGGGTACACGCGGGTGCGAGCCAATCACCTGATCGACGGGGCCCCGACGGTCGTGATCCACGAGCTGGTGATCGATGGGCTGAGCCTCAAGCAGCTCGAGGGCGAGATCCTCGATGTCCACGGCGTCAGCCTCGCCACACAGCCCAACCTGCTCGAAACGGGTCGGCCCGTGCTGGATATCACGAGCCGATCGGGCAACCTGAGCGCGAGCCTCGCCGTCGCGGCCCAGCCGGGCGAGCAGACGACGCTGAACGCCACACGGCTCAAGGTGCCCGGCGACACCCTGGGCGCCATGCTGTCTTCGATCTCCGGGCAGCCGCCGATCTCGGGCGGCGAGGTGGATCTGAACATCTCGGCCATGCTCAACGGCCCGATGCTCAACGGCACACTCAACACCACCATCCACGGCTCGACAATTCAGATCGCGGGCAACTCGACGCAGGTTGATTCGCTCATGCTGCCGATCGGGCTAACCGGGCCGATCGACTCGCCGCGGATCGACATCACCGACGAGGCGCTCAAGCAGGCACTGATCAGCGCGGGCAAGGCCGAGCTTGCGAACCAGATCGGCGGCGAGGCCGGCAAGCTGATCGATGACGCGATCGGCGACAACGAAGCGCTCGACGACGTGAAGGACGCGATCTCCGACGGGCTCGGCGGGCTGCTGGGCGGGAAGAAGAAGGACGGCGGGTAAGCTCGGTATCCTCATCACATGATCAAGCTCTATTTTCTCTTTGTGATTCTCGTTCTCACCACGGTCATCGTGGCGGGCCGGTGGATGCCCTGGTGGGCTGCGGGCATTACGATCTTTGCCACGATCCTGTTCTTTATCTGGTTCACGTTCCGACTCCTCAGGCACTGGTTCCGAAGTGTGATGGCCAAAGGGATCGACGAGGCCACCGAGGCGCTGCAGGACGCAACGGTTACGGTTCACGGGTGTCATTCGGTCCCTGAGCCAGACTCGGTGCGGCGTGAACGCGAGCAACACGAGCAGCACCGGCTTGAGAACAGCGAGCCTGACGAACAAGAAGTTTCCGAAGATGACCCCAAGATCGAGGAGCACGACAAGCGGTTCGAGCCTGTGCGATGGGTCGCGGTCGAGTTCACCTTGCAGCCTGACGAGAAGCCAGACGAGCTGGACGTGATCGATCCAGAAAACCCTCAAGCACGCGACGGATCAGATGAGCAGCCGACCTGGGACCCCGAGACCTTCTCAATTGTGCCGAGTGACACACCCCCGCTTGATCCAAATCGGAACGGCATCATGAGCATGTACTCACAGCTGCAAGCCGGCGTGCATCGCACCCAATGGCTCAGCGATGACGGCTCCGAGGTGCTGCTGGACACCGATGAGTTTGAGGATGAGGACGAGCTGAACGAAGCGATCAAGCCGCTCGGATCACTCCCCGGCTCGGCGCGAGTTCGGCTGACCTTTGGCATCCCCGAGGACCTCAATGGCCCGGTGAAGCTGCGATACCTCACGCTGGACTTTTCGGAGCTGACACTGCCGGCAAGATGAGGCGGGGGAGTGTGATAAGTTTCGCTATACACTGGAACCGCGAGCAGTGCGCGACCGAATGGTCGCTTGGTTCGGCGCTCGCTGAGCTTTGAATTGCGAGAATCCCATTCGAGAGTGAGGCGCTGATGCTCACCCATCCAGCTGGGGCTTTGCACGCGCGGCGTGGTTTCACCATCATCGAGCTGATTTTTTTGATTCTCGTTGTCGCCGTTCTCATGATCTGGCTTCTCCTTCCCGCCATAAGCGTGCGCGGAGACACTCGCAATATCGTCAGCCAGGCCAATTTGCGGTCGTTGGGGGCGATGTACGCAAACTACGCTGAAGACAACGATGACTGGATCGCGACGCTACCGCCCGATCCGGCGAAGGCCCGCGAGGACGTGATCCGTATTCTTGCGAAGCAGACCGGACGGGGCATCGAGGACGGCTCGGCGGGCCAGCTATTGCGTCTCGAGTCGCCGATACTGCCGAGCATCCGGTATCAGAGCCTGCCGCTGATGGAGTACATCACCGCCCAGTTGCCCGAATACATCTTGGCGAGTCCGTATGACCGCAAACTCCAAGAATGGCAGGACGATCCCGTCTTTGCGGTCCAAGACGGGCACGTTCCGTTTGTGGCTGGCAAGAGCGACCAGTTCCCCGAGTTGGCGACTCCGGACGTCCAACAACTCTGGCCGTACGGCTCGTCCTACCAGATGGTCGCGGCGGCCTGGAACCCGAACGACAACTCGGGGCCCACCAAGTCCTGGCTGCCCCGACTCGACACCCCGCACCAGTTCGACCGGTCTTCGGACGCCGAGGCACCACACGGACAGCGCCGGAGGTACGCCGAGGTGGTTTTCCCCTCGGGCAAGGTCATGATGTACGAGGAGTTCGATTGGACCACGAAGAACGGCCCACGCTGGAACACCGCGGACGGGGCGTCCGTCAACGTCGCGTTTTTCGATGGTTCTGTGCGATATCTCAAGGCCGCTGATTTCAATCCCGGGGCCAGCCCCGAGACAAGTGGGAGCGACCCGTTTGTTCAGCGGTTTCAAACCTTCGGGAATTACCCGGCCGGGGTGCCCGCTCGGCATCAGGCCGGCGACTCTCCGCTCCGGTTCCGTTGGACCCGCGCGGGCCTGGGCGGGATCGATATCGGCGGTCGTGAAGTCCGAACAAATGACTGAGTCCGTCACTCCAATCGGTTTTCTTGGCTGGGTGCCACGGCTTGACTTGCAAGCCGTGCGCCTTTGGCGTCCTTCACGGGTTGCCCTTCGGGTCAACCCGTGGCACCCGACCAACCGGTGCCCCCGAAGGCGAAACCGTGAGACAGAACCTACAGCCGCTCCCGCACGCGCTCATCAAACCCCGCCACCAACCGCCGTAGGCTCGCCGCGTTGAACCGCTCGGGCAGCCCGCCGTAGTCCGTGGTCGGGCCCAGCGTGATCGCCGCGGCGTGCACCACCGCCTCGATCACGCGGCTGGGGGCCTTGGACCCGCCGCTCCAGTAGTCGTGGTCGGCCCAGCTCAGGTCCGCGGTGTGCTCGGTCAGGCGGCCGCCCTCCCAGAACACGCGGACCTCATACCGCCACCCCCTGGCGGTCTCGAGTTCCTCCCCCACCTCGACCGAGCGGACGGCGTGGGGCGGGGCTCCGCCGTCTTGGGTCGCAGCGGGGTCGGGTTGGCGTTCCGGGTGGCTCACTTCCCATTGTATCGGCCGGATCCCGCAACCAATCGAGCCGCGGGCACTACCATCGTCGCGTGCAATTCCTCCTCGAAACCATCCGGCTCGGCCTTGCGAACCTTCGGCTGCAGATGCTCCGCAGCATCCTCACCGCCCTGGGCATCATCTTCGGCGTCGCCGCCGTCATCACCATGGTCGCGATCGGCGAGGGGAAGACCGCCCAGGCGCTCGCCCAGATCGAGCGGCTCGGGGCGACCAACATCATCATCCGCAGCCAGAAGCCGCCCGAATCCACCACCCAGCAGGGCGGGCAGTCTCGGTCGTTCGTGCAGAAGTACGGGCTGACCTACGCGGACCTGGCGGTGATCGAGGAGAGCTTCTCGCACGCCGACGCGATCGTCCCGCTCAAGGAGGTGGGGTCGCAGATCCTGCGCCTCGACAAGCGGCAGGTCTCGCAGGCGTTCGGCGCCACGCCCGAGCTGGCCGACGTCGCGGGCATCCGCATCGCCCACGGCCGCTACCTGACCCCGGGCGACCTGGACCAGCAGACCCTGGTGTGCGTGATCGGGTCCGAGGTCGCCAAGGAGTTCTTCCCGCTGGAGAACCCGATCGGCAACTCGCTGCGGATCGACGCCAAGAGCTTCGAGGTGGTGGGCGTGATGGCCCCGGTCGGGCTGTCGGCCGGCGCCGGGGCGGCGCTGGTCGGGCGGGACCTGAACCTGGACGTGCACGTGCCGATCACGACCGCTCGTGCTGCGTTCGGCGACACCGTCGTCCGCCGAACCTCCGGCTCGTTCCAGGCCGCGACCGTAGAGATCCAGGAGATCTTCGTCCGCTCGGCCGACCGCACGACCGTGATCACGGACGCGGCGAGGCTCCGCCGGGCGATGGAGGTTCGCCACCCGCGGCTGACCGACCTGTCGCTGATCGTGCCCTACGAGCTGCTCGAGAACGCCCGCAAGGAGGCGCTCACGGGGCAGTGGATCTCGGGCGCGATCGCGGCAATCTCGCTGCTCGTGGGCGGCATCGGCATCATGAACATCATGCTGGCGAATGTCACCGAGCGGACGCGGGAGATCGGCATCCGCCGGGCGCTTGGCGCCACCCGCAAGCACATCATCGCCCAGTTCCTCGTCGAGACCTCGGTGCTCTCCTCGATCGGCGGACTCGTCGGCGTGGCGCTGGGCGTGGGCCTGGCGCTCTCGCTGGACCGAGTTGTGCCGCTGCTCCCGGGCCTGCCGTTCATCGGCGACGCGATCCCCAAGGACGTCGAGCTGCCCACGCTGATCTCGGGGTGGTCGATCATCGTCGCGTTCATGGTCGCCTCCGCGACCGGGCTCGTCTTCGGGATCTACCCGGCCAAGAAGGCCGCGGCCCAGGACCCGATCGTCGCGCTGCGGCACGACTGATCCGATATGCTCCGAGTCGGGCGGGGCACTCGCCCTCTTGCCCAACCTAAAGGAGCCATCATGAGCCGATTCGGACTGAACGAGTTCGTCACCCGCACCGCCCAGCAAGAGCTCGGGCAGGGCATCTTCGAGCTCGAATCCGAGCGGCTGCTCGAGGTCAACCTCAACGGCGACGCCTGGATGAAGCACGGCGCGATGGTCGCCTACCGGGGCGATATCCAGTTCGTGCGAGAGAAGATCCTCGAGAAGGGCCTCCTGACCGCGCTCAAGAAGGGCGTGTCGGGCGAGGGCGCACGGCTGACCAAAATGACCGGCAACGGCAAGGTCTACCTCGCCGACGCGGGCAAGAAGGTGACGGTTCTGGAGCTGGCCGGGGAGTCCCTCTTCGTCAACGGCAACGACGTGCTCGCGTTCGAGGAGTCGCTCAACTGGGACGTGAAGATGCTCCGCAAGGCGATGGCGATGGCGGCCGGCGGGCTGTTCAATGTCCGCTTCGACGGCACCGGCCTGCTCGCGATCACCACCCACTACGACCCGCTCACGCTCCTGGTCGAGCCGGGCCGCCCGGTCTTCACCGATCCCAACGCGACCGTGGCGTGGTCCGGCTCACTCACACCCGAGTTCAAGACCGACATCCAGCTCAAGTCCCTGATCGGGCGCGGGTCGGGCGAGTCGATCCAGATGAGGTTTGAGGGATCCGGGTTCGTCGTGATTCAGCCGTTCGAGGAAGTCGCGTTCCAGGCGGGCACCGCGTAAGGCCTCGTCGCGGCCCGCGGCATCGCTGGCCACTCAAGCTCACCCGGCAAGCACAAAAAACCCGCCCCAGATGGGACGGGCTTGTTCGATACCGTTTCCGCGGTGCCTCAGGCGTCGCCGAGCAGGTCGGCGACCTCGTCGTCCACCGGGTTCTTGGCCCGGTCGTCCTTGGGGCCCTTCTGCTTGGGCCTCTTGGGCGCGTCGTCGTCTTCCAGGTCGTCCAGCGCGTTCTGAGCCGCGACCTGGGCCTCCAGCGCGGCGAGGTCTTCCTCCTTGAGCGCCTTGCCCTCCTCGGCCATCCTCTTCTTGTACGCCTCGATCTTCACCTTGTCGGGCGCAAGCAGGATGCTGGCCTGACGCCCCATCCACCGCGGCGACATCTCAACCTTCGCCACGTCGGACAGGTCCACGCAGATCCGCTCAAGCCGCTCGAGCCCGAGCTCCTTGTGCGCCATCTCGCGACCACGGAACCGCTGGGTGATCCCCACCTTGTGCCCCGCGACGAGGAATCGGCGGGACTGGTCCACGCGGATCTGCACGTCGTGCGGGTCGATCTTGATCGACCGACCCAGACGGATCTCTTTCTGTTCGGTCGTCTTGCCGGCTTTCTTGTTCTTGCTCTCGCGCTTGGAGAGCTCGTACTTGTACTTGCCGTAGTCCATGATCTTGCAGACCGGCGGGCGCGAGTCCGGGCTGATCTCGACGAGATCGAGCCCCGCCTCCTGCGCCATGCGGATCGCTTCGGGGGTCTCGGTGACCCCGACCTGCTCACCGTCGGGCCCGATCAGTCGGACCGGGCTCAGTCGGATCATGTGATTCAGCCTGGTGCGTACCACCGGCCCCGTTTGGCGCATAAACCGTCGACGAGCGATAATCAGATCTCCTGCAAAGAACTCAAGAACAACACCCAGACCCACTCGGGACACCGGGGGCCCTATTCAATCGCCTTCAGCCCCCCGAAGCAAGCACGAAGCCGGCATGAGGGCCAGATTCAGCCGCCAAGGGCGAGCACCAGATTCAGCGCCACCGACACCACGAACAGCAGCACCAGCACCAGGAACGGGCCTGAGAGCAGGATCTCCGAGATCGGACGGGTCTGCTCGACCGACCGGTCCTCGGGGATCCCCCCGTCGGCCTGAGCCTCCACCTGGGCCAGATTCGACAGGTCCGGCGTGTCCTTGTGCGCGATCGGGGGCTGCTCGCCTCCCTTGACCGCCCGCAGGTCCAGCAGCAGGTCCGTGCAGTTCTGGTAGCGGTCCGCCGCCTTCTTGGCCATCATCATCTCGATCACCTCGCTGACCCCGGCGCTGAGCTTCGAGTTTACGTGGTCCGGCGGCACCAGCTCGGCCTTGAGATGCTTGCGCATCACCTCGCTCGGGCTCTTGGCCTCGAACGGCACCGACCCGGTCACCATGTGGTAGAACGTCGCCCCGAGTGAATATATATCCGCCGGCGGCCCGATCTCCATCTCCCCACGGATCTGCTCGGGCGAGATGTAGTACGGCGTGCCAAACGCCTTGCCCTTCTCGGCCTCGGCCGCCTCGACATCCGACATCCCCCGCGCCAGCCCCATGTCCGCCAGCTTCACGATCCCCTCCTTGGCGATCATGATGTTCTTCGGCTTCACGTCCCGATGAATCAGCCCGCGAGCGTGCGCGTGCTCGAGCGCCTCGGCAACCTGCATGATGGTCTCGACGGCCTCGGCCTCGGTAAACCGCTTGTGCTTCACGATGTCGTCGTGGACGGTCCACCCCTCCACATACTCCATCACGAAGTAGTAGATGTCGCCCTCGTTGCCCACGTCGAACGCCTGCACAATGTTGGGGTGGTTCAGCTGCGCGGCGCTGCGGCCCTCGGCAAAGAACCGCTCGATGAACTGCGGGTTAGAGCTGAACTTCTCGGGCAGCTTCTTGAGCGCGACCGTCCGGTCGAGGCTGATCTGCTTGGCCTTGTAGACCGTCGCCATCGCTCCGGAGCCTAGTTTCCCGAGGATTTTGTACCCCGGGATCTTCTGCCCCGACCGCTCGGCCTCGATGACCTCACGCAGCCGGGCGAGCTGCCGCTTGGTGACGTATTCCTTGTCCACCAGGATCTGGGTGAGCGACTTGGCGGCCTCGGGCTCCTCGCTCCGGGCCAGCGTCATCGCCAGTTTGACCTCGTCGGACGTGGCCAGCCCCTGCTCGACGACCAGCCGCCCGACCAGCGAGTCCACGCTGGTGCCCGCCTTGGAGCCGGCCATCGAGCCCGCGGCGGCCTGGTGCAGCGCCTGCTCGGCCTCCTCGACCGTGGGGCCCACGTCGGGGGCCGCCGGGTCCATGTGCGCAGTGTCCTCCTGCGACTTGGCCAGCGCGGCGGTCTCTTCGTTCAGCAGGTCATCGCGTGATTCTTCGCTCATCAGTCTGAACCAGGTTCTCCAAGGGGCCACAGGCCGGCAGGTGATCTTGCCTTGATGCGCCTGAGACTACCGTATCGAGCGACGCTACGCCGGGTTTGATTTTACAGGCACGAGAGAGATCCCGGCTCACAGCACTATCCGCACCCGGTCGGCGACGGATGCGGCCGTTCAAACCCCGACAGCACAAGCAACGGCCCCCAGCGGAGCCCGGCTTTCAGCCCTCACCGCCCCCCGCTATACTCGCGGTTATCGGGTGACCGACCGCTCCCATCCTCCGATCAGGACCACGGACCCGCGCATGCTCGTCACGCAATCCCGCCCACGCAACCTGAAATGGATCCACGCCGGGCCGCTGCTCTACGGCGACTGGGGCACTTCTCGGCTCTACGTCCTCGGGCTCGCCTTCCTCTACACCGGTCACACCTCGGTGCTCTACCTCGCCGCCATCGGGCTGCTGATGCTCGCCGTCTCCTGGGCCTACACCATCGTCTGCAAGGAATTCCCAGACGGGGGCGGGGTCTACACCGCGGCCCGCCAGCTCTCGCCGACCCTCTCGGTCGTCGGGGCCACGCTGCTGCTCTCGGGCTACATCATGACCGCGGCCATCTCCGTCATCGAGGCCTTCCACTACTTCGGGGTCCCCCACAGCCTCACCTGGCCACTCGCGATGGTCACCCTCGTCCTCGTCGGCGGCGTCAACTGGCTCGGGGCCAAGTCCGCGGGGCGATTCGCCCTGGTGATCGCGTTCGTGGCGTTGGGGGTCTCGGCGGTTCTGGCGGTCCTCGCGATCCCCTTCTTCACCAAGGGCCTGTCAACCATCTCGTTCGACTTTATCACCACCCAGCCCAAGTCCACGATCTGGGTCTCGTTCACCTCCATCTGCCTCGCGCTGGCTGGGGTCGAGGCGGTCGCCAACATGACCGGGCTGATGAAGACCCCGGTCGAGAAGACCGCCAAGAGGACGATCTGGCCCGTCGCGATCGAGGTCGTGGTGCTCAATATGTTCTTCGGCATCGCGTTGGCGGGGCTCAGCTACACCGTCAACGAGACCTCGCTGGCCGACACCCACGGCACGCACAGCCAGTTGATCATCGATCTTGAGACTCAGATCACCCAGGCCCCCACGCCCGAGGCCGCCGCGGCCTTGATCGAGAACCTCGAGGCCGTCGAGCACGACGTCGATGAGTACACCACCGCCGCGATGAAGGTGCTCGCCAACGACGCCGGCGAGCGGTTCTTCGGGGCCCGAGGCGGCTCGACACTCGGCATGGTCGCGGGCATCACCTTCGGGCTCCTGCTGCTCAGCGCGACCAACACCGCGGTCATGGCGATGGTCTCGGTCCTCTTCGCGATGGCGCAGGACAAGGAGCTGCCAAAGCCGCTCACCAAGCTCAATTATTCTGGCGTGCCCTGGATGGGCCTGGTCGTCGCGGTCGTCATCCCGGCTGCGGTGATCACGTTCGAGCAGGACGTCACCGTCTTGGCCAAGCTCTACGTGCTCGGGGTCTGCGGCGCCATCACCGTCACCGTCGGCTCGTGCGTGCTCAACAAAGAATTAGCCATCAAGAAGTGGCATCGGCTTGCCCTGGCGGCCCTCGCCCTCTTCCTGCTGTCCATCTCGCTCACCATCGCGATCACCGAGCCCGTCTCGACCATGTTCAGTGGCGGGCTGATCGCTCTGGCGCTCGCTTCCCGGTTCGCACTGACCAAGGCCCGTGCCGCCCAGCCCCAGCCGCTCGACGAGCCCACCGAGGGCTGGATCGCGCAGGTCAAGTCCGCCGGCTTCACGATCGACCCGGACAAGCCCAAGATCATGCTCGCCGCTCGTGGTCGGTACCAGTCCGAGTTCGCGGTGGACCTGGCCAAGCGGCGCAACGCGACGCTGTTTGCGATCTTTGTGCGCACGCTGCGGGTGATGGACACGATCCCGGGCACGGTGCCGCAGGTGCAGAGCGACCCGGACGCCCTGGAGGCTCTGGGCACGACCTCGGTGCTCGCTGCGGAGGCCGGGGTTCCGTTCGTGCCGATCTACGTGACCTCGCCGAACATCGCTGAGGAGATCCTGGACTACACCGTGACGTACGGGTGCGACACGCTGATCATGGGTAAGTCGGGTCGGTCCAAGCTGTCCCGCTCGCTGGCGGGCGACGTGGTGACCAAGGTCGCCGCGGCGTTGCCGGACATCACGGCGTTGATCACGCGGTCGGCCAAGACGAAGCACAAGGCCAAGGCGTAGGCCCGAGCCGCTCATCACCGGGGCCCGCGGGCCTACGCTCAAGCCGTGACGGACCACGCCCCCCATTCTGACGCGAACGCCGACCCGATCCTCGCCGGCCTCACCGCTCCTCAGCGCCAGGCGGTGCAGCACACCGACGGCCCCTTGCTCATCCTCGCCGCGGCGGGCTCGGGCAAGACCCGCGTCATCACCCGCCGCATCGCCCGCATGGTCCGCGACGGCATCGCGCCCTGGTCCATCCTCGCGGTCACCTTCACCAACAAGGCCGCGGGCGAGATGCGTGAGCGCGTCAACACCCAGATCCTCGGACCCGGCTCCACACCCGAGCTGGCCCGGGCCGACCGACGCACACGCGGCTTGACGATTACGACCTTCCACTCGCTCTGTGCCCGGCTGCTCCGCAAGTACGCCGACATCGCTGAGCTGCCCGGGCTCAAGCCGGACTACGCGATCTTCGATTCTTCGGACCAGATGGCGACGATGAAGCGGGTGCTCACGGGCATGGGGCTCAAAACGACCAACTGGCCACCCCGGGCGGTGCTGACGGCGATCTCCGACGCCAAGAACAAGCTGATGGACGCGGACGCGTTCGCCGCCCAGGCCAACGACTACTACTCCAACAACATCGCCAAGATCTACACGAGCTACCAGGCCAAGCTCCGCCAGAACGGGGCGCTCGACTTTGACGACCTGCTGCTCATGACCGCCAAGCTGCTGCGCACCCGCGACGACATCCGCGGCGAGTGCCAGGCGCGGTGGCGATACCTCATGATCGACGAGTATCAGGACACCAACGCCGCCCAGCTCGAGCTGGCCCACCTGCTGGCTGGCAACCCGCCCAGCCAGCCAGCCGAGGCGTTTGACGACCCGTTCGCCGACGCGCCCGAGCGGGCCAACCAGCCGACCGCCGAGAGCACGGCTGCGGCGGGCTGCGGCCCGAACATCTGCGTGGTCGGCGACCCGGACCAGGCGATCTACGGGTGGCGCGGGGCGGACATCTCCAACATCCTCGAGTTCGAGGAGCACTACCCGTCGGCCAAGGTCATCCAGCTGGGCGAGAACTTCCGCTCCACCGCGCCGATCCTCAGCGTCGCCGACACGCTCATCAAGCACAACAAGACCCGCAAGGACAAGCCGCTCTACACCACGACCGTCAACGACGGCGGGCCCGTCGAGGTCACCCTCTGCCGCGACGAACGCCACGAGGCGAACCTCATCGCCGATTTCTTCTGCGCCCGCCACGAGGACGGCGTGCCCTACAAGGACATGGCCGTCTTCTACCGCACCAACGCGCTCTCCCGAGTCCTCGAGGACGCGATGCGCACCAGCGCCATCCCCTACGTCATCGCACGCGGCACCGCGTTCTTCGACCGCGAAGAGATCAAGAACGCGATCTCGTACCTCCGGGTCATCGCCAACCCGTCCGACGACGTCTCGCTGCGGCGGATCATCAACACACCCACACGCGGCATCGGCAAGACGACCATCGACACGCTGCAGCAGCTCGGCGACCGCCACGCCATGCCGCTGTTCGAGGCGATGCGCCGGTGCAAGGAGACGGGCCTGGCCCCGCGAGCCACCGCGGCCCTGGACCGGTTCGTCGGCATCCACGACTCGCTCACCGGGGCCGGCTCGTTCATGGGCGCACAGATCACCGGCTCGTTGGCCGATCTGACCGAGCGAGCGATCAAGGAGTCCGGTCTCGAGGCGCACTACCAGAAGCAGGCCGACGCCTCGGGGGCCGAGACCGACCAGGACCGGCTCGACAACCTCTCCGAGCTCATCTCCGCCGCCCGCGAGTTCGAGAACGAGTACGACCCGTCGGCCGACCCGTTCGCGTTCGACCTGGACGCCGCCGAGCAGGACGCGGCCCAACAAGACCCGGCCCAACCGGGCGACGCGCCCGACGAGCCCGCGGCCCCCCCCCTGCTCGCGATGCTCCGGGCGTATCTTGAGTCGGTCTCGCTGGTCGCCGATTCGGACAAGATCGACCCGGCCCAGGGCGCCGTGACGCTGATGACGCTGCACGCCTCCAAGGGGCTCGAGTTCCCCGCGGTCGGCATGATCGGGCTCGAGGAGGGCACGCTGCCCCACTCGCGGGCCTTCGAATCGCCCTCGGAGATGGAGGAGGAACGCCGACTCGCCTTCGTCGGCATCACCCGAGCCATGCGGCATCTGCTCGTCGGCAGCGCCCAGTACCGCACCATCCGCGGCATGACCGAACGCATGATCCCCTCCCGATTCCTCACCGAGATGAACAACGAGCACGTGCGGCTGAGCGACCAGACCACCAGCTACGGCACCGACGGCCTGGAGCGCGACGGGATCGATCAAACCGAACGCGGCTACGACGAGAGCCCCATGTCAAAGATTGGGTCAAAGATCGGGGCGAACCTCGGGAGCGGCACCGCGGGCTCACGAGCGTCGATCTCCGACCAGCTCGAGCGCGTCCGCGATCAGCGGCACGAGCTCACCGCCGGCGCGTCGGCCGCAGCCCGGGCCGAGTTCCCGCCCGGGGCCCGCGTCCGCCACCCGCAGTTCGGCGAGGGCGTGGTCATCGCGATCAAGGGCGGGCAGCACGTGCGGGCCGAGATCGAGTTCAAGGGACTTGGCCGCAAGACGCTGGTGCTCGAGTACGCCCGGCTGCGGCGGGTCTGAGGCTCACTCGCCTGCGCCGCGCTGCGACCAGCCCGGTGGCTTTGCCCATTCCATCGCCTGCACCGGCAGGTTCCGCAACACGCTCCATAGCAGCAGCGCCACCAGCACGGCCCACCCGGTCCAGGCCGGCAGCCGCACGCGCGAGCCGGGCCACCGCCCACGACACGCGAACACGCCGAGCTGCCAGAGGCCGATCATAAGAACCGGCGGGCCGATGATCACCGCGACCGGGTTATACCCCAGGGCCGTCTCGACCCGGGCGTGCAGCAGGTGATGGGCGGCGCGGGTGCTCCCGCACCCGGCGCACAGCACTCCGGCGATCGCCCGCGAGGGGCAATCGGGCAGCCAACCGACCTTCTCAGGCGGCCTCAGAGCCACGAGAACCAGCCCGCCCACCAAGGCCAGCACAACCACCCCCGCGACAACCCGCTCCCAGGGCTTGCCGATCGTGTACGCTGGGCCGCCTCGGGTCTTCGGATCGTCTTCTTTGGAGGAACGCATGTACTGCTCCAGCTGCGGCACACAACAAACGCATGAGGGACGATTCTGTATCGAATGCGGCGCGGCACGTGACGGCAGCGTCACTGTACCACAGCCACCCCAGCACGACCCGATGGAGGAGTTCGCGGGCATCCTCCCCGTCAACACGTCCTGGGTCGCGATCGTCGCAGGATACCTCGGGCTCTTCACCATCACGCTGGTCGCGGCCCCGTTCGCCCTGCTGGCCGGCATCCTCGCCCTCTTCCACCTCAACAAGCACCCGGACCTGCGCGGCCGCGTCCGAGCGTGGTTCGCGATCATCATGAGCCTGATCGCGATCCCGTTCTTCGTGCTTCTCATGATGACCTGAACCGGCACGCCGCACCGCGGCCCCCGGCAAGCCCCTCGCCTCGAAAGGATCCCGCCATGTTCTGCACCCACTGCGGCGCTTCTGTCCCCGAAGGCTCCAACCACTGCCCGCAGTGCGGGCAACAACTGGGCGGGCAACAACTCGGCGGTGCGGGGCCCGCGGGCCAGCCTGATATGGGCACGGTCCATCAGTCGCATCAAGCCTCACTCGGCCCGGCCACGAGCTACCTCGCCCAGTCGATCATCGTCACGCTCGTGTGCTGCTGGCCGTTCGGGATCCCCGCGATCGTGTTCTCGGCCAAGACGTTGAGTGAGAATTCAGCGGGCAACTATGTCGCCGCTCACCAGAGTTCCAAAAGCGCGAAGATGTGGGGCTGGATCAGCTTTGGGATTGGTTTCTTGGTGGTCGGCGGCTACATCCTGATCATAGCAGCAGGGGTCGCGGCAACCCCATAACAACGAGAAGTACCCCGGCGACGCTGGGAAAGCCCGTCTCATTTGAGACTGCAATTAAAGGGTGAAACACGCTTTTTAAAACTGGATCTTTTTATCTGGTTTGCATAGAATGCTTCGTCCCGAGTTCCCGAGGCGAATCAAAGCCCTGAGCTGGACCGAGATTGAGCCCCGCGAGCCCGACGGCGAAAGGAGGGTTCATCATGCTGGGCCACAACGTGTTCCATGTCCCCTTAGAGAAGAAAACCGAGGACCTCCCCTGGTTCGAGACCGACCGCGGCGTCCGACGCCTGGCGTGGGGCTTGGGCGCGGTGCTGATCGCGTACTGGGGCTGGTTCCTGTTCTATCTCGCCGACAGCATGCAGGAGAGCATGCTCATCGCCAAGGTGCTCGTCGGGCTTGTGCCGCTGGTGCTGCTCGGCGGCGTCGCGATGCGTCGCCCGAGAGTCGGCGGGCTGCTCACGGTGGTGCTAGGCGTTGGGGCTGCGGCCTTTGCGCCCATCGAGATCGCACCCATGCTCGCGGCCCTGTGCCTTGCAACCGGCGGGCTGATGCTTTTTAGTGCCCACCGCTAATCGCCTCCGAAGCCGGGGACGGCACCCAGTTCGTCCCGGGCATGCCAGGCCCAATCGACCAACTCGCGATTGGGCCCCTTGAGGGATCGGACAGACGGCGCCCGTCGTTGCCTCCTCTGAGTGGAGGCAGACCCGAGGCCGACGCACACACCGGCGAACGGTGACAAGGCCGCAAACGCGACCAACACAAACGGGCCTCAGGGCAGACAAGCAGCGACGGGCCGGGGGATCGAACGGGCGGCTGATTCACGGGGGGACAGGGTGGGCCGGAGGCCCAGAGGAGAGAACCGCATCGCCTCCGCCCCCCCTTTTTTCATGCGCCAATGGTCTCAGTTCACGCCGGGCGGATGCCGCGCTCGAGCTGCTGCACCCGGTCGGCCTCTTGCTTGCGGATGTGCTCGAGGACCAACCTGGGCACCCGCCACGCGCCCTCCTCCGCCGTCACGTTCGAGCAGTGCTCGTTGAGGCAGCGGTAGATGAACTTGAACGCGTCACGGGGCTGATGCATCTGGTCGAGCGCGTCCACCACGTCCTGCCGCGTCACGTCCTCGCTGAACAGGTCGAGCAGGCTGATCCCGGTCGCGCCATCGACCAGGCAGGCCGCGAGCCGAGCGTTGCACAGGTCGTAGAGCGTGGCGCCGGTCCAGACGAGCCGCTCGACGAGGTTCTGCTTGTCGAGCCGGGCCTCCTGGAAGAAGGCGTTGGATTCTTTGAACAGCGCGTACCGCAGCTCGATCGGCAGCAGCAGCTTGAGCCCGAACCGCTCCTGCTGCAGGAACTTGTTGTTGAACAGCGGCCAGATGACGTGCCGCATCCGCTCGGCGTCGCCGTTGATAAGCGTCGGCTCATCGACACGATCGATCACGACGATCACGCCCTGGATCCCGAGGTGGTCCGCGACCCGGCGCAGCCGGTCGAGCATCGCGTACCGCGGCTCGTCGGACTTGCTCGTCGGGAGAACCTGCGTGTTGCGCATCACCGGGCCCAGGTGCTTCACGCTCCCCGCGTACGCCTCGGCGCTCCGCCCGAGCATCCGCAGCTGACGGTGCAGGCGACGCCCCCACCGCCTCGCGGCGAGCCGGTCGAGCAGCTGTGTCTTGCCCAGCACGCCCAGGTACGCCGCCCCGACGGCGATCGCCACACCCTGGGCCGCGGTGTAGGTCCACCCCTCGGTGCCCTCGAACCGGAACAGCACCCACCACAGCGCCGCCGCGACGGGGGCCCACCCGAGCCAGGTCGCGGCCCCCCAGAGCAGCGAGCCGCGCGAGGCCCCGAGCCGGAGCTTGCGGCGGAGGGTTCGCGTCCGCTTGCCGTCCGGATCGCACGGGTCATAGACCGCTTGTAGCGCCAGCAGATCCCGCTTGAGCGCGGGCGGCATCGATCGGGCTTTCTTCCAGGCGTCCGGCCCCAGGTCCGCCGCGGGCGGCTCACCCCCGCCGCCCAGCAGCCCGTTGACGAGCCGCCCGACCGCGAGCGAGAGGATGCCGTCCATGTGGTCCACGAGTCGGATCTTGGAGAAGACCTCCGCGACGTCGGCGGGCTTGGAGCCGCCCGAGTGCCGCGCGTAGAACTGATCGAGGAAGCGGTTGAGCTCGTCGTAGGAGACGAGCATGACGCGGCCGCCCGAGTGCCCGATCTTTTCGTTGTGCTCGGTGATCTTGGCGGCGAGCTGCAACCGGATCGCGGTCTTGCCGCTGCCCTTCTCGCCGAAGACGACGGAGGTGGCGCAGCGGGTGAGCTCGCCGACGATCTTGTCGAAATCGGAGTGGCGGCTGGTGACGCCGGCCCCCCCCACTCCCCCGGGCCCGCCGCCCCCGCGTTCCATCCGGGCGAAGACCTCGTCGTGGCGGGCCTCCTCGCCCCGGAAGGGGTTCTCAGCGATCCGCCAGTGGTCGAAGAACTGGGACAGGTTCATGCCGCCCTTCCCGCCGACGGTCCGTCGGCAGCCATCCGCACGCCCCAGAGCGGGGTCAGTGCGCGACCCGCTCGCCCAGGTGCTCGCTCAGCTCGGCGATCATCCGCTCGAGCGTGCCCAGATCCCGGGCCTCGACGTTGAGCCGCACCAGCGGCTCGGTGTTGCTCTTTCGGATGTTGCACCACCAGCCCTCCGAGTCGAAGCAGTCCACGGTCACCCCATCGAGATCGTCAATCTCGCCGCGCAGCTCAAACTCTTCATGCATAAGGGCCAGGGTTTCGTCCGGATCCTCGCACTCAAAGTTCAGCTCGCCAGACTGCACGTATCGACCGATCGGGCCCATCAGCTTGCTCATCGGCGTGTCGGCCTCGGCCAGCACGGTCAGGAAGGTCGCCATCGCGATCGCGCCCGAGTCGGCAAAGAAGTTCTTGCGGAAGTAGAAGTGTCCGCTGAGCTCGCCCCCGAACGGGCCCTTCTCGTCGCGCAGGGCCTGCTTCATGAAGACGTGCCCGACCCGGCTCCGGATCGGCTTGCCCCCGGCCTTCACGATCTCCTCGCGGACCGCCTTGGTGCTCCGCAGGTCGTAGATGATCGCGCCGCCGGGCTGCTTCTTCAGGAAGTACGGGGCGAGCCACGCGGTCATGAAGTCGCACGGGATGATCTTGCCCTTCTCGTCCACCGCGGCGCACCGGTCGGCGTCGCCGTCGAAGCAGAGCCCCAGGTCCGCCCCGTGCTTGATGACCGCGGCCTGGAGCCCCACGAGGTTCTCGGCGACCAGCGGGTTGGGCTCGTGGACGAACTCGCCCTTGGAGTTGTCGAAGTTCATCGGGATGATCTCGAGCCCCTCGATCTTCTCGCCCTTTCTCCCGAAGATCTTCGGGATCATGGTGCCGGCCATGCCGTTGGAGGCGTCGATCACCACCTTCAGCTTCTTGCCGTTCAGATCGAGGAATTTCAGCACGTGGGCGGAGTAGGCGTCCCACAGGTCCCGCTGATCGACGCTGGTGCCGGGCATCGGGGCGGCGGACTTGTCGATCATCGCCGCGTACTTGCGGACCTCGGCCAGCCCGGTCTCCTCGCCCACGGGCTTGGCCCCGCGCATCGAGACCTTGAACCCGTTGTACTGCGGCGGGTTGTGGCTCGCCGTCACCATCACCGCGCCGGCGCAGTCCAGGTAGTTCACCGCGAAGTACAGGAACGGCGTGTCCACCAGCCCGACATCAATCACGCTGGCGTTGCACGACGTGATCCCCTCGATCAGCCGCTCGGACAGCACCGGGCTGCTCGTCCGCATGTCGCGGCCGACGACGAGGTTCTTCATCATCGGGGTGGTCTCGCCGGCCTTCTCGGCGCTGCCGAGCAGGAACTTGGCGCACCCGTACCCGATCTGCCAGGCCATCTGGTCGGTCAGCAAGTCGGGGTAGACCCCGCGGATGTCATACGCTTTGAAGATTCGTCCGAGCATTGTTCGGGTCTCCCATGGGATCAAACGGACTGTGAGCATAGGGCCCCAACCCCACTGCTTCCCCCGCGGACTGACGAACCGGGCTCGTCGGCGGAGCAACCACGGCTCGAAAACGACCAACGGACTCGGGCTCAGGCTCGGGCCCGGGCCGGTTCGGCTCGACTCGAACGCGACAGATCGGCCTTCTACAGCGGCAGAAGCGGGTCTGGCGTCATTCTCGGACCGAAACGGCGGCGTCGAGCGGCTCGATGTTCCTTGAAGCTTCAATCATTTTTCAAAATCGCTGGCAAAGGCTTGATTCGTGATTCTGGAATCTGGTACGCTGTGGCCTGTTAATTCGTTCGGTCCTTTCAGACGTGATTGGATCTATCCTGTCTCGGATTGAGAGAGAAGAGGAAGAAAGGGAGAATCTAATGAGTAAGTCAATGAGCCGCTTTGCGGCTGGCGCTGTCGCGCTTGCATTCGTGGCCGGTACGGCCTCGGCCCAGCTTGAGTACTACGCCCTCACGTCGGACGGCAACCTGTCGTACGTCAACGGTGGCGTGCAGTCGGTCATCGGCTCCACGGGGTTGAACAACTCCGTGAACAGCCTCGCCCAGAACTGGCAGTCCCGCGGTGGCGGCGGCAACATGTGGGCCTCACAGGGCTTCGAGGTCTTCGGACCTCCGACCGGCAAAACCGGCCACGTGGACACCGGCACCGGTGCCTTCAGCCTCGTGAACACCCTGTCGGACGATGCCGGCACCCTGCCCCTCGGCGGCGGTATCGCGTTCGACACCGACGGCACCGTGTGGCAGGCCTCCCAGAACCTGCTCGGTGGCACCACCCTGTTCCACCATGACGGCGCTGGCAACATCATCAGCCAGGTCAACGTCGCCATCAGCGGCAACGCCGTTGGTGCTCTGTACCTGCGTTCGGATGGCGAAGCCATCATCGGTGACAACACCGGCAAGATCTATGTCGTTAACAAGACCAACGGCAACATCTCGTCGATCAACGCCACCGGCCTCGCCGGCCTGACCGAGTTCTCGACCGGTGCCCGTAAGAAGGACGGCTTCTTCTCCGGTTCACAGTTCTCCTCCACATGGCAGGACGTGGCCTACGCCGTGACCAACGACGCCGGCATCGCCAAGATCTACCGGATCAACATGTTCGGCAACAACTTCAGCCTGCAAGACACGCTGGACGTCACCGGACAGGGCAACATGTGGGGCCTCCAGGTCATCCCGACCCCGGCCTCCGCCGCCCTCCTCGGCCTCGGTGGGCTCGTCGCCACCCGTCGTCGTCGGAGCTAACCGGCTTGGAGACTCCCGCTCCCTCTCACTGAGGTAGCAACCGTCTCCTTTTCATCCTGTTTTTCGACCGCCGACTCTCCCATGGGGTCGGCGGTTCTATTTTTGCCCCCCAACAAACCAACCCCCAGACCGACGACGAAGTCTCGCCCGCTCGCCGACCAACCCACCCCCGCCCGTCGCTAATCCCACTCCGAGTGCTCGACACCCCCGACCCGCTCCACCCGGACCCCCTCGGGCAGCGCCTGCAAGAACAGCCGCCCGTACCCCTTGCTCACGATCCGTGAATCCAGCACGACCACCCGCCCGCGGTCGCTCTTGCTCCGGATCAGCCGCCCGAACCCCTGCTTGAACCGGATCACCGCCCGGGGCAGCGAGTCGTTCTTGAACGCGCTCCCCCCCTCGGCCTCGATCAGCTCGCACCGCGCCTCGGTCAGCGGGCGGTCCGGCGGCTCGAACGGCAGCCGCGTGATGATCACATTTCGCAGCTGATCCCCACGCACATCCACACCCTGCCAGAAGCTCGCCGCCCCGAACAGCACCGCGCCCTCCCGCGTGCGGAACCGCTCAAGCAACTCACTCCGCGGCAGCCCACCCCCACCAACACCGCGCCCCTGCGCCAGCAGCGGGTACCCAAGTGACGCAAACACGCTCTCGAGACGATCCGCGACCGCGTTGAGTGTCCTAAAGCTCGTGAACAGCACGAAGGCCCCGCCCTCGGTCGCGACGACGTGCTCGTGGATCCGCTTGGCCAGCTCGTCCTCGTACCGCCCGCCCCCCCCGCCGGGCGACGGCATCGTCGCGTCCACCAGCACCTCGACCTGCCGGGCGTACTCGAACGGGCTGCCCAGCTGAAGAACCTCGGTCCCCTCGCACCCCAGCCGATCGATCGTGAACGCGAAGGCGGTCTCGGCCCGCTCGGCCGGCTCGTCCTCACCGATGCTCCGCGTCGCCAGCGTGGCGCTGGTCATCGTGACCGAGCACTCCTTGGCAAACAGCCGCTCCTTGAGCAGCCCCGCGACCCGGATCGGGCTGCACGCGAGCGTGACCCGCGCCCCGGGCCGCCCCCCGTCGTGATCCTGCACCTCGACCCAGTAGACGCACCCCCGGGCCGTCTGCTCGACGAGCGCCTCGGCGGTGTCGCCGATCTCCGACGCCCGCATCGCCATCGCGTTGAGCTCAAACCGGTCGGCCTCGGTCCGGACGTCGTCCTTCATCCCCCGCAGCACCACCGTCAACGCGTTCATCACCTCGGTCAGCCGATTCACGATCGCGCCCTCACGCCGGATCCGCCCGTTGGTCACCTCGCTGGACCGCGAAAGCCGGATCAGATCCTCAAAGAAGACGCGGCTCGCCTCCTCGGCCGACCGGACCAGCCCGATCGCCCGCTCGATCGGGCGGAAATCTCCGATCGCCAGCTCGAGCTGCGGCAGATACCCCTTGCCCGTCTTCTCATGCACCAGCGTTGTCAGCAGGTGCCGGACGCGGCCCTCGCTCAGCCGCAGCCCGAAGTGCTCCGCAGCGACATCCTCAACACTGTGCGCCTCGTCGAGCACGACATGGTCATACCGCGGCAGGATCCCGACACCCTCGCCTCGGGCCCGCAGCGCCAGGTCGCTGAAGAACATGGCGTGGTTGCAGATGAGCAGGTTGGCCCCCTCCATCTCCCGTCGAGCCTTCTGGTAGAAGCAGTCGGCGTGGTGCGGGCACCGCCGCCCCATGCAGTTGCCCGAGTCGCTCTGCACCTTGTCCCACACCCCGCGACGCTCGAGCGGCGGGAGCGTCGCCAGGCTGCCGTCGGTGGTCTGGTAGGCCCAGTCCTCGATCACATGCAGGCTCCGCCGGCCCGCAGCGTCCGGGATCAGCGAGGCCTGCCGCTGACTCGCGAGCTTGAGCCGTCGGATCGAGACGTAGTTGCCCCGCCCCTTGACCAGAACCGCCTTGAGCGGGCGGGTCATGCCGTCAGACTCCCCCCCCACATCACCCCCGCTGCCGGTCCACGCGAAGCCCTCCATCGCACTGGCCATCATCGGGATGTCCTTGGCCATCAGCTGCTCTTGCAGCGCGATCGTGTTGGTCGCGATCACCACGGTCTCGCCGTGTCGGCAGGCCCGCTCGATCGCGGGTGCCAGATACGCGAAGCTCTTGCCCACGCCCGTGCCCGCCTCGACCATCAGCCGCCCGCGCTGGGCCATGGTCTGCGCGACCCGCTCGGCCATCCGCAGCTGCTCGGGGCGCGGCTCGAAGCCCTCGCCCAGCGCTCGCGCGATCGGACCGGCCTCTCCCAGGATGTCGTCAACAACGCTCACCGCGGAGAGTTTAGCGTCGTCGAATCCCGCCGCGGCCCGCATCCCGGCTCGCCGCCCGCGGTATCCTCCCCCCGAGACCTGTTTCCCCGCAGGTTTGTGTTTTCAAAGCTCGTACAACGGCTGAAGATTCATTCCGGACGAAGGGCTCCCATGCGATCGCTGAACCTCTCGCTTCTCATTCTCGCGGCTTCGACACTCAACCTGGTGGCGCAAGACCTGTCCTTTCAGGTCACGATTGACGAATCAGTCCGGGCCGAGCCCTACTCGGGGCGGGTGTACGTCGCGTTGGCCGACGAGGGTTCCCGGTCCGATCCTCGCCAGGCGATGCACGCGTGGGTGAACCCGCCGCCGCTCTTCTCGCTGGATGTGAGCGACCTCAAGCCGGGTCAGCCCGTCACGCTGAGCGACAGCGTGCTGGCCAACCCGAGCCCGATGAGCCAGCTCGCGCCGGGGACCTACAAGGTCCAGGCCATCGCCCGCATAAACCCAGACAGCCCGAAGCCGGGCCTCGGCGCCGGCGACCTCATCTCCTCCGTCCAGACCATCACCCTGGACCCCGAGCTGGGCTGGTCGATCGACCTCGTGCTCGACGGCACCGTTGAGCCGCGGGTGTTCGAGGAGACCGACCGCGTGCGGCTGTTCGAGATGGTCTCGCCACGGCTCTCCGAGTTCGCGGGCCGCGACGTCACGATCAAGGCCGGCGTGATCCTGCCCCCGGGCTTCGACCAACGCACCGACGAGACCTTCCCCGTCATCTACCTCGTCACCGGGTTCGGCGGCGACCACTTCTTCGCCCACGGCATGGTCCGCTCGGGCATGACCACCTCCCCCAACGGGCTCGAGGCGATCTGGGTTGTCCCCGATGCCTCGTGCTACCGCGGGCACTCGGTCTTCGCCAACTCGGACAACAACGGGCCGTGGGGCGACGCGCTGATGCACGACATGATCCCCGCGCTCGAGGCGCAGTTCCGCGGCGCGGGCGCCGAGCACCGCTACACCACCGGCGTCTCGTCGGGCGGCTGGTCCTCGCTCTGGCTGCAGCTGGCCTACCCCGACGCCTTCGCCGGGTGCTGGAGCCACGTGCCCGACCCCGTCGAGCTGCACGCCTTCCAGACCGTGGACGTCTACAACGGCGACAACATGCTGTCCTACCCCGACGGCTCGGACCGCCCCATCGCCCGCAACAACGGCGAGGTCATGATCACCGCCCGCGACTTCGTCGCCCGCGAGACCGTCATGGGGCCCGGCGGACAGATCCACTCTTTCGAGGCCGTCTGGTCACCCCGGCTGCCCACCGGCGAGCCCCGCCCGCTCTTCGACCGCGAGACGGGGGCGGTGGACCCGGTGACCGCTGAGGCGTGGAAGAAGTACGACATCGCCCACATGGTGCGCACGCAGTGGGACACCATCGGCCCGAAGCTTGGCGGCAAGGTCCACGTCTACGCGGGCTCCGAGGACAACTTCTACCTCGAGCTCGCCGTCCCCGCGTTGCAAGAGGCCTTCAAGGAGGTCGGCTCCGACGCGGTCGTCGAGATCATCGAGGGCATGGGCCACTCGCTTCACCGTGACGGGCAGACGGACATGCTCAACACGATCGCCGAGCGGTGGTCGATCGCCAAGGCCGAGGGCACGGTCAAGAGCGAGGCCGACGGCGACGACTGATTACCTGTTGGCGGGTGGCGCGTGACATAGCGACGCGCAGCTTCGCCATGCGAATCATTCTCAGGACGCATGCTCGGGCTTCGCGAACGCATGCCACCCCGAACGGAATCACCTCTGCTTCGGCGCCGGCGCCACACCCAGCGGCACCCGCTTGGGCTCGCCGTCCTTGCGGGGGTAGTCACGCGGCGTGTTGCGGAGCTTCTCGAGCACCACCACCCGCCCGGTCGGCGTGTCGATCGTGCCCGAGTGGGCCGCGTGCAGCAGGTGCAGCGCCGCCTTGGCCTCGGTGAGTTCCTCGTCGGCCTTCTGCCCCTTGATCATCACGACCAGCCCGCCGACCCGGGCCATGGGCACCGTGATCTCCGCGAGCGTCGCCATCCGCCCCACCGCCCGCGCGATCACCGCGTCGAACCGGTCGCGGAACCCGCCGGTGCGCCCCTGCGCCACCCGCTCGCCCCGATCCTGCCCGAGCGCCTCGGCCCGCCCCGTCACCACCCGCACGTTGGTCAGCCCGAGCTCCTTCACCGTGCGCTCAAGGAACGCGGTCTTCTTCGCGGTCGAGTCGAGCAGGGTGAAGTTCACGCTCGGCAGCACGATTGCGAGCGGGATGCCCGGCACGCCGCCGCCGGAGCCGACATCGATCATCTCGACCCTGTCGGCGCCCTCGCCGTTTTCGTGGGGGGCGGGAGCCACCTCGCCCAGCACGGGCAGCAGCGTCAGCGCGTCGAGGATGTGCCGCTCCCACGCCTCGGCCGGGTCACGGATCGCGGTGAGATTCATCCTCGTGTTCTCGTCGAGCAGCAGGGCCAGGTAGTGCCCGAGCCTCTCGACCTCGCCGGGCTCGAAACTGACGCCGAGCTGGGCGCATCGGTCGGTCCACCCATCGGGCGGGGTGAGCGGGGAGAGACGGGGGGCGGCTGGGTTGTTCGCTTCGTTCTGCTCTTGCATGGGCAAGGCTAGCGCGTCAGAACGCGCCCCGAGACGTGCATCCGTCGGCCATAGTCATTCGGCTTGCGGTCCCACCCCGGATCGTCGTCGGAATAGTCAAAGCTCTCGCGGAACGGCGGGCGGGCCTTGTGCAGCCCGCAGCTCATCACGAGCCCGGCCATCAGCCAGCACGTGACCATGCTCGACCCGCCGTAGCTGATGAACGGGAGCGTGATGCCGATGATGGGCACGATCCCGATGTTCATCCCCACGTTGATGACGACCTGGGCCCCGACAAACGCCGCCAGCCCCACCGCGATCAGCCGCCCCATCGGCTCGCGGCACGCGGCGGCGGTGAGCAGCGCCCCGGCGAGCCACAACCCATAGAGCGCGAGCACGCCGAGCCCGCCCAGCATGCCAAACCGGGCGCAGATGACCGCGAAGATCATGTCGTTGTGCGCCTCGGGGAGTCTGTTGTGCCTCACCAGCGCCCGGGCCGCGGCGTCGGGCCGCCCGGTCCACCCGCCGCTGCCGATAAGGTCTTGGGCGGTGAAGCTCTGGTAGTTGATGCCCTGCGCGGTGGATTGGTCGCCGGTGAACTGCGCCATCATGCCCACAAGCCGTTGCTTCTGGTGCGGCTGCAAGAACGGGTAGACCGCCGGGGCGATGGCCAACGCGAGCACCACGATCAGCAGAAGGTGCCGCACGCGGGCCCCCGCCGCGATGAGCACCGCGAACAGCGCCGGCCCGAACAGGCTCGCGGTGCCCAGGTCCGGCTGCACCGTGATGAGCCCGACGGGCACCGCCGTGATCAGCCCGGGGATCAGCAGGCCCGCGAATCGCCGGTGCTGATGCCGGAACCGCAGGTAGTGCGCCACGACCAGGATATACGCGATCTTGGTCAGCTCGCTGGGCTGAAAGTCCACCACGCCCAGGTTGATCCAGGCCCGCGCCCCGTTGCGCGGCGTCACCAGCCACGCGGGCACCGCCGGCACCAGCATGAACACCAGCAGCCCGATGCAAATCGCAAAGACCGGCCACGCCACCCACCCCAAAACCCGCACATGAGGCAGCGCGATCATCCCCGCCGCCAGCACCCCGATAAACAAAAACGCGAGCTGCTTCGCTGCGGTCGGCGCCATCGCCGCCTGCGCGATCGGCTGCTCAGCCACGTCGATCGCGTACACCCCGACCAGGCTCAGCCCCACCGAGGCGAGCACGGTCAGCCACGCGAAATTGATCAGCTTCAGCTCGGTAATGAACCCGAAGAGGCCCTCGTCCGAGTCGTCTGACCCGCCACGCACCACCGCACCCGCGGCGGCGAGCACGCCGCCCGGTCCCGTGAGCGAGAGCCACTTCAAGAGCCCACTCCCGGGCCCGCGCCAGAGGCAACGCCCGAACCGCTCGGCTTCAGGTAACCCTCGTCCACCAGCGCCCGGATGATCTGGTTCGCGATCGGCCCGCTGACACGCCCGCCGCTGCCCGCGTAGTCCATGACAACCGCGACGGCGTACCGGGGCGGGCCGCCCTCCTCGCCCGCCATCACGACGAACCAGCTGTGGTCGCCGGCCAGGAACGTCTGCTCGGGCAGCGGGCCGTCGGGCCCGTCGGGGTCGGCCTTGAGCGGCGGGGCCGTCGCCGTGCCCGTCTTGCCCCAGACCGTGATCCCCGCGTTGTTCCAGATGACCTCTTCCCCCAGCGGCGTGCGCAGGACCCGCCCCGTCGCGAACTGCGGATCGTTCACCACGCGGCCAAGCCCCTCGAGCGCGACCGAGATCGCAGCCGCGGACATCTGCGAGTCGTGCGCCACCGGCGCGCTCCCGTCGAGCAGGATCCGGGGCCGGAGGTAGATCCCATCGCGGGCGAGCGTCGCGTACGCCGCGGCCGCGTGCAGCGGGGTCCAGGTGACCGGACCCTGCCCGATGCCCAGCAGGATGTTGTCCCAGGTCTCCAGATCGGTCCCGTCGCCGGGCCCGTTGAAGGGGCCGACCTTGCCGGGGAACTCGGGCCCGATGCCGAGCCCGAACGCCTCGCCGAGCCCAAACGCCTTGTAGGTGAGCGCGAGGTTCTCGCCGCCGAGCCGGCGCCCGAGGGTGTAGAAGAAGACGTTGGCCGAGACCATCAGCGCATCGGACCCATCGGGGTCGCGCCCGAGCTGGTCGCGGTGCGTCAGCCCGTACTGCTTGAAGATCCAGCTGCGAAACGCGTTGGGGTTGTCGGGCAGCAGGTGCCCGGTCGCGGGGATCCGCTCGCCCAGTTCGTAGGCCCCGAACCGCTCAGCCCCGCACAGGATCATCGCCTTGGCGATCGACCCAGGCGGATAAGGCTTGGCGATCGCCTTGTGAATCTCGGGGTGCGTCAGCTCGCGGAACAGGTCCACCTGCTCGGGCGCGAGCCCGTAAACGCTCCAGTCGCCGTCGCGCGGCTCGGTCGGCGTGGAGACGAGCGCCAGGATCTCGCCCGTCGCGATGTCGAGCACCGCGGCCCCGCCGTATAGGTGCGTGCCATACTTGTCCTCAGGCACTTCCGGGCCGTGCCAAGGCTGCACCATCGCCAGCCCGAGCCGGGGGTCCATCATCGCCCGCACCCGGGCCTGCAGGTTGATATCGATCGTGAGGCGAAGATCGCGGCCCGGCTGAGGGTCCAGCCTCTCCAGGTCCCCCGTCTCCAGGTTCTCGACGCGCACCCCGCGCAGCCCACGCAGCCGAGTCTCCTGAGCCCGCTCCATCCCCGAGTGCCCGACCGCGGCGCCGGCGAGGTACCGCCCGCGGTCCGTGCCGCGCGGCGTCAACGCCCGGGCCGCGAGCTGCGCATCACCAGCGATCGCGTCGCGTCGCTTCTGGGCGTCCTCGGCGTAGGCCTGGTCTCGCAACCGCCCCAGGATCGGGGCGGCGATGCCAAACCCAGAGACCGAGACGACCGGGGCGTCGGTGTGCTGCTGCGCCAGCGGCTGAGGAAACGAGGACGTGTCGATCTCCACGGTCATCGAATCCAGCGGGTAGATCCGCTCGACGATGTCGGGCACCGAGACGCCCGGCAGCAGCCTCGCCTCGCGGAACACCGGCTCCTCGAGCGGGCCCTGGCCGGGCTCATACACAAACGGCGACCGGATCGGGGCCTTGGTGTCGAGCATCGGCAGCACACGGAACCCGATCGTGTCGCCCACGTCGGCCGCAATCACGTGGGCCGACCGCTGCTCGGCGATCGGGCCGTCAACCTGCTCCCGCAACGCCTCGACATCGATCTCTTCGAGCGGTGTCCGCTGAGCCAACCGCTCATCGACCAGCTTCTCCAGCCGGCGTGCCACAACGCTCGCGTGCAGCGTCTCGACGCGCTCAACGATCTCGATCGCCTTGGCCCGCAGTTCTTCCTCGGGCCGCTCGGTCAGCTCGGCCAGCAGCGACCACATCTCGTCGATCCGCGTTTGGTACGACACGAGGTACTTCGCGGCAAGCTCGGCCTTGGCCTCCGGCGACATCGTGCCCCAGTCGGCCTTGTGCAGCTCGTACGCCGCGCTGCGGGCCTCCCCCGCGGCCCACCGCCCGTCGAGCATGTTGTAATCGATCGAGATGTCGTAGCTCGCCCGGTCGTAGGCCAGCACCCGGTTATTGCGGTCCAGGATCCGCCCGCGGCTCGTGGGCAGCCACCGGACCGCGACCAGCTTGGACTCAGCCCTCTCGTTGCGGGCCTCGTGCTGAACCACGGTCAGCCGCCCGAGCTGGGCCACCAGCGCGAGCATGGGCACGACGCCGAGCACGCCCAGCAGCGCCAGGCGGCGGTGAAACATGCTTCGCATGATGGGGTTTCGGTTGGCCAACGATCTCTCCGGGCGAGCCGGGAACGACCGGCTGCCTCAGAGTTTACGATCGGTCCGAGGCCCGGGTGCGGATCGGACGAGAACGGGGGCGGACGTTGGGCTCTTCGGGCCTAAAGACCCGATGTCGGCCAATGATCCGGAAGACCGGGGGAATACTCAGGAGCTCGCCATGCCGTACGTCAACGTGAAGATCACCAAGGAATCTCAGACCACGCCGGAGATGAAGAAGCGCGTCATCGCCGGGATCACGCAGGTGCTGGTGGACGTGCTGGGCAAAAACCCGGACACGACCTTCGTCCTGATCGAGGAGGTCCACACCGACGACTGGGGTTTCAAGGGGACCACGACCACCGAGCTGCGGGCCGCCAAGGGCTGACCGATCCGATCGCGGCCGGGACCGGCGCGGGGGGCTCACCCCTCGCGTTTGTCCCGCGTGATCTCGGCGTACGCGTTGTGCGAGTGGATCGACTCGAAGTTCTCGCTCGAGATGCTGTACCACGAGACCCGGTCCTCGTTGTCCATCGCCATCGCCAGGTCGCGGACAATATCCTCGACAAACTTCGGGTTATCGAAGGCCGCCTCGGTCACAAACTTCTCGTCGGGCCGCTTGAGAACCGCGTAGACCGGGTGCGACGCGGCCCCCTCGAGCAGGTCCACGATCTCCTCGATCCAGATGCTCGAGGTCGTGCGCACCTTCGCCTCGATGCGGCAGCGCTGGTTGTGCGCCCCATAGGCAGAGATCTCCTTGGAGCACGGGCACAGCGAGGTCGCCGGGGCCGCGACGCTGATCACAAAGTCCGTCTTGTCGGGGTCCTTGGTCACCGTGCACGCGAAGGTCACCTCGTAGTCCATCAGCCCGGGCTGCTTGGTGACCGGGGCGTGCTTCTCGATGAAGTAGGTAAAGCTGGCCTCGAAGTGGGCCTCTTGGGCCTCGAGCCGCTCGAGGATGTCGCGGGCGATCACCGGGATCTTGTCCGGCGTGATCGGCTGACAGTGGTGGTCGTTGAGCACCTCCAAGAACCGCGACATGTGCGTGCCCTTTTTGGTCTCGGGCAGCGCGACGTACATCGAGATCGTCGCCGTCGAGGTCTGCTCGCCCGCCGGCTCGCCGTTGGCACCCGGCGTCGCCAGCCGCATCGGATAGACAACCTTCTTCACGCCGACGCGGTTAATCGCGACCTTGCGAGAATCGGCGAAGGCCTGCACGTCGGGCATGGCGGCGGGTGTGGGCTTGGGCTTGGTCATGGTCAAGGCTAGTCGCTTTCGTCTGAAGAACTCCCCCCGAAAGGGTAGGAACGCCGTTCCCTGTTGGAACAGCCACCCGCAAAACCCAGCCCAAACCGCCGGGCACAATCAGCCCGACAACGGACAAGCGGGTCGGGAACTGGATCGCCCGGAGCTCCGGAATAACCCCTCTGGCAGACTCAGGCCGGGATCTCGTGACGCGGCAGAAGCGTGCCCGTCCACCCCAGCCCGACGGGCACGCCGATGAGCAGCGCCACCGCCCAGTCCGCCGGCGACACCCGGGCAAACCCGAGCAGGTTGCCCGAGACCACGCCCTTGGGCAGCTCGCCCACGCCGGGGTACCCGATCGCGATCAGCGGCGCGACGACCGCAGCCAGGGCAACCCCGATGAACGGGGCATAGGGATGGGGCGATTCGGAGGTGCTGGCCGAGTGGGCCGCGATTGAGGCGGCGATCCCCGCGACCATCGCCGCGAACAGCGTCTGCCCCTTGAGGCCCGACTGCGCGACCAACGCCGCGACGACGATCGCCGCAGCCGCTGCCGCGAGTACCGGGAGCAGCGCCCCAATCGAGACCAGTTCTTTAGCGAACGACCGGGCCGAGACCTCGCGGAGCGGGGCCGAGTGGTGCCGATCGAGCTTTGCGGTGAGGATCAGCATCGCGACGCACGCAACAGCAAAGAGCAGCCCCTCCACCGAGAGCACGATCAGCGTCATCGCGCTCAGGTCCACGGTCCCCCGCAGGGCCATGGTCACGTCGCCGGTGCCCCAGGCCGCCCACCCGAGCACGTAGCCCGCGCAGATCAGCCCGCCCTTGGCCCCGAGCAGCACCGCCCCCGCTGCAGCGAAGACCGCCGCGAGCGCGAGCGAGATCAACAACGCTTTCAGCCCCCCACCCATCGAGCCCGAGAGCAGGAAGCTCGTGTCCGGCCCGCCCGTCGGAGAGGCGAGCCCGCTCGACAGGGTGTACGCGATCGGCCCCGCAGCCAGCAGGGCGAGCAGCGGGATGGCGTAGCGGAGCAGGACCGAGAGCAGCCGCGTGTGAGCCGGGGCCCGGTGCGGTGCGTGGTCTGAGGGTGCGTGGTCTGAGGGCGCGGTGGTCGTGGTCGTCATATGGGTAGATGATCCACGACCGGGGGCAAAGAAGCAACCCGGCGGGCCGCGATCGGCCCCGGAATGCCCAGTTGACGGGCCAGTTGACGGGCCTGACGAGAGGCTGGGTTGTCCAGAACCGGGGGCGTGGTTGCAGTCTGGGGCCCGGTGTGCGAAAATGAGCGCATGACAAACACCACACCGGAGCGTTCCAACATGCTCTTCGAGGATCTGACCGAGGGGCTGGTCTGGCCCAAGCTGCTCCGGGCCGGGGGCCTGGCGCTGCGGCCCGAGCGGATCGGGCTGGGCGTCGCGATCGCACTGCTCATCGGGCTGATCGACCGGATCGGGCTGCTCTGGCACAACGAGGAAGCCAGCGGCCCGTTCACCGGGCTCAGCGGGTCGATCGGCCAACGGATGAGCCTCGGCTTTGGGCGATCCGACACGATCTTCGACATGTTCCTCTCGACCCTGGCCAGCCTCTTGAGCGTCCCGCTCATGCTGATCCAGGAGCACCCGGTGAGCACGCTGGTGCTCGGGCCGTTCATGCTGCTCGTCTGGGCGGTCTTCGGCGGGGCGATCTCCCGCAGCGTCATGAGCGAGGTCTCCTTGGCCAAGGTGCCCGCGTGGCCCCAGGTGCTCGGCGACGCGGTGCGGCGATGGGTCAGCCTCTTCGGCGCGATGCTCGTCCCGCTGGCCATGATCGCCGGGTGCTACTACCTGATCGCGTTCCTCGGGCTCGGGCTGCACGTGCCGGTGATCAACGTGCTCACCGCGGTCCTCTACGGGCTGGGCCTCGTGCTCGGGCTGTTCGCGACGCTCGTGATTATCGCCTACGCCATCGGCGGGTGGATGCTCGTCCCCGCGGTCATGGCCGAGGGCACCGACTCGCTCGACGGCGTGCAGCGAAGCCTCGCCTACGTCTGGTCTCGCCCCATCCGCTCGGTGGCCTACCTCGCGGTCCTCGCGGTGGTTGGGTTCGTCGCGCTGCAAATCGCCGGCCTGATCGAGGCGATGACCGTCAGCCTCGCGACCAACGCCGCCCAGACCTGGGGGCCCAGCGAAGCCGGGGAGGCCTGGCACGGGGCGACCGAGGGCACCGCCGGTCTCTCGATGCAGATCATTGGGTTCTGGGGCTCGGTGGTTCAGGTCATCGTGACCGGGTACGCCGTCAGCTTCGTGCACACCGCCGGGGCGCTGCAATACCTCTGCCTCCGCCGCGTCTGCGACGGGCAGGAGATCGGCGAGCTCTGGGAAGAGGGCGTCTGAGCCTCCGCACGGGTTGCCCTTCGGGCCAACCCGTGGCACCCGATTCAGGCTTGTGTGTGCTTGGCGATCAGCGCCCGCGTCTCGTCGTTGGTCCGCAGTTCGCTGACCAGCAGCGGGTCGGGCAGGTCGTCGAGAATCACCGAATCCTCGATCACAAACTCACCGACCCGCGTCCGCTGAAGCGAAGAGAGCGAGCCGCCCGTGCCGAGCCTCTCGCCGAGGTTGCGGGCGATCGAGCGGATGTAGGTGCCCTTGCCGCACGCGATGTCGAGCGTGAGGCTCGGGTAGTCGTACGCCACAACCCCGATCGAGTGGACCGTCACGGGGCGTGGCTGCATCGTCACCTCGCGCCCGGCGCGGGCCTCGGCGTACGCCCGCTTGCCGCCCTGCTTGATCGCGCTGAACACGGGCGGGGTCTGCTGAATCTCACCGGTGAAGTGCTCGGCGAGCACCGAATCGATCTGCGCGCGCGACGGGGGCGACTCCACCGCGATCTCCTCTCGCTCGCCCTCCGCGTCGTCGGTGGTGGTGAAGGCGGACAGGTCGATGCCGGCGAGGTACCGCTTCTCACCCGCCATGACCTTGTCCTGCAGGCGGGTCGCCTTGCCGACGAGGATCACGAGCACGCCCGTGGCGAGCGGGTCGAGCGTGCCGGCGTGCCCGACCTTGATCGACTTGGGCTGACCGCCCCGGCGCAGGCGGCCCTTGACCGCCGCGACCGTCTTGGCCGACGAGAAGCCGAGCGGCTTGTCGAGCACGATGAACCCGGCGACCGGGGTTGGTTGATTCGGATCGGTCACGGCCCCCCACTCCCCACCGGCTCCGGCTGGGGCTCTGGCTGAGCCGCCGCCGCGGCCCCGCTCTGCCAGAGGGACAGCGTCACCTTCTTCCCCGTCGCGTAGTTGTACCCACGCACCGGCTCGGGGTTCGCCTTGGTGTGCCCCGCATCCTCGAGCGTCGGCGTCAGTTCGTCGGGCGCGATCAGCAGCCCGTTGGGGTGGGCGGTGAGCCACTCGTCGCCGCTGTTGATGCCGATCTTCTCGAGCGTCGCCCGCGTGGCGAAGACGAGCGAGTCCTCGTGGAAGCCCGCGCCCGCGTGGGGCCGCTCGCGCCAGCCGGGGCGGGTCTCGTCCATCGCAGCGATGAGGCGCGGCGTGATCCAGACCGCCCGAGCACCCGGGAGCGTGATAAAGAACGACGGCACGACGAAGACCAGCAACGCCAAGCCCCCCATCGCCTGGGCGCGTGGGAGGTTGCGATCCGAGACGGCTCTCCATCCCTGCAGCAGCACGCCGAGGCACGCCGCGGCGGTGAGGATGCCGACCACGAACGCGAGCCGCGTCGGCCCGGCCAGCAAGAGCACAATTGGCAGCCCGGCGGTGATGACCGCGCCGATCACGAGCCAGAGACGCAGGCCGAGCAGCAGGCTCTTGTATTTCGCATCGTCGAGCGGCACCATCAGCACCCGCAGCAGCATCTGCCCCGTGAGCAGCGCCAACGCGGGGTAGAGCGGCAGGGTGTAGTGCGGCAGCTTGGTGCTGACGAGCTCGAAGATCACCCACGCCGGGATCAGCCACGCGAGCAGGAAGAGCTCTGCGGCGCTGCCGTTGCCGATCGTTCGGGCCCGGAGCCGGGCAGGGAGCAGCAGCAGCCTTGCGAACCGGTTTGCAGACGGGTGCGCCGGGGGCGGGAAGACCAAGGCCTTGCGGCAGGCTCCGATCACCGCGGCTGCGGTGAGCAGCGAGCCGGGCCAGAACAACGCCGCGGTCAGCACGACGTGATACCCCGGCAGCCCGGAGTGCCCCTCCTTGGCGGACGTCGATCGCCCGAGCGTCTCGTCGAACACGATGTCGAGGAAGTTGCTAAAGCCGACCTTCGCCGCGACCGCGAGCACCCAGGGCCCGACCATCACGCCAACGACGAGGAGCAGCAGCAGCGGCCTCACACGGAGCAGCCACCTGAAATCTCGGGCTGCGACACAGAGCGCGATTGCGGTCGTGAGCACGACCATCGGCGTGATGGGCCCCTTGGCGAGCACACCAAGCCCGACCGCGACGGCGAGCCAGAGCGGGACCCACCACCGCTGCACGCGCGTTTGGCTGTCCGTCGCCGCCGCCCGGTTCTTGAAGATCAGCCAGAGCGGCCAGAGCGCGAGCGGGGTCGTGGTCAGCAGGAGCTGATCCGCCCGGGCCTGGTGGGCGTCCCAGATCAGCATGGGGCACGCGGCGAGCAGGGCGGCCCCGAACCACGCGGCCCGGGGGTCGAGCAGGCTGCACCCCAGCCGCCACGTGAGGAGCACGCTGAGCACCGCGCACAGCGCCGAGGGCACGCGGTACATCCAGATCGCGTCGCTCGCGGGGTCTCCCCCAGTAAAGATCGCGGCCGACGTGGTTTGCAGCCAATAGATCAGCGGCGGCTTGTTCAGACGCGGCTTGTGCTGCAAGATCGGGACGGCCAGCCCGCCCGCGTGCAGCCCCGAGGTGATCCGCGTCGAGCCGTCGGCGAGCGTCTCGACGGTGATCGGCTCGCGGTCCTGACGATCCCAGGGCAGCGCGAGCGACTCGAACATCTGCCTCGAGGCCTGGGCGAACCGGGCCTCGTCGCGGTCTACCGCGGGGATCCGAAACTGCCCGGGGACGAGCACCACGGCGCACAAAAGCACCAGAATCGCCCCCGCAGCCGGCCCCTTGGCCCACCGCTGGGCCCGCGGCGATGTGAAGCGGGCGGCGGCCGCGTCCAGCCGGGCCAGCAAGCGTTCTATGATGGGGGCAGGTGGCAAGCTCATGAGCAATCACGAGAGTAGCGGCGAACCGGCTTGCGAGCCGGCAAACAGCCCCACAGACCGACCCAAGCCGGGGGTCGGCACGTGCCGTATCCGCGTGCGGGTCGGGCTCATCTGCCTGGGGCTGGGCGTGGCGGCGTGGTTCGCAGACCCGTGGGTCCGCGAGCAGACCCGCGGCCTACAGCACGACCTGGGCGGGGATCTCCGCCGCGAATTGGAACTCCTTCAGCAGTTCGGCGACGCGGTGACCGTGCTCATCGCGGCGATCATCGTCTGGCTGATGGACCCGAGCCGACGGCGGCGTCTGCTCGACCTCATCGCCGCAGCGGTCTGCACCGGGTTCGTGTCACAGGTCCTCAAGATGGGCATCGGCCGCCCCCGACCGAAGCTCGAGGACCCCGGCGTGCTGATGTGGCCCTGGGGCGCGTACCCGATCGAGCGGTCAGACGGCTCGGGCGTCTTCCACGCGTGGGAGGCCTGGGAGCCGATCCGCAGCGACCTCTGGTCCATGCCCTCGAGCCACACGAGCGCCGCGGTCGCGCTGGCGGTCTGGCTCGGGGTGGTCTACCCGAGGCTGCGCCCGCTGGTGATCGGGTGGGTGGTGGTGGTCGGGGTCAGCCGCGTGCTGCTCGGGGCGCACTATCTGAGCGATGTTCTGGTGGGCGCCGGGGTCGGGTTCGTCGTGGCCCACGCGGCGGTGCGGAGGTACTGGGGCGTCCGGTTCATGGACTGGTTCTGGGTCCGCGTGGTGGACCGCAAGGCGTCGCCGGCGTTGCCGGGTGTGCTCGAGCGGGAAACCGATCAGCCCGAGGCCTGCTAACCCGTACCTAGCCAGCCAAAGCCCCGCCAATCAGGGCCGGACGCACCCCACGTTCAAGTGGTGTGGGTAGGAACAGAAGACCGGGTGCCGGGCGGCGCGCGCCGAGCGGGTTTCGCTGAGCTGAACGATTGCGGGCAGAACGCCGGTTTGAGCGATACGCTCTGCCCATGGGAATCGGCACCGAGGCAGCAAACATCGGGCAACACCTGCACACCGCGCAGCGCGCCGCGGAGGTCGCTGCGGCCCTGACCAAGTTCGGGTTCGGCGAGATGCTCAGAGTCGGCGGGCTCGAGAAGTACCTCGTCGGGCAGAAGAAGAACGCGAACGACGAGGCGATGGCCAAGATCCCGCTGCCCCAGCGGGTGCGGATGCTGCTCGAATCGCTCGGCCCCACGTTCATCAAGGTCGGGCAGATCCTGAGCACGCGGACCGACCTGGTCGGGCCCGAGTGGATCGTCGAGCTGCGCAAGCTGCAGAGCGAGGTCCCGCCGATCTCGTGGGAAGGCAACAAGGGCATCCGGGCGCAGCTGGAGAAGGAGTACGGCTGCACGATCGACGACCTGTTCGAGTCGATCGACGAGGAGCCCCTGGCCGCGGCGAGCATGGCCCAGGTGCACCGGGCCGTCACCAAAGGCAAGGACGGGCAGCCCGGCGAGCCGGTCGTGCTCAAGGTGCTCCGCCCGGGCATCCGCGATCGGCTGACCTCGGACGTCGAGCTCATGCGGCTGTTTGCCCGGCTGACGCGGAGCCAGTTCGAGGACTCGGGGCTCGACCCCGAGGCGATCATCGACGAGTTCGCGATCCAGCTCGAGCGTGAGACCGACCTGACGATCGAGGCCAACTCGACCGACCGGATGCGCCGCGACTTTGCCGACCACGACGGGATCTCCTTCCCGGAGGTCTTCCGCGAGCACTCGACGCGGGGTGTGCTGGCGCTCGAGGAGGTCCAAGGGACCCTGCTGACGCACTTGGAGATCGAGACGCTCACCCGCGAGCAGCGCGAGACGATTGTTCGGAACGGGGCCGACGCGGTCTTCCGGCAGTGCCTGGAGATCGGGTTCTTCCACGCCGACCCGCACCCGGGCAACATCTTCGTGCTCGAGGACCAGAAGCTCTGCTTCATCGACTGCGGCATGACCGGCATGATCGACCCGGGCACGCTCGAGCACCTGGCCCACATCGTGCACGGGGCGATCGAGGGCAAGCTGGACCGGGTGGTCCGGGCGGCGGTGCGGCTGAGCGAGGCCCCGGCGTCGAAGGTGGACGACCGGGCGTTCCGGGCCGACGTGTGGCGGTACATCAGCCGCTTCAACGGGCTTCAGGACGGCACGATCCAGATGGGCGCAATGCTCGGCGAGTTCTTCACCATCCTGCGGACACACCAGATGCGCGCGCCCGCCGACATCGTGTACCTGGTCAAGTCGTTGGCGACGATCGAGGGGGCCTCGAGCGAGATCGCGCCGTGGTTCGATCTGATCGGGCACGTTCGGCCGTACGTCGAGCGGCTGGTGAAGAAGCGGTACGGCATCGGGGCGCTCAAGGAACGGTTCGAGGGCGCGGTGACGGAGTACGCGGACCTGATCGAGGACCTGCCCCACCACGCGGGCTCGGTGCTGCGACAGATCCGGCACAACGACCTGAGCCTGAGCGTCCAGCACAAGGGGCTCGACAAGATGACGACCGAGCTCGAGCGGGCGAGCCTGAACATCGCCTGGGCGGTCGTGGTCGGGGCGATCATCGTGGGCTCGAGCGTGCTGCTGCTGGCCGACAGCATCGATAAGGACACGAGCCTGCTGACGTGGCTTGCGATGACCGCGTTCGTCGGCGGGCTTGGGATGGGGCTGGGGCGGCTGGTGTGGTCCAAGTGGATCGGGACCTGAGCGGGCCCGGGCGGGGCTCGCGGGGGAGTTGAAGGGGGAGGCGGCGAGCCGGGGATTCGGTTCAGGGCGTCGCCCAACCCGCCGATGAGTGTTCTGCGGGCGGTTTCGGGTCTACCATGCCGCCCGACATCCGGGGTCAGCCGCGGGGCTGATTTCGGCACCTGGAGAGGTGGCTGAGCGGTTTAAGGCGCACGATTGGAATTCGTGTGGGGGAGCAATCCCCTCGGGGGTTCGAATCCCCCCCTCTCCGTTATCTTGTTTGATACGGCTCGGCGACGGGCTGAAGATTATGCAAAAACCCCCGCAAATCGCGGGGGTTTTTTGCGTTTTGGGATGAACTGAAGACGATGTTCGACACCGAGACTCGGCTGATCTGGGCCCAAATTGGGCGAGAGTCTCTGAAGGCGATTCGAGGGGGGGGCCTGCGATGGAACAAGCGGATAAAGAGATCCGCGGCATCCGATAAAGAGCATCACGAGTTGCAGGAGAGGGGGGAGCCGAGCTGTGTGTGGGGCCACCCGCCGAGTCCGCTCCAGACCCCGCCGGGAGTATTCCACGAAAGAGAGAAATCGGCTTTCGCTGGAGCGAGATTGCTGCTAGTGTGATCTTGCATTTACCCCTCAGAATGTGGAGAATTCGATATGTTGAAGAGTGTGCAGCGATGTTCGTTGTTCGTTTTCGTCGCTCTCGCTGGCCAGGTGTTTGGGCAGTCCGAGGCTCTGTTGCAGGACGTCGATCGCCCGTCACACTCGATGGGATTGATCGAGGCTGGGGTGCTCTCCTCCGACGGGCGCCTCCCGACCGACTCGCTCAGCCTCTACTCCGTGTGCGGGAGCTCCATCCTGGCTGGCGGCACGCCGGTGATCCCCGGCGATCTGTCCGACGAATGGGCCGAACCGGGCACCTATTACAACGGCGTCAGCGGGACCGGCGCGATCCTGAAGGCCCAGTTGACGACGGCGATGACAAGCGGCCATATCCAGAGAGCGTACGGCGATTTTCGATACTCGGCGGTGCTGCACGACGCCGATCCCAACCAGCCGGGCAACATCCTGTTGGTCTACAACCGTGCGTCGGTCCCCGCGACCTGGGACTCGGGCTCGACCTGGAACCGAGAGCACGTGTGGCCTCAGTCGCTGCAGCCGGGCAGTGCGTCGAACAGCTCGACGGGCAATCTCGGTGATCCTCACGCCCTGCTTCCGTGCAACCCGGGCATCAACAGCTCGCGGGGCAACAAGCCGTTCGGGAATGCGGACACCACCGGCGGCTTTGGCAGTCTGGGTACGTACTACTTCCCCGGTGACTCCGACAAGGGCGATGTCGCTCGCTCGCTGTTTTATTCTGCGACCCGATGGAGCTCGCTAGGGATATCCCTGACCAATGGCTTCCCGGGCACGAACCAGATGGGGGATCTTGGCTCGCAGGTGGCGTGGCACTACCTGGACATCCCCGATGCCTTCGAGCGTCGTCGGAACCACGTGATCTACTCGCAGCCGCTCAACCCCTCGTACTACACCAACAATCGGAACGCCTATGTTGACCTCCCGGGTGCGGTGTGGTCGGTGTTCGTGGACAACCTGAACGACTCGCAGCTCTGGCTGGGGGGCACCGCCGCGTCGGACGGGTCGTCCTCCGTTGAGGTCTGCGTTCGTGGCTTGGCGAGCGTCGCGCCCCCGGCTTCGGAGGTGACTCTGAATCGCGGGGGGGCGGACGGGACCTACTACGCCGTGGCGCAGTCCGGTGATGCGATCTCGGATCAGCCGCTGCACAACGGTTTTACCGGCGCGTTCGCGATCAACGATTCGGCAGCACGGACGTTCGAGGTCGGGATCGACCCGGCGGCCGTCTCGGGGCCGGGCCTCTACACGGGCGCCATCTCCGTGGACAACCTCGACATGACCAACGGGCTTGGGCTCGGGTTCGGGATGCAGGACGCGAATGATGTGGTCACCGTGAGCTACGAGGCCCTCGCCCCGTCGTCGGCATCACTCTCGGATTCCGGAGTTGTCACCCAGGTCGAGCTCGACATGGGCCGCTTGGTCGTGGGAATCCCGGCCACGTTTGCCGCTCCGTTGTTCTCGATGGATCCGGTCGCCGGGTACACCGCCGGTGTGCAGGCCTCCGGTGGCAGCCTTCTGGGCCAGCCGGTGGGCTCAACCCTGACCTTCCCGAACCAGGTGATCCAGCCGGGTCAGTCGAGCGATATCGAGGTTTCGTTCACGCCGGCGATAACGGGCTCTCTGAGCTTCTCCGCCTTCGTGCAGACCGGGGATGACCTGGGTGTCTTCGGGGCCGAGTCTCGCGGCGAAGTCCGGATCGATTTCGTGGCGCTGGTGACGCTGTGCTTGGCGGACACCAATGCCGACGGGGTGCTCGATAACGGTGACATCGGCATGTTCGTGAACCTGTTTCTCGCCGGTGACATGGCCGCCGACATCAGCGGGGACGGTGTCCTCGACAACGGCGACATCGGCACCTTCGTCGCGGCATTCCTCGCCGGTTGCTGATCGATGCATCGGCCCCGTCCGCTTCGCGGGCCTGCCCTGACAGCTTGTCATGATTGCAAATCCTCCCGCGCAAGCGGGAGTTTTTACGCGCCCCCGCGTTCGCCGGCTTGCGGGTTCCGATCGAGTCGCGGGCAAGTCCCGCCTCGCAGGCCGTGTCTACGAACTCCGCAAGCATCGGCACCTTGTCGAGGGCGAGCTCGTCGAGGTCAACTGCGCCACGCTGCGTGGCGACTCGGCCATGTCCGCGCTCTTCGGTCACAAGAAGGGTGCCTTCACCGGTGCGTCGTCCGACCGCCCCGGCCTGCTCCGCGCCGCCAACCACGGCATCCTCTTCCTCGATGAGATCGGCGAGCTCGGTCTCGACGAGCAGGCCATGCTCCTACGAGCCATCGAGGAGAAACGATTCCTCCCCTCTCCGTTTTCTTGTTTGATACGACCCCGGATGCACCCATGAGGCGTGCATCTGGGGCGTGTTTTTCGGGGAACTCTGCGATTCTGGGGCGTCTCTGGGGTCCGGGCCATTGCCTGATGCTGAGCGAAAACCCGCGGAATCTAGCGAGTGTCTCTCAGGCCAATATGAGCAGTGGACCGACGCTCAACGTCCAGCGGACCTACCCGCGATCAGGCGTTGTTGGTGGCAGGCTGAGCTGACGCTCTTGCTTGGCCCAGTCCAGATCCTGGGCTGCGACCAGTAGGTCATCGAGTGTAATGCGAGGTGTGAGAGTGCCGCGGAGTGATGCATTCAGCACTGTTGGGCTGAGGTTGACGAGCGGTAACAGTTTGTAGACACGGGTCCGTGCGATGCTGTGTTCATCGGCGAAAGCATTCGCGAACTGACCTGATGCCAGCATGCTGTCGTGCCAGCGGTAGGCGAGGCCGATGGCATCCACGATGTGCCGCTTGGGCTCCGGCTTGGATGGGATCACGAGGTCGTGGCCGTCCGGCGAGAGGAGCATCCGTCGCCCGTCGAGCTTCTTGATCTGGATTTGCAGCGTGAGGTGAATGAGCCTGCCACGGTCTTCAATCTCGGGCTTGTAGAAACAGGTCGGACGTGTTGCCGGTTTATTCTTCTCCGACCCAAAGTCGTGCTGTTTCAATTCTTCGAGTTGGGTTGAGTCAAGCCGAATGGTGAACTTGTCGGGCGCGAGGGTCACGCTATCGACCAGATTACGAAGCCAGCGGTCTTGGACCTCCTGCGGCTGAGCATCGAGCGAATTGCTTTCCACGTGGTCAAGTACGATTCCACGAACAAGGTCATCGAGGTGGCTCGCGTTGATTGACTTGATCTGGCAGCTCTTGAAGCCGTGCTTGATCGCTTTCTGGCTCACGTAGTAGCGGACTAGCCGTTTCTGCCGATTGCCCGGCTTCGACGTGCCCCGCTTGGTCAGAGGACGATGTGTGCTGGTCGGGCTGATTGCAAACCCGTCTGCGGTGCGGAGTTTACCCTTGAGAAGGTGCGGGTGCGTCCAGCGGTGCAGAGTGGTGCGGTCTTGCGAATTGATCTGCTTCTGCACTCGGTCCCAGATTGCTTGCTCAATGATCGGCTCGTGCAGGCCGTCGTAGCTCTGGGTGGTGCCGTTGCGATTGTGAGTGATCTTGCCGATGAAGACCGGGTTGGTGAGGATCATGTAGATGTACTTGTTGTTGAGTGGCTTGCCGCCGTGCCAGCGACCGGTGCTGCTTAGCCATCGCTTCGTCGTGTGCCCTTCTTCGGTGAGTGAAGTTGCGACCTGGACGAGTGACTTCATCTTGAGGAACCGCCCAAAGATCTCTCTGACTAACTCCGCCTGCTCGTCAATTAGGTACAGACCTCTGGGCTCTCTCCTCGGCGCTCTCGGCCGAACTCTCAGAATTCGGGTTCTGGTTAACACGACCGTTCGGCTCGGGGTGGATAACCCGCAGCTGCATGAACGCCTCGAAGCGCGGCGAGCGGTCGGCTGGGGCCGCGCAACAGAAAAGGCTGAGCCATGAGTTGCTCAGCCTTCTCCGTGATTTGCGATGAACGGATCTCGGCCGCCCCGGTCAGCAGCCCGCGAGGAACAGGCTCACAAACGTGATGATGTCGCCGTTGTCCAGAATCCCGTCGCCGTTCAAGTCCGCGGTGGGGTCTCGGGTAAGGAAGAGTTGAACAAACCCATCGAGGTCGCCGTTGTCGAGAATGCAGTCCCCATTGATGTCGGCGACGCAACGCTCCTGGACAACAGTGAGATCCGTCAGGACGCCCCCGACGGAATAGGAGAAGGCCCCGTCGGTGAAGCTCATCGACCACTCCGAGGTCGCCCAACCAGAGAAAGGCGGCAGCGAGGACGGGATCGAGTCGTCGCCCAGCGCGGTCGC
>JBLHKT010000016.1:0-84203 GCA_047620485.1 Phycisphaerales bacterium | reverse complement strand
GGGTGTCTGAACGGGCGAGGAGTCGGGGGTCGTGTCGGGGGTCATCTAGAGCGTGCCTCGGTGCGGGTAGGGGGGGTGTGGAGGACGGGGTGGGGGCCGATCCACGGCGGCTGAGCTCGGCAACCTGGTGATCGAAAAGTGTGATCGAAAGTGCCGTCCTGGGCCCATCGCCCAGCGCAAAAAAGCATAGCGCATCGGCGGTCATCCCGCTCCAAAAACACCCCGGTTTGCGCGCAATTCCCCGCCCGTTTCCCGGACCATTTCTCGGCCCCGCCCCGGCCTGGACCGGGCACCGAGGGCCCCGCGAAATCGACCGGCTCCATTGCCCCCGCAAGAGCGGTTTGGGCCCTGTTTTTCAGGGCGAACAGCCCGCTCGATCAATCCACGATGTGCACGACGCTGACCCGTTCTTCGAGCAGCTCGAACACCGCCGCGATGTCGTCGTTGTGCAGCCGCACGCACCCCATCGACATCGACCGCCCGATCGACTCGGGCTCGGTGGTGCCGTGGAGCCCGAAGCCGACGTGGGCCGCCGACGCGCCGAGCCCGTCGAGCCCCAGCCAGTACTCCCCGATCGGGTTCTTCGGGTCGTTGCGGTCGTACCGCTCGCGGCTGTCCCGCGGGTTCACCCACCCCGGGTTCTCGAGCTTGTTGCTCGAGATCACGAACGACCCGATCGGCGTGCCGTCGGCCTCGCCCAGCCCGATCGGGAACGACGTGATGTAGACCCAGCTCGTCGGCGAGTTGGGCGCACCCTGGTAGATGTCGATCCGGAAGTCCGACTTGTCCACCACCGCGTGGAACGGGCCTCGGACGAGCTTGAGGCTCTGCCCCAGCCGGATCTTGGACGGGTCGCTGATCCCGTTGACCCGCGCGATCAGCTTGTAGTGCGTCGCCAGCTCTCGCCGGCTCGCGATCCGCGCCAGCGTGTCTCCGCTCGCGATCTTGTACATCTCGGTCATCGGGTCCGCAGGGTCGGCCTTGGGCCCGAACACCAGCACCGCGTTGACCGCGTTCATCCGCTCGCGGATCTGCGCCCGCTCGGTCTCGGTCGTCGTGCCAGCCAGCAGCGCCCGGTTGAGCGTCGTCCGCGCCTCGACGAGCCGCCCCTGCGAGCTGAGCACGTCCGCGTCGAGCATCGCTCGGCTCGCGCCCGCGGCCCCGCTCGTCGCGGTGCTTGTCGCCGAGCTCGGGCTCAGCCCGGCATCGGGCGTCGCGGCCCGGTTCTGGGCTGCTTGGTTCTGGGCTGCCACGGTTTCTCGCGGCGGCGTCGGGTCGCCCTGAACCAGCGACGGGTTCGAGTGGATCACCTCGGGCTCGGGCAACGCGGTCGTCCGCACCGGGTCGTTGCCCCGGCTGCCCGGGGCCTGGCTCGCCCGCGTGAGCAGGCTCGGCTCTTTCTCGACGGCCTTGGCGCTCGAGCCGAGCACGGCGTTCAGGGCCGCGTCGTTCGACGGGTCGTACCCCGCGGCTGGCGAGTCGGCCTGCTCGGTCGCGGGCTTGGCCCCGGAGGTCTGCTGCAGCGCGAGCTTGTCGCCCCCGTCGGCGAGCGAGCTCTGCGGGCCCAGCACGGTCCACCCGGTCCAGAGCACGACCGCGAGGAGCATGACCGCGGCGGCGGCCTTGAGCGGGCCGGGCACGCCCTGGCGACGCCGACGCTTCTTGATCCCTCGTGTGCTGGCTCGTCCCGAGGCAGCGCCCCGACGTTGTTGGCTTGGCAGGCTCATCCGTGGCCTCCTGATTCAATCATGGCTTGGTGCAAATCATCCCGCCGGGTAACAACCGGCCTCGGTTACCAGCATAGAGACCCTCGCGTCGTGCGGGGCCGTCGGCACCCGTTCCACCCGCTGATTCTCGAAGCAGACACCCACAATGTGGGCGCTCTGTGGGAGCGTTGCGAGGAATCGGTCATAAAACCCCGCCCCGCGGCCCAGCCGATTCCCCGCCGCGTCAAACGCCACGCCCGGAACCAGCACCAGGTCGAGCGCCTCGACAGGGATCTGGGCCGCGTCGGCCATCGGCTCGCGGATCCCGTGACGCCTCGTCTCGATCAGGTCGATCGCGTCGAGCACGCCCGGCTGCATCGCCCGGGCCTCCCAGTCCATCCGAGGGGCACAAATCTCGATCCCGGTCGCCAGCGCCGCCTTGAGCAGCGGGTCCAGGTTGGGCTCCGAGTCGTCGGCCAGGTAGGCCATCACGCACCGGGCCCGTTTCCAGATCTCCGCCCCCGAGAGATGCCCCGCGATCGCACGGCTCGCCGCGTCCCGGGCCGGGGCCGAGAACGCCGCGATCGCGTCGCGGGCCGTCTCACGCATCACCACTTTTTCGTTCTTGATCCGCTCGTCCTCGCTCACGAGGGCTTCCGCCGCCGCTGCCGCAAGGCCCGGACCTCCGCGAGCCGGGCCGCGAGGATCCGCTCAGCCCCCTCCTGGGTGGGCTGGTAGTACTGCCGCTCGACGCCCAGATAGTCCTGCCCCGTCAGCTTGCCGTCCGCGCCGTGCGAGTACTCGTACGCCTCGTCTTCGGCGCTGCGAACCCGCACGCCCTTGCCCGATTCACCCGCGACGGGCGAGGTGTTCTTGTCCCTCAGAAACAGCGGCACCGGGAGCACCCGCCCCGTGCGCACGTCGTCGAGTGCCGCGTCGATGGCTTTGTAGGCTGCGTTGGATTTGGGCGCACACGCCAGGTACGTCGCGCACTGAGCCAGCGTGATCCGGGCTTCGGGCATCCCGATCCGCTCGACCAGGTCCCAGCAGCTCTGGGCGATCACCACCGCCCGCGGGTCCGCGTTGCCCACGTCCTCGGAGGAGAGGATGGCGAGGCGCCGGGCGATGAAGCGGGGGTCCTCGCCCGCGTCGAGCATGCGGGCGATCCAGTAGACCGCGGCGTCCGGGTCTGAGCCTCGGACGGACTTGATCATCGCGGAGATCGCGTCGTAGTGCCCGTCGGAGCCGTACGCGGCGACCTTTTCCTGGATCGAATCCTCAGCCAGTGCTTTGTCGATCTGCGGCACCGAGCCGTCGGGCCCGATCGAGGAGACCACCGCGACCTCGAGCGCCGTGAGCGCGCGCCTCGCGTCACCCTCGCTCTTGAGCGCCCAGACCTTAAAGGCACCGTCGGTGACGTCGAGCTCGAGTGTGCCGAAGCCGCGGTCTTCGTCCGCGATGGCTCGCTTGAGCACCGCGATGATGTCGCGGTCGGTTAACGACTCGAGCCGGAAGAGCGTGGACCGGGAGATGAGCGCGCTGTTCACGCTGAACAGCGGGTTCTCCGTCGTCGCCCCGATCAGCGTGATCAGCCCGCGCTCCACGTCCCCCAGCAGCACGTCCTGCTGGCTCTTGGTGAAGCGGTGGATCTCGTCGAGAAAGAGGATCGTTCGCTTGCCGGTGTCGCCCAGGGCCCGGTCGGCGATGTCGATCAGCTCGCGGATCTTCTTGACCCCGACCGAGGCGGCGTTCTCGCGGACGAATCTGCGGTTGGTCGCGCCCGCGATGACCTCCGCCAGCGTGGTCTTGCCGGTGCCGGGCGGGCCGTGCAAAATCAGCGAGGTGATCGCGTCGGCGTCGATCATGCGCCGCAGAAGCTTGCCCTCGTCGAGCAGATGCCGTTGACCCGCGACCTCACTCAGCGTGGTTGGTCGCATGCGGACCGCGAGCGGCTCGACGCCCTTGCGGGCCTTGTCGCGCAGCGAGCCCCACAGATCCGAGTTGTTGGCGGCGAGAGACATTGGGGAAGTGTACGGGCCGAAAACCATCGGCGGGGCACCGTATCGCCTCAAAACCAAGCCTCCGCTGGCCGGGCGCGCGTTGTTATTGCTAACGTACACCTGTGGCGTGGCTGCTTTGGTTGATTCTGGTGCCCTTGGGGGTGTGTCTGGGCGTCTTCGTCCTGGGCACGCTGTTGGCCTTCCTCACGCCCTGCCCGAGCCCAAAGCTCCACGACCGATTCCTCTACTTCTGGGCCCGCCGCTACCTCCGAATCATTCACCGCTGGCGGGTCGAGGGGGCCAAGCACGTGCCGATGACCGGCGGGGTCCTGCTCGTCGCGAACCACACCGCCGGGCTCGATCCCATCCTCGTCTCGACCTGCTGCCCCCGAACCGTTCGCTGGATCATGGCGCTCGACATGAGGCTGCCCCAGCTCGAGTGGTTCTGGAAGTGGCAGCAGATCATCTTCGTTGGCCGCGAGGGTAAGGCCGCCCCCGACGGCTCGAGCCCGGGCGACCGCGGGGCCGCGGGTGTCCGGGCGGCGCTCGAGGAACTCAGCCGCGGCGGGGTGGTGGGGATCTATCCCGAGGGCGGCATCGAGCGCCCGCCGGAGATGGTCATGCCCTTCCAGGCGGGGGTGGGGCTGATGATCCGCAAGGCCAAGGTGCCCGTCGTCCCCGTCTGGATCTCGGGGACCGCCCCGGTCGATCCGGCCTGGGCCAGCCTGTGGCACCGCAGCAAGAGCCGCGTCGTGTTCGGCGAGCCGATCGACTACACGGACAAGAAGATGAGCGCCGCGGAGATCGCTGCCGACCTTCGCCAGTGGATGCTGAAGACCTCCGGGTGGCCCATGAACGACACCTCGCCGGCGATGCGCGAGAAGGCCGAGGCGCTCGCTCGGTCCGCCGATCAGCCCGGCACCAGCGTGGCGTGAAGTCAGGCATCAGGAGCCCGGCGTGCGAGCGACGGGCCGTGTCATTCCCAACGCCTATCGCCTGATCCCTGGTCCCTAATTCTCCTCGATCAGGCCCTCGATCGCCTCGAGCCTCCGGAAGTGCTGCTGCCGATCCGGCTCGAGCAGGATCAACGCCTCGATGTGGCGCCTCGCATCGCTCAGCCGATCGGTCGCGATCGCGACCCGGGCCGCCAGCTCGCGCAGCCGCGGGTCAAACGGCGAGACCTGCGTCGCCCGCTCGGCCTTCGCCGTCGCCAGCTCGTCCTCGTTCCGCTGGGCGTAGAGCTCCGCCAGGCTCGCTGCGAACGCCGGCTCGTAGCTCGCCCGCACGTCGAGAAACTCGAGGTGCTCGATCGCCTCGTCGGGCTGCCCCGTTTCCAGGAAGTGCCTCGCGAGCAGGCGGTGGGGCAGCTCGGCGACCGGGCGGGCCCGGCTCATCGCCTCAAGCAAGCCCACCATCTCCTCGTCGATCAGGTTGCCCCGGTCTCGCAGCGCAAAGCCGACGAGCATCGAGAGAAGCTCCGGGTGGCCCGGGTTGGTCTCAAGCCACGACCGGGCGTGGGCGGCGTTGAGAGTCTCGCCCTCGGGCAGGCTCTCGACCAGCTCGCGAGCGGTGGGCACCCCCTCGGTGGCGAGCAGCCCGTGGTCTCGCAGGTCTTGCTCGGCCCAGTCGGTGAACTCGCCCAGGAAGTCCGCCTCGTCGAGCCCGAGCAGCCGCTCGAAGGCGCGGGCCTCGGGCTCGCCCGCCGCGTAGGCGTCCATCAGCTCCAGCGGCATGCGGTCGCCCCACCGGTCCACAATAAACTGGTACATCCAGTGCCCTTGCGCGTAGGCCTGGGCCCGGTCGGTCGGCAGCTTCGGGCGGCTGAACGCGAGGTTGATCGCCTCCAGATCGAACAGCGTGTCGGAGTCAAAGGCTTTCGACAGCAGGTTCCAGGTGTCCTCGTCGCGTGGCGCGTCCTCGTGGTAGACCGCGCACGCCTCGGTGAACCAGTGCGGCAGCCGGTTGACCGTTCGGCTCAGCGAGACCGTGTGCGTGTACTCGTGCTGCAGCACCCGCCGCCAGTCGTAGGGCCCGACCATGAGCGTGCCGCCGATCCGGGGTGATTCAAAGGCGACGAGCGGGCCGGTCGCCGCGGCCATGGTGTGCAGGTCGGCCTCGCCCGTGATCCGCACCGCGAACCGCTCGTGCGTCGGCATCAGCTCGATCACCGTCTTGCGGCTCGGCTCGTGGTCCAGCCCGGTCGGCCCGGCGACCCGCTCGTGGATCTGTTCCAAAATCGGGGGCAGCTCGCGGGCGAGCAACTCGTCGATGCCCGGCTCGTATCGGATCTCGAAGTGCTCGGTCTCGAAACGGGGCATCGCCGCGACCAGCTCGGCCAGCCGCGCGCTGTTGCGGGCCCGCCGATTGAACGGGTCCAGCGCGAGGGCCGCCTCGAGCTGGACCGCGGCCTTGGTGTCCCGCGCGTCCTGCAGATACATCAGCCCCAGATCGATCCGCGGCGTGCTCCACGACGGCATCCGCTCGATCACCGCCAGCAGGTGCGCCGGGGCGAGCGTGTACTGCCGTGCCGCGGCCAGCGCCGCGCCGACGTGGTACTGCGCCATGACCGAGCCCGGGCTCAGGGATTCAAAGTGCACAAGCGCCTCGGTCAGCGCGTCATCGTCGTACGTCAACGCGACCGCCGCAGCCCGCAGCGCCAGCGCCCCGCGATGGCTGGGATACCGCGCCAGCACGGGCTCAAGCTCAAGGATCGCATCGTCCGCCAGCCCCTGGCGGATCAGCATGCGGGCCCGGTTGAGCTGCGCCGGCGGCGAGAGCGGCTGGCGATCCTCGCGGATCAGGTCGCCCATCGGGCCGTCGGTCGATTGCAGCTTCAGGGCGTTGCCCGCGGCGGCCTCCACGCCCTCCGCGTTCAGGCCGCCCACCGCGAGCGTGCCCAAGAGCGCCATCGCGTCGGTCGCCATCGGGTTACGGTCGAGCGCTTCCTTCGCCGCGTCGGCGGCCTCGGTCCGGTTGTGCTTCTCGAAGAGCAGCTCCGCCTCGGCCAGCCGCACCCGCCACGACAGCGGGGCCAGCTCGTCACGAGCCCGCGAGATCAGCGAGAGCAGCGTGCGGTAGTCGCCGCCCTCGGACTGCGCCGAGCCCAGGATGCCAGCCCGCAGCATCAGCGCCTCGACCGCGTCGATCAACTCGTCGGCGTTGTCCGTGCGCTTGCCGGCGAGCCGGGCGATGATCGGCTCGCACGCCGCGACCGCGTCATCGAGTCGGCCCAGGTCAACCAGCGACCGGACACGGACCTTGTGCGCACGAATCGTGTCCAGGCCTTCAAGGATCTCGATCGCTCGCTCGGGCTCGCCCCGACGCCGCGCCGCCTGGGCCCGGTCCTCGGGGTTCGCGTCCTCGTTGCTCAGGCTCGGGTCGTCGAGGATGCCGAGCATGAGGGCGGCCCGGGCGCGCCGGGCCGGGGTATCCAGGTCCGCCGCGGTGAAGCGGCCAAACTCGATCCGCAGGTCCTTGCGCTCGTCCTCCGTCAGGAACGCAGCCCTGAGCTGCCGCTCGATCATCGCACCGATCCCGGCTTCTGGCTGATCGGGCCGGGCGATCTCGGGAGGAGCGATTTCGGGCCCGGCGGGCTGAGCTTGGGCGAGGCCAGCCGCGGTCAGCAGCGCCGCGATCATCGCTCGCGATATACCTTGAGTCAGTCCTCGTGTCGGTCCTCGTGTCAGGCTTCGTTGTGCTGTCGGGTGGTGTCGCATCAGCCCCCCGCGCCTTCTCGCCAGGGGCGAATCGTCGCGTCCCACCCGTCCTTCGCCGGCGGCGTGGTCGTGTCGAAGTCGCTCGGCTTGATGTCCCCCGGGTTGGGCTTCGCGCCGAACAGCGTGGAGACCTGCACGCCCTCGCCGTCGAGCACCGCGTGGGCCCGCGGCAGGAACGACTTGGCGTCGAACCACATGCGGATCTCTTTCGTCGGGTCTTCCGAATCTTTCGGGACGAGCCTCAGCTGCACCGAGCCGTCCTTGTTTGTCACGACGCTCTTGAGCAGCTCGCCCATGGCCTCGCCAGCGAAGTAGTCGGTCTGCCCGACCACGGTCGCGTCGTACCGCTCGCGCAGCTTGGCGGTGTCCTGCCCGATGGGCAGCCAGACCGCGGCACCCTGGAGTTTGTCCATCGGGTCGAACCGCTCGCCGGGCGGCACCATCTGCCACTTGTTGAACTGCTTCTCGTCCTCGAGCCGCTCAGCGAGCCACGTGCCGTCGAAGATGTACCTCGTGTTCACCGGGGCCTCGCGTTGCCCGAGCTGAAGCGACGTGAAGTGGACCAGGAACCGCCGCAGCGGCAAGCCCGAGGGGTGGTCCTTCGCCGCGTCCCAGTCGGTGCGGAGCGTCAGCGTGCCCTTGCGGGTCTCAACGAGCCCGGTGATGAAGTTCTCCGAGACGTGCATGATGTTTGTGCGCAGCCCCGCGGTCTCGCGGTCGGCCTTGTCGAGGTTGGCCAGCAGCGCGTTGAGTTTCTCTTGCTGCTCTTGCTCGCTCGCGTCCGCCGCGATTCCCGCGGCCTGGGCCGCCTCGCCCAGGTCGCCCTTGGGCTGCTCGGGGGTGTTGCCGGGTGGCGAGTCGGGAAGAACCGGTTGCGCGCACGCGGGCAGGCACACCATCACAAACGACAGCGCCCCAGCGAGCGGTGAGAGCGAGCACGAATGGAACAAGCACGAGCGGGGGAGTCGGGGCATGGGCCCTCCGTGGCTGACGAACTACCCTGAGAGTCTGGGGCGGCGGATATCCGTACGCAAACCGCCCCTCGGGCTCGGCGACTGACACCGGGCCCCATGATCCGTCTAGTTCCGTCCGAATCAGTGTACCTACCCGTGAGAGGGGGCCGCGGGTTCGCGGTTCGGCCCGATTCCGGGTTATCCGGCCCCGTGTCCCGATTCGGGTGCCACGGCTTGACTCGCAAGCCGTGTCTTCTCGCTCCCGTTCGGCACGGGTTGCCATGTGTGTGTGGGGGGGGGCGGGTCAACCCGTGGCACCCAAACACGATCACCCCGGCTCGACCGCCTCGGTCTCGATCTCGCCGTGCAGCACGCCGTGCAGGATCGCTGCCGCCGCGATCGCGTCGCGCCGGAGTTTTTTCTGCTTGTGCGTCAAACCGCTCTGGGCCATCAGCTCGTCCGCCCGAACGCTCGTGCGGCGTTCGTCAGCCAGCAGCACCGGGCGGTTCGTCCGCGCGGCGAGCCTGGCGGCAAACTCGCGGCACAGCTTCGCCCGCGGCCCCTCGGTGTCGTCCATGTTCAACGCCAGCCCAAGCACGACCGCGTCCCTGGGCCCCAGCTCCCGCTCGATGATCGCAGCCAGCTCAGCCAACAGCGACTCGCCGCCCTGCTGAGCCAGCGGCGTGAGGAGGACCTTGAGCGGGCTAGCCAGCTTGGTGAACGAGTCGCCGAGCGCTAGCCCGGTCCGCTTATCGCCCAGATCGATGCACAGGTGCCGCATGGGGCAAGGGTATGGCGGTCAGGCCGCGGGGGCGGGGGCCACCAGACCAGCCGCCTCCACCCGCCCACACTCCGGGCACGGCTGATCAGCGTCGATCCCGGCCAGGTCGTACTTGCACTTGACGCACTTGCCCGCGCGGCGGCGGAGGGTATGGCGAATTGCAGACGGGCCGAACACGACCAGCCACCAGAGCGTGCTGAAGAACGCGGTGTTGACGATCAGTCCTGTTGGTCGCGGCTGCATCGGCACATACGGCGTGTCGTAAAGCCAGCCAATTCCCTCGTATTGGATCACCGGGACTTGCAAGTAAAGTACGGGGTAGCGGAATGCCACCCGCATATTTTTCAACCCTTCTATGAGGTCTGCGGGGTAACCGACCGGCTGTAGAGGGCCGAAGTAAGCGGCGCTGTTCTCGTGTTTGAGTTGCGCAGTCTGTGAACGCATCGGCCACCCGGCTGCGAATGAGCCAACAGATACATTCCCAGTTTCTTCGAATCCGTTATTTGGTGTGATGAACCAATTCGGAGCATCCGCTTCGCCAAAGAGTTGAATGATTTCTTCTGAATATGTTCCGCTAGTTTCGACCCAGTCGTAGCCGAACCCGGAAACTCTGAGAGAAGAGAGAAGATCATTCGTGGCTGGGATGACTCCGCCACTCTTACTGAGTGAGTAGAAGCTGAAGAGGATCGATGCATACACAACGATGAGTTGGGTGGTGATGAGCCCGAGTAGCACGCAAAGCGACACACGAATTGAGCGATGTTGAAAAAGTCTTCTCAGGCGTCGAAGCATCCCCATGTTTACCTCTCCGCCTCGGGCAGCTTCCCATGAAGCTCCTTCAAATCCTGGGCCTTGTCCTTGGGCATCACCAGCGTCGCGTTCGGCGTCCTCACGATGATCAGATCATCGCACCCGATCAGCGAGACCCGGTGGTTCGGGTCATCGGTGCCTTCGGAGATCACGAGGTTGTCGTGTGAGTTCAGGCTTTCGAAGGCGCACCCGGAGACCCGGTTGCCGTCTGAATCCGCGGGCACGGTCTCGCCGTAGCTTGGCCAGGAGCCGACGTCGAGCCACTTGACGTCGAGGGTGACGCCGACGATGGAGACGTCGTCGGCGTTGGAGGCCGGCTCCATGACGCCGTAGTCCACCGAGGTTTTCTTGAGTGTCGGGTAGAGCTCGTTGAGGACTTTTTCCTGGTCGGGCGTGCCCCAGGCGTCGGCGATCTGTTGCAGCGCCGCCGCGGTCTCGGGGTGGTTCTTGGCGAGCTGCTTCATGAACGTGCCGGCGTGAAAAATGAACATCCCCGCGTTCCACAGGAAGTTGCCCGAGTCCACGAACGCCTGGGCCTTGGGGAGTGCGGGCTTTTCGACGAACCGGTTCACCCGGAACGCGAGCCCGCCGGTGCCCGCGATCTTGGGCCCCTGCTCGATGTAACCGAACCCGGTCGCGGGGAAGGTCGGTGTGATGCCGAACGTGATCAGCCGCGTGGGGTCCTGCTCGACCAGGTCGAACCCGGCCTCGAACGCCCTGACGAACTTCTCCTGCGGCTCGATCAGGTGGTCCGCCGTCAGAACCGCGAAGACGGCGTCCGGGTCCTCCTTGGCGAAGACCGCGGCTGCGAACCCGACCGCGTTGAGCGTGTCTCGCCCCTCCGGCTCGCCGAGCAGGTGGCTCCCAGCGAACGCGGGCAACGCCGCCTCGATCTCGGCCCGGTATCGCTCGCCGGTGCAGATGTAGCGCCGGTCGGGATCGACCAGGCCCTCGAGCCGCTCGGCCGCGATCTCGAGCAGGCTCATCGGCTCGGCGTGCTCGGGCCGACGGATAAAGCGGACGAGCTGCTTGGGCTGGCCCTGGCGAGAGACGGGCCAGAGGCGGGTGCCGGCGCCGCCGGCCATGATCATCGCGTACCGCATGGAAACTCCGAGGGAAGGGTCGGGAAGACAAAAGCCGAGATACGAAGCGAGAACCCGTGAGGTTCGAGGGGCATGGTACTACTCGTCACGACGGGCTACTGCCCGAACGCCGCAGCAACGATCGCGTCCGCCGAGTCCGCCCCCGCCAGGTCCGGCTGAGCCGCGAGGATCGCGTCCACCTTCCGCTCGGCCTCGGCCTTCACGTCGCCCAGCGCCTGCAGCGTCGCGATCGCCTCCATCGCGGCTTTCGGGCGGCTCTTGTGCTCGATCGCCCCGATCGCGCCAGCGTTGAGCGAGGCGGTCTGGTGCTCGGAGAGGAACCCGTCGATCTTGCCGTGCAGCTCAGCGATGATCGTCTCAGCCAGCCGCTTGCCGATCTCGGGCAACGCGGTCAGCTCCTTGGCGTCTCGCCGACAGATCGCAGCCGCCACCGCCGGCGGCTCCACGACCAACGCCTTGAGCGCCTTCTTGGTCCCCAGCCCCTTCACCGCGGTGAACCGCTCGAAGAAGGCCCGCTCAAGCGGCGAGCCGAACCCGATGAGCCTCGGGATGAAGCTGGACCCGTTGCCCACCGTCTCGAGCTGGTTTCGGGTCTGCAGCTCGATGGTGTTGCCGACCTGGCTCGCGAGCCGCGCAGACAGGTACCCGGGCAGCAGCACCTCGTACGTCAGCCCCGAGCCGGGGGGCACGATGAGGGCCGCCGCCGGCGGGCCGGGGTCGATCGCGGAGAGTTTGCCGGTGATTGCTCGGATCATTGTGAGGAGATTAGAGCACAGATCGCGTCGCGTTGCCCGATACGGGGGTATGCGCACGCTTTTGATCGCTACCGAAGAGACCCTGGGCCCGCTGACGACGCAGATCGGGGCGGCCCGCCCGCCCGTGGACGTCGCCGGCACGCTGCTCACGGGCCCCAGCACGCGGATCCATGACGAGGTGACTGAGTCGTGCGCGCGCACCGGGGCTCAGCGGGCGATCGTCTGCCTGCCGACCGGGCGGGTCGCGGATCGGCTCGCGGTCCGAGCGATCCTCAAGAAACTCGGCGTGATCGAGCGCGTCGTCACCCCGATCGACGAGATGCTGGGGCGCGAGCCGGGGCCGGTGGGGGCCGGCGGGGCTGTGGGTGCGGGTGTGGGCGGGGGGGTGGTGGATCTGGGGGCCCTGATCGGGCGCGAGCCCCAGCGGATCGACCGCGAGCTGGTCGGCGAGACGCTCGCCGGCCGCGTCGTGCTGATCACCGGGGCCGGGGGCTCGATCGGGTCGGAGCTGGTGATGACCGCGGCGGGGTTTGCCCCAAGCCGCATCGTGCTGATGGAGCGGAGTGAGAACTCCCTGTTCGAGATCGACCGCAAGCTCGCGGCGAAGTTCCCCGGCGTGCCGCGGTCCGCCGTGCTGCATGATGTCGCCGACGCCCCGCGGACCCGGGCGCTGTGCGCCAAGTTCCGTCCCGGCGTCGTGATCCACGCCGCGGCCCACAAGCACGTGCCGCTGATGGAGGACCACCCCTCGCACGCGGTGAACAACAACGTGTTCGGGACGATCGCGATCGCCGACGCCGCCGCCGCGGTCGGGGCCGAGCGGTTTGTGCTGATCTCGACGGACAAGGCCGTGCACCCGACGAGCGTGATGGGCGCGACCAAGCGACTCGCCGAGCGGTACGTCCAAGGGCTGGCCGCGCGCGGGAACCAGAGCACCCGGTTCAGCATGGTCCGGTTCGGCAACGTGCTCGGCAGCGCCGGCAGCGTCCTGCAGGTCTGGTCCAACCAGATCGCTGAGGGCGGCCCGGTGACGCTGACCGACAAGCGGATGACGCGGTACTTCATGACGATCCCCGAGGCCGCGAGCCTCGTGCTGCAGGCCGGGGCCATGAGCGGTGGGGGCAGTAGTGGGGGGAGCGGTGGGGGGAGCGGCGATACCGACCGATCGGGTGAGGTCTTCGTGCTCGACATGGGCCAACCCATCCGGATCTCCCAGCTCGTCGAGCGGTTCATCGAGGCGCACGGCTTCGCGCCCGACTGGGCCGGCGAGAACGCATCGGCCTCGGGCTCGCCGACCATGCCCATCGCGGTGACCGGCATCCGCCCGGGCGAGAAGCTGCACGAGCAGCTGGCGTACGACGCTGAAGAACTCTCCAAGACGGCCCACCCCGGCATCCGACGATTCGTCGATCCCGCCGAGCCGGCCGCCGACGAGCTCGGCCGCATGATCGACGACCTGAACCGCGTCCGGGGCGGGTGCCCCCAGCGCGAGGTGCTCACCGTCATCGCCCGGTGGATCCCCGGCTTTGCCGACCGGGCCCGGGCTCGACTGGGCGAGCCGATCCCCGCGAACGAGCCCAAGCCGTTCGAGGCGACCGAGGCGACCGAGGCGGCCTGAGCCGGCGGGGCCGGCGAGGCCGGTTTGGTATTCCGAATCGGGTGTCCGAGAAGAATCGGCGAAATGGGCTGTTAAGCCCCCACAACGGGGGCGAATGAAATGAGGGGACTTGATCTCGCAACTAACCCGGCGAGAATACCCATTCCCCTTGGTCGGCCCCGCATCCCCAGCGGCAGCGGATACCGACACCTCTTGTTTCGTGACGGGGATCAAGCCAAGGCCGGGTTGCCCCGATCTTGAATCAGTGGCCGAGCTCTCTCGCTCGGCCCTTGGAGGTCTGATCTCTTGAACTCAAAGCAAGACATGCTGCTCGAGACGACCAACCGCCGCGACGACGCCGAGGCGTTGCTCCGCGTGCTCATCGACGCCCGCGAATCCAGCGAGAAGAACCTGGCCAGCCTCGGGCAGCCAGACCTCGTCAAGCAGGTCACCGGGCGCAGCTCGATGGACAACGCCATCGTGAGCACCAAGCGACTGATCGAGAGCTTCAACCGGGTGCTGGCCGACCTCCGCGACGGGCTCGATGAGCAGGACGTGGCGCTGCTGGCTGAGATCACCCGCGAGGCCCAGGCGGCCCGCAACACCGTCGCCGGCTGAGGTCAATTCCATCGATGTGATCGCGGCGGCCCGAGGGCCGTTTTTTGTTGGGTTGTGGTCGAGCCGCTCGGGCAGCCCTGTACGATGCCGCCATGAGTTCAACATCCCCGATCCAAGTCCGTTTCCTGAAGCTTGACAGCCGCGCCACCATCCCGGCGTACCACTCCGAATTGGCGGCTGGGCTCGATCTGGCAGCCTGCCTCCCGCGACACGACATCGAGACCGATTCGATCACGTTCGAGCCCGGCGATATCAAGAAGGTCCCCCTCGGGTTCGCCGTCGCGATCCCCGCGGGCTACGAGGGGCAGGTGCGGCCTCGCTCCGGGCTGGCCACCAAGAAGGGCCTGACGGTGCCGAACGCTCCGGGCACGGTGGACGCGGACTACCGCGGCGAGATGTTCGTCGCGCTGATCAACCTGGGGCGTGAGCCGGTGACGATCCAGCACGCCGATCGGATCGCGCAGCTGGTGATCGCGCCGGTGAGCCACGCGAAGATCCTGGTGGTCGATTCGCTCGACGAGACCGGGCGCGGGGCCGGCGGGTTTGGCTCGACCGGCGGCAGCGAGGCGCTGGTTGAATCCAAGCCGATGACCACCACGAAAGCCTGAACGCGCGCCACGCGAGTTGGTCGCGTCGCGCCCGCCCCGTCGGGGGAGGCACACACCCCGCGGAGCGGACAAATCGGAACGGTGCGATCACCGCAGCGTTCCGGGGTCAGCGATCGGCGATAAGCCGCTCGCTTCGTTGGTCGAGTGGTCCTACCCAATCGGCGTCAACACTGAGTAAGCGGCGGGCGCGCGCACAACTCACGCGACACGGTCGAGTTTCTTCAGACGAGGATCAGGACGCGGGCACGGGCTCGGCAGCGACCGCCCTCTTCTGCTTGCGGGTGCAGAACTCGTACCCGATCCAGATGAGGATGATGCCGGTGAGCTCGCCGACGTAGAGCGCCTCGGGCAGGTCGTGCGATCTGGTGAGGGAGCCACCGATGCCGGGCAGGATGGCCCCGATGGCGATGAGCCCGGTGCCGATGGCCCGCTTGCCCTGGCCGCCTGCGATCATGAACTGCACGCTCGACCACGCCGCCCCGCCGACCAGAAAGGTCACCGCGTAGAGCCCGTTGACCACGGGGCTGAACATCCGCACCCATTGCCACTCAAGCGGCTCCCCGCTGGGTCGGTGTGACTCGATCATCTCCGCGTTGATCGGTGTGAGGAAGACGTAGATCGACATCCAGATCACGATGCCCAGCGAGAGCCCGCACAGGAAGTTGGCCACGGTTCTGGCGCGGCCGCGCCGCATGAGCAGGTACATCGAGCCGGTGGCCAGGGGATAGGCCCCGAGGACCGCGCCCGCCCAGTACCACAGCCGATTGGTGGTCGGCGAGTTGCCCCAGAGCGTGATGTAGGACTCGAAGAAGGTGCCCACGCCATAGAAGAAGACGCCGATGGCCCACCAGTTCAGGTGCGCCGGCCAGTTGCGTTTGCTGGCGCGCATGAGCAGGGCGACGAAGAAGGCCGCGGAGATGAAGGTGCTTGCGATGGGCAGGTAGTGAAGGAATGAGGGCTCGTCCATGGCGGAGCATAGTCCTTGAGGACCCGCGGGTCATAAATTAAGGCCAACGAGGTCCGCAATGAGAGCACGGGCCCCGGCTCACGAAACCGAGCACCGCTCCGGGCTCAGAGCAGGACCACGCCAAGGTGGGCCGCCCAGACCAACGCGACGCCCAACGCCACCAGCCACCCGCGTCGGGTGCGGTTGCCCAGCACCACGCCGAAAGGCTCGGCGAGGTCTCGCCCGCACTCGGGGCACGTGACCCAGGCGTCGGGGTCGTCGCCGACGTCGTAGGCGCAGGTTGCGCATCGGGGCTCGCGCCCGCGCATGCCGAACAGGCCGAGGAACATGAGGGCATAGCCGTACGCGGGCGCGAACATGAGGGCGTTTCTGAGGAGGCGGTCCCACCCACCGGATGCGAACTGGAGCGATAGCGGGCCGAAGATGAAAAGGGCCGCGAGTGCAGCGACCGAGCCGATTCTCATATTCCTGCCTTGCTCGCACGCCACGGTGGCGGGCAGCAGCACCCGGCGTTTGAGCAGCCACCGGCGGCACCACGCAAAGTGGGCACGCAAGCCCGCCCACAACCCGAGCATGAGCACGCACCACAACACCGCGACGGCGGTCATCTCAAGCGCCGTGCGAAGGCTGAGCGTGGCCATGAGCAGCCCGCTGTACATGAGCACGCTCAGCAGCAGGCTTCCCGACACAAAGAGCCAGCCCGCGGCAAACATCCCGCCCCGCTCGGCCTCCAGCAGCGCCAGCGTCCGCTCGGTGCCCGTGAGTTCCATTTTCCTTGCGTCGGTTGTTCGCCGGAGCGAAAAAAACGAAAGCTGAGAGGCGGTGTGCCCCTCAGCCTTCGGTGTGTTCGATTTGGAGTCAGGCATGGTGCCGGTTTAGAACTTCAGATCGCCCAGCCCGAGGCCGAGTCCGCCGCCGGTGCCGAGCCCGCCGCCGTCGGATCGCTTGGGCTGCTTCTTTGCGGTCTTGCTGGCCTTCTCGCGAAGGCGACGCAGCTCGGGCGTCTCCTTGAGGATCTCGGCCGGGTCCCGGTCGTCGCGGTCGCCACGTCCTCGGCCTCGACCCTTGGCGCCGCCGCCGCCACGCGGGGCTGCGGGTGCTTCCTTGGTCTGCTTGATCGAGAGGCTGATCTTGCGATCGCTTGAGTCCACCTTGAGGACCAAGACCTGAACGATCTCGCCGGGCTGCACGCAGTCGGAGACCTTCTCGACGCGTCGCCACTCGAGTTCGGAGATGTGGCACAGGCCCTCGATGCCGGGTGCGACCTCGATGAAGCAGCCGAAGTCGGCGAGCTTGGTGACCTTGCCCGAAACGACCGCGCCCTCCTGGATCTCGCTGGCCACGGTCTGGAAGGTGTCGGCGGAGAGCTGCTTGAGGCCCAGCGAGATGCGGCCCGCCTCCCACTCGAGCTTCAGAATCTTGACGCTGACCTTCTGGCCCTCTTCGATGTGGCGGGCGATGTTCTTGGCGCCGTGGTTGATCCGCTCGTGGGCGATATCAGAGATGTGCACGAGCCCGTCGATGCCGCCCAGGTCGATGAACGCGCCGAAGTCCATGATCTTGCGGACCACGCCCTCCATGGTGTCGCCCACAGCCAGCTTGCCCTTCATCTCGTCGGCGAGCTTGGCCCGGTCGGCCTGGATGACCTCGCGGCGGCTGAGCACGATGCTGCCCTTGCCACGCTTGTCCACCCGCTGCACAAGGCACGGGAGCTTCTCGCCCACGAAGACCGAGAGGTCCGCGATGTGGTTGATGTCGACCTGGCTGGCGGGCATGAAGGCCTCGTGCCCCGCGACCTCGCACTCGAGCCCGCCCTTGTTCACGCCGACGACCCGGGCCTCGACCGTCTGCCCGGCCTGGAGCATCTCCCAGTCGGCCTTCTGCACCGTGCCCGGCTTGGCGCAGATGTAGATCGAGTCCGAGGTCTCGTACTTCTGAACCACGACCTCGAGCTGATCGCCGACCGCGGGCAGCGCGTCGGCGTACTGCTGGGCATCGACGACGCCCAGCTCCTTGGGCCCGAACTCGACGAAGATGTCGGAGGCGCCGACGGAGACCACGGTGCCGGTGCGGTGCTCACGCCCGCCCTGGACCACGCGCGGGCCGCGGACCTTCGCCTTCTTCTTGTGCGGAGCGCCGGCCTCGGCCTTGTTCGCCGCCTCCATGTCCTGCATCGCCGCGTCGATCTCAGCGAGCGTGGTGTCGTCGAGCTTCGCCGGGGCCTCGGGCTTGGCAGCCTCGGGCTGGGGCTTGGGCCGGGCGGCCTGCAGCTTCGTCCCTTCGAGCGACGCCGGGGCCGCGTGCGTCACGGACGGCATCGCCTGCGGACCAGAGGGCGCGGCGGGCGGCGTTGCCTGCGGAGCCGAGGGCTGTTCAGCCACGGGCTGCGGGGCCACGGGCTGTTCAGCCGCTGGCTGTTCAGCCGCTGGCTGCTCGGCTACGGGCTGCTCGGCAGCGACCGGCTCGGCGGCGGGCTGGGGAGGGGTGGAAGGCGAGGTGTTGGTGGGCTGGTTGTCAGTCTGCATCGGTGGGTTTCGCTCGGTTGGGTCTTGGCTTGATTCGGCCTTGAGATGGTCCTGGCAGTCCCTGCCATGTCCGCGTCCGTGCGACTCTCGGGTTCACGCTACGGCGACGCGAGGGTCTGTCCATTGTACTTGCGGGGCTGGGCCCCGGGGGGTGTTTCTGCTCACTCGAATCGAATAAAGGCGGTGGCCTCAGAGAGTTGCGGCGTTCTCGGCCCGTGTCTGGCCCAAGGAATCTGCGATCGCGTGCACGATCCGCTCGGCGGTCCGAACGTTCACGAACCCCGCGGTCGCATCGATGGTCGGCCGCTCCCCGGTGCGGACCGCGCTGAGGAACGCCTCGATCTCGGCCACGATCGGCTCGGAGTCGTCGATCCGAAGCTCCTCGGAATTGACCAGCTCCATCCAGTTCAGGTCTGTTAGGTCGGCCCCGCCCCGCAGCGCCTCGCGCATCTCCTGCATCTGGATCTCGTTGCCGGTGCGACGGATCACGTTGCCCGTCTTGGCGCCGTAATCGATCTTGATGTACCCCGTGTCCGAGGTGATCCGCGTGATCCGCTCGGTCTTGAGCGCCAGCCGGCTCGCGGTCATGTTGGCCACGCACTGCCCGCCGCCCTCTTCAGCGGTCCGGTCCCAGACCAGCCGGGCGTTGCACAGGTCCTCGTGCTCGCCGAGCACGGCCACGCCCGAGGCCTGCACATCATCAGGCTCGCGCCCGCCCATGAGCATCAGCACCACGTCCAGATCGTGGATCATCATGTCCATCACGACGCCGATATCCAGCGACCGGAAGGTCATCGGGCTGACGCGGTGGACCTCCATGAACCGGGGGGAGAGCGGGCGGCCGTTGTGGGTCGTCGCCTTCTGCATCGCCCGCATGATCGGGTTGAACCGCTCGATGTGCCCGACCATGAGGCAGGCGTTGTGCTTGTCGGCCAGATCCTTGAGCTCGCCCGCTTCGGCGGCAGTCGGCCCCAGCGGCTTCTCGATCAGGCACGCCACACCCGCCTCGAGGAACGGGCGGGCCGTCTCGAGGTGGAAGATCGTCGGCACCGCGATCGAGACCGCGTCCACCCCGGCGGCGAGCAGCTCGTCGGGAGTGGCGAAGGCCTTGCCCCCGTGCGTCTCGGCCATCAGCTCGGCCTGCTCCGGGTTCGAGTCGCACACGCCGACCAGCTCCGTGTCGGGAAGCTGTGCGTACACGCGGGCGTGGTGGCGACCCATCCGGCCAACCCCGACGGCCCCGCAGCGGAGCTTGGAGGTGGTGGATCCGTTCGAAGAATCGGTCATGGAAATTGCTCCCGGGCATTGGCCCGAAGAGGGGTTGGTCTTACGCGGTCTGCTCGGCGATCGCCGCGGCGAGCTCTTCCTTCTTGGTGAGCCCGACGAACTTCTTGACGACCTCGCCGCCCTTGAAGAGCATGACCGTCGGGATCGCGCTGATCCCGTACTTCACCGCGACCTCGCGGTTCCCGTCCGTGTCCAGCTTCCCGACCTTCACCGACCCGGTGAACTCGTCGGCGACCTCGTCGATCGTCGGGGCCAAGATGCGGCAAGGCATGCACCACTCGGCCCAGAAATCCACCAGCACCGGGACGTCCGACTGCAGCACATCGGTCTCGAAGTTGCTGTCGGTGAACTCTTGCACATTCTTGCTGGCCATGCGGTGGGGCTCCGTGGTCGGGGGCTATCGGGACGCGCCGTCCCGGGGGCCCCAATGCTAGCAGCGTCAACCCCCCTCGGCGGGCTACCCACCGGCCCTGTTTTGTTCGCCCGGATCCGGGGTTAGTGCCCGCAACAGCGACGCCTGCTCCGCCGTGTCATGAACCCGGAACACCCGCGCCCCGGCGTGGTAGTGGGCCCGCGTCATATCGAGTGAACCCGCCAGCCGCTCCGATGGCTCTGAGTCACGCCCCAGGCTCACCCGCCCCACGAAGCTCTTGCGGCTCGCCGCGCTGAGCACCGGCCGCCCCAGCGAGAGCAGCCGAGGCGTCTGCGAGATCAGGTCCATGTTCTGCTGCACCGCCTTGCCAAACCCCAGCCCGGGGTCCAGAAGCACCGCCCGAGGATCCACGCCCGCGTCGGCCGCGGCTTGCAGCCGCTTCGCCAAAAACGCCCGCACCTCCTCGACCACGCTCTCATACTCGGGCGGCTGAGCGTACTGGTCCGAGTACGAGTCGTCGCCCGGCGGCCGCAGACGATGCATCAGGATCAGCCCGCACCCGCGGCTCGCCGCGAGGCTCAGGATCCCCTCGTCCTCCGTGCCCGCAGCCACGTCGTTGATGATGCTCGCGCCCGCGTCCAGCGCCGCCTCGGCGACCGCCGCACGCGTCGTGTCCACGCTGATCGGCGTCTCGATCCCGGCCTCGCGGATCGCCTCGACCGCGGGCACCACCCGCCGGATCTGCTCGTCGATCCCGATCCGCTGTGCCCCGGGCCGGGTGGACTCGCCGCCCAGATCCAGCAGGTCCGCGCCGTCATCAACAGCCCGGCAAGCCGCCTCAACGACAACGGCGGGCGACACAAGCCGCCCGCCGTCGTAAAAACTGTCCGGGGTCAGGTTCAGGATCGTCATCACCCGCGGCGTGGTGAGCCCGAGCGTCTGCCCGGGCGCGATGGTCCACGAGTGGGTGTCCGGGGCCTGATTCGAGCTGTCGTTTCTCAGAACTCGGGGTCCTCGTTGGCGCCCGTGTCCGGGGTCGGCTCGTCGGGGGCCATCTCCGCACCGACCTCGATGACCTCGAGCGGGATGAACAGCCCGAAGTTGAACCCGCCCGAGTGCCCCGACAAGCCCGCCGCCATGGGCGGCATGTCGCCCGTCGGCTCGAACCCGTCGATCAAGCCGAACATCGCGAGCATCGGGGCGACGTTGTTGAGCAGGTGGTCGGTGCCGATGAACAGCTCGAAGAAGCGGCCCGAGGGCAGCCGGTCGGCGATCTCGGACACGCCCTCGTCGGCGCCCAGCCCGTTGCCGTTCTTCGCGGCGTCGATCGCCTTGGTGACGAAGGCCTCGTCCTGGGTGGTGGTCTGCATCATGCCGTTCTCGAGCCGCCCGACGTAGCCCTTGGGCCCCATGTCGGGCCCGAAGAACATCTGCATCATCATGGCCGGGCTTGCGCCGCCGACCATCGAGTTCTGGTCGGCGCTGAAGGTCGTGCCGTAGGCGTCGAGCTCGACGCCCCCGATCGTCGTGGCCCCGGCCTCGTAGAAGCTCGCGATGCTGATCCCGCCACCGGCCGAGCCGTCGGCGGCCTGGTTCGTCTGCTTGTGCATCTCGACGAGCCCCGCCGCGTCGGTGCTGGCGATGTAGGTCGCCGAGTTCTTGAGCAGCCCGGCCTGCATCCCCGCGGGGTTGACCGAGACGACCTGGGCGTAGCCCTGGGCGTTCTCGAGCATCGCCGCGAGATCGATGTTGCCCATGTTGCTCATCATCCCCGCCGCGTCGGGCTGGGCCTCCTGGGCCTGGGCTATCGCGTTGGTCGCCACCTCGACCAGGGTCTCAAACCCGGGCCAGGAGAGGTCCGCCGCACCGGCGAAGTAGTACGCCCCGCCGGGCACGCGCTTGAGCAGCTCGTGCGCGTTGGCCTCGGCGCCGAACAGGTTGGCCAACTCGGTCTCAGCCCGGAACTGCGTCGCGACGTTGAGCCCAACGCCCAGCTCGTCGGCCGACACCGAGACAACGCCCATCGAGGCCTCGGCCAGGAACCGCTCGATCGCGGCCTGCATCGCCTCGGCCGGCAGCTCGCCCCCGGCCGGGTTGCCCGCCGCCATCATCTCCGCCTGCTCCATCATGCCCTCGAGCTGGGGCTCGATCATCGGCCGCAGCGCCTGGATGTTCACCATCAGGGTGACGTCGCCGCCCGAGACCAGCTCGGTCCCGCTCGCGCCAAGCCGCGCCTGGTTCGCAGCGAGGTGACCCGCGTTGCCCGCGAAGCCCCGGACCGCGTCGGCGCTCTGCCCGGCGACGGCGAACCCGCCGCCCAGCGATTTCAACGCCAGCTCCTGCCCCTGCATGCTGAGCAGCACGACGCCGTTCTCGACTCGCCCCTGCATCGCCTCGACCAGCGCGTCCATGTCCGCGATCGGGAGGATCATCGAGACGGCGGACGGGTCCAGGTTCTCAAAGTCGGCGCTGTTGATGACGATCGCCATCGAGCCGGTCAGGTCAACGCCCGGAAGCCCGCCCATCATCCCCATCATCATCGGCACCATCATGTTGCCCTGGTCGCCCAGCGCGGTGTTGACGCGGGTGACGTCCGCCATCAGCTCGCCCAGGTTCGCGACGGTGAGCACGATCGGGGCATCGGAGGGCACGTAATCCAGCACGGCTGGGGGGGCGGCCATCGCAAGCCCGCCAAGGCCGCACATCGCCAGCAGGGCCGCGGGGGTTGAAAGTCGGGTGGTCAGCATGGCCAAGTTCTCCAGAAGGGTCGTCGTGGTTTGCCCCCGCCAATCGCCAGAACGCGGGGTGTGGGTGGCGCGGCGTGCACCGCGAGTCAGGGCACCGGCTGCGCCGAAGGCCCGTGATTACTATTCGGCCCAAGGGCCCGGCGTTTCAATCGAACCGTGCCGTTGGGCTCATATTTATGAATATCTGCGGTTTGGGAGGCTGCCGGAAGCCCGCGGGCAGCCCCCTCAGGCCCAATCGCGTTCCGCGGGTCCGCCGGGGGCGTGCTTCAGAACGTCCCCCAGAAGCGGGGCTGCGGGGGCCGTGGGGACGGACCTGCCGAGCGAGTCAGGCGGCGGATTCGGCCTTGTCCGAGTCATCTTCCTCCCAATCCTCTTCTTCCTCTTCGTTCTCTACGTCCTCGACTTCGCCGGCCTCGTCCTCGCCGACGACTTCAGCCTCCTCTTCATCTTCTTCATCCTCGTCGATGACGTCCTCTTCGACGTCCTCGTCTTCCTCTGCGTCAGCGTCCTCTTCGTCGTCCTCACCGACCGCCTCGGCGTCCTCTTCCACTTCTTCTTCTTCGTACTCTTCCTCGCCATCCTCAGCCTCGTCAGCCTCTTCGTACTTCTCTTCCTCCTCCTCTTCGTACTCCTCGCCTTCCTCGTCGTCGTCCTCAGCCTCGACCTCATCGCCCGCCACCGCGAACGGGGCCGACTCAGCCGACGCCTCGCCCTCCTCGTCGCCGGTCAGCAGCATCTGGTCGCCGCCTGCTTCCTCTTCAGCCAGCGCCTTGATCGCGGCCCACTCGTCCTCGGTGATCAGCACGTCGCGAGCCACCGAGCCCTTGTGGTCGGAGATGATCCCCGCGATCCCCATCAGGTCGATCAGTCGGCTCGACCGCGTGTACCCGATCGCCAGCCGCCGCTGCAGCAGGCTGACGCTGCCGCGCTTGGTCTCGAGCACGATCTCGACGGCTCGGTCGAACATCGGGTCTTCCTGAGCCGCAGCGAGGCTCGCCGACGAGTGGTTCTCGGAGTTGAAGATCTTCTCCTCGTCGCCGCCCGCCGCCCCGCGCATCTGCAGCAGCTGCCGCTCGTAGTTGGGGCCCGCGACCTCCTTGAGGAACCGCGTGACCGCCCGGATCTCGTGGTCATCGACCAGCGTGCCCTGGGCCCGCTGCAGCTCGTGGCTCGACGGGTTGAGGTACAGCATGTCGCCCTGCCCGAGCAGCAGCTCGCCGCCCTTCTGGTCGAGCACGATCCGCGAGTCCATGCCGCTGCTCACCTTGAACGCGACGCGGCAGGGCATGTTCGCCTTGATGAGCCCGGTCACCACGTTGGCCTGCGGCCGCTGGGTTGCCAGGATCATGTGGATGCCCACGGCCCGTGCCTTCTGCGCGATCCGGATGATCGAGCCCTCCACCTCCTTGTTGGTCATCATCAGGTCCGCCAGCTCGTCGATCACGAACACCATGTAGGGCAGCTTGCGCGGGATCCGAGCCTTCTGCTCCTCGCTCAGCTCGCGCCCGCTGGGCGTCATCCGCTCGATCAGCTCATCAAACTCGAGGTTGTTGTAGCTCGAGATATCGCGGCAGCCCGCCTCGACGAGCAGCTCGTACCGCTCGTCCATCTTGGTCATCGCCCACTCGAGGATCGCCGCGGCCTTGGACATCTCGGTCACCACCGGGCACATCAGGTGCGGGATGTCCTTGAACTGGCTCATCTCGACCATCTTGGGGTCAACAAGAATCAGCTTGAGCTCGTTGGGCTTCTTGGTGTACAGGAAGCTCATGATGATCGTGTTCATGCACACGCTCTTGCCAGAGCCCGTCGTGCCCGCGATCAGCATGTGCGGCATCTTGGTCAGGTCATAGATCAAGGGGTCGCCCGCCGCGTCCTTGCCCAGGAACATCGGCAGCTTCATCTTGCTGAACAGCGACTGGTTCCCCATCAGCTCCTTGAGCCGAACACGCTCGCGGGTCGGGTTGGGCACCTCGATGCCCACGGTGCTGCGGCCCTTCATGTTGCTCACGATCCGGATGTTCACCGCCTTGAGGGACCTCGCCAGGTCGCTCGAGACCGCGGTGAGCTGGCTGACCTTGGTCCCCGGCGCGAGCTTCACGTGGTACAGCGTGATCGCGGGGCCAGACTCGATGTCCACCACGTGACCCTTGATGTTGTACTCCCGCAGCGAGCTCTCGAGCGACTCGGCCTGCTCACGCACCAGCTCCTCGAGCTTCGCGTTGAACCCCTCCTCGGGCTCCTCGAGCAGATCGAGCCCCGGGAAGATGTACCCCTCAAGCTCGGCCGCGTTCTGCATCTCCATGAGGTCTTCCGCGGTCGTCGTGCTCTTCTGGCTCTGGGCAAACCGCACGGGCAACGCAGCGATCTTCTCCTTGAGCGCGTCGCGGTCAAAGACCTGCGGCGCCCCGACCTCTTCCTCGTCTTCTTCGCCCTCTTCGTACTCGTCGTCGCCGTCATCCTCGTCGTAGACGTCGTCCTCGTACTCGTCTTCCTCCTCCGTCGCGTCCTCATACTCGACCGCGGCCTCGTCGAGCTCCTCGGTCTCGTCCTCCTCGAGCTCGACCGCTCTGCGGCGTCTCTTGGGCTTGGCCTCGACCGCCGCCCCGGCCGCCGCGCCCCGCTTGCGGCCTCGCGCGACCTCGATCTCGACGGGCTCGTCCACGTCGTTGAGGTGGACACGCACCGTCTTGGTCCGGCGCACAACCCGCGCCAGCCCGGCCCACAGCCCCGTGCCCGCGTGCTTGGCGCCAACGCCCGCACCGGTTCCCGCGACTCGCCCCGCCGCGATCGTCGCCTGCCCGGCCTTGGCCGCCGCGGGCTTCGAGGCATTCAGGATCGCCCTGGGAACCGCGAACACCAGCTCGTCGCACGCCACGATCAGCCCGATCAGCAGCGCCACACCCAGCGTCAGCACCGTGCCCAGCGTGTTGAACGCCGGCAGCAAGACCTCGTCAACAAGCGCCACCCCGACCGTCCCGCCCGCCATGCCCGGCAGCGGATCGACCGACCGGACCATCACCTGAAGCAGCCCCGCGACTGAAGCCGTGATGATCCCCGCGCCCGCCGTCCGCAGCAGCGGCTGCTGGATCGGCCGCCCCGAAGCGCTGAGCCACAGCCACACACCCGTGAAGGCCATCGCCACAACCACAGACAGGCCAAAGGTTTGCAGCAAGCCGTACGAGATCGTCGCCCCGATCGAGCCAGCCAGGTTCTGCGTCGGGTCGTTGTGCGGGAAGACCGCTCGCCCGGTGTCGCCAGCGTCGAAGCTGATGAGCGCCAGCGCGACGAAGGCCCAGACCCCGGTGAGGGTGAGCCAGCCCAGCCTCCGCCACAGCATGGCGGTGGGCGTGGGCTCTTGGGCGCGGTTCTTGTCGGTGACCTTGTAAGGACGGGTTTTCTTCGTAGCCATAGAGGTTTCGTATCGGCCCGGGGGCTCCCCGAAGGGCAGAATCTGAGCCTACCCGGTTTCGGGGGTTTTAGAGCCCCTGTTTCTGGCGCAGTTGATGGTTTTGTTCGGTATCATGCCCAGTCATGATCGCCAGTGTCCAGTCCTATCTCCTGTCCGGCATCACCGCGGGCCCCTGCGAGGTCGAGGTCGATCTCGACCCGACCGCATTCCCCGCAGCGACCGTGGTCGGGCTGCCCGATTCCTCCGTGCGTGAATCGCTCGAGCGGGTCCGGGCTGCGATCGGCAACGCGGGGTACCCCGTGCCGATGGGCCGCATGCTGATCAACCTCGCGCCCGCCGACGTGCGCAAGGAGGGCCCGGTCTACGACCTGCCCATCGCCGTCGGGCTTTTGGCCTGCCTGGGCGTGCTGGATCTCTCGGCGCGACGCACCTCCGCCGCGGGCGAGGGCCCCGGGTTTGACCCCGCCCGGTGCCTCATGGCGGGCGAGCTGGCGCTGGACGGCCGCGTCCGCCCGATCCGTGGCGCAATCGCGATGGCAGAACTCGCCCGCGAGCGTGGATATGAGAGCGTCATCCTTCCCTACGCCAACGCGAGCGAGGCCGCGGTGGTGCCGGGCGTTCAGGTGTTCGGCGTGGACACGCTGTCAGAAGTGGTGGGGTTGATCCGGGGCGACCTAGACGCGACCCCCGCCGACCCGGTGGACGCCGCGGCCCTGCTCGGTCAGGCCCAGGCCCCGCTCGATTTTTCCGAGGTCCGCGGGCAAGAGCCGGTGAAGCGGGCGATCACGATCGCGGCGGCCGGCTCGCACAACCTGCTCATGCTGGGCCCGGCGGGCAGCGGTAAAACGATGATGGCCAAGGCGTTGCCCGGGGTTCTCCCGCCGCTCAAGGTCGAAGAAGCGCTCGAGCTGACCCGGATCTATTCCGCCGCGGGCCTGCTCGAGAACGGGTCTTGCCTAGTCACCAAGCGGCCCGTGCGCACGCCGCACCACACCGCGTCGTCGCCCGCGATCGTCGGCGGCGGGATCGTGCCGCGTGCCGGCGAGATCAGCCTGGCCCACCGGGGCGTGCTCTTCCTCGACGAGCTGCCCGAGTTTCCGCGACCGGTGCTCGAGACGCTCCGTCAGCCGCTCGAGGACGGCGTGGTCACCATCGCCCGGGCCAACTCCACCGTGCAGTTCCCCGCCCGGTTCATGCTCGTCGCCGCGATGAACCCGACCGCGCGTGGCGACCGGGCCCCGGGCGAGACAGGCCGCCGCGAGATGGACCGGTATCTCTCACGCATCTCCGGGCCGCTGCTCGACCGGATCGACCTGCATGTCGAGGCCCCGGCTGTCTCCTTCGACGAGCTGCGGGGAGGGCCCAAGGGGACGGGGACCGTCGAGATGCGTGAGAACGTGGCCCGGGCCCGAGAGGTCGCGGCCCGGCGCCAGGGCGAAGCCCTCCCCAATGCGATGCTGAGCGGCAAGCAGCTCGACGAGCTGGCCCCGATGGAGGAGCGAGCGGTCTCGCTGGTGGGCGACGCGATCAAGACGCTGGGGCTGAGCGCGCGCGCCTACGACAAGATCCGGCGGATCTCGCGGACGATCGCCGACTTCAACGACATCCCGGTGATCCGCGCCGAGCACGTCGCCGAGGCCGTGGGGTATCGGCTGCTCGATCGGAAGGTCTGAGCGGCCCGGGCCTGAGCGACGGGCGGCCCGCTCGCTCATCACTTGAGATTGAGCAGCTTGGGGACGACGCTCTTGATGTTCGCCTCGAGGGTTCCCCAGATCGCGTCCCCGACGGCGACCTCCGGCTTCCCGGTGGCCGCGGCCCCGGTCTCGGCCTGGATCATCGGCTTCATCTTCTCGAGGCGGTACGCGGTGCACTTCACCTTGACCTTCACGTTCGCGCCGTCAACGTAGCACTCAAGCAGCTTGGCCGAGTAGTGGAAGCCCTGCTTCACGGAGGTCTTTTCCACCGGCGTGAACTTCTTCTTGAACGCGCTCTTCGCGGCCTTCTGCATCTCCTTGAGCGCGATCTTGCTCAGCACCTTGTCCACCTTCTTGCCGGTGGCCGCGGTCATCGGCCCGATCTGAACGAGGGGTTTATCCGCCATGCCCATCCTTTCCCGAGTGGTGTCTGGGACCCAGCGCCCCGCGGCCAGCGTACCGCCACCCGGCGAGCCCTTGGGCGGAAATCGTTGCTCATTTATTCAGAACGCGGCCCCCTCCCCCCGGTTCGTGGTTCCGGTAGGATCGAGACATGAAGCACGCACCCATCCTCTGCGGCCTGGCCCTGATCCTCGCCGGGTGCCAGAGCACCCCGTTGTCCGTCGAGGCTCCCGGTGCGCTGGGGCCGTACTCCGATTCGGTGGCGCACGGCCCGCTCGTCTTCGTCTCGGGCAAGATCGGCACACGAGGCGACACCTTTGCGATCGAGGCGCAGTCCGCGATCGACGCGGTGGAACGGGCGCTAGCGGAGCACGGCCTCTCGCTGAGCGACGTGGTCAGCGTGACGGTCTTTCTAACGGACCTGGACGACTACGCCCAGTTCAACGCGGTGTACAGCGAGCGGTTTGCCGCGCCATACCCGGCCAGAGCGGTGGCGGGCTCGTCAGCGCTGCCGGGCGCGGCGAGGGTCGAGATCCAGGTCATCGCGGCCCGGTGAGAGGCCCGGCGGTGGCTCTCGCGGGATTGGTGGCAACGCCGTCGGTGTCTTCCGGTACGATCTGGCCATGATGACAACGCTTCGATTCACTGTTGTGCTCGGTTCGGTTTCGCTGCTGATCGGGTGCTCAAACGGCCGCCCGGCCGTGCAAACGCCCGCAACAAAGGTGGCGGAGGTGGATCATCTCGCCCTGTTTGCACCGCCCCCGATGCACCCGGTGAGCGACGCCCGATCCGCGGACGGCCGCCCCGGCCCGGGGTACTGGCAGCAGCAGGCGGATTACGTGATCGAGGCCGAGCTGGACCCCGCCAAGCGGCGGGTGCGTGCGACCGGGACGCTGACGTACACGAACAACTCGCCGATGGACCTGGCGTTCATCTGGTTCGAGCTGCCGGTGGACGCTTTTCGAGACACCTCGCGCAGCAGCATCATCCGCCACATCAACACCCGGTTCGCCGCCTCGGGCTCGGACATGGGGTTCCGCGGGCTGACCTTCACGGTCGGCGGCGAGGAGATCGAGCCGATCATCTCGGATACTCGTGCGTTGGTGCGGCTGCCCAGCCCGGTGGCTTCGGGCGGCGGGCAGGTGCAGATCGAGATCGCGTGGCGCTTCAAGGTGCCCGAGGGGTCCAACCGGCTCGGCGTGCTGGAGTTTGAGGACGACGAGTTGTTCGAGATCGCGAGGTGGATCCCTCAGCCGTGCGTGTATGACGACATCTACGGCTGGAACACGCTGCCGTATCTGGGCGCGGGCGAGAGCTATTCCAACTTTGGCAACTACGACGTGACTGTTTCTGCGCCCGAGGGCGTGACGATCGCCGGCGGCGGCGAGTGGGTGAACCCGGGCGAGCGGCTGACACCAGAACAATTCGCGCGGTACGAAGAATCGCTCGCGTCTGACGAGCCAATCTGGATCATCACGCCCGAGGAGGCTCGGCTTGATGACGGCGATGATGGACCCAGTGAGGACGAGCCCGCGGCGGATGAGGATTCCGACAAGGCTGAAGATTCAAACGATACAGACGGCAATACAGACGACGCGGCAGAAGACGATGGGCAGCAGGTGTTCGTGCCTTGGCGGTACATCGCCAACAACGTGCGCACGTTCGCGTTTGTCGCGGGCGAGAGCTACGCGATGGACGGGGCCGGGGTCGATATTGGGGATGCACGTGCGCGGTGTCTGAGTGTGTTCCCGCCCAAGGTCAGCGAGCTGTGGCACGAGGTTTCTACCCCGGCGATCCGGCACGCGTTGTCGTTTTATTCCGAGTTTTTAGGGCTGGATTACCCCTACCCGGTGATGGTCAACTGCTTCGGGGTCGAGGGCGGCACCGAGTACCCGATGATGGTGTTCTGCGGTTCGCGTCAGCCAGAGAAGCCTGACATCGATTCGATGGACGAGCAAGAGGCCGAGGCTGCCAACGAGAAGTACGAGGAGCGATACGACCGCGCCAAGCGAGGGCTGTTCAGCGTCACCGACCACGAGGTGCTCCACGCGTGGTTCCCGATGGTGGTGGGCAACGACGAGCGGCGCGACGGGTGGCTCGACGAGGGCTTCAACGAGTACGGCAACCCGTACTCGATGGTCGCATGGGAAGAGGCAAACAGCGACGATGATGCAGATGATGCAGACGATGCAGACGATGCGGACTCGGACAAGAACACGGTTGGTGATGGTGACGGGGTATCAGGAAAGTCTGGCACCGCGGAGTTCGACGCCGCCGACGCCCTGAGCGTGGTCCGCAACATCTCTCGGTACGCGTTCCGTCGCCCGGTGCCGCCGATCTTGACGTGGGCCGACCGGTCGCAGGCGTACGGGGCTCGGGGGTTGAACGTGTACTCCAAGCCGGCCGCGGGTCTGATCACGCTGCGTGAGGGGGTGCTTGGTCCCGAGCGGTTCGACCACGCCTTGGCGACGTATCTCAACGCGTGGGCGTTCAAGCACCCCAGGCCGGGCGATTTCTTCCGGTGCATCGAGAACGCGGCCGGCGAGGACCTGGGCTGGTTCTGGCGCGGGTGGTTTGATTCGACAGACAGGCTGGACCTGGCGATCGCCTCGGTGGAGCGTGTCGAGCCCGAACGCGGAGACGCTGAGCCCTACTGGGCGATCACGGTGCGGATGGTCGGGAAGATCCCAGCGCCCGTGTCGCTGCGGATCGAGTTCGACACCGGCGAGCAGATCGTGCGCCAGATCCCGGTCGAGGCGTGGTACGGCGGGCCCGAGTTCACGCTGCGGGTCAAGGACGGTCGTCTCCCGTTCAGCGTGCTGCTGGACCCTGAGCGGGTGCTGCCCGACGCGGACCGCGAGAACAACCGGTGGTTGGAGTAGAGCGGGCGTTCAGCCTCGCGGTGGTGTTTGAGCGCCGGATCCTTTAGACTCGTGGCAACCCGAGAGACTCGGGCCCGGCAGGACCGCGTGCGGGCTCTCCCGCATCGTGGGTCGTTGACACAATTCAGAAGCACATCGGGGGCTTGGATCTCGGCGGGGTTGACCCGCTGCCCTTTTCTAACGGAGGACGGATATGCACAAGCATCTTTTAATCGCGATCTCGGCAGCCGCTGGGCTCGCGATGGTTCAGGGTTGTTCGACAACCGAGACCGCAGATTCGGCGGCCCAGGCCGGCACCGAGCTCACGCCAGAGCAAGCCCAGCGGGCGGCCCGCCGGGCCCGTTTCAATCGCCCACCAAACTTCGGCGCCGTTGATGAGTCCGCTCGCCGACGCACCGGCATCAGCACCGACGACATCTTCGCCAAGCTCGACCTGCCCACGCCCGATTCCATGCGGCTCGGCTCGGGTGCCCCGGGCCCGGGCTGGTGGCAGCAGAAGACCGATTACGTGATCAACGCGGACGTGGACCCCGAGGCCAAGCGCCTCGAGGCGACCATGGGCGTGACGTATCACAACAACTCGCCCCACCAGCTCGACTTCGTCTGGCTGCAGCTCGAGCAGAACCTGTTCAAGCCCGATTCGCTGGGCACGCTGTCCCGCACGCCGGGCAGCGTCATGTCCACCGACCTGGGCGGGTTCGACGGCGGGTTCGACATCGGGTACATCAAGTCCGGCGGCGAGGAACTCGAGATCAGCGTGTACGACACGCTGGCACGCGTCGAGCTTGCAGAGCCCATCGCCCCGGGCGCGACGTTTGAGTTTGAGATGGCGTTCGGGTTCTCCATGCCGCCGCACCTGCGCCGGATGGGGTCTGAGGAGGTCGAGGCCGGGACGATCTTTGAATACGCCCAGTGGTTCCCGCACGTCGCGAAGTACGACGACGTCAACGGGTGGAACACGCTGCCCTACATCGGCAACGGCGAGTTCTACACCGACTTTGGCGATTACGAAGTCAACGTGACCGTGCCCCGCGAGTTCATCGTCGAGGGCACCGGTGTGCTGCAGAATTCGTACGACGTGCTGACCGCGGACCAGATTCAGCGGCTCGGGGTCGCCAAGACCTCGGACGCCACCGTCGAGATCCTCAAGCTCGACGAGGTCGGGACTCCTGAGTCCAGGCCCGCTGGCGAGGGCGACCTGACCTGGAAGTTCACCGCCAACAACGTGCGGACCTTCGCCTTTGCGACCAGCCAGGCCTTCGCGTGGGACGCGTGCAAGGCCGACGTGACCAACCTGGACGGCACGACCAAGATGGTTCTCTGCCAGTCGTTCTACCCGGCCGAGGCCGAGGCGTGGTACTCGGATCGGGAGTACCCGATGGCGGACGAGACCACCAAGCCGGGCGGCTCGTCGCAGTACATCAAGCACGCGATCGAGTTCTACTCCGACTGGGTCTACCCGTACCCCTACCCCGAGATGTCGAACATCAACGGGCCCGAGGGCGGCATGGAATACCCGATGATGGTGTTCTGCGGCGCCAAAACCAGCGACCAGGGGCTCTTCGGCGTGACCGACCACGAGGTCGGGCACAACTGGTACCCGATGCTCGTCAACTCCGACGAGCGACGGTACATGTGGATGGACGAGGGGTTCAACACCTTCATCAACCGGTACTCGGGCACCGCATGGACCGGGCAGGACGGGGCCCGTCGCGGCGGGGTCGGGGGGCTCGCCCGGGTCATGAACGCGGACAACCCGCAGGCCTCGAACACACTGCCCGACCGCCACTGGCCTCGCTGGGTTGGTTCGCTGAACTATTCCAAGCCGGGTTACGCGCTGCACCTGCTGCGTGAGATCGTGCTCGGCCCGGACCGGTTCGACACCGCGTGGAAGACCTACACCCAGCGGTGGGCGTTCAAGCACCCCCAGCCCGCCGACTTCTTCCGCTCCATGGACGACGCAGCCGGCACGGACCTGTCCTGGTTCTGGCGCGGGTGGTTGCTCTCGACCGCGACGCTTGACCAGAGCGTGACCGAGGTTATCGAGATTGCGGAGGGGCAGTCGGGCATCACGCTGGCCAACCTGTCTGACATGGTCATGCCCGTGATCATGGACGTGACGTTCTCCGACGGCACCACCGAGCGGGTGCAGCTGCCCGTGGATATCTGGGGTGCCGCCAACGTGTGGCGGGTGCCGATCGCGACCGGCGAGCGTTCGATCACCAGGGTCGTTCTCGACCCGGACAGCAAGTACCCCGAGCTGACGCGCGACAACAACGTGTGGGAAGCGCCGGTCCCTGTTGAAGAAACCGAAGGCGAGATGGCCCACGCGGGCGAATAAGACGCCCAGCGGACTGATTCACACAGCCCCGGGAGCGATCCCGGGGTTTTTTCATGCGCCAGCGGGATCGGCTCGGAGAGAATTTCACCCAATCAGCGAAATAAGAACATGTCGATTCCCCACAACCCGGTACGGCCCATCGTGGACGGCCCGCCAAACACGCCCTGACTCTTGAACCGGAGGTCTCATGCTCACCCTCACCGCATCGCTGTTGCTCTCCCTGAACTCAGCCCCGTGCATCTCGCTCGCCGGCTCGATCGCGGGGCGGGCCGACGTCTCGCAGGAGCGGTACGCGCAGCTCGCCGAGCCGTTTCACGCGGTCGGCGGGCTCGGCGGCATGGGCACCGGCACGCTCATCGCCGATCAGTGGGTCGTCACCGCGGCCCACGTCGCCGATTTCCTCCGCCTGCGCGGGCACGACCCGATCGTCTTCACGCTCGACGACGGGCGCGAGTTCGAGGTTGACCGGGTGGTCATCCACCCGAGGTGGATCCCGTTCGAGAAGCAGATGGCGACTCGCGGTGAAGACGAGCTGTTCTCGCCGGGCGACCTGGCGCTGCTGCACCTCTCCGAGGTGGTCGAGGGGGTCGAGCCGGTGCCCCTGGGCGAGTACGACGACACAAACCCCGAGGTCATGCTTGTGGGCATCGGCGCGTTCGTCAACGACCCGCAGAACGGTGTCGAGGGCGAGGAGATGATGAGCATGGAGCGTGGAACCAAGCACGCGGGGACCAACCGGATCGACCGGGTGGACCGCCGGCGCAAGGAGCTGGTCCTGAGCTTCACCGCGCCCGGCGAGGAGGGCGTGACCCAGGACGAGGCGTCGGCGTTCGCTGGCGACAGCGGCGGCCCGATCGTTGCAAAGATCGGAGAGGTCTGGTCGGTCATCGGCGTCATGGCCTCGGTCGAGGCGGACAACGACACGCTGGGGGACTACGGCGACGAGACCCATGCGACTTCGATCGGGGCGGCACGCAAGTGGATCGACAAGCAGATGGCCGAGTAACGGGCTTGTAGGAGTTCGTGCCTCGTCAGCTCAGCAGCAACGCCAGCACGATCAGAGGAGCCGCGGCGTGCACCGCAGCAGCCAGATCATCGAGCACGATGCCCCACCCACCCGGCAGGCTCTGCAGCCCGTCAGCCGGCCAGGGCTTGACGATGTCCGCCAAGCGGAAGAGCAAGAACGCAGCGATCAGCCACCACCCGATCCACCCCGGAGCCGCGGGGATCAGCGCGAGCACCAGCGCCATGCCCGCGACCTCGTCCGCGACAACCGGCGAGGGGTCCTTGCCCCACCAGGCCTCACCCTCGTCGCCCAGCAGCGCACACCCGAGCCCGAACGCCAGCACCACTCCCAGCAGGACCACGTGCCAGACCCAGGTGCCCGGGCCAAAGCCGCTGACCGCGAGGCCGTAGGCGAGCAGCACGGGTGGGATCGAGCCCCAGGTCCCGCTGGCCGGGTTCAGGTGCCCGATGCCGCCGACGGTGAGCAGGGCGTGGATGCCCTCGTGCCGCTGAATCATCTGGATTTCCTCTTTTTATTGGGGCGGCGTTCCCGCCCGCGTCGCGTGTTGGGCGTGGGGATCTCGACCCGGTCGATCTTCTTGCGGATCTGCCGGGCCTGCTGCGCTGAGCGGGGCTGGGTCGCCAGCTGGCGGCTCGCGATCAGCGCCCGAGCGATGTAGGGCAGCCCGCTCCAGAGCGTGACGATCGTGACCGCCCAGGCGAGCCAGACCACAACCATGCGCCCCGTGCTGCCCGGAACCGGGGCCCCCAGCGCCACGACGAGCAGGATGATCGGGACCGCGATCGACTGGAGAACCATTTTGACTTTGCCCGCGGGCCCGGCGGAGAAATCGATCCCCTCGCTCTCGAACACGCCTCGGATCGACGTGACCAGCAACTCGCGGCCCAGCAGCACCCAGACCATCCAGGGCATCACGCCCGAGACCTGAAGCCGGGTATCGTCAGCCCCCCAGATCACCGTAAACCCAGGCCCCGCAAGGACAACGAACGCGCCGAGCACCAGGAGCTTGTCCGCGACCGGGTCCATCACGCGGCCGAATCGGCTCACCGCGTGCCATCGTCGGGCCAGGATGCCGTCGAGCGCATCGGTCAGCGCTCCGACGATGAAGATCGCGGTGGCGATGATCAGCAGCGGGACCGCGTCCTCTTGCAGGCTCTCGAGCCGTTCGATCGCGTCGGGGTTGGGCGAGGTCGCCCGGACATCGACGCCGGCGAGCACCGCGACAAACGCGGCTGACAGCACGACGCGGCTGAGCGTCAGCAGGTTGGGCGTCCGCTTCTTCCAGCGGTCGATGGCCTGGGCGCGGGTTCGAGATGGGGTGTCGTTGTCGGGCACGGGTGCATGGTACGCCGCGGTGCGATTGTTGGGCCCGACGCGGGTGAGATGAGAGGGGAGAAGGGGGGGCGGGCCTGAAAGGGTGCTAACTGGGGTCCACATGGTCCGGGTTAGTTGAGACTTACGGGGGGGGTCTCTATCCTCCGATCCTCTCGCCGCGATTGCTGCGCGGGGTCGCCGGGGTCTAGCCCGGGGTCTGGTTCGGAATCCCGTTCACGGAATCACACCTTGGATCACCTCGTTCACCCGCTGCTGCTCTATCTGGCCTGCCTGCTCGGGGGGGTTGGTGTGGCGCTGGCGTTGCCCCGTGCCAAGTACCGGCTCACGCTGATCGGGGCGGTCCTCGCGGCGGCTGGCGGCGGGCTCGTCGTGCTGCTGCTCGGGCTCGCGGCGTATGACCGAGGCCCCGAGACCCTGCCCAACCTCTTCTTCTACGCCTTTTCCGCCCTGGCCCTGCTCGCGGGGCTTCGCGTCATCACGCACCACCGCCCGGTCTACTCCGCTCTCTACTTCATCCTCACCATCATCGCGACCGCGGGGATGTTCCTGCTGCTCTCCGCTGAGTTCATGGCGTTCGCCCTGATCATCATCTACGCCGGCGCGATCCTCATCACCTACCTCTTCGTCATCATGCTCGCCACCCAGGCCCCCGCTGAGGGCGACGAGGAGCTGCAGGCCGACTACGACACCACCTCGCGTGAGCCCTGGATCGCTGCGATGGCGGGGTTTGTGCTCCTCGGGCTGCTGACCACCATGATGTTCCGCGGCGTGGACGAGCTGCCCGCCGCGACCGCTGAGAGCGACGCCAGCGTGCTCGCGATTCTTCCCGGGAAGGTCGAGAAGGCCCTGTGGAACACCGACCGCCCCGGCGAGACGCCCCGCCTGGCTGCGGACGAGACGCTGCTGCGAGACGTGGACGTCAACGGCGACCCGAACGGCGAGCTCGCCCTCACCGTCCTGGACGGCGCGCCCGCGGTGCTCGCGGTCAACCCCGACGGCCAGACCCGCACGATCCCGCTGACCGAGGACCTGGCCCCGACCAACGTCGAGCGGCTGGGTATCAACCTGCTGCGAGACCACCCGATGACGATCGAGATCGTGGGCATCATCCTGCTCATGGCGATGCTGGGCGCGACGGTGCTGGCCCGCAAGCAGGTCGAGTTTGAGGAGATGCTCAAGGCCCACCAGCAGAAGCACCTGCACGACGCCAAGGCCGAGCAGACGGGGGCCAGCGAGGCATGATCGACCACACCCTGACCACTCTGGCGCAGACCGGCTTCCCGGACGCGATGGCCGGCGTCACGCTGGCGCACTACCTGTTCGTCTCGGCGGCGATGTTCACGCTCGGGCTCATCGGCTTCATCACCCGCCGCAACCTGATCGTGATGTTCTTGTGCACGGAGCTGATGTTCCAGGCCGCGGGCATCGCGCTCATCGCGTTCGGCCGCTACCACATGAACTTCGACGGGCAGACGTTTGTGATCTTCGTGCTCTGCATCGCCGCGGCCGAGGCCGCGATGGGCCTGGCCCTGATCGTCCTGCTGTTCCGCCGGCGTGAATCGCTGAGTGCGGGCGTGTGGAGGGAACTGCAAGGATGATCGCCGCCTCCCTTTTCAGCTCAATCACCGCCCCGATCCTCGGGCTGGTTCAGGACGCGCAAGCCCCGCAGGCCTCTGACAGCACCGCCCTTGCGGTGTCCGAGGCCGCCCAGGCGATCTCGCACGCCGCCGGCACCGGCCCGATGTGGGCCCTGCTCATCCCCGGCCTGCCGATCCTCGGCGTGATCCTCGCGACGCTCTGTGCGATCTTCAACGTCAAGTCCAAGCTCCCCGCGTGGCTGACGGTCGCGTCGCTCGCCGGCTCGTTCTTTGTCACCGTCGCGCTCTACAACTGGTTCGACCCGGCCAACGGCCCGGTCACCGTCCACGCGTGGGACTGGTTCGCCATCGGCGACTTCAAGGCCTCGTTCGGGCTCTACATCGACACGCTGACCATCTTCTGGATGCTCTTCGTCACCGGCCTGGCCACGCTCATCGGGCTCTACGCCTCCGAGTACATGGCCCCTGACGTCGGGCAGGGCTACAACCGCTTCTTCTTCGCCTTCAACCTCTTCGTCTTCTCCATGGCCTGCCTCGTCATGGGCTCGGGCCTCGCGATGCTCTACCTCGGCTGGGAGGGCGTCGGCCTCTGCTCCTACCTCCTCATCGGGTACTACTACAAGAAGGACTCCGCGGTGCAAGCCGCGAAGAAAGCCTTCATCGTCAACCGCATCGGCGACCTGGGCCTCGCGCTCGGGCTCTATCTGACGTTCGCCCACTTCGGGACGATCGAGTACGCCGAGCTGTTCGCTGAGGGTGGCAAGCTCCAGTCGTACACCGCGCTGGCGATGGCCGGCGACTACGGCGCGATCCCCGCCCAGGCCCAGTGGATCCCGATCCTGCTCATGATCGGCGCGTTCGGCAAGTCCGCCCAGTTCCCGCTGTATGTCTGGCTGCCCGACGCGATGGAGGGCCCGACCCCGGTCTCCGCCCTCATCCACGCCGCGACCATGGTCACCGCGGGCGTCTACCTCATCGCCCGGTTCTACCCCATCTTCGTCGCCTCCGAGTACGCCCTGCCGATCGTGGCCTGGGTCGGCACGTTCACCGCCCTGCTCGCCGCGACCATCGCCATGGCCCAGTTCGACATCAAACGCATCATGGCCTATTCCACGGTCAGCCAGCTCGGCTACATGTTCGCCGGGCTCGGCGTGCTATCCCCGACCGGGGCCGGCTACCACGTGCTGACGCATGCGTTCTTTAAGGCGTTGCTCTTCCTGGCGTGCGGTGCCGTCATGCACGGCTTCGCCGGGCAGCTCGACCTCCGCAAGCTCTCCGGCCTGGGCAAGCTCAAGGGCTGGGGCATCGTCACGATCGGCATGTTCGTCGGGTGCATCAACCTCGCCGGCGTGCCGTTCACCGCGGGGTTCTTCTCCAAGGACACGATCATCGCCGAGGCGTTTGTGACGCCGGGTTCGGCCGCCATCGGCTGGATCCTGCTCTTCACCGCCGGCCTCACCGCGTACTACACCTTCCGAGTCTTCTTCCGCGTCTTCATGGGCCCCGTCCACTTCGAGCCCGGCGACGAGTACGACCCCAAGGCTGATCACGCCCACAGCGATGATCACGGGCACGACGACCACGCTCACGGCGGTGGGGGTGGCTTCCACCCGCACGCCCCCGGCTGGGCGATCAACACCGTCCTCGCAACCCTCGCCGTCTGCTCGCTGCTCGCCAGCGGCCTGTACATCGTCGGCGGCAAGGACCTCGACCAGCACGGCCACACCGTCACCACCAAGCACTACGCCGCGACCATGATCCAGCAGTCCACCGCGAGCTTCACGACGCCGTATGACCATCACGGGTTTGAGGCCGCCGCGGCCGCTGCGGATGGCGAGCACGCCGCCGAGGGCGAGGCGGGGCATGCCGCGGTCACCGGCCCCTACGGCGAGCTGGCCGCACCCAACAGGGTGCTGGGCCTCTGGGACCCGCACAAGAGCATGTACTACATCTCCGCCGCGTTCGGCGTCGTCGGCATCGGGCTGGCCTACCTGCTGCACCTGCGAGGCCGAACCACGGCCGCCGAGTGCAAGATGGACGCGATCGCCAAGAAGTTTGGCCCCATCCCACGCTGGGCCGAGCACAAGTGGTACGTCGATGAGTTCTACGAGAAGCTCTTCCGAGGACCCTTGCACATCATCAGTAACCACGTCCTCCGCCCGATCGACCGCTTCGTCATCGACGGCTTGGTCAACCTGGTCGGCTGGCTGCCCCGCATCGCGGCCGGCCTGATCCGCCCGAGCCAGTCCGGCGAGCTGCACGGCTACGCGACCGGCATGGTGGTCGGCCTCACCGTGCTGCTCTTCCTAATCCTGACGATTGTCGCGTCGCTGGGGGGTGTGCTATGAGCCCGACCATCCTCGCTCTGATGATCCTGACCCCGCTGCTCGCCGGCCTTGTTGCCGCGACGGCGACGGAGAAGCGGGCCCGGTCCGCGGCTCTGCTCGGCTCGTTCGCCTCGCTCATCCCCGTTGTCGTCGGCCTCTTCCAGTTCGACTGGACCCGGGCCGCCGAGTTCCAGGGCGCGGGCAGCGCGTCGTGGATCGATTCGCTCGGCTTGCAGCTCGCGATCGGGGCCGACGGCGTCTCGATGATGCTCGTCGCCTTGAGCGCCATGCTCGGGCCCATCTGCGTGCTCGCCTCGTGGACCGCGATCAAGGACCGCCCCCGCCTGTACTACTCCTGGCTCATGATCCTGCAGGCCGCCATGATCGGCGTCTTCTGCAGCCGTGATCTCCTGCTCTTCTACATCTGCTTCGAGTTCACGCTGCTCCCGATGTTCGTGCTCATCCGGGTGTACGGCTCGACCAACAAGGCCGCGGCCTCGGTCAAGTTCTTCCTCTACACCTTCACCGGCTCCATCATCGCGCTCGCCGGGCTCCTCTACGTCGTCAGCCATCACCAGCAGGTCACCGGCGAGTGGTCGCTGCAGATCGGCGACCTGATGACGACCGCCAAGCAGATGAACGGCTCGCAGCAGGGCTGGGTGCTCGCAGCGTTGCTCAGCGGCTTCGCGGTCAAGGTCCCGCTCTTCCCCGTGCACACCTGGCTCCCCCTGGCCCACACCGAAGCACCGACGGCGGGCTCGGTCTTGCTGGCCGCGGTCCTGCTCAAGCTGGGCACCTACGGCATCTTCCGCTTCGCGATGGGCTTCGCCCCCGCGGCCTTCGCGGCCTACGCCCCCGAGATCGCCGTCCTCGCCATCATCGGTATCATCTACGCCGGGCTCATCTGCTGGGTCCAGGACGACATCAAGAAGCTCGTCGCCTACTCCTCAGTCAGTCACCTCGGCTTCTGCGTGCTCGGCCTCCTCGCCGTCAACCAGACCGGCGTCACCGGCAGTGTGCTCTACATGCTCTCCCACGGGCTCTCCACCGGCGGCCTCTTCCTCATGATCGGCATGATGTACGAGCGCTACCACACCCGCGACATGCGAGAGGTCGGCGGCCTGGCCAGCAAGATGCCCGTCTGGTCCACGTTCATGATCTTCTTCGCGCTCGCCTCGGTCGGCCTCCCCGGCCTCAACGGCTTCCCCTCCGAACTCCTCTGCCTGCTGGGCACCTTCCAGTCCGACCCGGGCCTCATCGCCTCGGGCGCCCCCGGCGCCGCCGGCGGCACCCTGGGCATCTGGTACGCCGTCTTCGCCGGCACCGGCATGGTCATCGCCGCGATGTACCTCCTCTACATGGTCGGCAAGATCTGCTTCGGCGAGCTCCGCGAGCCCAAGGATCACCACGAGCACGATGAACTGCCGACCGACCTCAACTCCCGTGAGATCGGCCTGCTGATCCCGCTCGCTGCCGGCTGCCTGCTCTTCGGGCTGTATCCCAAGATGCTCACCGACGCGATCGAAGCCCCGGTCGCCCAGGCGGTCGCCGAGGTCATGTCCGCCACGGACCTGCCCGCCCCGGGCCCTGCCCGTGGCAGTGCCCCGCAGATCACTCCCGCGATTCCCCACGACACCCCGACCAACTCTCAACCCACCGACGAGGGCCACTGATGAGCGAGGCTCTCACCCATCTCTGGCCCGAGCTGGCCCTCTTCCTCACCACCTGCGTGGTCATGGTGGTCGGGCTGAGCGCGAACCGCCGCGTCCGGACGCTCACGCCCTGGATCACCGCCCTCGGGCTCGTCATCGCCGCGGGCATGGCGTTGCAGTCGCCCGCCGTAGACGGCCCGTTCGCCTATCTCATGGGCTACTCCAAGGCCGTCATCGCGATCGTCGGCCTCATCCTGCTCCCGCTCGCCGCCGGCGTGGTCGACCGCGACCTGGACGCCCTGCTCGACAGCGGCAAGATGAAGTTCAGCCCGCTCCGCGCCACCCGGGCCGAGTTCTACGCCTTCTTCCTGTTCAGCCTCACCGGGCTCATGCTCGTCTCGTCGGCCGACGACCTGATCTGGCTCTTCCTCGCCCTCGAGCTGACCAGCCTGCCCACCTACATCATGGTCACGATCTCGACCCGCGGCACCAAGTCGCAAGAGGCGGGGGTCAAGTACTTCTTCCTGGGCGCGATGGGCGCCGCGATCTTCCTCTACGGCTTCACGCTGATCTACGGCGCCACCGGCTCGACCGACCTGGCCCTCATCGGCGCACACTTCGCCGAGAACGGCCTAGGCACGCTGGGCACGCTGGGCGTCATGATCGCGATCATCGGGCTCTGCTTCAAGATCGCCGCCTTCCCCATGCACTTCTACACGCCCGACGTCTACGAGGGCGCCGCCGCGCCCGTCTCCGCCTTCCTCGCCTTCGTCCCCAAGGCCGCCGGCTTCCTCGCCCTGATCCTCCTGCTCGGAGCGGTCGGCTGGACCCACGGCGGCGGCGACGGCGGCGAGAGCGGCAGCCACCTGCCACAGAACATCGAGGCCCTGCTCTGGATCATCGCCGCACTCTCCATGACCGTCGGCAACGTCCTCGCCTGCCTCCAGAACTCCGTCAAGCGGATGATGGCCTACTCCTCGATCGCCCACTCGGGCTACATGCTCGTCGGCCTCATCGTCGGGCCCGGCCTGCTGTCCGGTGCGGGGGGCGGCGGCTTCACCTCTAACGGCATCGCCGCCGTGCTCTTCTACATCCTCTGCTACGGCGTCATGAACACCGGCGTCTTCGCGGTCCTCGCCTCGCTCGAAAACCCCGACGGCTCCGAGCCCGACCAGATCGACGAACTCGCCGGCCTCGTCCGCACCCGCCCGATGCACGGCTGGGTCATCATCCTGTGCACGCTCTCCCTGCTCGGCTTCCCGCCCCTGCTCGGGTTCATCGGCAAGATGGGCCTGTTCAGCGCCGGCATCAACGGCGGGCACCTGCCCCTCGTCATCATCCTGGGCATCAACTCCGCCATCGCCGCCTTCTACTACCTGCGATTGGTCGCCACGGTCTACCTCGAACCCAAGCCCGATGGCCCGGACACCATCACCGACGTCCCCCGCGAGCTCATGGGCCGCCCCTTCGCCGCCCTCGTCTCCGCGATCGGCGTCGTCGGGCTGCTGCTCGTGACCAACACGCTGATGGACTCGGCGAACACCGCCGCGGGCTACACCGCGCCGGTGCCAGTGGCGGCGGCCGACGATGCCACCCAAGCGACCGAGTCACCGGCCGTCAGCCTGGCCGACCCGACCGAGCCGTAAAGCGGGATCCACGAGAAACGAATGCCTCGACAAGCCCTCGGCGCAAGCCGAGGGTGCGCATGAACTCTTGCGTCGCCGGCACCCTCGGCTTGCGCCGAGGGCTTGTCAGAACAAGAAAAAACCCGTCGCTTACGCTCCGGGCTCTCTTGATGCTTGCCTGACGCCGCTTGCCTGTTGCCTGGCTTCAGTCGTCGTCGTCATCATCGTCATCGCGCTTGCTCGAGCGTTTCTTGTTCACCACGCCCAGCTGCAGCACCAGCCCGATGAACGACATCCCGCCCCAGACCACAGCCCACGCGTTCGGGCTAAACGCCAGCTTGTCCGCGTCGAGCCCGATGGGCCCGCGCAGCAGCGCGACCCCCGCGGTGAGCCAGACCGCCGAGCCCGCCAGCGCCGTGATGATCGCGGTCGCCCGCCGCGTGAAGATCGCCCCAGCCAGCAGCCCGACCACAAACCCCGCGGCCCCGCCCCCGAAGATCACCGCCCGCTCCTTGGTCGAGCGCCGGTCCCACTCCGCCATCGCCGTGTCCCGGATCGACGCGATGAACGCACGGCTGGCCTCAGCCGCGGATCGCAGCTGCTCCTTTGCAGCCTCCGCTGCTTCATCGCCGGTAAGCGAGGCCGCACCGTCTCCCGCAGCGTCCGTCGCCTGATCCAGCGCCAGGTCCTCACCGATCCGGGCCAGCTCCCCCCGAACCGCGTCGTACGCGCCGCCGGTCTCCTCCGCGGCCAACGCCGCGACCTCGCCGGCCTCGGTGTTGCCCGTCACGGTCGATTGCCCGCTCACGCTCAGCCAGATCAGCCCCGTCAGCACCCCCGCCGCCGCGAACACGACCGACGCCCCGAGCGTGATGATGAACTTGAACAGCGCCACCGCGACCGCGAGCCCGATCAGCCCGCCGATCACCATGCCCAGCACCTGCGGCTGCAGCAGCACGCCGGCGACCTCGAACGCGGGCAGCCCCGTCAGCGGCACCACCACGATGCCGGCGAACCCGCCCAGCGCCGCGCCGATGATGGCGAACGCGGGCTTGAGCACCTTGCCGCCCATGATCCAGAGCACGAGCCCGCCAGCGAACGCGCCGAGCATCGGCACCCACGCCCCCTCCGGGGCGCTCTGAGCCAGCGTCAGCACGCCCGTCGAGAGCATTTCGGGCATCATCAGGTTTGCGATAGTCGTGTCCACGCCGTCCCCTTGTTGGGCCTTTGCCCGCAAAGATTCCGCGCCCCGCCGGGTGTTTTCTCACCCGCGCAGGCCGCCACGGCTCCGTCCGTTGATCCGTTCAAACCCCGCGCCAAGACTCGGGGGGCAAGTTTCGCGGCCGTTCCATGGCCCCGCCTCAACTCTCCGATGGTACGGGGCGATACCCTCTCACGCGAGAAGCCATGGCCAAGCGGAAGACCACCAAAGCAACCAAGAAGACCGCCGCGTCCGAGAAAAACGCGGGCAAGACGCCGCGCACCAAGGCTTCGCGCAAGGCTGGCCCGAAGCGGACCCCCACCAAGAAACCCGCCGCCAAGAAGGCCACCACCAAAAAACTCCCCAAAAAGCCGACCAAGAAGGCCGCCAAGAAGCCAGCCAAGAAGGCCTCCAAGAAAACAGTTTCCAAGTCCGCCGTCGAGTCTCGCGCCGACTCGGCCGCCCTCGCCGACTTCCGCAAGAAGATCGACACCCTCGACCGCAAGCTCGTCTCCATGCTCAACGACCGCGCCAGGCTCGTGGTCAACGTCGGCCACATGAAGCGCGACACCAACACCCCCATCTACGCCCCGCACCGCGAGGCCCAGGTCCTCGACCGCGCCCTGGGCGCCAACCACGGCCCCCTCCCAGACCGCACCATCGAGGGCGTCTACCGCGAGATCATGTCCGGCTCCTTCGCCCTCGAGCAGCCCCTCCGCATCGGCTACCTGGGCCCCCCCGGCTCGCACTCGCACGCCTCCGCCGTCAAGCACTTCGGCTCCTCCGTCGAGTTCGAGGACCTGCACCAGATCGGCGGCGTCTTCACCGAGGTCATCCGGGGCCACGTGGACTACGGCCTCGTCCCCATCGAGAACTCCACCGGCGGCGGCATCGTCGAGACCTTGGATGCCTTCCTCACCCACGCCCACGAGATCACGGTCTACGCCGAGGTGCAGATCAACATCCACCACGCGCTGCTCGCCAACTGCAAGCCCAAGGACATCCGCCGCATCCATTCCAAGCCCGAGGTCTTCAGCCAGTGCCGCCAGTGGCTCGCCACGCAGTACCCCGGCGTGGACCAGATCGCCGCCGCCTCGTCCTCCCGCGCCGTGCAGACCGCCGCCGACGAGGACAAAAAGGCCAACGAGATCGGTGCCACCCCGGGCTCCGCCGCCATCGGCACCAAACTCGCCGGCGAGCTGTATGGCTTAAAGGTCCTCTTCCCACGCATCGAGGACAACCACAACAACATCACCCGCTTCGTCGTCATCTCCCGCCAGAAGGCCCAGCCAACCGGCAACGACAAGACCTCCGTCATGTTCGCCACCGAGGACAAGCCCGGCGCCCTCGTCGACGTGCTCCAGGTCTTCCACGCCGCGGGCGTCAACCTCTCGCACATCGACAAGCGCCCATCGGGCCGCCAGAACTGGACGTATACCTTCTTCGTCGACCTCGTCGGCCACCGCGACGAACCCCACGTCGCAGCCGCCCTGCACCGCGCCAAGGCCCACTGCCACGAGCTGCACGTGCTGGGGAGCTACCCGAAGTCCAAGCGGATTTTGTGAGCATCACTTCGGGCGAACACCCTTAGTCGCTGTGGTTCAAATCCTGCCACCCCGACTTACCTAACCAGCAGGCTGCGGCAAGTGCCGAAGCCTGCTGTGTTTACGCCTAGTTCAATCTTGTCCTGTCACCTCAGGGACGCAGCCCCGGGATTGAACCTCGGGCGGTGGTTGGCCGTTCGATCGATGAACTTTGCTTTTATCTGTCGCAGGCCCGACCGGAGTCGCTTGGGAATAGACTCTCGGTATGCGCCACACGATCAAGATGTGCTTCCCTGCAACGCTCGCCGCCGTCCTGTGTTGCGGCTGCCAGTCGATGTGGTGGGCCCCGTCTGTCCTCAGATGTCGAGCAACCGCATGAACGACTGGGTACTCATCGGGCTCGGGTTGGCGGTTCTTGTCGGCGGTGCCGAACTGCTTGTTCGTGGTGCCTCGGTGCTTGCATCTCGACTCGGCGTTTCTCCCCTCGTGGTCGGGCTGACTGTTGTCGCGTTCGGGACCAGTTCGCCGGAACTCGCGGTGTCGTTGAGCGCGGTTGCACGCGATCAGCCTGACCTTGTGCTCGGCAACGCAGTCGGAAGTAACACGTTCAATGTGCTGTTCATCCTCGGCCTCTCGGCATTGGTGCGACCTCTCATCGTGAGCCAGAAGCTCATCCGGGTGGATGTACCGATCATGATTGCCGTCTCGATCGTGCTCTGGGCGATGCTCCTTGATGGTTCGTTGGGTCGCTTTGATGGCGTCCTTCTCCTGGGTGGCATCGTTGTCTACACGATTCTCGCCATCCGCATGTCTCGCCGCGAGTCTCTGGCTGTTGTTGAGGAGTACGCCAGCGCGGTACCAAAGCCGACCCGCCACTCGATCACGAAGGCGCTGATCCTGATCGCCGTCGGCCTGGCGGGGTGCGTTCTCGGCGCTCAATGGTTCGTCTCTGGTGCGGTTTCAGTCGCAACGGACATGGGGGTGAGCGAACTTGTCATTGGCCTCACGATCGTTGCTGCGGGCACTTCACTTCCAGAGCTCGCGACCTCGCTGGTCGCTGTCGTTCGCGGCCAGAGAGACATCGCGGTCGGCAACGTCATCGGGAGCAACATCTTCAACATCCTCGGGATCTTGGGGCTTGCCGGTATCGTCGCGCCTCGCGGCATTCCAGTTGAACCATCTCTTATGGCATTCGACCTGCCGGTCATGATCGCTGTCGCGGTTGCATGCCTTCCGATCGCGTTTACCGGCTTTCGGATCAACCGCTGGGAAGGCGGGATGCTCTTTGGCACCTATCTCTCGTATATCGCTTTCATCGTACTCACTTCAAACCAGCACGAGTTCGCTGGCTGGCTCAGCACTGCCATGCGGTACTTCTTCATTCCGATCGCGGGATTTGGGATACTGATGAGTGTGGGTCATGTTTTCTTGGCCCGAGGTAGACACTGACTCCACCGAAGAGACTGCGAACCATGATCAAAACCCGCATTATCTGTCACTAGAAAGTGACCCAGCTAGAACCCGTGTTTCCAGGCTCCAGAGCCCGATCTGGGCCGCAAAAAATTCAACTGGTGTCCTGTCACCCCGACTCTAAAGCACGACTTGTTCACCTGCGGCGTACGAATCGCTCTGTCAGACGCAACGCCCCGTCAAGCCGCCGCCCCCTCTTCACCCCGCCACCAGCGCAATGAACACCCCCACCGGATCCTGAACCACCGCACACGCGTACTCCCCATCGGCCCCCCGGGTCTCCTTGATGACCTCGCCCCCGCCCTCTCCGACGCGACGCAGACTCTCAGCCAGGTCGCCAACGGGGAGGTAGATCATCCAGACCGGTGGCAGGCCCAGGTTGTCGCCGCGAGCGTGGCAGATCCCCGCCGCCGAGTTTCCGTCGCCGCCGAGCATGACGTAGTCGTCGTAGCGCTCGCCCGCGTCCTCCATCTCGACGCCCCCCATCGCAACGTCCTGCACCGACCACCCAATGACCTGCTGATAAAAATCCCGGGTGGCCGAGGCGTCGGGGACCGTCAGATCGAGCCAGGCGATGCAGCCCGCACTCGTCGCGGCGTCGCGCGATGCGGTGCCCTCAGCCGGGGGGATCTGCTCCGCCGAGACGACCGGGATGATCCCGAACGCCGCCCCATTCGGATCGAGCAGCACCGCCCACGGGCTCTTTCCGTCGTTGTCTTTGCCATGCATCAGCTCACGCCCGTCCAGGCCGAGCGCCCGCTCCACACTGGCCGCGACATCGGCGACCTGAATGTGCGGCATCCACTGGAGCGGAAGGTGATCATACTCCGTGCTGGTCGCGCCCAAGCCGATGATCGGCACGCCCAGGTTGTTCATCAGATCCTCACGCCAAAGCGGGTTCTCCCCCGTGCTGAGGACGTGTGAGTAGAAGCGAATTTCGCGCTCGTGCTCAGGGACGGCGATGTCGGCGCTGAGGATCCCGCCGACGCATGGGACAATGTCATCACTCATGGTTCGCTTCCTGGATGAGAACTCTTTTCACGAGGCGCGCTTCGTAATGAGTCGTCAATGTACCAGAAGCTCCGCTGGCGCTTCAAGCGGCAACCGTTTTTTCAGGTCGGGCTCGAAGGTGCCCCGCGGGTTGACGTGGCTGTGAATTAGCGGAGCCAACGCTCGGAAATCCTCGTCGGCCACCGCGACGAGCCCCACGTCGCCGCCGCCCCGGCCAGGGCCAAGGCCCACTGCCACGAGCTGCACGTGCTTGGGAGCTACCCGAGGTCCAAGCGGATTTTCTGAACAGCTAGAGCGGCCCGAATCGGCTCACGCCCCAAAGTCCTCAGCGTCAATCGCCCGATCCAGCCGACGGAGCTGCGGCCTGTTCACGATCGCCGGATCGATCGGCGTCGGCGGGAACGCACGCGGCACGCTCGCAGACGGACCCGGGATCAAAGGAGAACCTGAAGAAGGGCCCGGGACCAAGGTGTCGATCGGCTCAGCCGCGTTGGCCCGCTCGACGAACGAACGCAGGTCGCGCCCGCTCGGCTTTACCGAGACCTCCGACGGCTCAGCGGGGATCCCGATCGAGCCCATCGCCAGCCGCTCGCCCGCAGCGAGTTCGTCGCCCGCCGATTCGCTCACCGGGTGAACCGGCGGCGGAATCGCTGACTCGTTCGTAACGGCCGTGGGGGTGGGGATGACGGTGGGGGTGGCCGTGGGGGGGGCGGTGATTCGCGCGCCCACCGCCTCAGCCCGCGCGATCAACCCCGCCAACTGCTCAGCGATCGTCTCAGCGCTGACCGCGCCGTCCGTCGCGCTCCGCACCGCACGCAGCAGCGCCTCGCCCGACGCGTCCGCCCGGATGTTCATCGACTCGAGCCTCTCGGTCTTCTCCGACGCGATCCGCACCGCCTCGCCCACACGCTCGACCAGCTCCCCGATCGCACGCAGCGTCTCCGCGTCGATCGGCGCAGCCGCGAGCGGCTCGGAGCCGGCATCCGCCCCGTCGTCGGTCCGGCCGCCGATCTCACCGAGCGCCTCAGCCCTCTCGATCTGCTCAGCGAGCATCATGATCATCGCCGTCAGCTCCGCCCCCGAGCTCGTCGCCTTGCCCACCACGTCGCCCACCCGTTCGCTTAGTTCCTCGCCCGCCCGCTCCGCCATGCCGACCAACTTGCGAAGCCGACCCTCTGCCGCCTCGGCCCGAGCCAGCGCCTCGTCAAACTCCGGTGTCAGCTCGCTGCCATGCAGGCCCCCGTCCGCCTGATCCAGGCTCGGCTCGCCCAGGCCCGCCTGGCCGCGCTGCTGTTCGCGGGCGAGGGTCTTCGCCTCGCTCGCGCTGGCCTCAGCCTGCTCGAGTCGCCCCGCGAGTTCCGCGACCGTGGCCTCGAGCCGAGCGATCCGGACCGCCGCCGCCCGGTCGATCGAGGTCTGCTCGATCGAGCCCCGGGCCGCCTTGGCCGCGTCGGCCGTCTGGCTCTGCTCGCCCGCCGCCGCGAGTCCCTCAGCCCGCTCGATTGCCGCCTCAGCCCGCTCGCGCTCCTCGCTCAGCCGAGCGCTCGTGGCGACGCCCGATTCGATCAGTTCGCGCAGCGCCGCGGAGTATTTTCCAAATGCGCCCGCATCGATCACCCGCGGCGTCAAAAATATCTCGCTGACCACGTGGTCGGGGCCGATGGTTTCCGTGGCGGGGTTGGGCATAAACGCACTCCAGTGGGGGGGATTCAGGCCTCATTTTGACGCCTCCCGACTCTCAGGATCGGCTTACCGGTCGCCCCGACTGTATTCCCGGACCTGCCCGGACATATTTCATGACAACCCACCACTATTGGGGTATCGCCGGGGCAACTTCTGCCATCTACTGTTCACTATGACCGCCCGCAAACGAGAACCCAAAGCCGAGATCAACCTCAAGGACAAATCCCGTGGGGAACGCTTGCAGAAAGTGCTTGCCGACGCCGGGGTAGCCTCGCGCCGCGCCGCTGAGGAACTCATCGCCAAGGGCTCCGTCGAGATCAACGGCGCCATCGTCACCGATCTCCCCGCCTGGGTCAACCCCGAGGCCGACCATATCGTCGTGGACGGGCGACCCATCCCAAAGTCCAAGCCCCGCCACATCTACATCCTGCTCAACAAGCCCGCCCGCACCCTCTCGACCGTCGAGGACGAGCCGGGCGTGGACCGCCGCACCGTGACCGATTTGGTCGACCACCCCAGCGCCCCGCGCCTCTTCCCGGTCGGCCGCCTCGATTACGACACCCTGGGCCTCATCCTGCTCACCAACGACGGCGAGCTCGCCAACCGCCTCACCCACCCCCGCTACGGCGTGCCCAAGACCTACCGCGTCAAGCTCAAGGGCAAGCTCGGCCCAGACGCCGCCAAGCAGATCGAAGAGGGCATCTACCTCGCCGACCGCAAGGAAGGCCAGACCGTCGGTGCTTCACGCACCAGCCACATCGAGATCGCGATCATCCGGACCGAGCGTGACGCGACGCACGTCGAGCTGACACTCCGTGAGGGTCGCAACCGCCAGGTCCGCCGCATGCTCGCCGCGGTCGGCTTCCCCGTGCTCAAGCTCGAGCGGATCGGGATGGGCCCGCTGCAGCTGCGTGGCGTGGCCCGAGGGCAATGGCGCGAGCTGACGTCGGCTGAGATCCGCAACCTGCGGCAGGCCGCCGCGGTGCCCGGCAGTGCCACCGAGCCCAAGGCCGCCCGGGGGGGCAAGGCCGGCGGGGCCAAAAAGGGCCGCAGCAGCAAGTCGCCCAAGGGAAGTGCGTCCAGCGCTGCCAAATCTCGTGCGAGTGGCGGGTCCCGCGCGCCGAAGAACTCTTCGGTAGACTCAGATCTCGGGCCAGAGAGCCCGACCATCAAGCGACGCACCATGAAGAACGCGCTCAACCGCGCGGGCCGTGAGGGTCAGCCCCGCGGCTGACGCCACGGGAGCCCCCCCTGCCAGAGCAGAACGACAACCCAGAACTCAAGGCTAAACCCAAGCCAGAACCCAAGCCAGAGCCCAAGCCAGAGCCCAAGCCAGAGCCCAAGCCAGAGCCCAAGCCAGAGCCCAAGCCAGAGCCCAAGCCAGAGGACCCCGCCCAGAGCGATCCGCGCGTTGACCCCGAGACGCTCCACCGCGTGCTCCGCGTCTCTCGCATGGCCGCGATGCGCCTGCACCGAACCCAGATCCCCCGCATGGCCGCGGCCCTGGCCTACCGAACCCTCTTCGGGCTCATCCCCGTCATGGCGATCTCGCTCATCGTCTTTGGCCAACTGCTCAACGACAACCAGCTCAAGTCCGGCGTGCAACGCTCGCTCGAGTTCTTCCAGCTCGACAAGATCGTCCTCGAGGAGCAGCAGCTCGAGCCGCAGCGGTTCGAGGAGATGCCCGCCGACCTCGCGGGCCCGCCCGCCCCGCTCCCCCTCACCGGCGGCGTGGACCGCCTCGACCAGCTCGTCACCGACCTCGTCCAGCGCGCCGGGACCTCGATCGCCCAGATCCCCAACACCCGCATCGCGATCGTCAGCCTGCTGATCCTGATCTACGCCGCGATCTCCATGCTCGTCGAGATCGAGAAGGCCTTCAACCACATCTACCACGCCCACAGCGGGCGCAAGTGGATCCGCCGATTCTTCCTCTACTGGACCGCGCTCACCCTTGGTGTCGCGATGCTCGTCGCGACCTTCGCCGTCGGCGAGTGGGTCAAGACCTACGCCGTCTCGCTGGCCGGCTCGACGGGCTACCTCGCCGCCGTCATCGGCTTCGTCATGACCGTCTTCATCTCGACCCTGCTCTTCTTCACCGCCTACATGACCATGACCAACACCCGCGTCCGGTGGCGCAGCGCCATCGCCGGCGCCATGGTCGCCGCCATCATCTGGGAGCTCGGCAAGTGGGGCTTCCGCTCCTACATCGAGTTCTCCGTCGGCTACGCCCGCGTCTACGGCTCGCTCGCCGTGCTCCCCCTCTTCCTGCTCTGGGTCTACGTCACCTGGCTCATCGTCCTCTTCGGGCTCCAGGTCGCCTACACCCTGCAGACCATCCGAGAATGGGACGACGAGGACGCCGCCGACACCCCAGGCCTGATCGACCCCGCCGTCGCCCTGGCCGTCGCCTCCGCCGTCGCCTCCCGGTTCAGCTCGGGCAAGCTCGCGACCCGCGACATCGTCGCCGACGCGTGTGGCCTGACCGACCGCGTCACCTCGGCCATCCTCGAGACCTTCGAGGCCCAGGGGCTCGTGCACCTCGTCGAACGGAACAACCGCGAGGGCTACGCGCTCGCCGCCCCGCCCGAGACCCTGCTCGCCTCGCGGGTTCTAGAGGCCGCCGCCCCGATGATCCGCGAGGCGCGCGGCACCGAGCGGCCCCCCGTCCTCGATCGCCTCGTCGCCGCCCGGGTCGAAGCCCTGGGCGACCTCACGCTCGCCGATCTGATGCCCAAGCCCGGGGCGGCCCCGAGCGTCGATTCCAGAGCATCAACGCTCCAAGATTAAACCGATCTCGCTCCTAAGACTTGTGAAGTGAAGGGCTTACGACGCGATCCGTTGCGATCACGACCCGCCCAAGAACCGGCCCGATCCTCCCGAGAATTGAAGACCCTCAACGGTGGTTCGCCTACGATCCCCTCCCCATGAAGACGGACAAACTCACCGAATTCTCGATCTACCTCGACCAGCGACCCGGCGAATTGGCCGGCCTCCTCGAGGCCTGTCGCGCCGCCGGCGTCGAGGTCGAATCCATCGTCACCAGCGAGCACAACGAACGCGGCGTCGTCCGCATCCTCGGCACCCCCGTTGACGCACTCCGCGATGTTTGCGAGCGCCTCGTCGAGTCCGGCGTGGGCCCCGTCGTCGAGGCCGACGTCCTCACGATCTGCGTCGAGCACCGCCTCGGAGCGATCCGCGATATCGCCGTCGCGATGGCCGACAACCGGGTCAACGTCCGCTACTGCTACCTCGCCCCCACAGCCGGCCCGCAGCCCGCCCGGGTCGTCATGCGGTTCGACGATACCGACGCCGCCCTGGCGGTCTTCGACGAGATGGACCTGCCCGCAAACGCCGTCTCCCCGGGGCCCGAGCACGCCGCCTGAGCCTCCCCCACGAGCCAGCCACGAGCCAGCCCGCCACGGCCCGCGCCCGTCTACAATCCCAGCAAGCAAGCACCCGGGAGAGACTCATGGGCATCGAAGCCGCACTGACCGACGACATCATCCTGACCACCCAGCTCAAGCGGGTCTCCAACTGGGCCCGCCGCAGCTCGATCTGGCCGATGCCCTTTGCCACCGCTTGCTGCGGCATCGAGCTCATGGCCACCGCCTCGAGCCGCTACGACCTGGCCCGCTTCGGCGCCGAGGTCATGCGATTCAGCCCCCGCCAGTCCGACCTGCTCATCGTGGCCGGCCGCATCGGCGTCAAAATGCTCCCCGTCCTCCAACGCATCTATGAGCAGATGACCGAGCCCAAATGGGTCATCTCCATGGGCGCCTGCGCCTCCACCGGCGGCGTCTTCGACACCTACGCCTGCGTCCAGGGATGCGACCAGTTCATCCCCGTCGATGTCTACGTCCCCGGCTGCCCGCCCCGCCCCGAGATGCTCATCGAGGCCGTCATGGCCATCCAGAGGATCATCGACGAGGACGGCATGCCACCCCGCGGGCCAGACGGCCGCCGCATCCCCCTGGGCATCGCTGTCCAGCCCAACCACGCCACCAAGCCTCAGCCCGTCGGCGTCTCCGTCTCACGCTGACCCCCTCCCACGCCCTCCCAAATCGCGCGCCAAAAAAACGGCTGACCCCTCGGATCAGCCGTCGTTTGTTTCGTGATGCTCTCGAAGCCCCTCAGCCCCGCCGTCGCCGACTCGCGACCAGCCCCACGAGGCCCACCAACGCCACCGAGCCGGGCGCGGGGACGTTGTCGGTCAGGATCCGGAACGTCGATCCCGCGTTGATCGTGATCGAGTCGCCCGCGTAGACGCTAAACAGCTCGACGTAGACGGTGTCGTCGGCGCTCGCGTCAAACTCGAGCCCCAGAGCCGTCAGATCGACGACGCCGTCTTGCCCGGAGTAGCCCAGCCGCTCGTCGTCGAGCCGTGTGGAGCCGCTGAAGTTGATCCCGTCACCGGGCCCGAGCAGCACGCCGCGGGCGGGGGTGCCGGTCCCATCGATGCTGTACACCGCGATGCGGAGATCGCTGAGCTTCATCGGGTTCGTCGCCGTGACCGCCAGTGACCAGTCGAGCCCCACGACCCGCGAGTGCGGCTCGATCCCGAGCTTGAACAGCGGGTTGGACGCGTTGCCAGCCAGCTCCGTCAGCGTCAGCCCGTCGAACGAGAGACCGCTTTCCAGCAGGCTTTCTCGCTCGGCTGTCGCCAGCGGCCCGGTCATCTGCCCGGGCAGCAGCGCATTAATCTGAGCGTGGGCGGTTGCGCAAGTCGCGGCAAGCCCCATCGCCATAGCGAGGGCGTAGTTCATCGGATCTTCTCCTCGTGCCAAGCCGATTCATTCGGCCTTCACGAAGAACATGAACCACGCACGCCCAAAAACAAACAAACCCGGCAAGAAACCGGGTTCGGGTGCTGAATATGTTGAGGACTGCTTTTCTCGGGCCCACCAACCGCCTGATCCTGAGAACCCCGCCACAGCCCCTCAAGACGGGCCGGCCAAGGGAACCACGACTCAGACCGTCTGGAGCGTGCGACCGATCGAGCGGCGACGGTTGAGCAGCTTGCGACCGCTCTTGGTCTTCATCCGAGCCCGGAAGCCGAACTTGCGGCGGCGCTTGATCTTGCTGGTGCGGCGAGGGTAATGCATGACAAGGCCTTTCGTCTCAAGCTCTTCGGCCAGCGGCCGAGCGGGTCCCCGGATCGGGCCCCGATGCTAGGCCACCACCGGGCTGTTCGTCCACACCCCCCGCCCGCAGATTGCCCGGTTGCCCCAACAACCCTCACCTTGCCCCCGAATTCTCTCAGACTCAGGCCCCGCCCCCGGAAGAAGCGGTGGGGGCCGGGTGGGTGGGGGGTGGGGCCCGCCAGCCCGTAAACACCCCATCTGCCGGGATTTGGCTGGCTTTTGGCTCGCCGACTCCCGATACTCGGACTGGGTGAGAGCCCAAGGGACGACCGCGATCCCTCCTCAGCCGTTGAGAAACGGACGACGAGTGCACGCGGTCCTGAACAAGGACCAGGCCGGGCATCGCCCGGTCGCTTCCCCGGCCGCGCCGGGAGAACCGCTGCTGTATGAGCGATCAACAACCCGATCCGCCGTCGAACCAGGCCAGTGTCTTTGAGCGTGCCCAGGCCATCCTCGGGCACACCTTCAACGACCAGGACCTGCTCAAGCTCTCGCTGACCCACTCCTCGCTCTCCGACTCCCGATACGACTCCAACGAGCGGCTCGAGTTCCTCGGCGACGCCGTGCTCGGCTGCATCGTCTGCGAACGCATCTACCACCGCTTCCCCGAGCATCTCGAGGGCGAGATGACCAAGATCAAGTCCGCCGCGGTCTCGCGACGAACCTGCGCCGACATCGCCCACACGCTCAACCTGCCCGAGCTGATCATGGTCGGCAAGGGCATGCAGGCCGACGCGCTGCCCCGCTCGCTCGCCGCCGCCATCGTCGAGTCGCTCCTGGGCGCGCTCTACATCGACGCCGGGCTCGACGCGGTCAAGGCCTTCCTCACCCCGCTCATCGACCCCATCCTCACCGACGCCAACGAATCAGGCCATCAGCGAAACTTCAAGTCCGTCCTCCAGCAGCACGCCCAGCAGGAGCTCGGCTGCCCGCCCCAGTACAGGGTCATCGAGGAGAAGGGCCCCGACCACGCCAAGGCGTTCAACGTCGTCGTCGAGGTCGGCGAGCAACGCTTCGGCTCCTCCTGGGGCAATTCCAAGAAGCAGGCCGAGCAGCAGGCCGCCCTCAACGCCCTCCAGGAACTCAACCTCGTCACCAAGACCGACGACGGCTGCTACGTGCTCGTCGAGAACGGCGACGGCACCGAGCTCACCACCGAGGCCGACGACGGTGAAGCCACCACCGGCGATGCCGGCTGAGCACCCCGCCAGACACCGTCACAGCCCGATCCAAGCCGCGTGCGCAAGCACGCGATGCCTTCGGTCTTCACGAGCCCCGAGCGCGAGCGAGGGGCATGTCTTCCCAGGTCCCTCGCACCTTCGACCGCGTGCTCGCGTGCTTGCGCACGCGGCTCGGATCGACCCCGCCTCCTTGCGTCGAATCAGTCGCACCCGTCCGGGCAAACCTCAATGTCCACCACCACCGCCAGGTGATCCGTCGCGCCCGAGTCACCCGCCTCCATGCCCAGCTCTCCCAGCGAGCCCGGGTCCGCAAGCGACGTATCAAACACAAACGCCCGCTCGATCTTCGCCTGCGCCTCGCCCACCAGCACGTAGTCCAGCCGCCCGGGGCTGAAACTGCTTGGGTCGTCCCGCCACGTGTACACCGCGTTGTCCCCCAGCACGCCCGGGTCCGCGATCGCCAGGTCCGTCCCGTCCACGTCCAGCCCCGCAGCCAGCGTGTCCAGCGGCGGCCGCGACCCCACCAGGTTCAGATCGCCCCCGATGATCACGGTCCGCACGCCAACGCGATCAATCACGCCCGAGATGAACGCGCTGATCGCCTGGGCCTCACGCTGCCGGCGAAGGTCCTCGTCGCTCCCGTAGCTGCCGCAGCACTTGAGGTGCATCGAGCCAACCAGCACGGGGCCCTTGCCCGTCATCACCACCGCGCCCACGAACCGTACCGCCCGCTCGCCCGGAAGCCCGATCTCCTCGTCCAGTCGCCGCACGATCGGCAGCGTCGTCACCACCGCCACGCCCATGCTCGGCTGCGTGACGGACTGCCACCGCCGGTTTGGGATCTCCGCGTGGGTCGCGAACCACTCGTTCATCGCGTCGTCGTCGGTGTCGCTCCACTCCTGGAAGAGCAGCACGTCGGGCCGCAGCCCCTTGATGATGCGCCCGAACGGCTCGGGGTTCTTCACCGGTGAGGCCCACAGCACGTTCCAGCTCTGCACCCGCAGATGCCCCAGCGCCTTGCTCGGCACCGCCGGGCTCGGCCGCACCGCGCCGGTCATCTCGGGCAGCGCACCCGAGAAGGCCTCGCTCCAGTCGCCGTGCACGACCGCGCAGGTCACCGGGCCCGCCCCGGTCAGCCCCAGCTTCTCGCGGCTGAGCCGAAGCTCGTACGCCCCGCTCGCGTACGTGGGCGCAAAGTGGAACCCCGCCCCGGCGTGCCCGATCTCGCTCGGCTCCCCCCCCCGCAGATCGCGAACCGAGGTCCCGTTCCCGGCTGACCCGTCGCCGCGCCGCGGGCTGAGCACGATCTCAAATTCCGCGCCAAGCGACGTCTCACCCGCCGTGAACACCTCGCCCGTCGCCGCGGAGTTGTCCGTGTCCAGCAGCACCCGGGTCGGCCCGCTCCCCGCCTGCAGCGTGTACCGCTCACCCTCAGGCGAAAACCGCACGTACACCCACTCCCCGTCCCCGGTCAGCGCAACGCCCGGCCGCCACTCGCTCGCCACCCCGTCCACGCGGATCGGGTGGGTCTGGGCGCACCCGGCAGCCTGCAACCCCCCCGCGAGCAAAAGCAGCGTGAGCAGCAGCGGGCCTGCCAGCAGGGGAGCCGACAGCACGCAAGCCGTGGCGGATCGGGTCCGATGGGAATTCAGCATGGTTCTCTCCTCGGGCCCGCTTCCAGCACGCCAGCCCGCCGAGAGTCTACCAGAGCAGCCCAATGAGCAACACCGCCAGCACGGTCCCCGCGATCAGCACCACCCCGCCCACGACGACCGCGAGCTGGTTCTTCTGGGTCCGCTCGACGAGCTGGGTCAGCTCGATCTCCCGCTGCCGGTCGGTCTGACGCATCTGGGCGATCGCGTCACCCAGGTGCCCCGTGGCGTCGCTCATCCCGCCCAGGCTCTCCTGCACGGTGCGTCCGAACTGCGAGAGCGAGAGCGTGTGGTTCTCGATCGCCTCGTTCTGCCGCGCCGCGGACTCGTTCATCAGCCCCTGGTGCTGGCAGACCGCGTCGGTGAAGCTCTTCGAGGTCGCCGAGAGCCCCTCGGTGTGCTCCTGAATCTGGCTCAGCGAGCCCAGCGCCTCGGTGCTCCGCTCAGCCAGGCTCATCAGCTCGCGGGTCCGCTGCTCTTGCAGGTCCAGGTGCTCGTCCATCTTGCGGACAAGCGAGAGGACCTCGCCGTAGTTCTGGCGCAGCTCCGCGAGCACCTCCTCGCGGATCGCGGCCGACTCGGGCCGCTGGTCCGGCTTGATCTCGAGCATGCCCGCCGGCACCGGCCGCTCGGCCGCCTCGCTGTTGTCTCGTTTCCATACCCGTCCAAGCCCGCGCAGCACACCCATGAATCACCTCCGGAGTCGTGTCCACCCATGCATCGACCCGAGGCGAGGCGTGGGTTCACTTTCCGCGCGTGTTCGTGGGGGGTGTTCGTGGGGGGGGGCGTGGGAGGCTCAGGGGACCAGCAGCGACGCGAACGAGTCCCACGCCCCGGTCCGCGCGACGACCATGATCAGCGGGCTCGCGACCGCCAGCACCACAAACCCGACCGCGAACCACCGATCGAAGCTCCTCGTGATCGCGCACCGGGCGACGAGCACCAGCCCCATCACCAGCACCGTCATCAGGAACGGGCCGTACAGCCCCTCCAGCGGCGTGCCGATGTACAGGTTGCTCATCGCGTCGATGCGGCTGATCGCGGCGGCCATCATCGCGAACGTCGCGCTCACCATCATCGGGCGGTGAATCGCCGGCTTCTTCCGGTACCTCACCCCCGCCCCGACGAACCCCGCGAACAGGATCATCGAGAAGATCGGCACCGCCAAGAACGCCTTGGTGGGCAGCCCGAAGATCATGTTGTCCGGCGGGTTCACGCGGGCCGCGTACACCGCCATGACCAGCCCGAGCACGAACACGAGCACCGCGAACGCCGCCGCGAACAGCCCGAACGCCATGTGCAGCCTCTTCTTGCCGATCGCGATCAGCGTCGGCTGGATCAGAAACACGATCAGCCAACCGGCCATCACCGAGGCGTGCGCGATCACCAGCCCCCGGATCGGCGGGGCGATCTCCCGACCCGGGTACGCCCGCCCCTCCAGATAGAAATGCCGGAACCCCCACACCGTCAGCCCGATCAGCAGCAGCGCCACCACGGGGTGGAACCACCGCACCAGAACAGATTTCTTCCGGGTCGGTTTGGCGGGGGACGAGTTGGTGGGGGGCGGGTTGGCCGATTCATGGTCGAGCGTGGTCACGGTGGAGTCCTTTGCGGAAGGGGAACACCCCGGTTGCCAACCGCCGGTTGCCCGGTACACAGGCGATCAGTTCGCAAGGTACCCGTTCCGCCACGAGTTGGGACCGCCCGGGCCCCTTTCCCCACCGACCCCGCCCACTCCCCTTGCCCGTGTACGGCGGGCAATCGGCTGGCTGTTGGACTCCTGATGCCGCCAGGCCAACCCTTGGGGATGGACAACCTACAAGCCGCACCGCCCCCGCCCCCCGACGCTCACAAGTCACCCGTGCTCGTCTCGATCGGGCCCACGCCCTACACCTGCGCCGTCTCGGCCTACGGGCACACCCTCACCGGCGATGAACCCAGAGCCTTCGGCGGGCAAGACCGGGGCCCGAACCCCTACGGCTTCCTGCTCACCGCGCTCGGCACCTGCAAGGCCATCACCTGCAAGATGTACGCCGCCCGCAAGCAGTGGCCCTTGGAGGACGTCCACGTGGCCCTGAGCCATCACCGCCAAGGCAAGGCCGAGTCGATCGACGTCGAGATCCAATTCGTGGGCCCGCTGGACCGAGCCCAGCTCGAGCGGCTCGCCGAGATCGCAGAACGATGCCCCGTCCACCGCACCATCACCGGCGGGCTCACCATCAACACCACCCTGGTCACCGAATAAGCACACGCAGCCGTGGCTCAGCCACCGGCTATTCAGCCCCCGGCTGCGATCACCTTGTCATCGATCAGCGACATCTTCTCATCGATCTTGGTCCGCGTCGGATCGCCCCGCGCGTGGTCAGACTGGATGAGCCCCGTGGTCGTGTGGTACCGCCACCCGTGCGTGTTCGCCCCCGCAGCCAGCCCGTCCACCCGCATCGTCGCCAGCTTGTTGACGCTGTTGGGCGGCACCGCCCGCAGGTACGGGCCGTACAGCCCCGACCCGATCACGGTCCCGTCGGTGTCGGTCTTGTCCGTCAGCCTCGCGGTGAGCACGCCGACCGCGACGCCGCCGTCGCCGACCTTCTGCCCGATGTGCTCTGCTTCGTACCGGTCGATCGAGGCCTGCATCCGCGCCACATCCTCGACCAGCGCGCTCTCCTCAGCCCGCCCGACAAAGTCGCCCACCCGGGGGATCGCGATCGCCCCGATGATGCCGATAATCACGGTCACGATCACCAGTTCGATGAGTGAGAACCCGGCTCGAGATGGAGCGTTGCTCGGGGCGTGCATGACAGTCCAGAGGATCGGGTATCACCGCCCCAAAGTCCTCTACGTTGGGCGCATCGCGAACCCCGACCGGGCCCCCGCACCCGCACACCCCGAATCAGTTCCCGCCCGGGCCCGCCGAGGGACCGAGAACAGCTCGCCCGAGCCGCCTCGCCCTACCAGACCCGCTTCATCGCCCACGGCGCCGCCAGCCGCCCCAGCATGACCGCCAGCCCAACCTTGAGCAGCATCAGCGGCGCGAACGTGATAAACCCCTCCCGGACCGCGACCCACGCCGTCATCGTCTCATCGCCAGCCCCAAACCGGACCGCGACGTAGAGCCAGGGCACCCCGACGAGAAAGATCACCAGATGCCCGCCAAGCACGCCCAGCGTGAACCCGAGCCACCCGCGGAGGCGCCCGTCTGGTCGCCTCACGCCCCGCGCGATCACGGGCTGGCAGAGGATGAACCCGAGCAGGTACCCGCCCGTGTTGCCCATGGCGTAGACCAGCCCGCCGTGCCCCTCATAAAAAACGCCGTACCCGAGCAGCCCGACCGCGTAATACACCAGCATGGCCAGCGTGCCAAACCGTGGCCCCAGCGCCAGCGCCGACAGCACGACCGCCAGCGATTGCAGGCTCATCGGGATGCCATAAGGCGGCAGCCGGATCTCGCCCAGAACCGCGAACCACGAGGTCAGCAGCACGAACCCCCCGACGCCAGCCACCCGCAAGAGCACCCGCCGGGCCTCGTCGAGCCCCTCACCCGCCGCGGCCGCCGCGTCGGCCTGGGGGCTTGATGGAGGGGTGGGGGTGTGGGGGTCCTCGGGCATGCCCGATGCTAGGCTAGGGGACCATGATGACCCCCGAGTTCGTTCTCCCCATCGCCCAAGCCGCCGCGGTCGCTGCCGACCAGGTCGTCCCGTTCTTTTCGACCAAGGGCGTTTCGGCCCTGGCGACCCTCGCGATGCTCGAGATCGTTCTGGGCATCGACAACGTGGTTTTTATCGCCATCCTGACCGACAAGCTCCCCGAGAAGGACCAGAAGAAGGCCCGGATGCTCGGTTTGACGCTCGCCGGTGCAATGCGGCTGGTGCTGCTCGCGTTAGCCTCCTGGATCATGCAGCTCAAAGAGCCCTTCGCCGAGATGTTCGGTGTCGAGTTCTCGGGGCAATCGGTGGTTCTGCTCGTCGGTGGGCTCTTCCTGATCGCCAAGGCGACCTGGGAGATCCACCACCACATGGAGGGTGCGTCGCAGGAGCACAGCACCAAGGCCCGGGCTGTCTCCACGCTCGGGGCGATTCTGCTCCAGATCCTTATGGTGGATCTGGTCTTCTCGATCGATTCGGTGGTGACCGCGGTCGGGATGACCGACAATTACGCGATCATGGCGACCGCGGTGATTCTCTCGGTGCTGGTCATGCTGTTTTTCGCGGGCCCGATCGGGCGCTTCGTAAACACGCGACCAACAATGAAGACTCTCGCGTTCGCGTTCTTGGTGCTGATCGGTGTGCTGCTTGTGGCCGAAGGGCTCGGCGAGCACTTCAACCGCGGATACGTGTACTTCGCGATGGGCTTTGCCATCGCCGTCGAAATGATCAACCTCAAGGCCGGCGCTCGCCGAGCAACCCGCAACGCTAAACCGGAACCCAACTCATGAACATCACCCTCTCGATCATGGCGCTCGCGCTGCTCGCCACCCCCGCCCTGGCCCAGGACGAGGCCGACCACGCCCACGACCAGGCCCCCGCCGCGGACCCCCAGCCCGTCCTCGAGCCCACCACCCAGGACATGCTCATCCCCGCGATCACCTTCGACGCGGCCAAGAGCAACGAGGTCCGCGTCGCCCGCTCCGCCAACGGCCTGATCCTCTTCCCCGCCATCATCAACGGGCAGGACCTGGGCTGGTGGTTGCTCGACACCGGCTCGGAGCAGAACGTCATCGACGTCCGCGCCGCCCGCGAGGCCGGGCTGGCCGAGGCCGGCTCCGTCGTCACCAAGGACTTCAACGGCATCGAGCAGACCAGCCCAACCTTCGCCGGCTTCTCGCTCACCACCGGCAACATCACCATCGATCAGCCCCGCGTCGTCGGCGTGAGCACCATCCCCATCGCCTCCTCCGTCGGGCAGCCCGTCATCGGCATCATCGGCGCCTCCACACTCAGCCAGGTCGTCCTCGAGCTCGACTACCTCACCCCGCTCGCCAAGCTCAACGACCCCAACTCCTTCGAGGGCGAGGCCCTCGAATGGACCGACGTCGGGCTCGAGGGATTCTGCCCCGTCATCGACGCCACCTTCGATACCATCGCCGGCACCTTCGTCATCAACACCGGGCTCGGCACCGCACTCAACTTCACCCGTGACGCCGTCCGCGATAACCGCCTCGTCGAAGGCCGCGACACCCGCGACTGGAAGAGCGTCTGGGTCGGTGGCCGCAAGGAGGTCCAGCTCGGGTTCATCGAGGAGTTCACCCTGCTGGGCGAGGACTACCGCGCCATGCCCGCGATGTTTGAGGACCCCGACGGCTACGAGGGCGTCTTCCCCAACCAGACCGGCATGATCGGCAGCCTCTTCCTCCGCCACTACCTCACCACCTTCGACCTGGGCCAGGGCCGCATCGCCTTCACCCCCGTGGACCGCGCCCCGCCCGCCGGCGACATGCTGCTCGTTGACATGATCGGCACCTACCGCGACCGCGCCACCGGCGGCTCCATGATCCTCACCTGGGACGGCGAACGAGTCACCGCAATCCTCGGAGCCGGGCAGCCCGAGCTGGAGGTCAACGTCCGCGCCGACAGCTCGTTCTACTTCCCCGCGGCCTGGATCAACGGCCGATTCATGATCAAGGACAAGCAGATCGTCGGCGTGCAGCTCAACCTGCCCGATGGCCGGGGACTCAAGGCCAAAAAGATCGACTGAGCCACGCCGCCCCATCACGAATCGGCCCAACATCCGCCGCCCCAGCCGCTCAGTTCCAGAAGTAGTGCCACCCAGCCGCAAAGTCCGCGCTCTGCCCGGGCTCGATCTCAAGCGTCCACGTGTACCGCGACGCCGTGTTCACCCCGTGCCACCACCAAGGCCACGAGTACCCGCGTGACCACGCCGACCCCGCCCAGAACGACGAGTCACTCAGCAGGTTGATCGCGTTGCCCGTGCCGCCCTCGCTCGCCGAGTCAAAGTGCCCCAGCGCCAGCTTGGTGATCTCGATCTTGATCGCCTTGTCCTTGCGGTTGGTCACCGAGCCCTCAAACCCGATGTTGATCCGTCCAAAGTGGCTCCCGCCCCAGTTGAGCCCGTCGGGGTCTCGCCCCGTCTCGGTCTCGTCGGTCTTCACCGACAGGTCCATCGCCACGCCCACTTCCAGGTCAGCCTTCGCGCCCTCCGACGCGTACCGGATCAGGCCTTGCGCCAGCGCTCGCCCGTTCTTGAGGATCAGCGCCGGCGCGGTGGTGATGGGCATGCCCAGCGTGTTGTCGTTGGTGATCCGCAGCACGTGCTTCGCCGTCGGACGATCCAGCGCCATCGCCAGTTCCCGCTGCTGCTGTGTGTTGAAGTTCTGCATCGCCTGCATCGGCGGGGCCGCGATCAGGTCCAGCGTGTAGATCGACTCCGCGTCGCACTCATAACTCGCCAGCGGCAGCACCATCCGCGCCCCCCGATCGAGCGTCAGATGCTCGATCGTGAACACATACAGGTCCTCCGCCTGCTCGCTTCCCCCAGCCTGCGGCGCCCCCCCCGTGCCCCCGCTGTCTCCATAAGAATTGCTCTCATACTCTTCTTTGTACTCGTATCGCCCGCCGTAGGAAACCTGCGACATGATCGAGTTGCTCAGCATACTGCCCGCGGCATACCCCACAACCCCGCCGTCAAAGCTCGTCGGTTGGACCTGCCCGAGCGCCGCCAATCGCTCCGCTAGCGCCATCGGGTCCGTCTGACCCGCAAACGCAAAGCTCGGCACGCCGACCGCCATGTGCACCCGCGCGTCCTCCAGGTCCGCCAGGTCGTTCACCAGCGTCGCCTCAAGCTCGATCAGCACCCGATCGTCCTCGAGCATCGTGATGCGATACGCCGGGATCCACCGCAGCCCGTGCTCGACAGCCATCAGCGAGATATCCGCCTGCGCCTCGGGGGCACCGTCCCACTCCAGGTCCAGCGTCATCCGCTCCGCAGACACCTTCCGCGTCACGGTCGTCTTCGGCGAGCTTCCCACAAACCGCACGTCCCGCAGATTGTTCAGCGGGATCGCCGCGATGCGCGTCCCCGGGTGGTCCGCCTCGTCGCCGGTCGAGTTCTCTGTCTCATCGATGAGCGCGACCCGCTCGCCGTTGGCCTGCAGGATGCTGAGCAGGACGCCGTGGCGCTCGTGGTTGCGGATGTCCTTGAACTCGATGCGGGCGCCGATGTTCTGCATCAGCAGGTCCGGCAGCGACCCGGGCTCGAAATCCTGGTCGATCTCGATGATCGAAGACGTCACCGCACGCAGCTGGGCCCCCGCCTCAAGCTCGTCCGCCCAGAACGTGCCGAGCAGCGGCTGGGGCAGCTCGTGCAGCACCACATCGCCCGCAGCGTTGGTCGCCACAGTCCCCGACCGCACGATCAACGCGTGCCCGTCCTTAAAAGCGGTCACCTCGGTGATCGGCAGCGTGTTCGCACGGTTCTCCTGAGCGCTCGCCGGCCCCGCCAGCCCCACGGCCAGCCCGGTAACCAGCATGATGTTCCGCATTGACGCGCTCGTAGCGCGCACGATACCGCCGGGCCCGTTGTTGGTCCGCATCGAAAGTCTCCTTGGGTGTGTCTCTGAGCCACGCGGCTCGCGGGCGTCTTGGCCCACCTTGAACATACCTTGGGATGCCGACGCGGGACGTACCGAGTTTGTCACAAGCCTTGCGGTTCGGGTGCCGTGGAGATGTCGCTTCGACTTCTCCACGTTTCTTGAGCACTCAAGATCAACCCGCAAACAAAGATCGGTGGTACGGGAGTGGTTTTACCAGCCCACCGCGCGAGCGGTGGGGCTCGGTTTTAAACGTCTGTGCATGCGAACTTGAGCTCTACATCGACCCGCCGCACCCGCCGCCCCAGAGCCCGCTGCCGCTCGCGCCATGACGCACAAGCCACAGACTGATCTTCCAGAACAGCACCAGCCCCACAACCCCGCCAGCGATAAGCAGAAACGTGTCCATGACACCCTGAATCGTGCCCGCGGGCAATAGGCCCCGACTACTGGCGATCGAACGTGGAAGAACCCGCGCTATCGGGCCTGCGGTTCTGCCCGAACCATCACCACGTGCTCGCCAATATCCGGCAACTCAAACAACGCACTGCCCGCAACAAACCCCAGCCTCTCGTAGTACCCCGCCGCACTGGTGCGGGCGTTGCACCAGAGCGCGTCGTACCGCGTGCCACGCTGCTGTAGAAGCTCTACGCCGTGCCGCACAAGCCCGCGTCCATACCCGCGCCCCCGAGACCCCTCGAGCGTCGCCATACCTCGAATACGAACGCCCGCAGAGCCGGGCAAAACGCCGCACATCGCGTGCTCAACACTCTCAGGCACAGCCTCAAGGTAAAAGCTACCAACCGAAACAATCGACGGCTCACCGGCCGCGCGGTCGCCGCTCGCCGGCTCTCGGATCGCCAAGTGCAGCGTGCCCGCCCCGTCATCGCCCGGATACACCAGCCGATCCGCCGGCTGACCCGGCCGCAGCACCGCGTGGCGCAGCGGCCGAGCAGATTCGGCCGAAATCTCACAGGGCCTCAACGGCATCGTTCTCCAAAGCCAAATCCTCCCCCGTCCCCGACGGGGGAGGTGCCGAGCAAAGCGAGGCGGAGGGGGTCAATCGAGTCTTTGCGCGTAGCGTCGGCGAGAGGCTCGAGACAACCTCACACCGCCTGCTTCGCCTCATCGAGCTTCTTGCGAATCACCGTCTGCAAAATCCCGCCGTTCCGGTAGTACTCGATCTCGACCGCGGTATCCAGCCGAACCGTGCACTCAAAGCTCACGACCTCGCCGTTGGTCCTGGTCGCCGTCACCTTCACCTGTTGCCTCGGCTCAACGTCCGCCGGGATGTCGATATCAAACGTCTCATCGCCAACGAGCCCGAACGACTCCGCGTCCTGCCCCTCCGGGAAGACCAACGGCAGCACACCCATGAACACCAGGTTGCTCCGGTGAATCCGCTCAAAGCTCTTGGCCATCACAGCCTTCACCCCAAGCAGCAGCGTCCCCTTGGCAGCCCAGTCGCGACTCGACCCCATGCCATAGTCCACGCCCGCCAGCACCACCAGCGGCACACCCGCAGCCAGGTAATCCAACGACGCGTCGTAGATGTACTCCACCGGAGCCTCAGCCAACGTCTCGCCCTTGGTGAAGTTCCGTGTCCACCCGCCCTCGGGTTGCGAATTGCCTTCGGCTGCGATCTTGTTCTTCACCCGCACATTCGCAAACGTGCCCCGCGTCATCACGCGGTCATTCCCTCGGCGACTCCCAAAGCTATTAAAATCCTTCGGCTCCACGCCCATGCCGATCAAATACTGCCCCGCGGGCGTCTCGGGCTCGATCCGTCCAGCAGGCGAGATGTGGTCCGTCGTCACAGAATCGCCGAGCAGCGCCAGGCACCGCGCCCCCGTGATCGGCCCGAACCCCGGAGGCGTCGCCCCCATCCCCTCAAAGAACGGCGGGTTCTGGATGTACGTGCTGCTCTCCTCCCAACCATAAAGCTCGGATTCTGAGACCGGCACGCCGTTCCACGTCTCGTTCTCCGCATACACGCTCGCGTACTTGCTCTCGAACTGCTCGCGCGTCAGGCACTGAGCAACCAGATCCTTCACCTCCTGATTCGTCGGCCAGATGTCACGCAGGTACACGTCCTTCCCGTCCGGCGTCTGCGCGATCGGGTCGTTCTGCAGGTCGATGTCCACCGTCCCCGCGATCGAGTACGCGACAACCAACGGCGGGCTGGCCAGGAAGTTCGCCTTCACGTTCGGGTGCACCCGCCCCTCGAAGTTCCGGTTGCCGCTGAGCACGCTGGCCGCAACCAGATCACCGTCCTCGATCGCCTTCTCGATCTCCGGCGGCAGCGGCCCGGAGTTGCCGATGCACGTTGTGCACCCGTACCCGACCAGGTAGAACCCCAGCGCCTCCAGGTCCTTGGTCAGGTCCGCCTTGTCGAAGTACTCCGTCACGACCTTCGAGCCCGGGGCCAGCGAGGTCTTCACCCACGGCTTGCGCTTCAGCCCCAGCGAGTTCGCCTTGCGAGCCACCAAGCCCGCCGCGACCATCACGTCCGGGTTGCTCGTGTTCGTGCAGCTCGTGATCGCCCCGATCACCACGCTCCCGTCACGCAGCCTGATCTTCTGCCCCACCTCCTCCGGGTGGCACGCCTCGGTCAGCGTCACCTCCACGCAGTGATCCCGGCAGTCGTCGCTCGTCTCGGCCGCGTCCGGATTCGACCTCGCGCCCTTCGAGTTGCCGCCCTCGCCCGCAAACATGTTCAGGTTCACGCTCTCGCTCGGCTTGCTCCGCCCGAACGTGTCCACCAAGCCCTTGTGCCACTGGCTCTTCATGCTCGCCAGCGACACCCGGTCCTGCGGACGCTTCGGCCCCGCCAGGCTCGGCTGCACCGTCGACAGATCCAGCCCCAGCGTCGCCCCAAACTCCGGCACCGGAGCATCCGGCGTCCAGAAGAACCCAGAAGCCTTCGCCCAAGCCTCGGTCAGCAAAACCTCGTCCTCGGTCTTGGCCGTGAACCGCAGGTAATCAATCGTCTTGGCGTCGATCGGGAAGAACCCGCACGTCGCCCCGTACTCGGGCGCCATGTTCGCGATCGTCGCGCGGTCCGGGATCGTCAGCTCCGCCATGCCCTCGCCGAAGAACTCGACGAATTTCTCCACCACGCCATGGGCCCGCAGCATCTCGGTCACGGTCAGCACCATGTCGGTCGCCGTCACGCCCTCAGCCAGCTTGCCCTTCAATTCAAACCCCACAACCTCCGGCGTCAACATATACACCGGCTGACCCAGCATCACCGCCTCAGCCTCAATCCCGCCAACGCCCCACCCCAGCACACCCAGCCCATTAATCATCGTCGTGTGGCTGTCCGTACCAACCAGCGAGTCCGGATACACCTCCGTAACACCGTTCACCTCGCGTGTCAGGCATCCCCGTGCCAAGTACTCCAGGTTCACCTGATGCACGATCCCCGTCGCCGGCGGCACCGCCCGGAAGTTGGAGAGGCTCTCCTGCCCCCACTTCAAGAACGAGTACCGCTCGGAGTTCCGCTCAAACTCGTGCCCCGCGTTGATCGTCAGCGCCACCTTGGTCGCAAAGTCGTCCACCTGCACCGAGTGATCGATCACCAGATCGCACTGCACCGCCGGGTTGATCTCGCTGGCGTCTCCCCCAAGGTTCTTCATCGCGTCCCGCATCGCAGCCAGGTCAACCACGCACGGCACGCCCGTAAAGTCCTGCAGCACCACCCGCCCCGGCATGAACGGCATCTCGACCGCGGTAAAACTCTTGGCCTTGTACCCAGCTAACCCCGCGATGTCGTCGTTGCTCACGATGAACCCGTCCAGGTTCCGCAGCTGCGCCTCGAGCAGCACCCGGATCGAATACGGCATCCGATCAATATCCCCCAGCCCCTTCTCCTGCAACGCCGCGGGGCGGTAGTAGGTGTACGTCTTGCCGTTGACGTCAAGAGTCGCACGGCTGTTGAACGGGTCCGCGTGGGGGGTGTCGGAGTGGGGGGTGTTGGCGGGCATGGGCGGTCCTTTCGGTGGGGAGATGTTGTAGTATCGGCGCATCATCAGCATAGAACCAATCAATGCAATTGAGAACTCCAATCAGAATTAACTATTACTCTTGGCAAGCAGTGCCCGCTCAAACGCACCCGCCGCCGGGCTCGGCGTCCGGTCACTCCGCCGCACCACCGCGAGTTTTCGCGTCACCTTGCCGTCGCGGCAGGTAATCCCACTACCAAACGACGAGGACGTTCCTGAATCCGATCCCGTCAGCGCAAACCGGCTCACAAACCCAACCCCGATCCCCGCTCGCACCATCTGCTCGATCGACTGAATCGACCGCACCTCCATCACCACGTCCAGCGTCACCCCGTGGTCCGCCGCCGCCTTATCGATCACCGCCCGCACCGCGCTGCCCGCCTCGAACCCCACCACCGGCTCGCCCGCGAGATCCGTCCACCGGAACGATTTACGTCCCTCAAGCGGGTGCCCCTTGGGCACGATCAGCCGCAGCTCGTCGGGCACCTCGCGCACCACCATCAGGTCGCCGCTGCCCGGGTGCGTCACCGGCAGCGTCACAATCCCCAGATCCAGCTCCCCCGTCAAGATCGCCCCAGCCACCGCGTCACTCCCCGCCTCGCGCACATAGAACCGCAGCCCGGGGTGGTCCGCCAGCACCGCCCGCACCGCCGGCGGCAGCAGATACCCCATCGCCGTCGCCCCGCCCCCGACCCGGATCGTCCCCGTCTCGAGCCCCGCCAGCGCCCGCACCGCCCGCTTGCCCGCCTCCACGTCCCGCAACGCCCCCTGCGCGTGCCCCACAAACACCCGCCCGACCTCGGTGAGCTCGACCCCGCGCCCCGTGCGGTCAAACAGCGCCACGCCCAGCTCCTCTTCGAGCTTCCGCACCGCCGCACTCAGCGTCGGTTGGCTCACCCCAAGGGACTCCGCAGCCCGGGTCATGTGCCCAGCCTCCGCGATCGCGATCAAGTATTTCAACGGCGTCAGTTCCATCGCCCGCCATGGTACCTCGTCAGCCTGAACTGGCGTGCCGGCGGACCGGCGTGCCGGCACGCGTGACTCCCGGCTTCCACCACCGACACCGTTATCGGGAGCCGCACAGACTCGTGGGAGCCCCGGGGGGAGGGTGTGGGGGGCTTTTCGTGGTGCCCCTTGGTTGAGACGCGAGGATGAGGTAGGCTGGGTCTTCGCCACTCCAAGGGGATCTCATGCAAGCCGCACTCTCGCTTCTCTCGATCGGACTCCTCGCCTCGACCGCCCTCTCGCAAGCCACCGAGTGGACCTCCGGCGGCACCGGCGGGCTCTGGACCGACGCCACCAAGTGGTCGCTCGGCCACGTCCCCCTCGTCGGCGAGATCGTCTACATCGCCGACGGCTCCACCGTCGATTTCAACGGCACCACCACGCCGCAGGTCACCTACGTCAACATCGGCACCTCTTCCATGGGGTCCGGCGGCCTGACCATCGACGCGGGAACCCTCAACTGCGACAACCTCTTCATCGGCGCCAGCAACGTGGGCACCGTCGCACTCTCGGGCACCGGAACCATCCAGGCCGCCATCGGCGTCACCCTCGGCGCCAACGGCCTGGGCTCCGACGGCACCTTCCAGATGGACAACGGCTCCGTCATCACGCCCAGATTCGTCGTCGGCAACGTCGGCAACGCCCAGATGACCATCACCGGCGGACAGATCGACGCGACCGCATCCTTCTCCATCGCCAACAGCGCCAGCATCAGCTCCATCTTCACCATGACCGGCGGCATCATCAACACCCCCAACTTCAACTTCGCAAGCTCAGGATCAGCAGACTTCACCATCACCGACGGCGAGATCAACTCCGGCCTCTTCTACGGCGGCAACAACTCCACCGCCTCCGCCGTCGTGAACATCCAGGGCGGAACCATCACCGCCGCAGACTTCTACAACGGCTGGCAGGGCGCCGTCTCCACACGCCAGACCGGCGGCCTCGTCGATGTCAACCAGCTCGGCCTCGCACCCGGCAACGGCACCGGCTTCTACTCCCTGCTCGGCGGCACACTCGACGCCACCATCATCTACCGCGGCGCCACCGCAACCTACGCCTTCAACATGTCCGGCGGCACACTCATCACCTCCCAGTTCGGCCAGTGGAACAAAAACATCGACCTCAAGCCCACCGGCGGAACCATCCTCCCCGGCGGCCTCAACAACGCCCCGACCTATATCCGTGGCGACTTCAACCTCGGGCTCGCCGCCGGCGTCGAGTACCAGCTCCCCGGCGACAAGCTCGTCATGCAAGACTCGGGCACCGTCGAACTCGCCGGCAGCCTCACCGTCGCGCTCGTCGTCCCGCTCGCCGCCTCCAGCCTGATGATCATCATCGACAACGACGACGCCGACCCCGTCGTCGGCACCTTCAGCGGCCTCCCCGAAGGAGCCACCATCACCCCCGTCTTTGCCGGCACCCCCTACCCCATGCAGATCACCTACGTCGGCGGCGACGGCAACGACGTCGCCCTCGTCTACGACGACTGCCCCGTCGATTTCACCAACGACGGCGTGGTTGACAACGGCGACATCGGCGCCTTCATCACCCTCTTCCTCGCCGGCGACCTCGCCGCCGACGTGAACAACGACGGCTTCCTCGACAACGGCGACATCATTGCCTTCATCGCGGCCTTCCTCGCCGGGTGCTGATCCCCAACGATCATCTCTCCGGCAGCCCCCCCCGCGGCCCCCAAATATTCCTGATCTTTCTCGTGACTCAGTGTCGGAGAAACCGCTCCTCTCTGATAGTCTGGCTGTTCACGCCGGTAATCCGCCTTTTCAGGCACCCGAGGAGAGATTCATGACCGTCCCCAACCACACCAACGCACGCGCATCTTCCCCAATTGCCCCAGCTTCACGCCTGACCGGCCTCTCCCGCACGCTCGCCGCCTGCCTCGCCTCAGCCTCGCTCGCCTCCGCAGCCAGCGCACAAGCATCCTCAAACTACAACGTCGCACACGTCTTCAGCTTCACACCCGCAGGCGACGTCGTGGACGTCCGCTCCTTCCAATACGAGCACGCATGGCTCACTGTCGACGGCATCGTCGGCGAGGACCACTACCCGCTCGTCCAAGACCCCGGCTTCGAGCCCTTCGGCACCGACTCCTTCCTCATGAGCGGCCTGGCCGAAAACTCCGGCTTCGGCACCCCCGTCCCCGCCCTCTACCAGGTCACCAACATCCCCGCCGCCGGCACCGGCGGCCCCGTCACCCACTGCACCACCGTCAACATCATCCCCTCCCTCGCCAACGCATGCACCTCCGTTGACATCTTCCCCTTCATCGTTTTCCCAGGCACCTTCCAGATCGACGGCAAAATCGGCTCCTCAGGCAACGTCACCGCAGACGTCTTCGGCCGAGGCTTCGCAGAGGCCTACGCCTTCTCCAACACCGCCATCCGCGTCCAGGGCGGAAACCAGATGGCCAACGGTCTCATCCAGTGGGACCCACACTTCTACTTCGACGCCGTCGGCGACGGCACCTCCTCAACCTTCGTCCAAGACCCCATCACTTTCGAAGCCCTCGACCTCACCACCGGCGACACCTCAACCTTCGACCTCCTCCACATCGACGCCAAGATCGCAGGCGAGGGCCTCTTCCAGTGGGACCCCGCAGGCATCTCCATCAACGCGTCTGAAGCGACCGTCACCGCGCAGATCCCCTCCTCGCTCGTCGCACCCGGCCAGGGCGGCAAGCTCGAGATCATCATCACAGGCGGCATCGTCTCATCCTCCTTGGGCACCGGAATCTTCGCCGCCACCGCCCCCCTCCTCGGCGAAGTCGTCCCTCTCACCGTGCCCGTACCCATCATCAAGCTCAACTACGACCTCGGGCTCAACCCGAACGATCAGTACCAAGTCCGCGCCACCCTCGCCGGCGGCGGCAGCGCACAAACCTCCTACGAGCCCTGCAACGTTGACTTCAACAACGACGGCATCGTTGACAACGGCGACATCGGCCTCTTCATCACCCTCTTCCTTAACGGTGACCCCGCCGCAGACATCACCGGCGACGGCGTCGTCGATAACGGCGACATCGGAGCCTTCGTCGAGTGCTTCCTCGCCTCCGTCGGCTGATCCCCACCCGCCCCCCGGCCCCGCCCTTCGACGAGCGGCCTCGATGCCGCAAAGCGCCTTTCAACATCCCTCAACGCCCGGCAGGCCACCACGCCCGCCGGGCGTTTTTCATGCCCGCACAACCAGCGCCGAGTTCTTCGCCCCAAACGCGAGGCAGTTGATCAGCGCCACGTGCCCCCCCTCTTGCGCCGCAAGCTCCCGCGCACCGCCCGAGCAGTAGTCCAGGTCGCACGCAATATCCGCCTCATCCAGGTTCAACGTCGGCGGACAAAACGCCTTTACACCCGCGAGCCCAACCGACTCAGGCCGCATCGCCCCAACCATCCCAACCAAGCTCGCCAACCCGCACGCACCCTGCGGGTGCCCGATCGCCCCCTTGATCGAACTCCCAATCAGCCTCTCCGCGTGCTCGCCAAACGCCTTTCTCACCGCAGCCGTCTCCTGCCGATCGTTCAGCTCCGTGCCCGTCCCGTGATACTGCACCAGCCCGACATCGCCCATCCCCAGCCCCGCATCCTCAACCGCCAGCCGCATCGCCCGCACGCACTCGCTCATCCCCGGGTCAGGCCGCACCCGGTGATACGCATCACAAGTCGCGGCGTACCCCAGCACCTCGCCAAGCCTCTGTGCCTCCCGCTCAGCTGCAAACCCCTCACGCTCGACAACGCACGCCCACGCCCCCTCGCCGAGCACGAACCCCGCCCGCGTCTTATCAAACGGCCGGCTCGCCCGCCCCGCCTGTGCATCCGTCTCAATCGCCTCGGTGTTGATCACCCGCAGCAACTCCATCCCGCGCATCGTCTCCCACCGCGCATGAGCATCCGCCCCGATCACCACCCACGCATCCGGGCTCCCCGCGCCAGTCCCGCGCAGCTGGCTCAGCGCCATCCCCACCGCATCGCTCGAACTCGCGCACCCGTCGCTCACACACAGGCTCGCCCCGCGCAGCCCAAGACGAATCGAAAGCTCCCCCGCAAGGTTCCCGTGCGTCGCGTTCGTGATCGTCCACAGGCTCGGCGGCCGCCCCGTGTGAACATTCGAAGCCTGATCCAGCGTGAAATCGATCCCCCCGCCCCCGGTCCCCAGGATCAGCCCCACCCGCCGCGACGAGTCCTCATCCAGATCGACGAGCCCCGCCCGGGTCAGCGCCTCGCGGGCCGCCGCCAACGCCATCGGCACCAGCCGCGGCAGCCGCTTTACGTCCGCACTCGGCAGAACATCCAACGCATCAAACCCCCAAGGGCTGGCCACCACCCGGGTTGCAAGCGCCGGGGCGTCAGGCGTGATCGGCCGGGGCACCGGATCGAGCAGCCGAACACCCGGCTTGCCCTCGCGCAGCCCACGCACATACGCACCCGCCCCCAGCCCTACCGGGCTGATCGCTCCGAGCCCCGTGATCACTGCCTGCGATGGGTTCAAGGTTTCCTCCGTGCCCCGGGCGTGGGCCCGTCCCGGCCGGTGCGGCGACGGTATGCTCTGAGCCTATGGCCCCCCCGAGCTCCATGCTGTTCGCAATCCTCGCCGCGTCCGCCGCACTCACGCTCGCGTCTGCGCCGGCTCTCGCCCAGGCCACCGAGTTCATCCTCGACGAGCAGGCCGCAGACGCCGGCGGCGACCCCTGGTCCGTCGCCAGCGCCCCCGCCCCGGGCACCGACGCCGCAACGCTCGGCGAGGCCCGCCGCCTCATCGCCGAGGGCCACCCCAAACGCGCCAAGTCCATCCTCAACGACTGGATCGAGACCCACGAGCGAGCCGGCAACCCCCATCTCGCCGAGGCCTATCTCCTCCGTGGCGACGCTTGGCTCGCCGCCGACCACGAGTACCAGGCCCTCTACGACTACGAGACCGTCGTCCGAGACTTCCCCGCCAGCCCCGAGTTCATCACCGCCGTCGCACGCGAGTACGAGATCGGCTCGCTCTACCTCGGCGGCCTCAAGCGACGCTGGCTCGGCTTCCGCCTCGAGAGCGGCTCCGAGCTCGGCGAAGAGCTCCTCATCCGATCACAAGAACGCCTCCCCGGCTCCGAGCTCGCCGAGCAGGCCGCGATCACCCTCGCCGACTGGTACTACACCCGCCGCGAGCTCCAGCTCGCCCAAGAGATGTACGCCATCTTCCTCTCCAACTACCCCCGCTCCGAGTTCCGCCGACACGCCAGCCTCCGGCAGATCTTCTGCGCCGTCGCCCGATTCAAGGGCCCCAGCTACGACGCCTCCACACTCATCGACGCGCGACTGCTCATCCTCGACTACCGCGCCCGATACCCCGGCGAGGCCGAGGCCGCCGGCATCACCGAGGGACTCCTCAACCGGATCGACGAGTCCGCCGCGCAACAGATGCTACAGACCGCAAGGTGGTACCTCCGACGAGGAAACCAGGCCAGCGCCAAGTTCTCCATGGAGCGACTGCTCATCCAGCACCCCGCCTCCGTCGCCGCCTCAGACGCCGCCAAGACCATGATCGAGCTCGGCTGGATCGATCAGCCCCAAACCGAACCCCCCCAGCCAGAGCCCGGCAAAGAGGTCCCCGGTGATTGACCCACGCCGCGAACACCGCCGCCTTGCGCCCGCCCGGAGCGCGATCATGCTCGCGGGCGTCCTGAGCCTGGCGGGCGGGTGCGCCACCGACCCCAGCTCGGGCTACTCCTTCGCCTCCACCTACAACGAGTCCGTGCAAACCGTCGCCGTCCCGATCTTTGAGAACCTGACCATGTTCCCGGGTCTCGAGTCGCAGCTCTCCGAGGCCGTCGCCAAGGAGATCCAGCGGGCCACCCCCTGGCGCGTCGCCGCCCGGGCCAGCGCCGACACCGAGCTCACCGCCTCGGTCACCGCCGCCGAGTACCGAACCCTCTCGACCACACGCGGCACCGGCCTCTCCGAAGAACAAGCCTTCACCATCACCGTACGCTTCAACTGGCGAGACTCACGCACCGGCGAGACCCTCGTCGCACGACGCCAGTTCGCCGCCTCCGCCACCACCATCCAGGCCCGCCCAACCGGCGAGCGCGTCGAGGTCGGCCACCGCGAAGCCATCGAAGAACTCGCCCGCGCCATCGTCCGCGAGCTCCGCTCCGACTGGTAGCCCAGCCGTTGCTCCTTTCCTTCTTGGGCTTGCTCCTTCTCCCCCTTGGGGGAGAAGGTGGCCGCGAAGCGGTCGGATGAGGGGGTGCGACTCCCGGCAGCGTCGCCGCCCCCCCTGGACCCCAGCCGGTAAGCGACGAGACCCGCATTTGCTCCTTCTCCCCCCTTGGGAGGATTATGCATCAACAGACCGTCGGCTGATCCGAATCGCATGAAAAGCACTGACTCTGGTTGGTGTAGCACGATCACGCGACGCCTTGAGAGCTTGAGCATGCTTCTGCAAATCCAAGCCGCGTGCGCAAGCACGCGAGTCCTGTTTGAACGAGCCCTCGGCGCAAGCCGAGGGTGCGTGCGACTTCACAGGTCCCCGGCACCCTCGGCTTGCGCCGAGGGCTTGTCAACGCAAGCCACGCTCACGCGAATCGCGAGCATGGCGGGGATGAAATCCACATGGTTATGCTTCGCAACGCCATGCCACACAACCACATCGAATCAAGCCGCTCAGATTGAGTGCGTAGTCCTCCTGGGGGGAGAAGGTGGCCGCGAAGCGGTCGGATGACGGGGTGCGACTCCCCGGCAGCGTCGCCGCCCCCCATGGACCCCGGCCCAAACCCCGGCTCTCCCCTCCTTTCCGCGACACCCGTCCCCTCCGCGTCTCGGCGGAGCGATTCTTCGGCACCCCCACCCGCGTTTACACGCTGATTCCGGGGAGACCCAGCCCCATTCGCACCGCGGAACGAACCATAACCAGCCCTCACGCGCTACCATACAAAGCCAAATCTTTTCGGACGTTCGGGCCCGGTGGGGGAGTCAGAGTGAATCCGAGGCCGCGAGACGCAATCTCCGCAGCCGATTCCCGAACCGACAGGGACAGACCCGGGGCCCACGCCCGATGACACAAGGGCCCAACGCCCGACGAGGACCACGTGCGACCCACGCAGGACAAAAGCTTGAACAAGACCAACCACAACTTCGCCGACGAGCCCAAGACCCCCGCCCCGGACTCCAAGAAGTCGGGCGGTCCCAACGCCAAGGGCGACCCCAAGGCCACCGCCTCGGGCCCCGCCCCCAGCCGAGGCCTCTTCGGCTTCATCATGATCATGCTCATGGTCATGATGCTCTTCATGTTCCTCTCCAACGCAAACAGCGGCCAGAAGATGACCTGGCAGGAATTCGCCGTCCACTACGAAAACGGCGAGATCGACCCCGAATCCGTCGTCTACTCCGAGGCCGCCGTCACCGGAACACTCATCCAGCAGGACCCCACCGGCGAGAAGACCAGCTCCGTCCGAGTCCCCGTCAACTCCAAGAACGGCGAGTACATCGCCACGCAGCTCGGTGAGCTCACCAACGGCGCCTACGAGGCCAAGGGCACCAGCGCCTGGGTCAGCCTCCTCTACATGTTCGGCCCCTTCATCCTCATCATCGCCGTCCTCTGGTTCATCCTCGCACGCGGCATGCGCGCCGCCGGCGGCGGCGGAGGAATGCTCGGCACCTTCGGAAAATCAAAGCACAAGCAGCTCACCAAAGAGATGACCGGTGTCACCTTCAAGGACGTCGCCGGCATCGAGGAGGCCAAGGACGAGGTCACCGAGATCATCGAGTTCCTCAAGAACCCCAAGAAGTTCACCCGCCTCGGCGGCCGAATCCCCCGAGGCGTCCTCCTCATCGGCCAGCCCGGCTGCGGCAAAACACTCCTCGCCAAAGCAATCTCCGGCGAGGCCGACGTCCCCTTCTTCTCCATCTCCGGCTCAGACTTCGTAGAAATGTTCGTCGGCGTCGGCGCCTCCCGTGTCCGCGACCTCTTCAAGCAGGCCAAAGAGTCCGCCCCCTGCATCATCTTCCTCGACGAGATCGACGCGGTCGGCCGCAAGCGCGGCTCCGGCTTCTCCTCGGGCGGCAACGACGAGCGTGAGCAGACCCTCAACGCCATCCTCGTCGAGATGGACGGCTTCGGCTCCGGCGACGGCGTCATCGTCATCGCCGCCACCAACCGCGCCGACGTCCTCGACCCCGCCCTCATCCGCCCGGGCCGTTTTGATCGCCAGATCACCGTGCCCCTGCCCGACGTCAAGGGCCGCCTCGAGATCCTCATGGTCCACGCCAAGAAGGTCAAGATGGGCCCCGACGTCGATCTCGAGAAGATCGCACGCGGCACGCCCGCCTTCTCCGGTGCCGATCTCTCAGCGATCATCAACGAGGCCGCGATCGGCGCCACCATGCTCAACAAGGACTTCATCGAGCACGAGGACTTCGAGGAGGCCCGCGACAAGGTGCGGTTCGGCCGCGCCAAGAAGAGCCGTGTCCGCGAGGAAGAAGAGAACAACCTCGTCGCGTATCACGAGGCCGGGCACGCCGTGCTTCAGGCGCTGCTCAAGGATTCGGACCCGCTGCACAAGGTGACGATCATCCCGCGCGGCGAGTCGGGCGGCGCAACCTTCAGCCTGCCCGAGAAGGACCGCATGGGGTACGGCCTCAAGTGGCTCTTGGCCACGATGCGGGTCGTGTGCGGCGGGCGGATCGCAGAACAGAAGGCGATGGACGACGTGTCGAGCGGCGCTTCATCGGACATCTCGCAGGCGACGCAGCTGGCGCGGGCCATGATCCTCGAATGGGGCATGAGCAAGAAGCTCGGGTTTGTCCGCTACACCGGCTCCGACACCAACGAGTACTTCCAGCCTGAGAAAGACTTCTCGGAGGACACCGCCAAGATCATCGACGAGGAGATCCGGCGGCTGGTGGACGAGGCCTATTCCGAGGCGGAGAAGATGCTCTTTGAGCACTGGGAACAGGTCGAGGCGGTGGCCAAGGCGCTGCTCAAGTACGAGACGCTCAACGCCGACGAGGTCCACGCGATCATGCGTGGCGAGGCGATGGACCGCCCGACCGTGGCCGACCTGCTCCGCGCCGATCGGGGCAAGAAGACCCCCGAGATCACGCCCGCCTCCTTCACCGGCGAGAGCACCGACTCGGCCGCCAAGAAGGGCGAGACCGACCTGCCCCCCGGCACCGCCCCGGCTTGACCAGTCTTTTCGGGGCTCGCCCGGCTCATCCGGCGGCGGGTTTGATCCACACGGCCTTGAGGCTGATCCCCTGGCATTGCTCGCGCACGCTTCGCAGCGTGGGCGAGATCGTGTTCCAGTTGGCCATGATGAAATCCGGGTTCGAGATCATGTCGGTCGTGAACGCGGGCTCGGCGGGCAGGGCCCGGGGCGACTCGAGCAGCAGCCCGGCCGCGTGCGCCGCGTCGAGGTACGACGCGACCCGGCGGGTGGTCTCCTCGTCGGGGGTGAGCCCGAGATAGACATCGATCGCGTGCAGCAGGCGTCCGCCGGGCTTGAGCACGCGGGCCATGTCGGTGAAGCAGTCGGCGAGCTTCTCGTCGGGGACGTGCTCCATCACGGAGATCGAGAAGGCGATGTCGAACGAGCCGTCTTCAAGCCGCGGGTCGAAGTCGCCCAGCAGCGTGTCCACCGAGGTCAGGTTCAGGGTTGCCGGGTCGTCGTCGGGGAGCACGGGGTCGGCGTTGACGCACGCGTTGTTCGCCGCGAGGCTCAGGAGCAGGCGCGGCGAGCGCCCGCCGATCTCGAGGATGCGCTTCCCGGAGACCCCCTCGAGCTGGCTGGCGATCCAGGCGTCCTGGATCCCTTGATTGAGCGGTGCTGCCGATCGACCAGGTCACGATCCCACCACCCGAAGAACTCGGTTTTATTGATTGCGTCGAACATGTTCGGCGAGTGTAGCGGGGCGCGGGGCGGGGCGCGCTTGGGGGTTGGTATGACAGGCGGGGCGCCTGTCCCACTGGGGGAGGGGATCGGCGAGGGGATCGCGTGCTTGCGCCCGCGGCTCGGAAAAACAGGGGGTCGCGTGCTCGCGCCCGCGGCTTGGATTGGGGATGGGGATTGCTTGAGCAGGGCCGTTGCGGCGCGGCGGGCGGATTCGTTGGTTTGTAGTTCGAGCGGGGAGAGGCGGCAGCCGTGCGAGGCGGCGGCGGTGTGTAGCGCGGCGATGGCGGTGCGGCGGCGGGCTGGGAGAAGGTCGGCCTGTTGGAGCTCGGCGATCGACTCGAGCAACGCGAGGTCTCGCTGCGTGCGCGGCGAGCGGGCCCAGGCGAGCAGCTGCGTGAGCGTGAGGTCGAACCGCTCGCAGAGTTGGAGGGGGGCGAGGTTTTCGAGCCAGAGATCGAGGAGGGGCTCGTGGTCGGCGGGGTTGGGGAGGGCGATGGGGGGCGTGATGGGGGGGAGGGAAAGGCAATCCGAACCTTCGCTTCGCTCAGATTCGGCTTCCGGGGCGGAGCTGGCGTGGTTGGCGGCTTGGAGCGAGGCGATTTGGTTTGGTTCTGCGATCATGCAGCCATTGTTTAGCGGTGGCGGGGACGGCTCAAGCAAAAACGGGGGAAGTGGGTGACAGTGAGGTGATTTGGCGCACGGGGAGGGGGAGTGCAGAGTGCAGTCGAGAGCCTGGCTCGCAAAGCGACCCGGGCAAAAAAAGGGACCACATTTCACTTGCAGGCTGAACTCAAGACAGCTCGAAGATGAGACCCTCGCAGAGTTCGCTCACGAAGGTTGTTGACACCTTCCTTGGCCGCCAGGCGATAATCTGGAGGAGCAGAATCTGCAAATATCTTCAGCGCATCCTTCACCTCTGTAGATTTCACGGATTCGAGGGTATGTAGCTGATCAAGCACTTCGATGAGCAGCGAGAATGAATTAGACTTGGTGTACCAAAATGCTGCCGGAGTCGGTTTTACGCGATTGATAAGCTTGGCCGAGTCGTTTTAATTGTACAGGACTTGGTCCCGTTCTGGCCAATCATCGAGTGTCACCAGTTCGTCTAGCAGAGTTTTGGCTTTGTCGTTTCTGTTGTAGTACTTGACCATCGCCGTAGCCATGAGGTTTAGAACAAACATCAAGTGCACCTGACGGCTGATTTCGTAAGCAGAGAAAATATTACTTTCTAAGATAAGCCTGTGGAACGCGTCGATGTCTTGGCTGTTCGCCCACGTGACAAACTCCTGGGTCAGCGTGGGGTCGTCGGTCACTCGCTCTATAGCGATATTGTCGGGCGCATCTTCATCAGCTGCCTTCCCACGAAACTCGCCCGCAAGCAGCTTCGCGACGAGCATGAATTCCACTGAGGCATACTCCGTCGCCATTTTCTCGATTGCTGACAGGGCGTAAAAGGTTCTGTTGAGGCGTTTAAAGATCTCGACGACGCGAGGGTCGTTGTCATCCAGGTCAAGGTCTATGACCGCAATTTCATACTTTAGAAACCGCTCTCGTTCCTGGATTGATAAGTCAGAGTAGGTTTTTCCGTCAACCTCGAGTTCGTTCTCGACAAATTCGCAAATGCTATTGAGTCGCTGCTGCCCATCAACGACGCCAGACACCGAGGCCATTTTTTCTAGATCAATAGTGCCTCTGGAAATGAACACTTCGGGGAATGGGTAGCCAAGCAGGATTGTTTTTATGAAATCAACCTTGTGCGATTGTCGCCAAACAAGCTTGCGTTGAAAGTATGGAGACAGAATTAGTTTTTCTGTTTTAAGATCGTTGTAAATGTCAACTAGAGTTCTGGATCGAACGTGGTAAGCAATCATGGCAGATTCCTCAAGTAATTAACAGCACCCATTTGCTTGCTGACGAAAGACGCCTCGGAAATATATATAAAGAACGAGCAGTCGGTAGCGATGGGGGCGCAAAGCAGCGTGACGGTTTGCTTGATGTCGTCCCATTGCCGTTTGAGGTGAGAGGAGGGGAACAAACGGGGTATCAGGATGCCCTTGCTTGCATTATCTCGGAATGTTTTCGCGACATCCGGGCTTTTGAACCTTGTGTTGTCGGTGTATCCTCTGCATAGACTTACGATCTCGGTGAGGCAGTTACTAAAAAGGCCGGTGTCAATAATTGCAAAATCAATATCGCTTTTGTTGGGAGCGTATTCGGCGTTGCGTTTTATGGACCATCCGGTCTGTGCTGATCCCGCAAGAGCAATTGAAGAGAGGGGGACGCCGATCGTGCTAGAAAGTTTGTACTTCGCCTTGAAAATCGTGTTGTCATCGACTTGGCTGCAACTCGATGGGTCGTGCAAATATAGCTTCGCCGCAACCGGGCGTCGGTCGCGAAACTGGCGATCTAGGTTCGCGATTTTGTCTGGGACAGTGATCTGCGGCATTGGTCCTTCGAATACCATAAGACTAATAATGTCGTCGGCGAATTCGGAGCACTAGCGGAGGGTGGCCCCCTCCATCTGGCGCTCGAAGTCATGTCTTACCGTCTCGGCAATGCTCTTGCATCACCCTTCCCCCGCCTCCAGCATCCTCGGCGTGGCATCCACAGATTTGGGTTCTGCGAGTTGTTTGCCGGAGCGGGCCCCAGCGTCTTCGAAGCGTTTGAGGGTGGGCATCATGCGGGTGTCGATGGAGCCGACGAATTTGTTGTAGCGTTCGACGGACTGTCGGATGGAGTCGCCGAGCTTGCCGGCGTGTTCGAAGGCGACGGCGGCTCGTTCGTGGAGCTCTTTGCCCAGCTCGAAGAGGGCGCGGGCCTCGTCGGCGAGTCGGTGCTCTCGCCAGCCGACGGCGACGGCGCGGAGGAGGCCGATGAGTGTGGAGGGGGAGGCGAGGATGACGCCGTGCTGTGCGGCGGTGTCGATGAGGTCGGGTCGTTGCTGGAGTGCGGCGTCGATGAAGTGGTCGCCGGGGATGAACATGACGACGAAGTCGGGGGAGCCGTCGAACTGGGACCAGTAGTCCTTGTCGGCGAGTTTTTTGGCCTGGTCGGCGACGTGCTTGCCGAAGCGTTCGAGGTGGTGGGCCCGCTCGGTGTCGTCCTTGGCGTTGACGGCCTCGAGGTAGGCGTAGGTGTTGGTCTTGGCGTCCACGACGATGACGCGCTCGTTGGGGAGCTTGACGACCATGTCGGGGCGGAGCATGTTGCCGTCGTCGTCGCGGACGGTGGTCTGTTCTGTGAAGTCGCAGTAGGAGGTCATGCCGGCGAGCTCGGCTACGCGGCGGAGCTGGATCTCGCCGTACTGGCCGCGGATCTCGGGGCGTGAGAGGGCGCGGGTGAGTCGGCCGGTCTCGTCGCGGAGGGTGTTGTTGGCGCCGGTCATTTGGTCTATTTGCTCGGCGATCCGGGCTGCGGACTCGACGCGGGTTTTCTCGATGGACTCGAGGCGCTCGCGGGTCAGGCGGAGGGTCTCCTCGATGGGCTTGGCGAGGTCGGCGTGCTGCTTGGTCGCGGCATCAAAGACGGGCTTGGCCTGGGCGAGGAACTCGGTGCGGGAGGCCTTGAGCTGGTCGGCTGAGAGTGCGGCGAAGACCTCCTTCATGCGGGCCTCGTTCTTGGCGAGCTCGGCGCGGATCTGGTCGAGGTTGGACAGCCGCTCGGCGAGGACGGCCTTGTCGTTGCTGAGCGCGGAGATGATCGAGGCCGTCTCTCGTTCGCGGTCGGCGAGGCGCTGCTCGAGCTCGGCGGCGGTGCGGGCGGTGGACTCGCGCTCGGCCTGGATGCGGGCGGTTTCGGCCTGGGCTGTGGCGAGGCGCTCGGCGGCGGTCGCGGCTTGGGAGGCCAGGTCGGACTGGGCCCGGGCTCGGGTGAGGAGGGACCAGACGAGGGCGGCTGCGAGGGCCAGGGCGAGGACGGAGACAGCGATAAGGGCGATGGCGGTGGGGGGCATGGGGTCAGTGTAGAGGAGGGCGGGGGTTGGTTGGGTTGGAAACTGGGGGGGGAGATTGGGGGGTGGCACGGTTTGGGGTCGGAGCA
>JBLHKT010000015.1:0-86825 GCA_047620485.1 Phycisphaerales bacterium | reverse complement strand
GGGAGTGGGGGGATGGTCGGGGGGCTCGGGATGGGAGGGGGGGGCGAACCGGGGGTTGGAGGGGTGCGTAGGTTGTGGTATTCTGGGGAGCCTCGGGCCGGAATTGGGTCCGGGGGTCTGTGGCGGGCGAAAGGACGGGCATGGGACGCGATCGGGTTGAGAAGAAGCGGGGCGGGTTCACGCTGATCGAGCTGCTGGTGGTGATCGCGATCATCGCGCTGCTGATCGGGATTTTGCTGCCGGCGCTGGGGCGGGCGCGGGACTCGGCGAGGGCGTTGAAGTGCTTGGCGAATCTGCGGACGCACGGGCAGGCGTGGGGGCTGTATACGGCGGACTACGGGGTGTTTCCTTGGGGGGAGACGCCCGAGAGCGTTGTGGAGGCTGAGCCGTACAAGTTTTACTTGGCCAACTCGACGTGGGGGTGGGGCGGGGTGCACTGGTACGAGCGAGACACGAACGGCGAGGTGATCCTGCCGCAGGCGAACGGGGCGCTGTTCCCGCTGATCGCGGAGCGGCCGGTGAATCCGTATTACGGGGAGTCGGAGGTTTCGGAGGGGTTCGCGGAGATCTTCCGGTGTCCGACGGACAACGGGGTGCACCGGTTCGACATGGACGGGAAGTCGAGCTACGACGGGATCGCGCTGGGGAATCGCTCGGGCGAGGGAGACCTCTCGCACTTCGGGCAGGTGGGCAACAGCTACGGGGTGAACCGGTTTGGGCTGTATGGCTTCAACGGGCGGAACCCGACGACGGGGAAGTACGGGCTGCAGTTTGGGCCCAAGGTCGGGCCGGCGGACGTGATGGTGTCGCCGAGTTCGTTTGTGACGGTGGGGGACTACGGGCAGATCATCGCGGCGCAGCAGAATCCGAACAACGACATCATCGCGGTGTTCGACCAGAACGATGACGGGTACACGGACGGGACGTCTTTGGGGTGGTGGCACGGGAAGGACCGGGCGCACTTTGCGTTTCTGGATGGGAGCGCTGGGGGGCGTGATATCGATGATCCGAGCCGGACGTATCGGTTTGGGCGAGAGTGAGGGCTGCTGGGGTGGGGGGAGTCAGCGGCGTGGGAGGAGTCGCAGGGCGTGGTTGTAGACGCGGGCGGCCTGGCCTGCGACGTTGGTCATGACGGCGATGGTGTAGTAGCCGGCGGTGGGGTTGGCGGTGGTGGTGTCTGGGATGATGGTGTATCGGGTCTGGATGCCCAGGAAGTCTCCGCCGTGTCCGAATGATCGGAGGCCATCGTTCTGGGTCTCGATGATCATGCCGTAGCCGTAGGAGGTGGTTTCGGAGTGGCCGAAGGGTGTGTGGCTGGTGGTCATGAGGTCGCGGGTGGTTTCGGAGACGAGCGTGCCTTGCATGAAGGCGTCTGCGATTTTGTTGAGGTCGATGACGGTGGAGTATCCGCCGCCTGCGGGTCCGCCCTTTGGGGAGTGGAAGAAGGTGTTGGATCGCCAGGCGTTGGCCGAGTCTGAGAGGCCGGGGATGGTGTCGCCCATGGAGCCTTGGTCGAGCCTGCTGTCGTACTCGTCGGCGGGGATGTATCCCTCGGCGAGGTTCTCGACGGGGATGTCCAGGTCGTAGCAGTCGGTGTTGGTGGCGTGGGCGGGGCCGGTGAGGTGGCTTCTGATGTAGTCGTAGTAGGGCTCGCCGGAGACCTGCTCGATGATGCGGCCGAGGATCATGAAGCCGGCGTTGGAGTACTCCATCTGTGAGCCGGGCTCGAAGGCGACGCCGTTGTCAGCGATGAGTGGGATGAAGTCGGCGAGGGTGCGGTGCTTGAGCTTTGAGGTCTCGAAGAACTCTGGGGTGAAGTGGGAGCCGGTGCCGCCGGTGTGGGTGAGGAGGTGGTGGACGGTGACCCTGGACTTCAAGTCGTCGTTGGGGTAATCGGGGAGGAGGTCGCCGACGAGGTCGGTGTAGCGGAGTTTGCCCTGCTCGGCGAGCTGGTTGATGGCGATGGCGGTCTGGAGCTTGTTTGCGGAGCCGAGGTTGAACTTGGTGTCGAGTGTGTTGGGGACGTGGAATCGTTTGGAGGCCTCGCCGTGTGCGGCGGAGTAGATGGGCTCGCCGTCTCGGCAGACGAGGACGGTGCCCGAGAACTCGTCGTCGGCGGCGAGGGCGTTGACGTATTCGTCCAGGGCGGCGGCGAAGTCGGGGTCGTTGTCGGCGGGGCTGGTGTTGGTGATGTCGGGGGCCTCGGCGGGGCCGAATCCGATGCCGACGATGAGGTGTGGGGGCTCGGGCTGGACGTTGATCTGGAGGGAGGCCCAGCCGTCTGTTGAGCGGCAGAGGAGGGTGAGGTGGTCTTCGCGCTGGCGCTCGATCGAGACGACCTCAAGGAGGTCCTCGCGGATCTCGAGGTGCATCTGGACGTGGTCGTCCATGGGGAAGAATCCGAGGAGATCGGGGGCGAGGTTGTCGCGGATCATGGCTTCGAGGCCGGCGTCGTCGGCGGACTCGACGGCGTCGAACCAGATCTTGGCGCGGTGGCCGACGGGGGTGTCGGGGAGGGCGGCCGGGGCCAGGGGGGCGGCTTGCAGGCCCAGCATGAGGGCGAGGGAGGAGACGATGGCGAGGAGGAGAGCGGGCATTGGGTGCTCCGAGGGGGCTGGTTGGTGATCGGCCGGGTGTGGCCGGTGTGCCTTGGCTTGGATGCTGTGTGGGGGGCGGGCAGGCAGAATCTGGAGAAAAAGCGAGGGGAGGCGTGGGTTGGGTCGTGCGTCGGGCCTAACGCGGTGCGGTGATGGGGGGTGGAGTTGGCTGCGGGGCTGGGCTGGAGCTGGGCTGGGGCGGGGATGGGGAGCGGAGGAGGGTGGAAGGGGGTGGCCTGCCGAGGGCGGGTGACCTACTGTACTGACCCTTCGGATCGGCTCGTGTTGCCGGTGCGGGGACGGTCTGAAGAAGCATGAATCGGCCCGGTTTTGACTGGGCTATGGAGAGGACGGCCGATATGGCTCAGGGCACCAAGGGTGTGATCACGCAGGTCATCGGATCGACGTTCGACGCGCAGTTTCCCGAGGGGCAGCTGCCCGAGATCTACAACGCGGTGCAGATCGACTGGGACCAGGACGGCAAGCACCACAAGCTCGTTGGCGAGATCCAGCAGCACCTGGGCGGCGGGCAGGTCCGGGCGGTGGCGCTGGGCTCGACCGACGGGACCAAACGGGGCATGGTCTGCGTTGACGCGGGCGGCCCGGTGACGGTGCCGGTGGGGACGGCGGTGCTGGGGCGGGTGTTCAACCTGCTGGGCGAGCCGATCGACAACAAGCCGCCGGTGACGGACGCGCCGCGTCGTCCGATCCATCGCGAGCCGCCGGCGTTCCACGAGCTGAACCCGAAGACGGAGATCCTGCCCACGGGGATCAAGGTTGTTGACCTGCTGTGCCCGTTCGTTCGGGGTGGCAAGATCGGGCTGTTCGGCGGAGCGGGCGTTGGCAAGACGGTCATCATCCAGGAGATGATCGCCCGCGTGGCCCGCGAGTTTGGCGGGTACTCCGTGTTCTGCGGCGTGGGCGAGCGGACGCGCGAGGGCAACGACCTTTGGCGCGAGATGTCCGAGGCGGAGTTCACGGACCAGAACGGCAAGACCGCGTACGTGATCGACAAGGTCGCGATGTGCTTCGGTCAGATGAACGAACCTCCCGGGTCGCGTCTTCGTGTGGCGTTGTCGGGGCTGACGATGGCGGAGGAGTTCCGCGACGAGTCGGGCGTTGAGACGATGATGTTCGTGGACAACGTGTTCCGGTTCACGCAGGCCGGCTCGGAGGTCTCGGCGTTGCTGGGGCGGATGCCGTCTGCGGTGGGGTATCAGCCGACGCTGTCCACGGAGATGGGGCAGCTGCAAGAGCGGATCACCTCGACCAACAAGGGCGCGATCACCTCGGTGCAGGCGATCTACGTGCCCGCGGACGACCTGACGGACCCGGCCCCGGCGACCGCGTTCGCCCACCTCGACGCGTTCGTGGTGCTCGAGCGTTCGATCGCTGAGAAGGGGATCTTCCCCGCGGTCGATCCGCTGAGCTCGACGTCTCGGATCCTGGACCCGGGTGTGATCGGCGAGCGTCACTACGCGATCGCCCAGAAGGTGCAGGGGATCCTGCAGCGGTACAAGGACCTGCAGGACATCATCGCGATTCTCGGCGTGGACGAGCTGAGCGAAGAGGACAAGCAGAACGTGAACCGGGCTCGTCGGATCGAGCGGTTCTTGTCCCAGCCGTTCTATGTGGCTGAGGTCTTCACGGGGTTCCCGGGGATCAACACCTCGCTGGAGGAGACGATCGACTCGTTCGAGCGGATCTGCGACGGCGAGGGGGACGACCTGCCCGAGTCGTCGTTTATGTATGTTGGGACGCTGGACGACGCGCGGGCCAAGGCTGAGAAGGCTGCGGCTGCGGCGGGCTGAGCCGGGCGATTGATAGCCAATGAAAGAACGCCCGTCCCTGTGTGGGGCGGGTTTTTTTTATGCGCGCCGCGGCGGTATGCTTGCCCCGTTAAGCAACACGCCGAAAGGGGCCATGCTGATGACTGTGAACACAAAAGAGGCCCCGAGGCGGGGTGTGAGATTCGAGAGCTTCGAGGATCTCGCTGCGGACCTGGACCGGATCGCGACCGCTTCTCAAGCGGGCACGCTCACGGTGACGGGCAACTGGACGGCGGGGCAGGTCCTCGAGCACTGCAACATCCTGTTCAAGGGGGCGCTCGATGGGTTCCCGGGGATGGCGCCGCTGCCGGTGCGGATCCTCGTCAAGCTGTTCTTCAAGAAGAAGGCGTTGTCGGGGGCCCCGCTCAAGCCGGGCTTCCAGCTGGGCAAGGGGACGGCGTGGCTGCTGCCGGGCGACGACACATCGGTAGACCAAGGCCTCGCGTTGCTGCGAGGGTCGGTCGAGCGTGTTCTCAACGGCAACGAGAGGTTCACGCACGCCAGCCCCGCGTTCGGCGAGCTGACGCATGAGGAGTGGACCGTCTTGCAGCTGGGGCACTGCTCGATGCACCTGAGCTTTATTGATCTGGGAGACGCTGCGTGACCGCGGTGCTGTTCGCGGTGCTCGCGGGCCTGGCCTGGGGTGTTGGCGAGGTGTTCACCAAGGGCGTGCTGCAGTCGAAGCAGATCGGGCCGATCACGGCGATCGCGGTTCGGAGCACGGTCGCGCTGCCGGTGATGTGGGGGGTGTGGTGGGTGTGGGTGAGGGTGCAGGGGCGCGAGCCGGTGCGGTTCTGGCAGGCGGACAGCGCGGTGCTGTGGAAGCTGGTGCTGGGGTCGGGCCTGCTGGCCGGGGCGTGCGGGATGGTGTTTTTTTACCTGGCGCTGAGCTTCGGCGAGGTGGGGCGGGTCAAGCCGATCGCGTTCTCGCTGGCGCCGGCGATCGCGGTGGGGCTGGGCGTTGTGTTTCTGGGCGAGTCGTTCGACGTGCGGAAGGTGCTGGGTGTCCTGCTGATCGTCGGGGGCGTGATCGTGCTGGCGAGCGGGGGGGTAGGCGGCTCGACGGCTGAGGTTACAGCTCCGCGATGATGTTTTCGCCGGTCCCGCCGTCGGCCCAGGTGAAGCGTTCGAGGATTCGGAGCTTGCCGAGGTCGTCGCGTTCGAGGGTGCAGCGCGAGTGGCCGCCGGCGAGCTCTTGGCCCGATCCGTCGGGCGTGGCGTGCCGCTGGCAGTATCGGAACTCGAATCGGTCGCGGGTGATGGTGCCGATGAGGTGACCGCTGAGGACGCGTCCGCCGGCGTAGTGGGCCTCGGCGTGCGGGCCGTCCTGGGTGAACGTGAAGACCGTGTCCGAATCGATCACTCCGCCGGGGGCGGTGGTGGTGGCGTTCATGCGTAGGCCGTTGAGATTGAAGTTGAGTTCTGGCATCGTTCCGCCCCGATCAGGGCGATCAGCACATTGTCATGCCGCCGTCGACGGCGATGGTCTGGCCGGTGAGGAATCCCGCGTCGTCGCTGGTGACGTAGGCGACGGCGGCGGCGATGTCTTCGGGCTCGCCGAGGTTGCGGACGGCCATGAGCATTTTGATGTGGTCGGTGACCTGGGCGGGCAGGTCCTTGGTCATGTCGGTCTGGATGAAGCCGGGGGCGACGACGTTGGCGGTGACGCCCTTGCCGCCGAGTTCGCGGGCGATTGTTTTGGTGAAGCCGGTGAGGCCTGACTTTGCGGCGGCGTAGTTGGCTTGGCCGGCGTTGCCGACGAGGCCGCTGGTGCTTGCGATGTTGCAGATGCGGCCGAACTTGCCCTTCATCATGGGGCGGGCTGCGGCGCGGCAGGCGACGAAGACGGACTTGAGGTTGGTGTCGATGACGGCGTCCCACTCCTCGTCGCTCATGCGGAGGATGAGGTTGTCCTTGGTGATGCCGGCGTTGTTGACGAGGATGTCGATGCGGCCCAACTCACTCGCGACGGATTCGACCATGGCTGCGAGGGCGGTGAAGTCGGAGATGTCTACGGGCTTTGCGGTCGCGGTTCCGCCGTTGGCCTCGATCTCGGCTTTGAGTTCGTTGAGGGGGCCCTCGGAGCGTGCGGAGAGGACGACGTGGCGGCCGGCGCCGCCTTTTTCGACAGGAAGGGCGAGGCGGGTGGCGATGGCTCTGCCGATTCCTCTGGAGGCTCCGGTGACGATGGCGACGCGCTGGGGGGATTGATCTGACATCGACGTCTCCTGGGAGGTCTTGTCCGATTGGACGAGATTGGTATGTAGCGTAGGGGGCTGGTGATCGGGGGGTGGATTAGGGCGAGCCGCGGCCCATGAGTGCGTTGCCGAGGAGGACGGCGGCGGCGCCGAGGAAGACGGAGAGGAGGACGTAGAGGACGGCGAGGGCGTTGTGGTGTGCGTGGTGGAGGGCGACGGTCTCGTGGCCGAAGGCGCTGAAGGTGGTGAAGCCGCCGAGGAGGCCGACGATGAGGAGGTGGCGGAGGTCGTCGCGTTCGGTGAGTGAGGGGATGGCGAGGCCGATGAGGAAGCAGCCGGTGATGTTGACGAGGAGGGTGGCGAGTGGGAGGAGGCCGAGCAGGGCGTCGGCGTGGGCGACGCCCTCGTCGGAATGAGTCCAGGGGCGCAGGGCGGCGGCGGTGCCTATCGAGGCGAGGTATCGGAGGGCGGCGCCGGTGCCGCCGCCGAGGAAGACCAGGGCGAGATTGAGCATGTGGACAGGGTAGCGGGTTGCTCCGCCTGAGTGATCCCACAATCCCATGGGCTCCCTGTCGCCAAGGCGCGGGCACGGGAGTAGCCTTTGGCATGACCACCGAACCTTTTATTGTGCTGTGCCCCGGGCAGGGCGCTCAGGCTGTTGGGATGGCGAAGGCTTGGGGCGAGGCCTCGCCCGAGGCGGCGGCGGTGATCGCGCGGGCTGATGCGGCGTTGGCGGAGGTGTGGGCGAGGCCCGAGACCTCGCCGGGCGCTGACCTGGCGGGCACGAAGCTGAGCACGCTGATGTTCGAGGGGCCGATCGAATCGCTCAACCGGACGGACATCTCGCAGCCGGCGATCTACACGGCGTCGGTCGCGAGCTACCACGGGTGGTGCGCCACGAGCGGGACAGACCCGGACGAGGCGCCGATGGTCGCGGCGGCGGGGCTGTCGCTGGGCGAGTATTCGGCGTTGCATCTGGCGGGCGCGTTCACGTTTGAGGATGGGCTCAAGCTGGTCGCGTTGCGTGGTCGTGCGATGCAGGACGCGGCGCAGGCGGTGGACTCTTCGATGGTGGCGTTGATCGGGGCGGACGAGGATTCTGCGAACCAGGTGTGCGCGGCTGCGAAGCAGGGCGACGTGCTGGTGTGCGCGAACTTCAACGCGCCGGGGCAGGTGGTGATCTCGGGGTCGGCGGGGGCGTGCGACCGGGCTGAGGAGGCGGCGGTGGGGCTGGGGCTTCGCGCGACGCGGCTGCGGGTGGCCGGGGCGTTCCACTCGCCGCTGATGCAGCCGGCGGCGGAGCGGTTGCAGCACGCGCTGGGGCAGGCCGAGATCAGGGCCCCGCGATGCCCGGTGATGTCAAACGTGACGGGCGAGGGGCACCGGGGGCCCGACGAGATCCGTCGGGGGTTGTTCGATCAGCTGACGAGCCCGGTTCGGTGGGCGACGTGCTGCGAGCGGCTGATCGAGGACCACGGGGGAGGGGCCGCGGCGGTGCTGCACGAGATGGCGCCGGGCAAGACGCTGTCGGGGATGATGCGTCGGATCGATCGGGGCACGAAGGTGGTGGGGCACGACGGGCCGGAGTGAGTCTGATTCGTGTTGGCACCCGAATGCTTGGGTGCCACGGCTTGTCTTGCAAGCCGTGTTCTGGTTCTGCGGCACGGGTTGCCCTGCGGGTCAACCCGTGGCACCCTGATTTGATCAGCCGAGGGGACGGGGTCCCTCCCGAGGCCTCGGGCGTGAGAGCGCATCAGCGGCGTTTCTTGCGTGACTTGGTGCCGCGGCCTTTGGCCTTGGTGGAGCCCTTGGAGCCGAGCATGCCGGCCATGCCGGCCATGCCGGCCATGTTGCCGCTCTCGGCCATCTGCTGGGCGGCCTCCATCTTTCCCGAGCCCATGGCGCCCATCCGCTTGGTCATGGTGTTGACCATGCTGACCTGCTTGACGAGCTTGCCGACCTCCTGCTGGTCTGAGCCGCTGCCCTTGGCGATGCGTTTTCGGCGGCTCATGTTGATCAGGTCCGGGCGGGCGCGCTCGTCGGCGGTCATGCTCTTGATGGTCGCCTCGGTGCGGTCGAGCTGCTTCTCGTCGATGTCCACGTCTTTCATCATGGAGCCGACGCCGGGGAGCATGCCGAGGAGGGACTTCATCGAGCCCATTTTGCGGAGCGACTTCATCTGCTTGAGGAAGTCGTCCATGGTCATCTCGCCCTTGGCCATCTTGGCCTGCATCGCCTCGGCCTCTTCCTCGCTGACCTCTTCCTGGATTTTTTCGACGAGGCTGACGACGTCGCCCATGCCCAGGATGCGGCCGGCCATGCGTTCGGGGTGGAACTCTTCGAGCGCGTCGAGCTTCTCGCCGACACCGATGAACTTGATCGAAGCGCCGGTGACCTCTTTGACGGAGATGGCGGCGCCGCCTCGGGTGTCGGAATCGAACTTGGTGAGGATGACGCCGTCTACGGCGAGCTTCTCGTGAAAGCTCTTGGCGGAGTTGACCGCGTCCTGCCCGGTCATGGCATCGACGACGAGGAAGACGTGCTCGGGCTTGACAGCTTTCTTGACGGCGTGCAGCTCGTTCATCAGCTCGTCGTTGACGTGCAGGCGGCCGGCGGTATCGAGGATGAGCACGTCGACGCCGGCTTCCTTGGCGGCCTTGTAGGCCCGCTTGCAGACGTCCACGGCGACGCCGATTTTCTCGCCGTAGGCCCCGGTCTGGTCGGGCTCGCCGTAGAAGGTGACGGTTGCACCGCCGGGGAGTTCGCCGGCGCCCTGGGAAACGATCTCGAGCTGCTCGACGGCCGCGGGTCGTTGGAGGTCGGCCGCGGCGAGCATGACGGAGCGGCCACGTTTTTTGAGGTAGCCGGCGAGCTTGCCGCAGGTGGTGGTTTTGCCCGAGCCCTGGAGGCCACACATCATGATGACGGTGGGGCCGGACTTTGCTTTGCCGATGAGCGGGGCCTTGGCGGTTGCTCCTGGTTTCTGGCCGGGGATCTGACCGGCTACCGTAGCCTCGGCCATGCGCTGTTGTTCGGACTTGGCGTCCGGGTCGCCGCCGAGCAGGTCGATGAGCCTGCGGTTGACGATGCCGATCATCTCTTGTCCGGGCTCGAGGCTCTTGGTGACGTCGTGCCCGATGGCGTCGGCGACGACGCCGGCGCAGAACTGCTCGGCGACGTCGATGTGGACGTCGGCCTCGAGCAGGGCGGTGCGGACCTCGTCCATGGCCTCGCGGACGTTGGATTCGGAGATGGAGGCTTGGCCGGAGAGCTTGCGGAAGGCGCCGGAGATGCCGTCTGAGATGCGGTCGAACATGGGGGCTCCAGAAGCGGTGGCCGGGCAGTGCGCACGATGTGAGCCTTGCGGGGGTGGGGATTCGGATGTCTTCAGGGCCGTGACCGCAGCCGGGGTGATGGTAGCCCGCGCTTTGGAACTAGACGCCTCGGCGATCGGATAGGCTGGTGCCCATGCTGCGGATCAAGCCAGTCGAGAAGCCCAAGCCGACATGGCAGGTGCACGCCCGCCCGATCGGAGCGAGCCATGAGCCGTGGCAGACGATCAAGGTTGAGGCGAGGTCGGAACTCCAGGCCGAGGCGATCCTGCGGCGGCGAGGGTATGAGATGGCGTTGTGGACGGCGCTGCGTGTGGCCAAGCCGGGTGAATTGATCCCGCCGGCGACATTGCAGCCTCTGGCCTGTGCCCGGTGCGGGTACGGGCTCGTGGGACTGGTGATCGAGGAGGCTGCGGTGATCTGTCCGGAGTGCTCGTATCCGCAGCCGTTAGTGGCGTGGGGCCCTGCGGTCGACCAGACCCGATCTCGGCTGAACGTGTTGATCTGGGTCTTCGCGGTGATCGGGATGCTTGCGACGGGATTGGTTCTGCTGATCGTCCTGATTGCGGGGATCAATTGAATCGGAGGGAGACCGGGAGATGCTGATGCGTCGGCGACGTGCGCACAAAAAAGGGGCGAGCCGAAGCCCGCCCCCTGGGGAAATCATGCTGGTTCTCAGCGTCAGTCCTTGCTGAGGATGATGACGGTGTAGGGCCCGATGCCGACGTTGGCGTTGTAGCTCATGCCGTCCTTGGCGCCCCAGCTCGCGGTGGTGTCGTAGGCGGTCCAGTTGCTAAACGCCGCGTCGTACCCGCTCCAGTCGGAGTTGAACCGGACCTTCCAGGTCCCGCTGGACGGGAACCCGATGTTGTAGCTGGAGTACCCGGTGCCCGAGAAGTTGGCGACGATGATGACGTCGTCGCCGCTCCCGCCGCTGTCCCACCGGTGGAAGGCGACGAGCTTGTTGGTGTTGTTGACGTGGTGGACGTTGACGTTGTTGCCCTTGAGCCCGGCGGTCTTGCCAGCGGTGTTCCGCCGCAGCGCCACAAGGTCGGTGTACAGATCCACGATGCCCGAGTACGTGGTCGCCTTGGTCCAGTCCAGGGGGTCGGTGTCCTGGAAGTACTCGTCCTCGAGGAACTCTTGGCCCTGGAAGATCATCGGGATGCCGGGGCTCGTGAACACCAGCCCCGCGCCGAGCGTGGACCGCTTCTTGGAGGCCCAGCTTGAGGCGTTGCCGGGCCAGATCTCTTCGGGGACTCGCGCCTTGCCGTTGGCCACCTCGTCGTGGCTCTCGGTGTAGACGACCCGGTCGAGATGGTCGCCGTTGTCGATCTTCGCGATCGCGTCCTTCACCGCCCACATGTCTCGGCTCGCGTCGGCGGCCACGATGATGTTGTCACGGATGGGGTGGACGAAGCCCGAGTCCCACTGGCTGTCGAAGCCTGCACCACCGGACCCGGTGGTTTTCGTAAGCCAGTTATCGTTCTGCAGGTCTTCAGCGATCGAGATCTTCCAGCTCGAAACCGAATCGATCTCGTCGTTGATCTCCTGCATGAGCGACCAGCCCTCAGCGATGGCGCCGCCGCCGCCGTTGTTCTGGGTGCGGATGTTGACCGTGGAGTCCCAGCGCAAGCCGTCGCAGTTGAACTCTTCGAGCCAGTACATGGCGTTGTCGAGCAGGTACTGGCGGACCTCGGCCCGTCCGTAGTCTGGGCGGGTGTGTCCCCAGGGGGTGGGGGCTCGCCAGTCCTGGAAGAAGTAGATCCCGCCGTAGCTGCCGGTGAACGAGCCATCAAACCGCCACATGTCGAGGTCGGAGGGGCCCAGGTGGTTGTAGACCACGTCGATGAGCACCGCGATGCCCAGCTGGTGGCACTCGTCAACGAAGTCCTTCATGTCGGTCGGGTCGCCGTAGATGCTCTCGGGCGCGAATGGGTGGGCGGGGTTGTAGCCCCAGGAGAAATCGCCCGCGAACTCTGCGATGGGCATGACCTTGACGGTGTTGAACCCCATCGCGGCGATGTGGGCCAGCTTCGATGTCGCGGTCGCCCACGTCCCGGGGTTGCCCCCGGCCACGTCGTTGAGCGTGCCGACGTGCATCTCGTAGATGACCATGTCGTGCCAGCCGGGGGCCGTGAACGAGCTCCACGAGTACGCGTCGGGCATGGTGACGATGGAATCGCCGACCGAGTTGGTGACGTCGGTCGCTCGGGGGTCGTTCTTCCAGAGCGTGCCGTCGATGACGTACTTGTAGCTCTCGCCGCGTTGATCGCCCGCGACATCGACCGACCAGTGCCCGCCGGTGTCAGCGGCCAGCGGGTTGGCCGTGGCGCTCCACGCGTTGAACGTGCCCGTGACCGAGACGGTCGTCGCGTTGGGTGCCCAGACACGGAAGGTGGTGTCGCCCGTGTCCACCCAGGCGCCCATGCCGGTCTTTGAGGACGGAATCAACGCTGCGGTGTAGGAGTAGTTTGAGCCGCCGTTGTTGTCCCAGATGTTCGCGCCCCAGTCATCGAACCCGTGGAAGTAGTACTCCACGGTGCTGCCTGGTGCGATCGAGCTGCTCGGCGTGTGTGTCCACACCGAGTTGCCAGAGTCGTTGCCCGAGTAGGCCATCGAGTAGGTGTTCCAAGATCCGGCGTTGACTTGGATGCTCACCTCGCAGTGCAGCCCGAAGTAGTCCTGATTCATCAAGACCGTGTAGGTCCCGGGGTTGACCGCGTCGTGATATTGGTACGAGCCGTAGACCCCGATCCAGGTGGGGGCGGCCTCGACGGTGCCGACGATTGCCGCGGAGGCGACGATCGCTGCGGGCACCAACGGCCCGAAAGAAAATCCAAAGCTTCTCATGTGTTGCTCCCTCAAGCAGCGGGCTCGGCATGAGCCCACGAGTGAGAGAGAAAGTACATGCTTAGAGGCCTGCGCACAAGACGGCGTGGCGTGGGATCATTAAATTATTTTTGACTCAATTCTGTGTGAACAACCGGCCGATCCCGCACACGAGCGGGGTTTCCCTTAGGTATCGAGAATCCTGGGTCTTGATGGGAAGATCCGCAATGAACGCGACGGGTATATTGTGCAATCATGCTTAAAAATAATATTGCTACATAGCCTGTTTCGGGAGGCGAGAACGGGGGGGCGGTTCGTTAGTTGCTCCGCGTTGTCTCGTCCGGGTCGTACCCGAGCCCGTTGAAGAGCTTGTTGCTCCCGGCGTCGTGCTCGACCTGGTTCGTCTTCGTGTCGAGCACCTCGTAGCCGAGCTCCTCGAGCGTCATCGCCTCGGCGTGCCCGTCGAGGAAGGAGGCGGAGACCTTGCCGTTGTGGCGAGCCTCCGCCGGGGACTTGCCCGAGCCCTGCGCAAACGCCTGCGCGTTGTTCCGCTTCGTGTCGAGCCGAGGTGGGTCGAGCGTGTACGCGTGCTCGCGGTGCCGGGTGTTGTTGTAGGTTGTCTGGTTGCCCAGGCTGTCGGCGATGGAGACGGTCATGGACGGCTGTTGGATGAGGCCCGGGGCGACGGGCCAGTTGTCAAAGGTTGGCTTGGGGTTGAGCTGCTTGCTGTTGCCGAGGTAGTGGTAGTTGTAGCCGTATGAGCCGTTGCGTAGCGCCTCGACCGTGTCTGATCCGCTTCGGGTGAAGCTCTCTTCGCGGTGCGTGGGGTCCTTGAAGACCTCGTTGTCGATCCGGGCGATTGCGCCGGCGGTCTGGAAGTTCTCGCGCTCCTCGGGGGTCTGCGGCGAGTACGGGCGTCCAACGTAGTCACCGACGAACCAGTGCCACCGTGCACGCGGCCGGCCGGTCTCTTCGTGGGCCATGCCCTTTGGTAAACGGAACGGGACGAGGCGGTCGTGATCGTTGACGTACTGGGCCATGCCTTGCCCGAGCGAACGCAGGTTGGTCAGGTTGACCAGGGCCTGGGCGCTGCTGCGGGCCTTGCCCAGCGCGGGCAGGAGGATGCCGATGAGCAGGGCGATGATCGCGATGACGACGAGGAGTTCGATGAGTGTGAAGGCGCGTGGGGTGGATGGCATGGGGTGCTCCGAGCCGTGGGCGGGGTGTGCCACGGGCCCGGATGGTATTGCGACTGAGTCTCAATTGCAACCACGTTGGGGCAAAGTCTGTGCTTGTAGAGCCCTGTTCGTGGCTTGAAGAGTTGGTAAGCGTTTTGTGGCCAGGTGTTTAGCGTTTGCTCTTGAGCCACGTGTGGAGTCTGTCAGCGTCCCAGGTATTCACGCAGAGGTCCGGGGTGAGCCATCCTCGCTGAGCTGTCAGCACGCCGTAGATCAGGTTGTCGTAGTCGTGGGCGTGGTGGACGTCGCAATCGATGGCGATCTTGCAGCCCGCGTCAACGGCGGCCCGGACGTGGGTGTCGCGCAGGTCGAGGCGCATCCAGTGGGCGTTGATCTCGAGGGCGACGTCGTGCTCGACGGCGGCGGCGATCAGCTCGTCCATCGCGGGCTCAAGCCCGGGGCGCTTGTTGATCAGTCGCCCGGTGGGGTGACCCAGGATGTGGACCATCGGGTGCCCGATCGCCTTGAGCAGTCGCTTGGTGGCCTGGGCGGGCTTGGCGCGGAGCCCGACGTGCGGGCTGGCGACGACGACGTCGAGGGTCGCGAGCACGTCGTCGTTGTAGTCGAGCGAGCCGTCGACGAGGATGTCGACCTCGCTGCCTGCGAGGAGGGTGAGGCCGTCGATCTCGAGGTTTGCTTCGCGGATGGCTGCGGCGTGTTCGGTCAGGCGCTGTGCGCTCAGGCCGCCGGCGATGGCGGAGGACTTGGAGTGGTCGGTGATGGCGAGGGTGTGGAAGCCGCGTGCCTTGGCGATGGTGGCGGACTCGAGGATGGAGAGCTTGCCGTCGCTGGCGGTGGTGTGGCTGTGCAGCTCGGCCTTGATGTCGGCGGTCTCGATGACGCGCGTTGGTGCGTGGTCGCTCAGTTCGCCTCGGTCCTCGCGCATGGTTGGGGGCAGGTCGTGCACGCTGAGCCTTGCGTAGACCTCGGCCTCGGTGTTGCTTGCGAGGGGCTTGACGCCGCGTGTTTGGGGCGGGGTGTCTTCTTGATCTTCCGGGAACAGGCCGTACTCGTTGAGGGTGAGGCCGATCTTCTGTGCGCGCTCTCGGAGCCTGACGTTGTGGGCCTTGGAGCCGGTGAAGTAGAGCAGGGCGGCGCCCCAGCTTGCTTCGGGCACGACGCGGAGGTCGGCCTGCACGGTGCGGTCCTCGTCTGTGGTCCCCCAGCGGTTGGTGTTGACGCCGAAGGCGCTGAGCGAGAGCCGGACGCTGGATTTGGTCGGTCCGGCGGCGAGGACCTTGACGACGCCGGGTGTGGTGCGGAAGGTCTCGCCGATGCGCTCGGCGGCGCCGCCCTGGCCCGTGTCGTTGGGGTTGACGGCGACGAGGATGTCGAGGTCGCCGATGGTCTCGGCGCCGCGGCGGAGCGAGCCGGCGTACTCGGCCTTTAGCACGCCGTTCACGGCGCGAATCCTCGTGAGCAGTTGCTCGGCGATGGGTCTGGCGATGCCGATCGGGAGGCGGTCGTCGCCCTGGCCCAGGACGGCGAGCGACTCGCGGATGTTGTCCACGGTTTTGGCGCCCATGCCCTTGAGGTTGGCGGCGGAGCCGTCGTCGAGCGTGCGGGTGAGGTCCTCGACGGTCTGCACGCCCAGCTCGTCCCAGAGCAGCTTGACCTTTTTGGGCCCGAGGCCCGGGACCCGCAGCAGTATCAGCAGCCCGGGCGGGACGCGGGCGGTGAGCTGTTGGTGCTCGTCGATCTTGCCGGTGCTGGCGAGCTGGGTGATCTTCTCGGCGATGCCCTTGCCGATGCCCTCGATCGCGATAAGTGCCTTGGGGTCGTTTGCGATGGGCGCGAGGTCTTTGGCGAGGTCCTTGACGACGCGGGCGGCCTTCTGGTGGGCGTTGACCCGGAATCGGTTCTCGCCGAGCAGCTCGAGCATCTCGGCTATCTCGTTGAGGTTGGCTGCGAGATCGGAGTTGAATCCCATGGTGGTATGGTAGATCCGGTCTAACCCGGCTGCACCAAGCTGCGAAAGGCGGAAACCAACTCACCACAGAGGCACAGAGGCACAGAGAACACCGAGAGATCAGAGTCAGAGAAAGACAGGACAGAGTCAGGGTCTCGAGCTCTGCTTCCTGTCTTTCTCTGTGTTCTCTGTGCCTCTGTGGTGAATCAGTCTTGTGTTCCGCGGTCCGCGTACTCGGCGGTGATCTGCTGCTCGACGGCCTGGACGACGGCCTCGCGTTCGTGCTCGGGGACGAGGGTGAGTGCGGCGACCCATCGGCGGGCGAGCTCGGGCCCCATGGGCTTCATGACCTCAACGAGCATCCGGAGATGATCGTTTGGCAACAGCCCGTCCGACTCGGTCGGCGGCGTGACCATTGGTGGCGGCGGGGCCGCTGGCTGGGCCGGCTGGGGGGGCGGTGGGGGGTGCGGGGTGGGATCGGTCATGGATGGCGTGTGCTTTGGGGGCCGCGTCTGGTGTGGGCGGTGCGGGGTCGGTGGGGGAGATTCTACCAGCGCCTCGCAGGCGGGTGTCGAGGCCTTGGACGAAGAGCTCGAGTCGGTCGAGGCGGTCGACGATGCTGGAGATGGAGTTGGCCATCGCGGTGAGCAGGTCGCCGGCGTGTGCCTCGGAGAGGGCCTGCTTTCGGATGTCGCCGAGCTTCATGGGTCCTCGGCCGGTGAGGAGCCAGTTGGCGTTGATGGCGAGGTTACGGCAGAGGTTGGCGAGGAACTCGGTGCCGGGTGATTGCCCCTGCATGTACCGTCGCACCGTTTCGGGGTGGGTGTCGGTGAGCTGCCCGAGTCGTCGGTAGGTTGTTTTGCCGACGGCTTCTGCCAGGCGTCGGTGAAGCTCCGATTCGTGGGTGGCATTCATGACCCAATGTTCGGGTAAAGTCAGAGCAAAATCAACCATTAATGCCCCTAACACGGGTTGTCCACAATTGTGGGTGCGGCTCCACGGAATCGGGTTGGATTGGTCGCAAAGCACTCAGGAGTGTGTGTGAATCACCCCACATCCCCGATCCCCAGCGCCTCGCCGTACTGCTTCATGAGGCGGCGGCGGATCAGGGTGTCGGTGGGACGGCTCAGCCTTGGGGCCTCGTCGATCCAGGCTGCGGCGTCCTTGCGGGCCATGGCGAGCAGCTCGCGGTCTCGCATCAGGTCGGCGACGAGCAGCGGGGGCATGCCGCTCTGGCGGGCCCCGAAGACCTCGCCGGGGCCTCGGATCTCCAGGTCGCGTTCGGCGAGCTCGAACCCGCTGGTGGTGTCGGTCATGACCTTGAGCCGTTCGCTGGCGTCGCCGGCCTCGGCGTTGCCGATGAGGACGCAGTGGCCGCCCTTGCTCCCGCGACCGACGCGGCCTCGCAGCTGGTGCAGCTGGGCGAGCCCGAACCGCTCGGCGTGCTCGACCACCATCACCGTCGCGTTGGGCACGTCCACGCCGACCTCGATGACGGTGGTCGCGACGAGGCAATCGATCTTGCCTTTTCGGAATCGTTCCATGACGTGTTCGCGGGTCTCTCGTTTGAGGCGGCCATGGATGGCGGCGACGTTGCGACCGGCGAGTGGGCCGTTCTCGAGTTCCTTGTGAACGCTGCGGAGATCCTTGAGTCCGCCATCGCCAGCGCTCTCGCCCGTGTCGATCGCGGGGACGACAACGAAGGCCTGCTCGCCGGCGTCGATCCGCTCGGCGACCCACGTATAAACGCTCTCGCGCTCGATGGGGTCGACGACGCGGGTGGTGATGGGCTTGCGTCCTGGCGGTAGGCCGTCGATGGTGGAGAGGTCGAGGTCGCCGAAGAGCGTGAGGCCGATGGTCCTGGGGATGGGCGTGGCGGTCATCACCAGAACGTGCGGCGTGATCTGCTCGCTGGCGCCTTCGCTCTGGGCATCCACGACCGCTCCCTTGACGCGGAGGCTGGCCCGCTGATGGACGCCGAAGCGGTGTTGCTCGTCGATGATGGCGACGGCGAGGCTCTTGAAGGTGACCTTCTCGGTGAGCAGGGCGTGGGTGCCGATGACGAGATCGACGTCGCCCTGGTCGATCTGGGCGAGCACGGAGGCGCGTTCGCTTGGCGTGAGTGAGCCGGTGAGCAGGGCGATCCTGACGCGGCTGCCCGCGAGCATCGTGCTGATGGAGAGGTAGTGCTGTTCGGAGAGGAGCTCGGTGGGGGCCATGAGGGCGGCCTGGTGCCCGCTGTTGACGGCCATGAGCATGGCATAAAGCGCGACGGCGGTCTTGCCGCTGCCGACGTCGCCTTGCACGAGCCGGTTGGTCGGGACGCTGGTCGAGATGTCGCCCACGATCTGCTTGACGACCTTGTCCTGCGATGGGGTGAGCGTGAAGGGCAGGCGTTCGCGGATGCGCGCGTCGATCTCGTCGTCGAAGCGGAGCGGCGGGGACTGCAGTGTGCGGCGGAGGTGGGCCCGCTTGAGCTGCACGCCCAGCTGGAGCAGCAGGAGCTCGTCGTAGGCGAGTCGGCGGCGGGCGTCGATGACCTCGCCGGGGTTGTCGGGGCGGTGCATCATGCGGTACGCCCTTCGCAGCTCGGGCAGCTCGCGGGCGCGGCGGTAGTCGTCGCTCAGGTGGTCGGCGATCTGTTCGAGGGCACGCGGCAGCACCATCTCGACAGCGGCCTCGATCGCTCGGCTGTTGACCGCCTCGCTGGCGGGATAGACCGGGCGAAGTCGGCTCTCGCGCGTGTCGGCCTGTTCGTCGTCGTCGAGGTATTCGATCTTCGGGTTGGCGAGCTGTAGCTGCGGGCCACGCTTGCTGAGCTTGCCCTGCACGCGGAGCGTGGTGCCCGGGTGGACCTTGCTCTTGAGGTAGGTCTGGTTGAAGAAGACGAGGTCGAGGCGGCCCGTCTCGTCGGTCAGCACGACCTCGAAGCGCTGCTTGCGGCCGAACCCGGCCAGGCGGGTCGCGGTGACCTCGCCGCGGGCGGAAACGATCTGTCCGACCTCCAATTCTGCGATCTTGGCCTCGGCCTCCTCGCGTTCGTGCCGCATGGGGAGGTGTGCGACGAGCTTGCCGACGTTGGTGATGCCCATCGCGTAGAGCCCGGCGGCGTGGTCGCGCTTGAGCCCCGCGAGGCGGTCGATGGGTGTGGTGAGCTCGACCTGGTCGGGCCTGATGAGCACGACGCCAGCGCTCCCGTGCTGGGCGGTGCTGTCAGGCACGCGGGCCACCGAGCCCGAGGGGGTTGGAGTGGCTCGGGCCGTGGTCGCCGGGCGCGGAGCGGGTGTTCTCGCCGTCTGGCTGGGTTGCGGGGTCGATGGAGCGGAGGTAGTCCCAGGTGTAGATTCCTGTGGAGTGTCCGTCGGAGAAGGCGATGTTGATGGCGTAGTTGCCGACGAGCTCGGCGCCGGTGGCGCGGATCTGGTTCTCGCCCTGGCCCCCCCCGGCGCCGCCCTTGCCGCCCGGGAGGACGGTCAGCGGGTTGTTCTTCATAGCTCGGCGGAGCTCGCGGACGTCGGCTGAGGGGCTGAGTCGTCGGAGGTAGGCGATGGGGTAGTATGATTCGAGGCCGTCGTCCCAGCGCACCCGCAGCCCGGCGTCCTTCTGCAGGTCCAAGTCCAGCGGGGTGTGTTTCGTCTCGCTCACGCCCCCATGGTAGAGGAGAACCCGTGCCCGAAGCATCTTCTGCCGCGAGCCCGATCGATGTTCTCGCCGCGGCGGTCGATCGGCTGGGCACGCCGGCGTGCGTGGGGCTGGACCCCGATCCGGCGCGATTCCCTGGCGAAATCAGGGTTTCCCCTGGCGCCAACCCGGCTGGGGCGATCGAGACGTTCTGCCTGGGCGTGATCGACGCGGTGTGCGAGATCGTGCCGGCGGTGAAGCCGCAGAGCGCGCACTTTGAGCGGTGGGGGCCCGGGGGGTACGCGGCGTTGTGGCGGGTGATCGCGCATGCGCGCGAGCGTGGGCTGTTCGTGGTGCTCGATGCCAAGCGGGGGGATATTGGGTCTACCGCGGACCACTACGCGGCTGGGGCGAAGGCGTCGGGGGCGAACTCGATCACGGCGAACCCGTATCTGGGGCCGAGCGGGCTTGAGCCGTTCCTGAACGCGCCGCTGCTGACGTATGCGCTGGTGCGCACGAGCAACCCGGATTCGGACGTGGTGCAGTCGATCGTTGCTGCCGACGGTCGCACGGTGGCCGAGCACGTGGCGGAGATGGTGGACGGGGTCGGGCGTGGGCACGTGGGCTCGCGTGGACTCTCGAGCCTTGGGGCGGTGGTGGGGGCGACGAAGTCTGAGGCGGATGGTGAGCGGTTGCGTGAGCTGATGCCGAACACGCCGTTCCTGGTGCCGGGCGTCGGGGCGCAGGGCGGGACGGCGGCGGACGTGCGGCCGCTGGTGCGGGCGGGGGCCAAGACACCGGGTGAGTGCGGCGTGCTTGTGAACGCGTCACGGAGCGTGCTGTATCCGGAGAAGACCCGCGGCCCATGGACCGACTCGGTTGCGGAGGCAGCCAAGCGGTTTGCGGATTCACTGCGGGCGATCGTGCAATAATCCAAGCCGCGTGCGCGAGCACGCGAGCTCTTCCAACTTGTCCTCAATGAAGAAAAACATCGCGTGCTTGCGCACGCGGCTTGGAACAGACGCGGACTGAGCGTTTGCTGTTGCCCCGCTCACATCGGCTTGTTGTCGATGGTGAGGTCGTAGACCTCGAGCAGCTTGGCCTTGTCGAAGATCATCTCTTGGCGGGTCAGCCCGCAGAGGTCGTACATCGGGGTGAGCTCGATGGCGTCAACCGGGCAGGCCTCTTCGCACATGCCGCAGAAGATGCAGCGGAGCTCGTCGATCTCGAACTTGGCCGGGTACTTCTCGCGGTCGTCCCAGGGGCTCTCGGCGGCCTCGATGTGAATGCAGTTGGCGGGGCAGATGGTGGGGCACATCATGCAGGCGACGCACTTGACGCGGCCGTCCTCGTCCTTGTTGAGGCGGTGGACGCCGCGGTAGTTTGATTTCTCGAGCCCGCCCTCTTCGACGGGGATGTTTTCTCGGCGTTCTTCGGGGTACTGGATGGTCCGGGTGGTGGGCTTGACGTTGAGGGCCTTGTGGATGGGCGTGCGGCTTTGGCCGAAGCTCGTAAAGAAGTGCCTCATCGTGGTGGAGAAGCCCTTGAAGATTTCGGGCAGGTACACCGATTCCATCGCCGTCATGGGCGCGGTCTCGATCCGGATGATTTCGGTGTCTGGGATCGCCATGGGGGGGAGTATAGGGACCCTGGGCAACCTCAACCACAGGGCCAGGGCGAGTCTGACCCCGGTTCGCCGGCGATCACGCACAGGCCGGGCACGGGCTGGGCACACCGATAAGCGGACCCGGGAGTAGAGATGGGGGGAAGGTGGGGGGGAGTTCGTGGGGGAATACGCGTTGGAATAGGTGTGTGGGAAACTGGATTGTGGGGATCGGGTACAATGGTGGCATGAGCCCGGGCCGAACCAACAAGCCGCTGTTTGAAGTGCTCTCGCAGCACCCCCCGCGTGGAGTCAACCCCCCGCGTGGAGTCAACCCACAGCGTGGGAGCGGCGAGCCCTCGGCTTCGGGTGAGAGCACGCGGCCCAAATCGACAACGCACGAAAAAACCGGCGGTCCGGCTGGGTCACCCGGGGTCGGGACCGGGTCGGTTCAGGCCGAGGCTAAGCCGCGCGTGGTTCTGATGCCTGTCCCTCGGCCCGCGGCTGGCCGACCCGAGGTCTTGGTTGAGGAGTTGGATGAGGCTGGCGACGCCCCGCCGCGTCCGGTGGTGACGATCCCGCTCTCGACGGTTTATTCGGCTGTCGCGCTGGCGGGTGCGCTGATCCTGATCGCGTGGATCGGCGGGCACACGATGGGGGCGGCGAGCAAGCAGGCTGAGTTGATCGGGAGCGCCGAGCCGAGGGACGTGCTGAGCGAGCCTTCGGAGGGCGCGGGCACTCTGTTTGCCAGCAACCGGGCCGCCAACTCGGGCGCGGACCCGACCCGGAACCCGCAGACCGCCGATCCGTCCGGGATGAACCCCGTGAACCCTGCTGTTGACCCCACGATTGATCCCGCGAGCGATCCTTCGCTCACGGCGGCGATGCAGCCGTCTGCGAACGGGACGATCCTGTCGGCTGGGGGGCTGCTGGAGATCGATCCGCGTGAGGCGGGGTTGAATTATCTGGAGCTGGGGACGTTCAGGCGTGAGATGACGCAGGGCGCGATCGATTATCTCGCGGCGAGCGGGGTGCCCTCGATCGGGGTCCCGCAGCCGGGTGGGATGTATCGGCTGGTCTCGGTGGGGCTTGGTATTCCCGGCGGGCAGTGGTCCGCGTTGGCCTCTGAGCGGACGCAGCACCAGCGAAGGGTTGGGGAAATCGGGACCCGATGGGTGCAGGAGCTTCAGGGCGGGAGCGACTTTGGGCAGACCCAGTGGACCAAGTATCAGCCCTAACGGGTGGGAACCTTGTCTTTGGGTGTGTGGTGGCGTTGGTTGGGGGGGTTGGCTGGGGGTTGGCGGCGGCCTACACTCCTCGCCCGGCCCGGGATGACCTCGGGCCCCTTTGCCCGGCCCTGTTTGGAGCGAGCTATGAGCATCAACGCGAGCCTGAAGATGAAGGGCGGTCTGGCTGGCAAGCGGTCCGTCATGACCCGCGCCGAACGGATGAAGGTCCTCAAGGACGACAAGAAGTTCGACCTGAAGAAGAGCTCGATCCTCGGGCTGCCCAAGACCAAGTCGGGCGAATGAGCCGGGCGGTCTGACGGGCGTCTGAATCTGTGATCCCACCTTCGCGGGCACTCGGTGCCCGCGTTGTCATGCGCATATCCTTGCGATGCATGACCCACACCACATTCGATACCGAGTCGTTGCTCTCCGCCCGTGCCAAGACGGTTGATCTCTCCGGCATTCGGCGGGTCTTCTCGCTCGCGGCCTCTCTTGCGGACCCGATCAATCTCTCGATCGGGCAGCCCGACTTCGCGGTGCCCGAGCCGATCCGCGCCGGGGCGATCCGCGCGATCGAGAGCGGGCAGAACGGATACTCGGCGTCGCAGGGCGACCCGGCGCTGCTGGCGTGCATCGGCGACTGGCTCAAGACGGACCTGGGTTGGGATTCCAAGCCGTACCCGACGCCGAGCGCCGAGGGCGAGAGCGGCCCGCGGCATTTCGTGACCAGCGGGACGAGCGGCGCGCTGCAGCTGCTGTTCATGTCGCTGCTCGAGCCGGGCGATGAGTGCGTGATCCCCGACCCGTACTTCGTGAGCTACCCGCACCTGGCGACGCTGGTGGGGGCCAAGGCGGTGCACTGCGACACGTACCCGGACTTCCGTCTCACCGCGGAGCGTGTGGAGCCGTTGTTGACTGAGAAGACAAAGTTTGTGCTGCTCAACACGCCGTCGAATCCGTCTGGGGTGGTGAGCAGCAAGGAGGACTGCCAGGGGCTTGTGGACCTGTGCCGTTCGCGGGGCGTGCTGCTGGTGACCGACGAGATCTACGACGAGTTCTGTTACCCCGAGGGGCTGAGCGATGTGGCTGCGGGCGATGCGTCGCTGGCCCGGTGCCCGAGCCCGGCGAGGCTCGAGGGGGCGCAGGACTCGGTGCTCCTGATTCGCGGGTTCGGCAAGACGTACGGGTGCACGGGTTGGCGGCTGGGATACGCCGCGGGGCCCAAGCCGATCATCGAACAGATGGCGAAGATTCAGCAGTACACGTTTGTGTGCGCGCCGGCGCCGCTGCAGGCGGGGGTCACCAAGTGCTTTGAGACGGACATGAGCGAGCAGATCGCGGACTATCAGGCTCGGCGGGACCTGGTGGTGCAGAAGCTGTCGCCGCACGTGAGGCTGAGCATCCCCGCGGGAGCGTTCTACGCGTTCTTTGAGGTGCCCGAGGCGATGGGCCTCACCGGGACCGAGTTCGTCGAGCGCGGCATCAAGCACAACCTGCTGACGATTCCGGGGGAGTGCTTCTCAAGACGGGACACGCACGTGCGGCTGAGCTTTGCGAGCAAGCCCGAGAGCCTGGGGCCCGGGCTGGACCTGATCGTGAAGCTGGTGACCGGGGAGCTGGTCTGAGGCGGACTGGTGGGGTGTTCTTAGAACTGAATCGTGAGCCTTGCGAAGAGGCCGCTCTGGCTGATGGGTTCGGCGAGGCCTGACTCGTCGAAGACCGAGCGGACTTCCTGGTAGCCGGCGTGGAAGCCGATGCCCGAGCCCAGGTCGAACGAGGTCTCCATGACCATATCGAAGAAGGTGTCGGAGGATCCCGAGGAGTGGGTTGTCGCGGAGGTGGAGAGGGTGACGCCGTCGGTGAGGCGGAGGCGGAGGTCGCCGCCGACGACGGGCAGGGTGACGGTGGATCGGTCCTGGTCGTAGGTCTCGGTGAAGGCGGAGCGATCTGCGGGGCCGGCGGGTTGGACCTCGGTTCGCCACATGCCGCCGACGGACTGGATGGCGCGGACGCCGCCGAGCAGGCCCAGCTCGATGGGGCCCGGGGAGAGGGCGGCCCATCGCAGGGAGAGGTTGTAGAGGTCGAAGTCGCCGTCGGCGCCGGCGAAGCCTCGCAGCGGGTCGGAGGTTACGCCGCGCTGGGCGGCGATGCCGCCGTCGAGCAGCGCCGAGTTTCGGCCCAGGTTCATCGAGACGGTCGGGCTCAGGCGGAGGTCCTCGTCGTCGCTCGCGGCTGCGATGGCGCTCGCGCCGGTCTGGGCGAGGCTGTCGTGGGTCTCGCGGAGCAGCCGGAACGAGACGGGCTCGATCGCGTCGGCCAGGAGCAGGCGCGGCTCGGCCTCGTTGTGTTGGCCGGCCGACTCGGGGTGCAGGCCCAGGTCGAGCGAGGTGCTCGAGTGAAGATCAGGGTGTTGGGTGTCCTGAGGGATGGGGTGCTGTGCGCACGCGATGGCTGAGAGCGTGGCGAGACAGATCCACGCGGCACTCATGGCGATTGCGTTGCTCGGTTTGCGTTGGTCGTCCATTGCCCCTTGCCTCCCGGCCAGTCCTTTGGCCAGACCTAGTGTCTCGCGAAAGCGCGCCCAGATCAACCGTCCACAACGGGTTAGCGGGTGCTTTTCCGGATAAGGCCATAACCCGAAGAGGTGGGTGGTGGTGGTGGGGGTGGGGGTTTAGGTTGGGGTCAGGCGTCTGGGGCGAGCACGCGGGCGAGGATCTCGCGGCAGGCGTGGTCGAAGACGGGGCCTGGATGGGCCCTGGCGGCGTCGTCTGCGGGGTTTGAGATGTTGAGCACGTGGGTGCCGCCCTTGAGGATGACGGGGGCGGTGTTGGCGGCGGCGGCGAGTCGCTCGGCATCGCGTATCGGGACGGTGTCGTCGGAATCGCCCTGGAGCACGAGGACGGGGCACCGGATCTGTGCGGCTTGGAGCTCGAGGTTGTGCGCGTCGGGGTCGGCGCGTTGCTCGTCGAGCCAGGCGCGACCCAGGCGGAGGGTCTGCCCGGTGCGGCCGCTGCGGACCTCGAGGAAGCCGTCGGCGAGCATCTGCGTGCGGGCCTCTTCGGAGAGGCGGTCGGCGTCGGCTGGCGCGTTGATGGTCACGACGCCGGCGGGGTTGAGCTCTGCTTCGTGTCGGCCGGCGCCGAGGATCACGGTGTCGCCGCCGCGTGAGTGACCGATGAGGTGCAGGGGCAGGCCCGCGCCGGGGAGTTCGCCCTCGCGGACCGCACGGGCTACGCGGCGGACATCCTCGACCTGTCGGCTCCATGTGTCGAGCGCGAACAGGTCGGGGCGGGCGAAGGTCTCGGTCTGGCTGGTCATGCCCGAGCAGGCGAAGTTGAAGCGGTGGACGAGAACGCCGGCGGCGGCGAGGCGGTCGGCGAGCAGCGGGATGAAGCCGTAGTCCTTGTAGCCCAGGAAGCCGTGGGCGAGGATGGCGCAGGCTGCGGTGGCGCGGGCTGGTGTGTGCGAGTTGCCCAAGAGCGTGAGCCCCAGATCGTTGGTCAGCTCCCAGCTGGTCAGCTCCCAGCTGGTCAGCTCCCAGCTGGGCACGGCCCCGGGTTGGTCTGGTGTCTGCGGCACGAGAAGAGCATAACCGGGACGGGGCGGTCGGAATCCATGCTCTTGCTCTTCGGCGTCGTCATCGTCGTCGGCGGGCTCCGAGTGCGAGCCCTGAGAGCAGGAAGAGCGAGGCTGGGCCTGGCGCGGGGATGTATTTGACGTTGTCGAAGGTGCTGCGGCCGGGGAAGTTGCCGCCCCCGTTGGCGTCGCCGTCGAAGGCTGCGATCGCGTCGAACTGTCCGACGGCGGGGTCCCAGTCGGCGAAGGTGTGATTCACGCCGCCGAGCCGCTGGTTGGTGGTCGCGTCGTAGACGGTCGCGGAGAACGCTCCGGTCTCGGTGTTTGCGTCGACCTGGAGCGTGTACCACTTGGCGAGCTGGATGGTGGGTGTGGCGTTGAGCAGCAGGTCGATGCCGGTGCCGTTGGCCCCACCGTTTTTGATGAAGAGGTGCCAGCGTTGGTCGCTGTAGGCGTAGAGGATGGCCTGCGGGTCCTGGTTGAGGTCTTCGGCGCCGAGGTCTTGCAAGAACCCGATGCCGCCTGGCCAGTTGATGCCCGGGGCGTCGGTAAACCGGTCGATGCGGACGTCCATGGTGAGCGAGTGCGACTCGGCGGGGTTGATCTCGCGCAGGATGCCGGAGCTGGTGCCGAACTCTCTGGCGGTCCTGACCGCACGGGTCGGCTCGCCGTCGGGCCCGGTGGTGTTGACCACCCTGGCGGACGGTGACGCCACGGTGGGGTTGTCGATGCGGGTGTTCACATCGACCCAGGGCGAGCCGGGCAGCTGGCCCGTGTCGTACCCCTCGAAGTCATCGGTGAAGGCCTGGCCAAGGGCGGGCAGGGCGAGGGATCCGAGGCAGAGCGTGATGAGGAATCGGTTCATGGGGCGTTCTCCGGGTTGGTGGTGGCAATGGAGATACGCATGGTTTTGGATTTAGGAACAAAAAGAAAAATAAAACAACAACATCGGTCCCCGATCGGGCGCAGAGCGGGCCGTCGGGTGGGGGCTCGGTTGGGTGTTTTCGGACGGTTCGGGTTGTGGGGCTGCTGGTCTGATACGCTTGTCGATTCGACGGAGCACCTTGATCGAGGCTTAAGAGAGTGAGACCCGCATGACCCAGAGCAGCCCTCCGAACCCGGCGCCCAAGCCAACCCGCCCCGACTGGGGCAAGATGCCGCCCAAGGGCGACGAGCAGAAGTTCCTGGCTGGGCCTCGGCTGCGTCGCGACGAGCTGATGCGGTCGATCCGGATCTTCCTGGAGTTCATCCGTGGCTTCCGGCGGCTTCACTTCGTGGGGCACTGCGTCACGGTGTTCGGCTCGGCCCGCTTCGGCGAGGACCACCCGTACTACCGGCTCTCGCGCGAGGTCGGCGACCGGCTGGCCCGGGCCGGGTTCACGACGATGACGGGCGGCGGGCCGGGCGTGATGGAGGCGGCCAACCGGGGGGCCAAGGAGGCGGGGGGGCTGTCGATCGGGTGCAACATCGAGCTGCCGATGGAGCAGGAGCCCAACGCGTATCTGGACCGGTTCGTGGACTTCCACTACTTCTTCATCCGCAAGGTGATGCTGGTGAAGTACTCGGACGGGTTCATCGTGATGCCGGGCGGGTTTGGGACGATGGACGAGGTGTTCGAGACCGCGGTGCTGATCCAGACGGGCAAGATCGAGGCGTTCCCGATCGTGCTGATGGGGCGGGACTACTGGCAGGGGTTGATTGACTTCGTGCAGGGGCCGATGGTCGATGAGGGGACGATCAGCCGCGAGGACCTGGACATGGTGCTGGTGACTGATGATCCGGACGAGGCGGTGAACCACATCGTGGAGGCGCACCGGCTCAAGAACGGCAGGCCCAAGCCGAGCGCGGTGCTCGGGGAGGGGTAGGGGGCTCTATCCGTCCTGCAGGTTTCGGAGCGAGTCTTCGGCGGCCTTTGCGATTTCGGGGTCGGGGTCGTCGGCGAGTTTCTCGAGTACGGGCCGAATCTTGCCGTTCAGGTCGATCCAGGGCTGCTCTGCCGACGCGAGAACGAGGCGGACATCCCGATCCTCGGACGTGCTGAGCTGCTCGAAGAGGTAGTCGCGGATCGGGATCCGGTCGCCAGAGCCGCCCCGGGTGTTGTCCAGGAGCCGCTCGGCCACGAGCGGGTCGGTCATCGCCTTCGTGATCAGCGGCCCGATCCGCTCGGGGTTGTCCGCCAGGCTATCGAACAGCAACCCGGTCGCGATTCGCTGCGGTGGGCCCGTCAAATCGAGCGAGAATCGCAACAGCGCCGAGAGAATACGCTCCTCGGTCACGAATCGGCCGCTCATCAACTGATCGAACCGGAGGGCCTGGAGCGCGAACACTCGGAGCGTCGTGTCCGTTCCCTCGAGCATCTCGATCATCTTCAGTCGCGTTTGCTCCGACTGTCTCGCGGCGGCCCCGAAGATGCCCATGGCGATGCTCCGGGGTGTGTTTGGGAGCGAGACGTCCGCGTTGATCGCGAGCAGTTCCTGCTCAAATCGTTCGTACGCCCGCCAGCCGAGCAGCTCGTCGAGCGTCGCGATGATCGAGGGGTCGATCACCAGCACGGCTCGGAGCTCGGCGTCCAGTTTCTCTGAAACATGCGGAGGATCGAACTCTTCGGTGGGTGTCGGGGTGGCTATCCCCCATTCCGATGGGTCATAATCGGGTTGCTTTGAGAGCGCGAAGGTCATTAGCATCGTGAGCCCCTCCGACGTACCCCGAGCGTGCTCGCGGGCGAGGGGGTCTTCGGAGACGAGCTCTTCAAGGATCTGCAGCCCGTGTGACTGCCACCCGGAGTTGAGGCGATCCATTGGGATCGCACCGCCGCGTTTGTCGGTGTTCCACGATTGCGCGCCGAAGATGGCTTCGAGATCGAGAGGGTCTTGGACGGCCGAGTTCGGCCGGTCGAGCTGCTTTGCCCACCCCTGCCAGAGCTTTCGCCCGACCGGGTTGGGCTTGGGCCGCTGTTGTTTGGCAAAGTTATAACTGCCCGTTCGTGCATCGATCTCATCCCGCACCCATTGCGGCGACTCGCCCTCGGCCAAGAGCCGGGCGGCCAGAACCCGCCCGGGGATGAGGCTCATGGCCCTGAAGCCCGCGTCGAGCTTGTACACGCCGAACGAGCCGAGCAGCAGGAGTGCGGCGGCGCCCGCGAGCGCGAGCCGTGAGCGGCGGGTCCGGTGAAGCTCGGCCGGCTTGTTCACTACCCGGCCGCACTCGGGACAGGTCTCGATGGAGGGCTCGTTGTCGGCGAACGCCCCGACCATGTCGTACCAGCAGCGTGGGCAGCGCTGGCGTCCCCTGCTCCGGTCGCCGATCCACGTGTACGAGGCGAGCACCACGCCGAAGACCAGCACGCCCGCGGCCGCCATCCGCCCGGGCGTGATCCAGCCGGGTGCGGCCGAGTCGGTCAGCTCCGCGTGCACCACGGTCGCGAACCAGCTGGTCCCCATCCCGCTCAGTACCGCCGCGACGCCCAAGGCTACAAGTTTCCAAGTCGGTCGGTAGCTCGGCTTCGCTTTCTGAGGTTTTCCTTTTGGCCGCCGCGGACGGATCCGCTCGCCCCGCAGCCCACGCACGATCAGCGTCGTTCCCCAGCAGGCTAGGAACGTGCTCAGGAACCACATGATGCCCTCGGCGAGACTCATGGGGTGAGTCTACACGATGGGCGTGCGTCGTGCAATATTATGTTCGATTCGGCGGGGGGGTCCCGGCGTGTTCAGGCGCGCCGGCGGCGGGCGGCGACGAGGCCGCCTAGGCCGAGCAAGCCGAGGGTGGCCGGGGAGGGGACGGCTTCGGCGACGAAGAACCAGTCGCGGGTGAGCGAGGTTCCGTCGGGGAGGGCGAGCCAGCCGTGGCCGGTCCAGGTGGTGTTGTCGCCGTCGAGTCGGTAGCCGTTGGCCTCGAGGAGGAACTGGGCGCCGGCGTGGTCGGCCTTGCCGAAGAAGGTGATGGTGTCTTGGGGGTTGCTGACGCGGGTGAGGGTGCCGGCGTTGGTTCCGATGGGCGCGATGACCTGCCAGCCGAGTTGGCTCTCGACGACGCCGGTGGTGTAGACATGCTCGAAGGCCCAGGCCTCGGGATCGACGAAGCCGCCGATGCCGTCGGTGATGCCGCCGTAGACGGTGCCGGTGAGCGAGATGGCGAGGTTGCCGTTGTCGTTGTAGACGGTGACGAGGGTGTCGCCGAAGTGCTCGACGTCGAAGACGGTCTCGGCCCATCCGCCGAAGAGCCCGTCGAAGCGCAGGCCGTAGGCCGGGTCGAGGATGCCGTCCGGGTGGTTGACCATGTTGAACTGCGCGACGACCTGGGCGCTTGCGGCTGAGCCCGCGAACGCGGTGATCAGCGTGGTGGTCAGAGCGAGCGTGGTGATTCTCATCTGCGGATTCCTCTCTCGGGCCGCTCACTGACGCGGGCGCAAACTCCTGGCGGGTCACTCCGACCCGAGCGCACACGGCATGTCGATGGCGGACCATCAGTGATGGACCGGCATCGGCGAGGGCTTCGGGTGGAAGATGCTCGATGGGCGTTCGAAAACCACCCGTTTAGGAGGTTTCTTTCGGGCCAGCGGGGAGGTCGCCGAAGCGGAACCCGGGCGCGAGCCGTAATCCCACCCCGAACGGGGTAAAAACGGCCTTGAGGCGATTATTTAGCGGATATTCAAGGACGTTACCAGGGTTAGTCGCCCACGATGCGGACACCTGAGGTCGAGGTCAGCTCGCTGAATAGTCCGCTGAGCAGGCGAGTCATTGGCCCTATTTCGGGGGAAGCGCCGTCGGCGACGCGGCCGGGCATGCGGCCGATGGTTCGGCCGTCCACGGTGCTGACCCAGGCGAGCTCGCCCATGGTGCCGGTGGTGAAGCACTCGTCGGCGCGGTAGATCTCGGCGAGCGAGAGGTCACGCTCGGCGTGCTTGATGCCGTGGGTCTGGCAGAGCTCGAGCACGGTGGCGCGGGTGATGCCCTCGGGGCAGGCGACGAGGCGGCTGGTCTCGACGACGCCGTCGGTGACGATGAAGAGGTGCGTGGCGTTGGTCTCGGCGACAAAGCCGCGTTGGTCGAGCATGAGCGCGTCGTCCACGCCCGCGGCGTTGGCCTCGATCTTCGCGAGGATCGACTGGATCAGGTTGCACGAGTGGATCTTGGGGTCGAGCGTGTCGGGGCTGAATCGTCGGACGGAGGAGGTGGCGAGCGTGACGCCGCCGGAACCCGCGGCATCCGCGTAGACCGGGGCCTTGTGCTCGGCGAGCACGATGAGCGTCGGGCCGGCCTGGTTGAGCCGGGGGTCCATGCCGCTGGTGATCTTGACGCCCCGGGTGAGCGTGAGGCGGATGTGCACGCCGTCGCGCATGGAGTTGGCGTCGAGGGTGCGGGTGATCTGCTCGGTGATCTCGTCGCGGCTCGGGATCTGGGCGAAGCCGAGGACGACGGCGCTGGCGCGGAGGCGGTCGAGGTGCTCGTCGAGCTTGAAGACGCGGCCGTCGTAGACGCGGAGGCCCTCCCAGACGGCGTCGCCACCCTGGACGGCGGAGTCGAAGGGGCTGATGCCGGCGTTGTCGCGGTGGATCAGCTCGCCGTTGATGTTGATGAGCAGGTCGCGGTTTTTGTCGTTGAACTTCTGGAGCATGGGGCAAGCGTAGAGCGAATCTGGGCCTCGTGCATCGAATCAGGGCCTCAGGCCGAGACCAGCTCTTGGTACAGCTCTTCGCAATCGGCCAGCACGCCGGCGAGGCGGTCTGGCACCGGCTCGTTCTTGGGGGTGTAGGGGGCGAAGCCGGTGGACCGCTCGACGCTGGCGTACCAGTGGGGGGCCCAGACGCCGTCCTCGGGGCGTGGGCCGGGGGGCCACGTGAGCATGGCCTCGTCGAAGGGGACGCCGACGTGCTCGCACATCCTCGTCAGCCCGCGGCGTGGGTTGATGAGGATCTCACGTGAGTCGAGCACGATGGGGCGGGTGCCGGTCTCGCGTTCGATCGTCTTGAGCAGGCGGACCTGCTGTGGCAGGCCCAGGTCTTCGGGGGTTGGGTTGGGCATGACCTTGATGAAGCTGGTGATCATGTCGGCTGGCTCGCGGACGAGAAGGACGTGCCGCAGTTCGCTCAGCCACCCGGTCTCCATCTGATCGGTCAGGTGGTGGGCCATGTGCTTCTGGTACCAGATCGGCTGGCCCCCGGGCACGGGCCCGGTGAGGGCGGCGACGACCTCGCGCCAGTCGGTCGGTTGCGACTCGAGGACGTCGGCCCAGCCGGGGTGCTCCTCGCGCTTGGCCGGGGCCAGCGTGGTGAGGTAGTGCGCGTAGAGAGGCTCGTCGGTGACGGCGCCGTCCGGGCGGCTGGCCCAGGAGCGCATCATCGCGGTCGAGATGTTGCGTGGGCCGCTCCAGCACGCGAGGCGGATGGGGCGTTCGGGTTGGCGTGCGTCACTCATCGGCGCGAGTGTACGGGGTTGTGCGATGGTGAGCCGGCGTTTGCGGTTGGGCGATGCACCTCGGCGGGCTAGGCGTCCGTGCTGTCTGGATCATCCAGTTCTTCATGAGCCGCGAGGTCTTCGTGGGTCATGGTGGCCAGGTGCTTCGCGATTCGGCCTGCCTGCCACGCGCCTAGGGCTGGGAGCAGTCCTGTGATTGCCGACGCGGAGCCCATGAGCACGAGCATGGTTTGGCCTTGCTCTGGTGGGAGGACCTTCAAGCCGTGGGCGATGGCCCAGAGGCTGACGCCGAGGACGCTGAACCCGAGGCCCGCGGCGGCCAACCAGCAGAGCCGAACGCGTCGCCAGCCGCCGGCGATGACCATGAGCCCGCCGCAGAACGACCAGACCACGAGCCCAATCGAGACGCCCAGGTAGACCAGCACGGTCCATGATTTTTCCAAGAACGCGAGCGAGCCGTCGGCCTCGGGCAGCCACGCCGTCGCGGTTGTGCCCGCCGGGTATCGAGCGACCAGCGCGTCGGCGTCGGCCTGGTCGCCGGAGAACTGAACCGGGCGGACGCGGTCGGAGGTCACCAGCTCGCCATCGATGGTGTAGGAGAACTCAACGATCGGTGTGTAGATCGGGGCACCGGAGCCGACGGAGTAGACGCCACCGGTGCCGTCGGTCGATTCCTGGACTCGGCTGGAGAGGATGGTCACCTCGACCTGCTCGGTCGTGCTGTTCAGGGTCGCTTGCTCGAGTGCCCCCAACGCCCCGATCACAGCGAAGAAGCTGCCAAGCGCCAGGAAGGGCAGGCAGACCACGCAGACCGCGGAGAAGAGGCAGCCGGTGCGAACATCAAGAATTTCAATTAGCCGATCGGTCTTCATGAGGCTTGTCTCCAATGGCGTCGAGATCGCTGGGCGAGGCTCCCGCTTGGTCGGGGTATTCGATACCCTTGGGGCCATGAAGTACAGAAGCCTTGCTGTTTATTCGCTGTTGGGCGTGTTGAGTTTCAGCGGCGCCGTGTTTTCTCAGCCCGAGACGCCCGAGACGCCCGAGACGCCCGCTATGCCCGCTATGCCCGACGAACCCGCTGCTTTTCGGCATGAGACAATCGTTGTGATCGACGCGGACGGCGACACGCACGACTATGCCTATTCGGTGTGGCGGTCGCCGGCGCTGGAGGAGGGCGAGGCTGCGCCGGCGATCGTGTTCCTGCACGGGTATGGCGAGTGCGGGACGGACGGCGAGAAGCAGCTGCACGTCGGGTTGCCGCCTCAGCTTGTGGCGAATCCGGAGCGTTGGCCGTTCGTGGTGCTGATCCCACAGAAGCCGGTGTACAACTCGGAGTGGGAGGACCACGACGCGGCGGTGTCGGCGATGATGACCAAGGAGTTTGAGAGAGAGAGCGTGGACCCGGATCGGGTCGTGATCACCGGGCTCAGCCAGGGCGGGCACGGCACGCTCGCGATGGCGACCCTGCACCCCGACGGGTTTCGCGCCGTCGCCCCGGTGTGCGGCTACATCGACCGGTGGAACAACGACGGGGAGAAGGTCCGAGCGGGAACGCTGCCGGACAGCCCGACGCTCGCGGCGACGGTCGAGGCGCTGCACGGGCACCCGGTCTGGATTTTTCATGGCGGGCGGGACGACGTGGTGAACCCGGGCGAGTCTCGGCTGCTGCACGGGGCGTTGCGTGACGCGGGGGGCAAAGCCGTGAAGCTCACGGTCTTCCCCGACGATAACCACAACTCGTGGGACTCGGCGTACGGCCTGCCCGAGTTCGCGGCGTGGCTCGTCGAGCATACCGCCGAGTGGGATGACTGAGAGGGAGGCGGGGCTCGAGAGGGCTGTGGATCGGTTGGGGATACCCCCGGAACACCCCCACACCCCGTGGACGAGGCCCGTTTGCGGGAGGGATCCGGTACGCTGCTCCAATACCCGAAGGAGCACCCCGATGGCCACCAAGAAGATCAAGCTCTGCACCAACGACGTCTGGAAGGACATCAAGGCCGCGGTCAAGCCGGTGTGCCTCACGGACCTGGCGATCAAATTCAACGTGGTTCTGGAGGTTGACGACAAGCTGTACGACCTGATCGAGGACGACGCCTACCTGGCCGACAAGATCTTCGCGCACGTCTCCAAGGAGTACAAGCTCGCCACGAGTGACCTGGCAAAGGCCGTCAAGACCTACGACGAGGTCGCCCAAGAGGGTGGCGAGGGGCGCTTCGAGGAGGCCAAAAAAGCGTGCGAACGCTACATCGAGCTTTGCCTCGAGGCCGCCGCCAAGGAGATTGAGAAGAACGGCAAGGCCGAGATCCAGAAGATGCTCAAGGACCGCAAGGACAAGACGAATTACCGGATCGTCTTCGCCAAGGACCTCGCCTTCAGCGTCGCCGGCACCGTCATGTCCAGCCTCTCGGTCGCCAGCGCCTCGGTGGGCAACATCGCCGGCCTGGTGCTGGGCATCATCGGCCTGCTCAAAAGCCTCAAGAAACTCATCACCACCGTCGCCGACTACCTCGAGGACATCGTCGACACCGCCCTCGCGCTCGACAAGGAGCTCCAGGGCGTCCTCAAGAAGTACGCCAAGGAGATTGCCGCGAAGAAATCCTCGTCCAAGGTCGCCGCCTCAGAGATCGGCGCCGCCGTGTTCGAGGAGCTCTTTGGGTTCAGTTTCTTCGACACGATCACCGGCGTCAAGAAAACCCACGGCAACTTCCTCGGCAAGCTCGCCGAGACCAGAGTCTCGGCCAACGACCTGGGCAAGGAGCTCAACAAGACGCTCGACAAGCAGGAGGATCTGCTCAAGGAGCTCGACAAGCTTCAGAAGCAGGCGACCAAAACCAAGGACACCCGGCTGCTCAACAAGCTGAGCGACGCCAAGAGCAATCTCGGGGACTCGACCGGCGCGGTCACCTACACCATCGGGCTGATCGGTGAGATCGACACCAAGATCAAGAAGGCCGAGAAGGACGCCAAGAAGTTCAGCGACAAGCTCGAGACCCTCGAGAAGATCAAGGGCCGCAACCTGGAGATGGCCGAGAAGATCATCACCATCGTCATCGGGCTCGGGGCTGACTTTGGAGGCTCGGTCGCGGGGGCCGGCAGCCTGGCCAAGCTTGGCGCGGAGATGACCAAGGCCGAGGGCATCATCGAGAAGGCCATCACCGCGATCGAGGTCGTGGACAAGCTCGTCAGCGACTGAGCCGTCCGGCTGACCTCACCCGCCGACGGCGTCGTACTTCGTGGCCTTGAGCTCGGTCTCGCGCAGCCCGATCGCCCGTTGCAGGTCAACCGCGGTGGCGCCCAGTTCGGCGTCGTCGAAGGTGACGGTGCCGCCGGTGACGGCCCACTTGCCGAAGTGCTGGGCGAGGAAGCCCGCGTAGGCGGCGCGGGCGCCGTGGACGCCGGCCTCGGCGTTGTGGATCGTGACCGCGGTGTTCAGCGAGAGCAGGCTGCGAAGAGACGCGACCTGCTCCTCGGTGCGATTGACGCTCGCGCCGGCGCCGAGCATCTGCACCTTGGCGGTGTCGGGCAGGGTCGTGGCGATCCGGGCCATCTCGAGGTGTGCCTCGAAGGCGTCGAGGTGGGCGACCGCGACAGCCTCGATCGGGGCGGCGAACGTGAGGTTCGCCAGGTCCGGCTGCGGCGTGGCCATCACCCGCTGGTCGGCAAGACGCACCCGGCCCGCGGCGGACTGGAACGCCCGCATCGCGCTGGCCATCACGGACTTGGTGGGGTCGCCCACGCGGATCTGGGTCGAGCCGCTTGTCGTCTGCGGCCTGGCCTGGGGCAGGTTGCGGCCGGTGCTGGTGACGGCCTTGCTGGGCGCGGGCTTGCTGATCGCGATGGGCGAGTCGAGGTTCGCGGTCGGCGCGGTCTCGGCGGCGGCGTTTGCCGGATCGCTGTCGGCTGCCGAGGCGGCCTGGTTCGCGGTCTGGATTGCGGCCTGGGCACTAGCCGGGGCGATCGTGGGCACGGCGGCAGGGTCGTCGCCGAACCCCCAGGCGTTGTCGCGGAGCCACTGCAGTTGCCCGCCGCTCTGGGTGTCGGTGGTCTCGGCCATCGCGTCGTTGGTGAGCTTCATGGAGCCGATGATGAGCAGGCAGAGCATGATGCCGTAGACGTTGTTGTACGCGGTCTCGGGGTTGGGCTTGCTGTTGGTCAGGCCCTTGGCGGTGTTCTGCAGGACCCAGATGAGGAAGAGGGTGGCGAGCATGGCGCCGCCGAGGCTCATGAAGACGTACTTGTCCTGGAGAGTCTCCCAGCGGATCGCGAGCGGGTCGTAGCCCTGGTACTGCAGCGTGTGGAAGGCGGTGAGGGCGCTGACGAGCAGGAAGAAGACGAGGGTGGCCATCCACCACAGGCCGTACATGGTCGGGAGGTACTGCTTGCGTCTGCGGACTATCTGCATGGCCTGGACCTGGTCGGGGCGCGTTGGTGCGGCGCCGAATTGTGGCTTCTTGATGGCGTAGGGGTTCACGCCGGGCGCCGCAGGTTGCGCAGCCGGCTGAGCCGGTGCGGCGGGCTGAGCCCGGCCAGCGCCGGGAACCCCCGCGCTAGCAGGGGTTGAGGGGCCGACCGAGTTGGGTGAGCGCTGCTCTGGCATTGCGGCCTCGCATTCCGGGTCACCAGCAGCGCCGCCTCGATCGGCTTATCGGTCAAACATCGACCGCACGCTCTGCTGACCCTTAGACGAGATTTCGTCGGCCAGCCCGGCAACAAACTTGTCCAGCTTCACCGCGCCCAGGTCCTTCTCTTCCCCAAACGCCCGTACAGACACGCTAGACGAATCCGCGTCCCTCGGACCAACGACCAATAAGTATGGGATCTTCATCTCCGACCCCGCCTTGATCTTGCCCTGCACCCGGTGGTCCGAGTCGTCGACCGAGGCCCGGACACCCGCAGCGGTCAGGGCTGCGAGCACCTGGGCGGCGTAGTCGTTGCTCTTCTCGCTGATGGGGAGCACGCGGACCTGCTCGGGCGCGAGCCACGCGGGGAACGCGCCGGCGAAGTGCTCGATGAGCACGCCGACGAACCGCTCCATCGAGCCGAACGGCGCGCGGTGGATCATCACCGGGCGGTGCTTCTCGTTGTCGGCGCCGGTGTAGCTCAGGTCGAACCGCTCGGGCAGGTTGTAATCGACCTGCACGGTGCCGAGCTGCCACTCGCGACCGATCACGTCCTTGACGATGAAGTCGATCTTGGGGCCATAGAACGCGGCCTCGCCGGGCTCCTCGGTGAACGCGACGCCCAGGCTGCTCGCCGCCTCGCGGCACGCGTCTTCGGCCTTGTCCCAGTTGGCCGGGTCGCCGGTGTACTTGGTCGAGTCCGGGTCGCGCAGCCCCACCCGCACGCGGTAGTCCTCCATCCCCAGCGCGTCGAAGATGATCTTCACGAGGCTCAGGCAGCCCCGCAGTTCCGCGGCCACTTGGTCGGGCGTGCAGAACAGGTGCGCGTCGTCCTGGGTGAACCCGCGGACGCGGGTCATGCCGTTGAGCTCGCCGGATTGCTCCCACCGGTAGACGGTTCCGAACTCGGCGAGGCGGACGGGCAGGTCGCGGTAGCTGTGGGGCTGGGAGTCGAAGACCTTGATGTGGTGGGGGCAGTTCATGGGCTTGAGCATGAAGCCGTCGATGTCGCCGTCGGTCATCTTGTTGCTCAGCTCGGCGCACGAGCACCCCTCGCCGAACTCGATCAGGGTGTCGCGCTCGATGAGCGGCGGGAACTGGCTGTCCTGGTAGTAGGGGAAGTGCCCGCTGGTCTTGTAGAGCCCGAGCCGCCCGATGTGCGGCGTGAAGATCTCGGAATATCCCTGCTTGCTCAGCTCGGCTGCGATGAAGTTCTGCAGCTCCTTGCGGAGCACCGAGCCGCGCGGCGTCCAGAGGATCAGCCCCTGCCCGACGGCCTCGTCGATGTGGAACAGCTGCAGGGTCTTGCCCAGCACGCGGTGGTCGCGCTTCTTGGCTTCCTCAATCTGGGCGAGGTGCTTGTTCAGGTCCTTCTTGTCGAAGAACGCGGTGCCGTAGACGCGGGTGAGGCGGTCGGAGTTCTCGTCGCCGTGCCAGTAGCTGGAGGCGAGGCTCATGATCTTGACGGCCTTGATTCTTCCGGTGCTGGGCACGTGCGGCCCGCGGCAGAGGTCTTCCCAGTCCTTGCCCGGCTCGCCGGTGGCGTAGAAGCTCAGCCGTTGATCCTCTTGTGGGACAGGCGTTCCGCCGGTCGTCATCACATCGATCGCGCGTTTCGCGTTATCAAGCTTGTACTTGCTGCCCTCGCCCTCGAGCTTGGTCATGCCCTCGGTCGTGCTCATCTCATACCGAGTGAACTTGCGGTCCTCCTTGATGATCGCCTTGATCTCGGTCTCGATCGCTTCGAAGTCGCCGTCGCGGAGCGGGCGGTCGTCCTCAAACTTGATGTCGTAGTAGAAGCCGGTCTCGAGGGGCGGGCCGTAGACGAGCTGGGCCGCGGGCACGACGCGTTGGATCGCCTCGGCCATGATGTGGGCCGCGGAGTGTCGGCAGAGCATCAGCGCGTTCGCGTCGGGCTCGCCGTCGCGGGTCTTGGGGGTGACGATCGCCAGCTCGCAGTCGTTGTCGAGCGTTGTGGAGAGATCGCTCAGCTCGCCGTTGACGAGGCATCCGACGGCGGCCATCGCGAGGCGTTCGCCGATGGACTCAGCGACCGCGTACGCGGTGACCGGCCCGTCGAATTCTTTGACCGATCCGTCTGGCAGTGTGATCCGAGGCATGAGAGCTCCAAGTAGAACAGGCTGATTAAAACAGGCTGAGTAAACGGGGGTCCAATGAAAAACCCGGCTGCTTGGCCGGGTCGGTGTTGAGTCATCAATCGCGAGCGTTGGCCATTACCCTCGCGTGGTCAGAGTCCCGGTTGTCGTCGTAGTCTCACACATGGCCATTTTCCTATCGGGGGGGCATTCTAAGCCGCCTCTATCGGCATGAGTCATCATTTTTGGCCCCTTAAGCAGTGAATTCGGCCCCAAAGCACGGTTTGTGACAAAAAGGGCTGATTGTGCTCTTGACAAGATATATCGGGAACCGATATATTCATCTGGGAGTATAAGACCCCGGAGAACCCCAATGCCCGCGACCACCAACGCCGACAAACCCTCGCTCAAGCCCGACCACTACGAGTTGCTCGTGCTGTCCGTCCTCGCCGAGGGGCAGACGTACGGGTACGCGATCACCAAGGCTGTGACGCTGCGGTCGGAGGGTGCGTTCACGCTCGCCGCGTCGCAGCTGTACCCGCTGCTCAAGAAGCTCGAGAAGCAGGGGCTGGTGACGGCGTCGTGGGAAGAGGTGAAGGCCCAGGGTGCGGACCCGGCGGCCTCGGGCCGCCGCCGCAAGTGGTACGCGCTGTCGCCCAAGGGGCACAAGCGTCTGACGCAGCGGATCGAGGCGCACCGTCGGTTCACCGCGATCATCGAGTCGTTCATCAGCGTGCCGGGTCTTCTCGGTGACGGGGAGCCCGCCTGATGAGCACCCCGACCAGACCCGCTGAAGTAGTCAATCGAGAGGCCCAGGTCTCGCCGAGCCGCCGCGACCCGATCGCGGACTGGCTGGACCTGTTCCTCCGGATGCTCTCGTTGAGCAAGGCCGAGTCTGTCGCGGTCCGCGATGAGCTCGAGGACCACCTCCGCAGCCGCGTGGATGACCTGCTCATCACTGGCTCTTCCGAGCACGACGCGGTTCTGCAGGCCGTGGGCGAATTGGGAGAGACGGCCGAGCTCGCGCGGCGATTTAAACAAGCCAGTCACCCCTCTCGCAGGAGACAACTCATGTCCACCGCACTTATCGCGATCGCCGGCAGCGCCCTGACGCTGGGCGCGTTCAGCGTCTTCAACCCGCCGACCCATATTGCCACGCTGGCCGGGGCCTCGGGCCAGAACGCCGGGCTTGTGGCGTTCGTCACGCCGCCGAGCGAGGCTGCGCCGTTCGACGAGACGCTGCGCAAGTACGACATCTCGATCTTCTTTGCGCCGGTTTATCACGGGCAATGGGGTGCCATGAATTCGGCTCAGCGAGTTGACAGCATCCAAGACACGATCATGAGCCTGGTCTCCTCGGATAGCTGGGAGGACATGGGCGGCGAGGACGCCAGCATCGCCGTGACCGGCAACACGATGTTTATTACCGGGAGCAAGGGGGTCCACGACGGCGTGGGCTGGGTGCTCGACACGCTGGTCGCGGACCTGAACACCGAGCGTGAGATTTATGCGGCTGCGGAGGCTGAGCGAGAGGCCGAGCAGCGGGCCCGGATGGAGCAGCAAATGGCCGACTCGCACCAACGCAACATGGACCGGGAAGCGGCTTACGAGCGGGACGTTGCCAAGGCCGCGGCGAAGCGGCAGCGGCAGATCGAGGCGCTTCGGGCCCAGTACGAGGAGCTCAAGGCTGCGTACATCGATGTCACCCGGGTGCAGACCCTCATGGAACTGCAGGGGGAGGATCTCGAGTATGAGTGGCGTGATGCGGGGGGTGAGGAACGGGAGAAGAACGCGATTCGGCTTGCGGAGATGCGGGCCCAGGGTGCCGAGACGCAGCTGCGGTACGACGACACCCGCAATCGGCTGGACCGGGTCGGCAGCCTGCTGATGGACCTCGAGCTGGCCGAGTACGAGGGGAATGCCCCGGTGGCCAGCTTCACCTCGCCGGTCAAGGTACCGGTCGCGGCACCGACCGCGGACGAGCATTTTTCCGCCGACGCGATTGAACGCCGCCGTGGGGCCCTGCAGGCCGCGGTCGAGAAGGGCACGCTGACCCAGGAGCGGGCCGACGAGATGTTGGATCGTGCCGTCCAGAATGCCAACCAGAATGCCAACCAGAATGCCAACCGGCGTGGGAATCCGATTCCCGGCCATTGAACCAGTCCCCGACCCCTCCGGCAGCAAACCCCCGGATCCACTACCCTCTGTAGGGGCCCGCTTGTCGGAGCCCCCACGGAGGGTGTTTTTTCATGATCTGTCCGTTCTGCAGCCACAACGACGACAAGGTGATCGATTCGCGCTCGACCGACGCGGGCAAGGTCATCCGCCGCCGCCGCCAGTGCTTGGCGTGTGACCGCCGATTCACAACCTACGAGCGGATCGAGCAGTCCAGTCGGCTGATCGTGGTCAAGAAGGACGGGGCGCGGGTGCCGTTCTCGATCGACAACATCATGCGGGGCGTGGCGAACGCCTGCGGCAAACGCCCGATCTCGGAAGAGACCAAGCTCGCGATCGCTGAGGCGGTCGAGGACGAGCTGCACGCGGAGTTTGAGCGTGAGGTGACCAGCCAGGTGATCGGCGAGCGCGTCATGACCCGGCTGCGCCAGACGGACCGCATCGCGTATATCCGGTTCGCGACCGAGCACCTGCAGCTGTCCACGCTGGAAGAGATCCAGCGAGAGCTGGAGGATCTGTCGGCCCGCCCGCTCGAGGGCGAGAACCAGGAGGGGCTGTTCTTTGGGCAGCCCGCCAAGCGGCCGCCGCAATCATCGACAAACTCGGGGGCCACACCGAGAAACCCGGGGACCAACGGGGGACAATGAGCATGCGAACCACACGGCTCATCCTCACGCTGCTCGTCCCGTCAACCCTCCTGCTCGCTTCGTGCGCTCAGCCCACGCCGGCGACGAGCCCGACGCGGGTTGATGTGAGCACGCCGCCCAAGCAGACTCAGCCGGTTCGGCCCGCGATCGAGCCCGCCGTCCAGCCCGCGGTTCAGGCGACCGAGAGCACCCCGCCCGCGACAACTCCTGAGGCCTCGGACGAAGCCGAGACCCGGTGGTGGATGCGGACGCCCGCCCCGGTCGTGGGGCAGCTGCGGGTGATCGCGTCGGGCAGCGGGGCGAAGCTGATGGACGCTCGGGAGCAGGCGGTGAGCAACGCGCGGGACCTGCTGGCTCGGTCGCTGGGGCACGAGCCCGAGGACTCGACGATCGAGCGGACCGCGGCGGAAGAGAACAGCGGCGTGTACACCGCGTGGGTGATGATCAGCACACCCAACTCGCCCTGACCCCCCCACACGCCTCCCACGAGAGCCCGATTCAGTCTCCCTGACTCCTGACCGTGAGCACACGATGAAGAACAAAGCCTGCCAATCCGCTGCGGAGTGTTTCGAGGGCCTCAAAGAGCAGGGCGTGCTGCGGGACGGCATGACCGTGCACGTCGGCGGGTTCGGGTTGTGTGGCATCCCCGAGCAACTCATCATCGCCCTGCGCGACACGGGCGTGAAGGACCTCACGTGCGTCTCCAACAACGCGGGCGTGGACGACTGGGGGCTCGGGCTGCTCTTGCAGACGCGGCAGATCAAGAGGATGGTGTCGAGCTACGTCGGCGAGAACGCGATCTTCGAGAAGCAGTACCTCGACGGCGATCTCGAGGTGGAGTTCAACCCGCAGGGCACGCTCGCAGAACGCATCCGTGCCGGCGGCGCAGGCATCCCGGCGTTCTACACCGCGACGGGGGTGGGGACGCTGGTCGCCGAGGGCAAGCCGACGGCGGTGCTGGCGGCACCCAACGGCGACGGCGACCGCGAGTACGTCATGGAGACGGGGATCTACGCGGATCTGGCGCTGGTTAAGGCGCACACCGCCGACGCGTTTGGGAACCTGTGCTTCAACAAGACGGCCCGGAACTTCAACCCGATGATGGCCCAGGCGGCCCGGGTCACGCTGGCTGAAGTTGACGAGATCTCATCGACGCCGATTGAGCCGGATTGCGTGCACACGCCGGGGAGCTATGTGGACCGGTTCGTGCGCACGGTGAGCGAGAAGCGGATCGAGCAGCGGACGGTGTCTACGTCGTAAGACCGGTCACTCGTCTTCTCGCACGATCTTCACCGCTTCTTCCTCGACCTCGCTCATCCAGAACGTGTCGGCCAGCGGCTCGAGCACCTTGGGTTCCTCGTCGTTCCACTTCTTGTACGTGTCGCCGAAGAACCCGTCGTAGAACAGCATCAGCTTGCCGTTCTGGATCAGGTACCGCTTCGGGTCGGGCGCGGTGTAGTCGCCCTTGGCCATGGCGTAGGCACACCACCCGCCGTAGGCTGGCTCGTACTTCTCGGGGTCGGCCTTGAACAGCTCGCGGTGGGCCTCGCTGGCGAAGCGGTAGTGGACGCCGAGCCGGACGAGCTCGATCTTCTTGTCGCCCCTGGTCGGCGTGGAGCCGCCCTCGGGGAAGTAGCTCACGGGGTCGTACCCCTTGATCGCCAGGGCGTTCTTGTCCACATCGAACTTCTCAAGGCAGAGTTTGGCTCGCTGTTCCTCGGTCAGCTTCTCGATCGAGCCCTTGGGCTCGGCCCGCTCCGGCTGCTGTTGGCTGGGCTCGGCGGGCTGGAAGGCCGGTGCGCCCAGGGCGGACAGCCCCAGCAGGCCCAGCGAGGCGAGAAGCGCAAGGGATCGAGAGAAGCGGGGGCGCATGAAACTCTCCGGGTGCGAGGGACGGGCGTGGTGAGCGTACGGGGAGCAATCCCCGGGCTGATCCGGTTATTCCCGACCCGGCGCAACAAGAAGCCCCGGACACTCGAGTCCGGGGCGGGTGTGCGGTGGGGTTCGCACATGAGGGAGCCGTGGCTGTCGGGCCGCTGGGAGCGGCCCGGGGCGACAGATGGGGGGGCGGCTCAGCAGCCGGCGAGGAAGGAGGCGACGAAGGCGCCGATGTCGCCGTTGTCGAGGAACCCGTCGCCGTTGAAGTCCGCGGCGATATCGTTGGCGAGGAAGAGCTGCACGAAGGCGCCGATGTCACCGTTGTCGAGGATCCCGTCGCCGTTCATGTCGGCGGGGCATGTCGGGGCGGCGTGGAAGGTGAGGTTGTCGGCGACGCCGGAGAAGACGGTGTTGACGCCGTCGTCGAAGTTGGCGTGCAGTCGGACGGTCTCGAAGGCGGGGGCCGAGAGGTTGAAGTGGTGCACGCCGAGGTTGTCGCGTCCGCCCAGGTTGCTGATGACGACGGTCTCGCGGGCGACGAGAGCGCCGGCGGCGTCGAGGGCGTCGAGGTGGATCTCGATGGCGCCCCAGGGCCCGTTCTCGAAGTAGAGCAGGTCGAACTCGACGCCGGTGGCGGTCTGCTGAGGGTCCATGGAGACGGTTGAGACGATGTTGATCGAGAGGTTCGGGCCGCCGATGAACGAGCCCCCGAAGCCGAGCACGTTCACGGGGCTGACGACGCCGGGGAAGTCGTTGAAGAGGTAGTCGGCCTGCTCGATGACGACCTGGTCGCCGTACTCGCCGGGTGCGAAGTTGGACCCGTCCGGGTTGAGGCCGAACACGTTGTTCACCCCGGAGACGGTGATGCCGTCGATGACGAACGAGGTGCCCTTGAAGCCCTCGGTCTGGGTGTCGAAGTCGGTGGCGGGCTGGGCGAGCGCGGGGGCGGCGAGGGCCAGGGCGAGAGCGAGGTGGGTCTGGTGGATGGTGCTTCGGGGCATGGTGGTCCTTTGCGGAGGCGAGCCCGGGGGGCAGCGCGGGGGATGTGAGTCCATTCGGGGTCTGGGGAAGCCGGGCTCGCCCCGTTGAGGGCGGGCCCAGCTGTTGGAGGGAATCTCAGCTTCGGCGGCGGCGGCCGAAGGCGGCGATGCCGCCGAGCAGCGCGACGGCGGCGCCGGGCGCGGGGACGAAGCCGTTGATGACGAAGGCGGAGACCTCGCCGCTGTTGAGCAGGCCGTACCCGACGATGTCGCCGTTGTTGTTAACGCCGGTGGCGCTGACGAGGACCGCGAAGTCCGATCCGGCGTGGAGGAGGTTGTTGAGGTCGAAGATCTGGCCGTCGGCCCAGGCGACGGCCCGCTGATCGACGGCGATGCCGAAGAAGGTGGAGTGGCCGACGACGAGGCCGCTGTCGTTGACGTCGTGGGCGCTGCTGTCGTCGAAGCCGGCGAGCTTGCCGAGCCAGTTCACCGGGTCCTTGGGGTTGAGCGTGAACATCGCGGCCTCGAAGATGTGGGCCTTCCCGTCGCCGCCCTGACCGACCACGATCCCGGTGTTGCTGATCGCTTCGGCCGCGGCGGGGTCGCGGACGGCCTGGGGGCCGATCTCGGTGCCGACGTCCCAGCCCGCGCCGTTGAACGTAGTGTGGATCGCCTGGGCGCCGTCGAAGCCGGCGGCGGCGTACCCGACGATGTTGTTGCGGTCGTTGATGCCGAAGTTGGAACCGAAATCGTAGATCGGGTCGGCGCCGGCCTGCGTGCCGCCCATCGTGGTGTTCCAGGCGTACCCGGCCGTGCCGCCGGGCTTGTTGCCCTGCATCGCGACGACACCGTTGTTGTTGATGTCGTTGCCGCGAGAGGAGGTGAGCCCCATCGAGGCGCCGATGTTGATCAGCCCGCCCGAGCCCCAGAACAGGGCGGACTTGGCGTTGGTGTTCTCGCCCGCGTTGGCGCCGATCTCGGAGTACCCGGTCGCCTCGCCGTTGTTGTTGATCGCCATGGCGAAGGAGTGGTCTGTCCCCTTGTCGATCCCCAGGCCCGAGGCGGCGCCGCGGTCCCAGACCGTGGCCTCGATGGCGGTGCCATTGGAAGAGGCGCCCACGACCTGCCCGAGGTCGTTGATATCCTCGGCGCGGGAGTAGACCCCGCCGCCGATCGAGTCCAGGGCGGTGACGGGCTGGGCCGCCGCCGATCCGGCGGCCAGGGCAACAACGCCTGTGATGATCCCTGCTCTCGTCAATCTCTGAATCTTCATGCGCTGCTCCTCTATCGGGTTCTCTGGTTGCTCTCGTTTTCTCTGCGGGCGCACCGGGCTCGATCGATCCTTGGGTCTGATGGAGCACCCAAGCCCAACGGTGCCGTCACCGTGGTCGCGTCGTTCTACTCGCCTCGCGGCGTCTCTTGGGTTCTTACGGCATCGCCCACGCGTCGATGCCCTCGTCCAGGGTCCCGTACACGGCGCGGCCGTGTCCACGAGATGGAACGAGCCCGCTGAGCACGTACGCGCGGATCTCGCCGTTCACGGTCTCGCCGTACCCGACGATGTCGCCCTTGTTGTTCAGGCCCGTCGCGCTGTGGAGCCTGCGGAAGCCCGAGTTGCCGTGCACGATCGTGTTCAGATCCATGATCTGCCCGTTGATCCAGACGACCGCTCGCTCTTCTGCACCCGTTGGCGTGTACTTCACACATTGGCCAACAATCAGCCCGGAGTCGTTCACGTCCAGCGCGATGCTCTCATCAAACTTGGGCAGCTTGCCAAGCCACTCGACCGGGTTCTTTGGGTCGAGGGTGAAGACCGCGGCCTCGAACACGTGGCCCTTGCCGTCCCCGGCCGAGCCCACGATCTTGCCGCGGTTGTTGATCGCGTTGGCCGCCGCGGACGAGCGAATAGCCGGGATCCCGATCTCGACGCCGACGTCCCAGTGGTTGGCATCAAAGTCTGTCCGGATCGCCTGGGCCCCGTCGAACCCCGCCGCCCCGTACCCGACCATGTCGTTCTGGTTGTTGATCCCGAGGTTGGCCCCAAAGTTGTAGATCGGGTCCGGCCCGGCCTGCACACCGCCCAGCGGCAAACTCCAGGAATACCCGCCGGTGCCGCGGGGCTGATTCCCCTGCAGTGCCGCCACGCCGTAGTCGTTGATGTCGTTGCCGATCGAGAGCGTCAGCCCCATCGCAGCGCCCACATCAACCATCATCCCTTCGGACCAGTACGTCGCGGTCTTCACGCTGCCCGGCCCGTCTGGAGAGCTCGCGGTTTCGGAGTATCCCACAGCCTCGCCGCGGTTGTTCACCGCAAACGCGAACGAGAAATCGGCACCGCCAACAATCCCGAGCCCCGCCGGCTCGCCGTGCGTCCACATCGTGGCCTCGATCGTGCCGTCGGCGTTGAACGAAGACCCCACAACCCGACCCTGCTCGTTGATGTCCTCAGCGCTCGAGTACACACCACCCGCGAGTGAGTCCAGCTCGACGACCTGCTGCGCCGAGGCCAAGCCCGCAGCGATCGTGAGTGCGGCCAGCCCCGTCAGGAGGCCCGCGTTCTTGTTGGTGATCTTGGTCATGGGTTTCCTCTGTTTCTTTTTAGGTTTCTGGATTGTTTAGTTGTGTCTCGTCTGACTTGTGGGTTGGTTTGAGTCTCTACGGCTCACCGCGGGGGTGCGTTACCGACGGCGGCGTGCGCCGAAGGCACCGATCCCGCCGAGCAGCGCGAAGGCGGCACCGGGCGCGGGGACGAAGCCGTTGATGACGAACGAGCGGACCTCGCCGTTGTAGAGGCGGCCGAAGCCGACGATGTCGCCGTTGTTGTTGACGCCGGTGGCCTGCAGCAAGACCTCGAAGTTGCTCTTCGGGTCGAGCAGGCTGTTCAGGTCGAACATCGTGCTGCCGTTCCAGGCCCAGGCACGCGGGTCGAGCCCCGTGCTCTGGCCGTCCCACGCATAACCCACGACCATGCCGTTGTCGTTGAGCCCCAGCGCCTCGCTGGTGTCCAGGCCGGCCAGCGTGCCCAGCGAGTAGTACGCGCTCTTCTCATCGGGAGTGAAGACCGCGGCCTGCCACGGGCCGGTGCCGTTGTTGGTGTGCCCGACGATCATGCCGTTGTTGTTGATCGCACGAGCAATACTCAGTGCACGTCCCGAAGGCTCGAGAGTGAACGCGTCGTAGGTTCCCGCCGTCTTGCCGGGCAGCGCCATTGTGGCGTTGTTGGGGTCGCCAAAGAAGAAGCTGTGCCCGACCATCGTCGCGCTGTTGTTGATGCCCATGTTGGCGCCGCCGTTCGACGCCGATGGCGTGCCCATCTCGCCGCCGCCCTGCTTGGCGTCCCAGAAGAACCCCGTCGAGAACCCGCCGGAGAACGAGGCTTGCCCCGCGACCTGACCAAAGTCGTTGATCGCCCACGCAAGCGAGGGACCGCCAACTCGCATGTCCGCGCCGATGTCGGTGATGCCGCCGCTGTTCCAGCGGGTCGCGGTGGCGCTGAATGTGGCGTCAACGCTCCCGCCGACGATCTCGCCGTTGTTGTTGATCGCGTTGGCGACGGATGATGAGGAGGCGCCGAACACGCTGCCCAGGTCGCGGATCACGCCGCGCTCCCAGGTCACCGCACGCTCAAAGCCGGTTGAGGCGTCGGCCTGGCCGACGATCTGCCCGCTGTCGTTGATGCCGTAGGCCCGGGCGTTGGCCCCGGTGAAGCCCTCGAGCTGCTGGACGGACTGGGCGTGGGCCGCCCCGGCTGTGCAGGCCAGCGCGATCGCGATGCGGGTGCTCTCTGTAATTCTCATCTCTTGGGGTCTCCGTGGGTGCGGCGGCGCTTCTCTGGGCGTCGGGAACCGTTTCTGGGGTGCTTTGATCAGGCTCGGGGTGGATCGCGATACAGCACGCGATTCTCGGCACTCCGTTTCTCAGCCTCTCTGGTTGGAATCTCTCGCGGGGCCTGTCCGCCCCTCTCACACTTCAATGGTCACCTGTCTTCGAATCTGCCCTTGAATGAGATCAGCCGGGGGTAATTCCATTCCGCCTTAGGGACCCCGCTCTGGGGGTGGCGGGCGGCCCGGCAAGGGGTATTCGCGTCTGCGGGGTGACGTGATCCAATAAATTGTATTGAAATCTAATTTCAAATCAAGTCCTTGCTCTCGAATCTGCTACACTTTTTCAGGGAGTCCATCGCGAAGGAAGTCACTATGCCTCTGCAGCAACCGAACAATTCCCTTCAGGAGGCCCCGCTTCCGATCCCGCTGTCGGACAGCGAGCAGAAGCGGGCGGTCCGAGTCGCCAGCCGTATGCACGCTGAGCTGGGTCGTCTTGTCGGGGAGCTGCCCGAGCCGATCCGTCGGGCCTCGCCCATGTCGCGGCGTCTGAAGGTGGTCCGCAATACCTGTCAGCGTGTTGTGGCGACCCTGAGTGACACGGAACCCTCGCTGGAGACCCTGACCAAGCTCCCGGGCATCAAGGGGCTCGAGCTGCTGATCGAGGCGATGTACCGCTACGGGCTCACCCGATCGCACCTGGAATCCACGACCACCGCGGTCAGGGAGTTCGGGGCCCTCATCGGCGACCTTGCCGGCTCGCACACCAAGCTGATCGCGAGGCTCGCCGCGGGGTCGGCCGACACGGACAACGACGGCATCGGGGGGCTGCAGAGCCGGATCGAGCTGGTCGCCGCGGCGACGCGGATCACCGGTCGCCACACCCGCTTCAATCCGACTCTCTACGCCTTTCGAGCCGACGAGAACGACCCGAAGATCCTGCACCGGGCCATGGTGCAGGCGATGATCGGCACCACCGTCGTGCCCGGCGGCATGCCCGCCATGCTCGAGAGCGGGCTCACGACCGAGTCCATGCACGCGACCAAGGAGGGCTTCCAAGAGCTCAACCACGAGCCGGCGATCGGCTCGAGCGTCTCGGCGTTGCTGCAGGATTTCACGAGCCGCCCGCTTCCCACGGTCACCACCCAGCCCGTCGGCGACCGCATCTCGCGGATCATCGATCCGACCTCGCTCTCGGGGCCCGTCACGTTCGATGTCGCCTCGGCCAACCGCACGGTGCACCACACGCACGACCCCAAGACGGGCAAGCCCACGCTCAGCGAGGTGTGGACGCTGATCAACGCCCCGACCAAGCGGATGGTGCTCGACATCTTCTTGCACCGTGACCTGCACGACCGGCTGACGACGTCCGCCGACGCGCTCGTGTGGCGGCCGGACCTGGATCACCCCGCGCAATCTCGCTGGATGTACACCGTCCCGGTGCAGCCGACGATCACGGATCTTGGTCGCGGGCTTGGCCGCGTCGCGTGCGAGCATTACGATCGGATGCCCGAGCTCGCCGAGTCCTTCTTCGACCTGCTCGGGTGGGACGCGAACGACTTCTACGGGCTTCGGCTGGACGTGGAGTACCCGGTGTGGCGAGCGGGCTACTGCGTCCGGTTCGAGGAACGCCGGTGATGAGCCGCTCGCTGGGGTGGGCGATGGTGCTGCTCGGTGCCGCGTTGGGCGGGACGGCGTTGGTCTTGGCGGTGCTCGAGCTGGGGCAGATCTATCAGGAAGCGACCGACGACCCGATGGGGCTGCACAGCCCCGAGCCGCAGGGGCGAGCGCGGACGATGCTCACCTACGCGATGCTCGGGATCCCGGGGATGCTGCTCTCGACGGGCGGGTTCGTGGTGCTGATCGTGGCGAAGTCTCGCAAGCGGCGGGTGCAATAGAAGGCTGATCCCGGGCGTTGACCGAGTCTCGGCCCTGACCGGGTATCATCCGCCCCGCCCGCTCTTGATGCAGCGGGGACCCACACCCCGACCCCACAAGGAACACCTCTATGCCCAAGGCTCGCTCAATCACCGTCGCGGTTCTGGCTCTTTCCGCGGTTGCCTCGCTCGGGTTCATCGCTCAGCCGGACCGTTCGCGGCGGCCGGGCTCGCCGATTATCCACCGCAAGATGGAGGCGATGGAGGAGGCGTGGGACGCGCTCACCGAGTCGCTCGGCGCGGGGGAGACCGCCGCGGCGCTCAAGAGCCTGCAGAAGATGCAGGAGGCGGTGATCGACGCGAAGGCCCGGACGCCCGCGATCACCAAGGAGTACGAGCCCGAGGAGCGCGACGCGCAGAACGCGGACTTCCGCAAGCGGCTCGTCGGGGTGCTCGGGCTGTACTGCGACCTGGAACTGCTGATCATCGACGGCGACACCGAGGGCGCGTTGGAACTGCTCGAGGGCGAGATCCGCACCGCGGAGCGTGAGGGGCACAACATCTTCAAGCCCAAGCGGGGCGGCTGAGCCGGGCGAATCGGCTGAGCCGGTGGTTCTTGAGTGATTCAGGCAGGGCCCGAGGCCTCGGCTTCGGGCCTTGTCGTGCGCCCGTTGCCGCGGGTACACTGGTGCTCAGGAGGGTTTTTTCATGCCGCTCGACCGTGATCAGATTGCCAGACGCGCCGCCCGGGAACTGTGCGACGGGTTTGTCGTGAACCTGGGCATCGGGATGCCGACGCTCGTTGCCAACCACATCCCCGCGGGGATGGACGTGTGGCTGCAATCCGAGAACGGGCTCTTGGGCATCGGGCCCTTCCCGACCGAGGACAAGATCGACGCGGACCTGATCAACGCGGGCAAGCAGACGGTGACAGCCCGCGAGGGGGCGGCCTACTTCTCCAGCGCCGACTCGTTCGCGATGATCCGCGGCGGGCACGTGGACATGTGCATCCTGGGCGCGATGCAGCTGAGCCAGGAGGGCGACATCGCCAACTGGATGATCCCCGGCAAGATGGTCAAGGGCATGGGCGGCGCGATGGACCTGGTCGCGGGCGTCAAGAAGGTCGTGGTGATGATGGACCACACCAACAAGCGCGGCGAGCCCAAGATCCTGACCGCGTGCGACCTGCCGCTGACGGGCAAGGCCTGCATCGACATGGTCATCACCGACCTGTGCGTGCTGAAGATGGACCACGCGAAGAAGCGGTTTCGGCTCGTCGAGCTGGCGCCCGGCGTGACGGCGGACGAGGTGCTGGCCAAGACGCAGGCCGAGCTGATCGTCGAGGATGAGCCGGCGACGATCGCGGTCTGAGCCCTCGAGACTCATCCACAGGTTCAGGGATCGTCGGTGGTCGCTGATTCCGTGGCGGGATCGGTGGTGGTGGGGGTGTCGTTCTCGTCCGGGGCGGGGGGCGCCGGTGCGGTGTTGAGCATCTCGGTGCCGTCGGTCGGCGTTCGGCCCAGCGCGGTGTCGATGATCTTCTGCAGCTCGTCGGACAGGTCCACGGTGAAGTGCTCGGCGGGCACGCCCGCGGCGTCGGTCGCGGTGCGGGCGTTGAGGGTGACCAGCCGCAGCTCCTCGATCGAGCACTGTGCGGGATCCTTGAGGGTGATCTCGACGCCGTTGTGCTGCATGCGGACGGTGCCGCCGCCGGTGCCGGCGGGAACGGTGATGGGCTCGAGCGTCGCGACCACCTGGGCGCTGTCGAGTTGCTCTTCGAAGATGCCCCTGGCCAGGCGGCTCAGCTCGAGCTTCGCCTCGGCCTTGTCGTCGTCGGTGAGGTCCGGGTTCGCGTCGTAGTACCGGCGGTAGGACTGGTGGGCGATCACCGCGGGGATCAGCGGGCTCTGGGTGAAGCCCCGCATGATGGCGGCGAAGTCGTCGGGGGTGATCAGCTTGTTCTCGAAGTCGGCCCGCAGGTCCGCGACGATCGCCTTGACCTCGTCCTTCTCCGAGTCGGGGATGTCCGCGTCGTCGATGACCTGGTTGACGACGGTCTGGGTGCCCGCGGCGAACCACCCGCGCCAGTTCTGCACCACGAAGTAGGTGCCCAGCCCGCCGAGCATGAGCAGAATCAGGAAGACGATCGCGGCGGAGATCATGCAGCCCTTGGCGGTCATGCCGCGGCGGCGCACGCGAAAGAGCCGGTTTATTCTCGACGCGTTGGAAAGACCCTGCTGACTCATCGTGACGCTCCCTTCGTGCTCGACCCTTGACCGAGGCCACAGCCTGCTGCGGCGGACCGGGCGTGTTGGGTTGTTGGGAAAACAGGGGCCCAGATTGCACCCACACCCCCCAGCCTACCCTCGATGATGCAAGCACGCGAGGCCGCTGGCCACCCTTCCGAGTTCCCGTTCTTCGATGCCCACCTCGACCTGGCGTACCTGGCGGAGGTCGGGCGGGACCTGCACGCGACGACCGACGACTGCCGTGGGCGGTATATCCCCGCGTCGGTGACGCTCCCGGCGATGGCGGACGCGGGGGTCACGCACTGCCTGGGCACGATCTTCACCGAGGCGATCTTCGACTACACCGCGCCCGACGCGGAGACCGGGGCGTTCGCGTATCCGGCGGGCGACGCGTTGGCGGCGTGGAAAGCCGGGCAGCGACAGCTCAAGCTCTACCAGGCGTGGCGAGACGCGGGCGTGATCCGGTTGCTGCCCAAGCGGGGAGATTCAGCGCACGAAACGGTCGGGTCCGGCGAGGCCACCGGCTCAACGCCGCCGCTCACACTCGGCATCCTAATCGAGTGCGCTGATCCGATCGAGAAGCCCGAGCAGATGGAAGAGTGGGCCCAGGCGGGCGTGGTCGCGGTCGGCATGGCGTGGTGGCACCAGGGGCGGTACGCCTCGGGCAACGGCGTCACGCCGGGCAGCAAGGGCGACGGCCTCACCCCCGAGGGCTTCGAGCTGATCAAGGAGATCGATCGGCTCGGCGTCGTGCACGATCTCTCGCACCTCTCGCAGCGGTCGAGCGACCAGCTGCTCGAAGCGACCGGCGCGACCGTCATCGCGTCGCACTCGAACAGCCGGGCGATGATGCCGGGGCTCGAAGAGCAGGCCGCCCAGCGACACCTGAACGACGAGACGATCCGCGAGATCTGCGCACGCGGCGGGGTCATCGGGCTCAACCTGTTCTCCAGCTTTCTACACCCCGGGGCCTCGGGCACGAAGCGGGCCTCGATCGACGACGCGGTGCGACATATCGAGCACGTGTGCGAGATCGCGGGCTCGCGGGCGCACACGGCCCTCGGGTCCGACGCGGACGGCGGGTTCGCCGCAAACCGACTGCCCGAGGGCCTCGATCGGCTGACGGACCTGCGCAAGATCACGGACGCGCTCTCGGCCCGCGGCTGGAGCGACGACGAGGTCCGCGGGTTCGCGTTCAACAACTGGGCGCGGTTCTGGGGCATGCCGACGGTCTGACCAAACGGGCCTGGTTCAGTCGGGCCCGGTTCAATCCACCATCGCGAGCGAGTCGGCCTTGCAGTGCGCACACCAGGCCAGAGTCGGCCCGAGGTGCTCGAGCCCGTTGAGGCTTGCGGCTTCGGGGGGCACGGCGGTGTGCTTCGGGGGCGGGAGTGCGCTGAGCCGGTCGAGCATCCGCGAGGTGTAGGCGTCGGCGTTGAGGACAAACTCGGGGTTGTTCTGGGTGTGGGCGTACTCGCCTTCGAGCATGCTCTGGATCCGCGAGACGCGGGTGGAGCTGAGCGGGTGTGTGGAGAGCCACTCGATCTGTCCGCCGCCGCCCCCGAGCCGGCCCAGGGTTTGCATGACGCGTTGCTGGCCGACGGGGTCGTACCCGGCGCGGCTCATGTAGCGGACACCGAGCATGTCGGCCTGCAGCTCCTCGTCGCGGCCGTACTTGAGCAGCACGATGTTGCCGCCGACGGCGAGTGCGGGCACGGCGTACTCGCCGTACTGCCGGAAGGTGGAGCTCTCGTCGGCGGCGCCGATCGCGACGGCCCCGATGCCCAGGATGATGTTGAACCCGAGCTGCTTGCTCATGCGCTGGTTGCCGTGGCGTGCGGTGACGTGCCCGATCTCGTGCCCGATGACGCCGGCCATCTCGGCCTCGCTCTTGAGTTCCTTGGCCAGCCCGCGGCTGAAGAAGACCTTGCCGCCTGGCAGGGCGAAGGCGTTGAGCACCTCCGAATCGAGCAGGGTGAACTCCCAGTCGAGCTGGGGCACGCCCTCCTCGATGCCGCCGAGCAGCTTCTGCCCGACCTCGTTCACGTACGCGGTGGCGACGGCGTCGGTGACGGCCCCGCCGTACCCCGCGGTCATGCTCGGCCCGGCCTCGGCCCCGATCTGCCGCTCCTCGTCCCAGCTCATCAGCGTCAGGCTGCGGGCCCCGGTCGCGGGGTTGACGGAGCACCCGCCGAGGCCCGATCCCAGGGTGAGCCCGGCCAGGACGGGTGCGAGCATCGCCAGCGTGCGTCCCCGGTGAAGGCCGCGTCGAAACCCGGTGCGGTTGTTCGGATCGGTCATCGGTCGGTCTCCTGATCTTGCGTTGGGGCCCGTGGCGCGGCAGCGAGGTGGGGGGCGGGGTGGGGGGGCTTCAATCTCTACCACTAGCCTAGCATCGGGGCGACTGATGCCCCAGCCCGCCGCCCAACCCGCGAAGACCCCCGCCAAGACCCCTGCCGAGGCCTCTGGTCCCGCGTGGTCGGACGCGGATCTTGCCGGCTCGCCGCACGGGCGGGACGACAAGGCCGAGCGGGTGCGGGCGATGTTCGCCGCGATCGCGGGTCGGTATGACCTGAACAACCGGGTGCACTCGCTGTGGCGTGACCAGGCGTGGCGGCGGTACGCCGTCCGGGCGGCGGACCCCAAACCGGGGGCTCGCGTGCTCGACTGCGCCTGCGGCACGGGCGATCTGACCCAGGCCTTCGCCCGGCATCCGAACACGGTTGAGGTGGTGGGGTCTGACTTCACGCCCGAGATGCTCGAGCTTGCGGAGTTCAAGCGGGGTCGCCTTGACCCCAAAGCCGGGGGGATGATCTCGTATCAGCAGGCCGACGCCATGGCGCTGCCCTTTGAGGACGGATCGTTCGACGTGGTCTCGATCGCGTTTGGCATCCGCAACGTCCAGCGGCCGAGCGACGCGGTCGGCGAGTTCTTCCGGGTGCTCAAGCCGGGGGGGCGGCTGGTGATCCTGGAGTTCGACACACCGCGGCTCGCCCCGGTCCGGTGGTTCAACTCGTTTTTCTGCGGGCAGGTCATGCCACGGACCGCGACGCTGATCGCGGGCGACAAGTCCGGGGCGTACAAGTACCTGCCCAAGTCGGTGGGGACGTTCATGTCGGCGGGCGAGCTGCGGTCGCTTTGCGAGGCCAAGGGGTTTGTGAGCCCCCGATCCAGGGCTCTGACGCTGGGGATCTGTGTGTGCACGAGCGCGGACAAGCCAGCCCGATAAGAATCGACGCGGTCCAATAAAATCGATGGTGATGATCGGGCGCGGTCGTTCTCATGTTTTCGGACGTGGGCTGATCGGCGCTTGGTCCGCAAATATCCGCTCCCAAGGCCTCGGATTCGCCCTCGAGCGGTCGGCGTGTGCGCACTCTCCCACACTCACGCGGCGGCGGGCAAGGCCCCGATCAAAGACGCACGGGTTGGCTGCTGTGGGCAACCCCTCGCTGGGTCTCATCTAGTACGGAGCATTCACTTATGAGTGCGGACATCATCGTGGAACGTCTTTTCGAAACCCTGGTCGCTGGCGACCGTCCCGCGACGCGGGCGTTGATCAACGAGCAGCACGCCTCGGGCGCGACACCCGAGGTCCTGATCACGGACCTGTATTGGCCGACGTATGAGCTGATCGAGAAGCTGCATCGGGAGGACCAGATCACCTCCATGGCGTACGGGTTCGCGACGCGGCTGCTCCGAGCGGTTGTGGACCAGACCGCGGGGGTGCTGGTGCGGACCTCGACGCAGCCGTCCAGGAACCGCTCGGTGCTCGCGTTCTGCGCCGCGACTGAAGGGGGCGACCTGGGCTCGCAGATGGCGGTGGACCTGATGGAGGCTGAGGGCTTCGCGGTCCGGTTTGCGGGCGGGGGCGTGCCGGTGGACGAGATCCAATCGAGCGTGCAGAACGATCGGCCCGACCACCTGGTGCTGTTCTGCTCTGACCCGGCGGATCTGCCCAATATCCGCCAGTTGATCGACAACCTGCACGAGATGGGGTGCTGCCCGGGGACGCAGGTCGTCGTGGGCGGCGGGGTGTTCAACCGGGCGGAGGGCTTGGCTGAGGAGATCGGGGCCGATCTCTGGGCTGAGGACCCGCTCGAGCTGGCGCACGCGATGATCCACGAGCCCGAGCAGCGGGCCCCGGCGGACCAGCGGACGGTCGGTCGAAACCGGCCCGTCATGCCTGTCACGGCTGAGACCAAGGCCGCTTGAGCCCCCAGAGACCGGAGTGATTCGGTCACGGACGACCCGGGCGGTACCACCACCCGCCTTTCGCAACGGATGCGAACCACAGCCAGCCCCGCCCGGAACCCCGGGTGGGGTTGTTTTTTATTCTCGTAACGTGATGTATAAGAACACGTAACCCTTTGCGGGATCGTCTCTTGTTCGGTTCTCGGACGCCCCTGGGGGTTCTGGAGCGTGGAACCGCGGGCAACCGATCCCGAATGGGCTGGTATCATTCCTTGCCCGCACCGAGTGAAAGCGTGGTGCGCGCTCACTGAGAGGCCTCTGCTGTGCAACGAGCCGAAGAACATCTGTTGATCAGGCAAGCCGCGGACGGTGACCGGACCGCGGCGGGTGCGTTGGTGCGCAACTACCAGCAGTCGGTGTACAGCTACCTCCTTCGGATGTCGGGCAAGCCGGACATCGCGGAGGACATCGCCCAGGAGGCGTTCGTCCGGGTGCTGACGAACCTGCACCGGTTTGATTACCGGTATCGGTTCTCGACGTGGCTTTTTACGATCGCCCGTCGGCTGTACATGAACGCGATGGCGAAGCACCGCCCGGCGTACGACTCGGAGATCGTGGGGTCTTGGAAGGGCGACGCGGGGACGCCGCAGGCCGCGACGCTCGAGCGTGAGACGGGCGAGGCGCACCGCGACGGGTTGCAGGCGGCGCTGAACCAGCTCTCGATGGAGCAGCGTGAGATCATCATCTTGTTCCACCAGCAGGACTGGCCGATCGCGCTGATCGCGGATCACCTTGAGATGCCCGAGGGCACGGTGAAGAGCCACCTGCACCGAGGCCGCAAGCGGCTGCGTCAGATCATTACGACCCAGGCCAACCTGTCCGAGATGCTCGTGGAGGAGTTTGCGTGAGCGACGGGACTCGTGACAACACGGACCGGGGCCAGACCCCCACGCGGGGGCAGACCCCGAGGCTGGGCCGCATCCCGGACAGCCTGATCGACGCGGTGATCGACGGCGAGGTTGATGACCGCGCCCGGCGCGAGATCCTGGCCGCGGCCCGGCGGCACCCGCAGCAGCGTCGCGAGCTGGCCGAGACCTCGGATCTGATTGAGGCGTTGCGTGCGCCGGTGGCGATGCCTGATCTTTCGGGTGCGGTGGTCGCTGAGGCGCACCGCCGCCGCCGGTATCTCCCGGCGCGGGTGCAGCGGCTGGTGACGCGTTCGCGGATGGCGGTCGCGGCGTCGATTCTGCTGGCGTTGATGAGTTATGTTGGTGCGAGCCGTGCTTGGCCGGACGCGGCGGTGTTCAACACCTCGCCCGCGCCGATCGCGACGGTCGCCGACTCGGTCGCGTCTGATGCACAGCGGGCGATGACGACGGTCTCCGAGACCCGGGCGTCGTTGGCCCCGCTGCCGACGCGGGGCTCGTTCGCGGCGGTGAAGATCGATCGGACGGACTTGCGTTCGGGCGCCAGCCCGAGCGACGCAGCGTTCGGGTCGGGCTCCGTGGCGTACGAGGAGGTCCGTGTCGGGTTCTTCGCGTTCCCAGCGCCGGCCCAGTTCCCGCAATCGACGCGTCACGAGGGGGGCTTCTCGCCGACGATTCTGTACGTCGGCTCCTCCGCGATGACCCAACCCCAGCCCTTCAGGCTTGACCGTGAATCCAACCTTCCCTGAGAACCGGGTCCGACGACTCGTGCTGCTCGTGCTGCTCGCCTGTGCTGCCTTCCCGGGCGAGAGGGCCGGTGTTTCGGCGCGCGCGGTCGCGGCCACCGACACCCCGGCGGTGTTCGACCCGTTCACCGATCACGCGGGCCTGCCCGCGGGGCTGACCTGGCTGGTGCAGATCGAGCGGCCCGCGACGCAGATCGAGTCCGAGCAGGGGCGGTCGCTCGCCGCGGCGGTCGCCCAGACCGAGCTCATGACCCAGACGAGCAAGGCGTGGTCGCGGCTGGCCCGCACGCTCGGCGGCGAGCACGACGCGTTGGGCCTGCTCGGCGATCGGGCGCAGTTCATCGCCGGCTCGCGGTCGGTTGGGCAGCCCTGGGCGGTGTCGCTCGAGATCGACGCGGACCATCGGCGGCGACTGCTCGCGAGGCTCAAGGCGTTCCCGCGGCTGCACCGGGATCGGCGGCCGATCTCGGAGCTCGAGGACGGGCGGTACCTGCTCGCGGTATTCGACCGGGGCGAGCGTGCGGTCGTGCTGCTGGCGCCGCGTTCGGACCGGGCGGTGCGGCCGCAGGACGACCCGGAGACGGCGCTGTTCTTCGCGATGTTCGATCGGCTCGCGGGCACGATCGTGCCCGGCGGCGGCGAGCCCAACACGCTGGCAGCGCCTCTCGAAGCGGTGGGGGCCGGCGAGATCCTGATCGCGCGCCGGGTGTCGAGCCTGTCCTGGAACCCATCGGATCAATCGGTGAGCATCGAGGACCGTGACCAAGACGACGGCGCAAGCGGGGGATCGCCGGGTCGGGGCGACTCGGGCTTTTTGGCGCTTCGGCTGGACCGGGCTGCGGGCGGATGGGCTGGCGAGCTGGCGGTCTCGGATCGTGACCGTGCAGAGGACGTGGGCGGGGTGACGATCGACTACGAGCGATTGGCTGATGCGGCCGAGACGATCTCGTGGGTTTCGCTGACGCCGGGTGTGCGGTCGGTGCTGCCATTGGTCGCGGCGCGGGTGGGGCCGCTCCCGATCTGGCTGCCGCTCGAGGGCGACTTGCCGGGGTACGTCGCGCTGCTGCGGCCGAGCCCGGCGGACAAGGACTCGCTGCCGACGATTGCGATGGTCCAGCGGATCGAGGCGGCGGCGGGGCCCGAGCGGTTTGATGGGGCGGTCGCGGCGGCGCTGCGTTCGGCGCCGCCGGGCAAGCCCGGCTCGGGCAAGCCGGGCTCGGGTGAGCCTGGCTCGGGTGAGCCTGGGCTGGACAACTCGGGGTCGGGCCACGCGGGACGATACCCCGGCGCGGTTCGGGCACAGCGGGTGGAGACCGCGTCGTTGCTGGGCCCGATCGCCCGGGTGGGCTGGGGGTATTCTGAGCCGAGCGGGGCCACGCGGACCGCGGCGATGGTGATCATGCCTGGCCAAGACGCGGCTGATCGAGATGAGGCGGGGTCGGCGCGGGCGGAGTTAGCGCTGCGGGCCCTGCTCGAGGCTGGCGGCGGGGCGGTTCATCGGGGCGAGGCGGATCCTCGGGGGGAGGCTCCGGTATCGGCGGGGCGGCTGCGATTGGCTGAGTTGTACGCGTTGGGCGAGGTGCTGGGGCTGAGGAGCAAGGGGCCCGACCCGCTGCTCTCACGGATCGAGTCGATCGGGTGGAGCCTGCGTTCGAGCGAGATCGGGGATGTTTCGGCGATGATCGGGCCGGTGTCGGTGACGCTGACGCCTTCTCGGCAGAGCGGGCTGGGCTCGAAGTAGCGTCCCCCTTTGGGGCTCGCCTATGATCTTGCCGCCCGTCCCCGCGGCCCGCCCTCCCTCAGAAAGCATCCAATGACCACTTCCACGCGCGTCGAAGACCGACGCAACGTCGCCATCATCGCCCACGTTGACCACGGCAAGACCTCGCTTGTCGATAAACTGCTCAAGCAGTCGGGCAACTTCCGCGAGGGTGAACTCGAGAAGCTCGAGGGCGGGCAGCACGGGCTGATCCTGGATTCCAACCCGCTCGAGCGTGAGCGGGGCATCACGATCCTGTCCAAGAACTGTGCGGTCAGCTACCACGCCGCGGACGACACGGACTATCAGATCAACATCATCGACACCCCGGGTCACGCCGACTTTGGTGGCGAGGTGGAGCGCGTTCTGCAGATGGCGGACGGGTGCCTGCTCGTCGTTGACGCCTTCGAGGGCCCGATGCCGCAGACCCGGTTTGTGACGGGCAAGGCGCTCGCGGCGGGCCTCAAGCCTGTGCTGATCGTGAACAAGTGCGACCGCCCGGACGCGGACCCGGAGCGTGTGGTCAACGAGGTGTTTGACCTGCTCTCGGACATGGGCGCCGACGACGACGCGCTGGATTTTCCGATCGTGTACGCGTCGGCCAAGGGCGGGTGGTCGGTCAAGGAGTGGCCGACGCCGGATCACGAGTCCAAGGATCTGAGCCCGGTCTTTGAGGCGATCATCAAGTACGTGCCGCACCCGGACGTCTATCTCGAGAAGCCGCTGCGGATGCAGATCACGACGCTGGCGTACTCGGACTACACGGGTCGCATCGGCATCGGCCGAGTCTACCAGGGCACGATCGCGCAGGGGCAGCCCGTCGCGATCGTGAAGCACGGCGAGGGTGACGCGACCACGACCACGAAGGCCAAGATCGTCACGCTGCAGGGGTTCGTCGGGCTGTCCAAGGAGGACCGCGATCGTGTGGAGGCGGGCGATCTGTGCGCGATCTCGGGGATCGACACGCTGGAGATCGGCGACACCATCTGCGATCCGGATTATCCGGATCCGCTCGACCGTGTCGCGATCGACGAGCCGACGATCTCGATGGTCTTCCGGATCAACGACTCTCCGTTCGGGGGCGAGGACGGCAAGTACGTCACGAGCCGGCAGATCCGGACGCGCCTGGAGAAGGAGCTGGAGCACAACGTCGCGCTGCGTGTTGTGCCGGGCCGCACCGCGGACGAGTTTGTCGTGTCGGGTCGTGGCATCCTGCACCTGGGCATCCTGCTCGAGACCATGCGTCGCGAGGGCTTCGAGCTCTCGGTGGGCCGCCCCATCGTCATCGAGAAAGAGATCGACGGCGTGAAGTCCGAGCCCGTGGAGGAGATGGTCGTCGATTGCCCCAACGAGCATGTCGGCTCGGTGATGATGCTTGTCGGTGAGCGCAAGGGCGAGACGGTCAAGATGGAGCCGCGTGGCGACCTGATGACGCACTGCGTGTTTGAGATCACGAGCCGGGCGTTGATCGGGCTGCGGGCGCGGGTTCTCAACGCGACACAGGGGCAGGCGATCATGCACCACACGTTCAAGCGGTTTGCGCCCGTCACGGGGGATCGGATGTCTCGGATCGCCGGGGCGATGATCGCGACGGAGACGGGCGCGGTCACGGGCCACGCCGCGGAGAACCTGCACGAGCGTGGCGTGCTGTTCGTCAAGCCGGGCGACCGGGTCTACGCGGGGCAGGTCGTCGGCGAGACCAACCGCGACTCGGACATGACCGTGAACATCACACGCACGAAGAAGCTCGACAACATCCGGTCGGCGAACAAGGAGGCCTTCGTGACGCTCAAGGCCCCGCGGGCGATGTCGCTCGAGCAGGCGCTGGAGTACATCGAGAGCGACGAGTTTGTCGAGCTGACGCCCAAGACCGTGCGGCTGCGGAAGGTCATCCTCGACGACGGGTTGCGGCGGCGCGTCGAGCGGCAGAGCAAGGACAAGGCCAATGCGTAGAGCCGCTGCATAGACCAGACTTGAGACAGCGAAATAAATTGCCCGCGATTCCTTGATTTAATCAACGTTGCGGTTATTTTCAACACATGACCGTGTTCAGTGCAGCGATGTTGTCGTCTCTGTCCGCTCTTTCCTTGTGGGCCGTCCCCGCGAGGGCGCAGGTGACGTTTGCCGATAGCAGCAACCGGTTCGTGCGAGCCGCAGCGACAACCGACGGCGAGACGGTCTTCAATGATGCGTACTTGCTTTCGTTGTTTGCTCGCCCCGACCGGTCGATCTTCGGCGATTTCGATAAGACAGTTCAGGGTGCTGGGCTCGCTGGATCAAACGCCCTGACCGCGTTCGCGGATCAACGGTCAGATCTCCCGCACATTCTCAACGGATCGGAAGCCTTGCCGACGCGGCTCGAAGGGTCGGCCTCGATCGCCGCCGTGCTGAACGCTGATGATCCCTTTCAAGGATTTTCGCTTTCGAGCGCGCTGTACTATTTCACGGTCGAGGAAGAAACCTGGCTCAGGATCACCTGGGATCTTTCTGCTTCGAGCACCTTTGGACCGGTCGGTCCCGAGCATTACGCGAGCCTTGCGATTCATATGGGTGACCCCAGAACCGAACCCGCGTTGTTCTCGCGGGTTGTGGGCAGTGGCGAGACCGATGAGGGCTATTCCATCATGAGCTTTGGGCCGGGCTTGTACGCTCTCCAAGCGACCGCCCTCGCGAACATCGCCAATTCGGGCACCGCGGCGGAGGACTTCGAGTATCCCAGTGAGATCTCACGAACCGCGGCGTACTCCGTCAGCTTCGCTGTTGTTCCCGCCCCAGCGACGCTTCCGTTCGCCGCCATCGGGCTCGTTGTGGCCCGCCGACGCCGACGATAACTCGTCGATCAGATCCTGGGGCTTCCAAATTGCTGGCATCACACCGATCGGCGCGCACACTTGACTCGTGCGTGCCGCCCTGCCCATCCTGACGCTGGCCCTGCTTGCCCAGACCGCCACCGCGGACCTCGTCCGCGTCTCTTCCGAGCGGGTCCTCCGCGTCCGAGGGTTCGATGGCACGGGGGCCGAGGCGTTCAAGACCGAGCAGGTCCGGACCGACACCGGCGATTGGACCCAGAGCCTCGACGGCTTCGGGTTTGTCGGCCCCAACTTCCTCGCCGGCTCGACGTACCAGCGGTCCAACATGGATGCCGTGCTCACGCCGCAGGTGCCCAACTCGCTGATGCTGCTGCAGGGGTCGGCCGCGCTGGCGGGGAACATTTCGACCGCGGACCCGCTGATCGCCTGGGCGACCTCTTCGGCGTCGTACACCTTCTCGACCGACGTCGCCGCGAAGATCCGCATCATCTGGTCGCTCGAGTCGACGGGGCTGGCCAACCCGTGGTCGCTGGACAGCCCATCGGGCTTCACGCTCACCCGCGAGAGCGACATCTTTGCGGGTCCCATCCTGCAGCAAGACGCGGGCGTCGGCGAGATCAACACCGGCTTCATCACGCTCACGATCGATCCGGGGACGTACACACTGAAGGCCGGGGCGTATGCGTCGCTGTACCAGGGCGACCGCCCGGTGTCCACGCTGCCCGGCTCGCCCGAGCAGGCGGGCGGGTACACGGTGACGATGGCGCTGCTTCCCTCGCCGGCGAGCGTGCTGCCGCTGGCGATGGCGGGGCTGCTGGCTTCTCGTCGTCGTCGGTGAGCCTCCGAACCGCGACAGGCTCGAGACAGGTCTAACTCATCCCGGCAGCAGGCGATAGATCGGGCCCGAGCGCGACTCGCGGCCGGGGATTTTGCTGCTCGAGACGCCGCGGAGGACCTGCCAGATGTCGGCGACCTCCTCGGGGCGGTGCAGGTAGCCCCAGTGGTCGAAGATCCGCTCGCGCTGCCCGACCTTGCTGGGCAGGACGGACTTGGCGACCGAGTAATAGTCCTTGGCGGCTTGGCTCGGCGTCGATTCTGTGGCGGCGTTGAGGAGGACCCGGGCGTCCTTTGCGTCGCGATCGTTCTTGCCGCCCGGTTCGCCCTTCAGATCTGAGCAGTCCACGACGAGCGTGCGGTCGCTCAGCACGCCGGGGCTGATGGAGCGTGGGCCGTGGCGGCCCAGGCGGCGGGCGTCGTTCTTGAGGTGCTCGCTGATGCGCAGGGCGTCGTCGCTGGTGTGGTTGTAGACGTGGACGCGGTCGGCGAACGCGGGGAGCGTGTGCATCGGTCGGCCCGGCTCGAGCGCGGTCCAGTCCGCGTCGGCGTGCAGCAGCAGGGCCTCGCCGAACACGGGGGTGCGGAGGCGGCCGACGTCTTCGAACGTGCGCATGAACTGCTCGAGCACCTGGTTGCCCATGGAGTGAGCGGCGAGGTGGACGCGGGCGCCGCAGAACTCGGCCGGGGCGCGGCGGCGGTCGTCGGGGTCGGCGCCGAAGGCGTCGCGGTAGAACCGGACGACCTTGGCGAAGAGGCGGCCGAACGCGATGCCGGCCTGCAGCGCGATCTCCTGGTCGTTCTTGTAGGCGAGCTGCCTGCCCCAGCTGGGCCAGCTGAGGTAGACGATGTGGGAGACGGGGCTCGGGGCCGCGTCGGCGTAGACGCGTGTCAGGCGGTGCAGGTGCTTGAGCGAGTCGGCCCAGTTGTAGTTGAAGCCGTGGATGAAGACGAGCGCGTCGCCCTTGCGGGTTGCGGTGGTGCCGTCGGCCTCGCACCGGCGCACCTCGGCCTTCATGGAGTCGTAGAGCTCGCGGAACAGGTGGGCGGTGCCCTGCTTGGGCTTGCCACCGCGGAGGGTCTCGCGGTAGTCGTCGATGAAGGCGTCGGGCACGAAGCGGACGGCGTCCTTGAGCTCATCGTCGGTGGGGGTGTCGCCGAGCGTGCGGGTCTGGAGGGTGGCGACGCGGAAGGTGGGCAGGCCGTCGAGCCGATCGGACTGGCGGCCCTCGTCCACGTCGTGGCCGGTCCTGGCGTCGGGCTGAACGCGACGGTTGGTGATGATCCAGTGCTTGGGCATGGCGGGCTCCTCTCGGTTGGCCTGTCCCGAAGGTACCGAGAGGCGGGGTGCCGACCAAGACCCGAATACGGGGGTTGGGGCAAACGGCGCGCGCCGGGGCGGGTTCGGGTGAAAGATTGGGCGTTGCTTCCCCAATGAAGGGGTGCCCGATGCTGGGTTGAAGGAGTCTTTATGCGCTTGTGCTCTTCTGTCGTTGGTCCGCTGGGTATGGCTGCTCTGGTGTTTGGGGTGGCTGTGGTCCTGAGGGCCTTGGGCACGGATAGCTCGCTGAGCCTGATTCTGGTACTCGGGCTGGTCGGGTCGTATGTGGCGTTGGGCTCGGGTCGTCGCGGGTGCGGCGCCAGGCTGAGGGGCTCATGAGGCGTCCCCTCTTCTGAACGGCGGCTGGGCCGCTTCCCCTCGCGCCCAGACGGGCCTATTATCTCGACCCCGCCACGGGCCGGGCCCGAGTGGCCATCGCCACCCCGAGTCTCGTGCGGCAGCTGAATGGAGCACTGATATGGCCGACAACTACGCGATCATCGAAGAGTCTGGCGGGCAGCGCCGGGTCGAGGCGGACGAGACGATTCTCATCGACCTCTACAGCCAGGGCGAGTCCAAGGTCGGCGACACGCTGACGATCGACAAGGTCTTGGTGGTCGGCCCCACGGGCGGCGAGGCGAAGATCGGCACGCCGTACGTTTCGGGCGCGTCGGTGACGCTCGAGATCGTGGACCCGGTCGTCAAGGGCGACAAGCTCTACATCTACAAGTTCAAGCCCAAGAAGGGTTTCAAGAAGAAGACCGGCCACCGCCAGCGGTTCACCGCGGCGAAGGTCACCGGCATCAAGGGCTGAGCCCGCCGAACCCATCAAGCGAATCGAACGAGCCCCCGACGCGAGTCGGGGGTTTTTTGTTGACGGGTGGGGCCGCCGGGTGCCCCGATGATGGCGCAGGCATCGTCGGGCGTTGAACCGGGTTTTCGCTCCGCTCGGCCCCGGGCACGGTCGAAGGAGCAGCATCACGACCTTCGCTTCGCGAAGATCGTGGCACCCGACGATCCGAGACGCCCTCAGAAATGCGTCGGCTCGCGTTTGAGGAGTTGGCCGCGGCTCTGCTCGCCCACAAACTCGCCGTTGCGGGCTTGGACGTTGCCGCGGACGGTGACGGTCTCGGCTCGGCCTTGGACTTCCCAGCCCTCGTAGGCGCAGTAGTCCACCGCGGACAGGCTCGATTCCACCGAGAGCGTGCGTTTGTGGTCGGGGTCGTAGATCACCAGGTCCGCGTCGGCTCCGACGGTGACCGAGCCCTTGCGGGGGTAGAGCCCGAAGATCTTGGCGGCTTGGGTGCTGCACGCATCGACGAAGGTGTGGTAGTCGATGCGGCCGGCTTTCACGCCGTGGGTGTGGATCAGATCAACCCTCTCCTGAACGGACGGGATGCCGTTGGGGATTTTGGTGAAGGCGTCCTTGCCGTTGGATTTCTGGTCGGCGAATCGGAAGGGTGCGTGGTCGGTGCCGATGGTGGAGATGGAGCGGGATTTCAGACCATTCCAGAGGATCTCCTGGTTGCTCTTCTCACGCAGCGGCGGCGACATGACGTACTTGGCGCCCTCGAAATTCGGCAGCTCAGCGTAGGTTTTGTCGAGCGTGAGGTGCGGGCAGACCGCCTCGATCCAGACGTTTACGCCACGCCGGCGGGCTTCCTCAGCGGCCCGCACCGCGACATCGCACGAGGTGTGCACGCAGTAGACGTGTGCCCCGGTCAGCTCGGCCATCATCGTCAGCATCTGCACGCCCGAGGCCTCGATGCCGACGGGGCGTGAGGGCTCGTGGAACTCGGGGCCGGTTTTGCCCTCGGCGATGAGCTTCTTCTGCATGGCGTCGATGGCGCCGGCGTTCTCGCAGTGGGCGGTGATGATCACGCCCATCTGCTTGGCCATGGTCATGAGCCCGAACAGGTCGTCGTCGGGCAGGTCGAGCGCTCCCTTGTAGGCCAGGAAGATTTTGAAGCTGGCGATGCCCTTGTCGGTGACGATCTCGCGGAGCTGGGCTTGTGCCAGCTCGTCGAAGCGGACAACGGACATGTGGAAGGTGTAGTCGCAGGCGGCCTCGCCCTTGGCCTTGCCGTGCCATTCTTCGAAGGCGGCCATGGGCTCGTCGGTGGGGCCGGGGCAGATCATTTCAATCAAGGTGGTGGTGCCGCCGGCGAGCGCGGCGCGGCTTGCGGTGTCCCAGTTGTCGGCGGAATTCGCACCCATGAACGGGAGGTGCACGTGGACGTGGGGATCGATGAAGCCGGGGAAGACGAGCTTGCCGGCGGCGTCGATGACCTCGGTGCCCGGGGCGCAGTCGGAAACCGAGATGCCGGGTTCGATGCGTGTGATCTGCTCGTTCTCGCAGTAGATGTCTGCGGTGTAGTCGTCTGTTGACGTGATGATGCGGCCGTTGGTGATGAGCAGTGGCATGGGAGGCTTCCGGATCGAGGGGAACTGGAACGAGAGACGAGCGACGGGGTCTGATTGTCTGATCCCGAATCGGGTGCCACGGCTTGTCTTGCAAGCCGTGCGTGGGATGTAAGACACGGGTTGCCCTTCGGGTCAACCCGTGGCACCCGACAAGGGTTCCGCTCAGCCGACTTCTGCGAAGGCCTGGTCGAGCACCGCGAGCATGAAGTCGCAGTCTCCCTTGGTGATGCACATGGGCGGCTTGATGCGCAGGACGTTGCCGAAGAGGCCGCCCTTGCCGATGAGCACGCCCAGGTCCTTGGCCTTCTCGAAGACCGCGGCGCACTCGGCGGTCGCGGGTTCTTTAGTCGCGCGGTCTTTTACGAGCTCGACGCCGATCATGAGCCCCTTGCCTCGGACATCGCCGATGAGCGGGTGCTTGGCTTGCAGTGCTTCGAGCCCGGCGATGAGGTGGCTGCCGACGTCCTTGGCCTTGCCCTGGATGTCGTCGTCGAGGATGACGTTGAGTGTGGCGAGTCCTTGGGCCATGGAGACGGGGTTGCCGCCGTAGGTGTTGAAGTGGAGTCGTTGCTTGAGGGTGTGTGCGATCTCGGGAGTGGTGACGACGCAGCCGAGGGGGCAGCCGTTGCCGATGCCCTTGGCCATGGTGACGATGTCGGGGGTTACGCCTGAGTTCTGGAAGCCCCAGAAGTGGTCGCCGGTTCGGCCAAAGCCGGTCTGGACCTCGTCTGCGATGCAGAGCCCGCCGAAGGATCGGGTTGTTTCGTAGACCTTGGAGAGGTAGCCCTCGGGTGGGATGACGGTGCCGCCGACGCCCTGGATGGGCTCGGCGATGAAGGCCGCGACGGCGCCGGGTGTTGCGGCGCGGATGAGGTCATCGACGTCCGCGGCGTACTTGGTTCCCGCGTCCGCGTCGTCGTACCCCCACGGGCCTCGGTACGGGTTTGGGTTGACCGCGTGGTGGATGCCCGCGCCCTGGGGAACGGGGTACTTCCAGGTGCTCTGTGCCGTGAGGCCCATGGCCGAGGGCGACATGCCGTGGTAGCAGTTGCGCAGCGCGATGACCTCGTGGTTGCCGGTGTAGAGGCGGGCCATCATGATTGCGAGGTCGTTGGCCTCGGAGCCGGAGTTGGTGAAGTAGCAGACGGAGAGATCGCCGGGCAGGGTGCCGGCGAGTTTTTCAGCGAACGCGGAGAGGTTGGGATTCAGATAGATCGTGGTCGTGTGCTGCAGCAGGTTGTTCTGCGCGTTGGCGGCGGCCATGACCTTGGGGTGGCAGTGCCCGACGCTGACGGTGACGATGCCGGCGAAGCCGTCGAGATAGCGGCGGCCGGTCTCGTCGAAGAGGTACTGCATGTGACCCTCGACGATCATGACGGGGTCTTTGTAGTACGTCAGCACGCCGGGGTTGACGAACTTGGCGCGTGCGGCGACGACCTCGGCTTTACTCGGGCCGGCGTAGGGCTGAGGGGTGTGGTCGCAGGCGGGGAGCGAGGCGGAGAGTGCGTCGGGCATGGTTGGTTCCTCAGAGATCGGGCCGGGTCACGGCCCGGTTTGCGTTCGGTGTGTTGGGCTTATTCGTGTTCGTACTGCTCGAAGGGCGCGGGCTTGACAGCGTTCCAGCCGAGCGCGGCGTAGATGACGACGGCGAGGAAGACGCCGACGAACCAGGCGTAGGAGTAGATGGTGTCGAAGTACGCGGGGAAGTAGGCGTTGTCGGTGCCGGCGGTGTTGGTTGCGGCGTTTATGAAGCCGGGCACGTTCGGGGCGACGGCGAGCACCAGCGCGACGATCGCACGCCAGTGGATGCCCTTGTACTCGCCCTCGGGGTCGTACAGCGCGTCGGGGTTCAGGCGGGTGCGGCGGAGCACGAAGTAGTCGCAGAGCATGATGCCCGCGATGGGACCAAGCAGGGCGCTGTACCCGATGAGCCAGGTGAAGATGTAGGCACCAAAGTCGCTCATGAGTCGCCAGGGCATGATGGCGACACCGATGCCACAGGTGATGATGGCGCCGGTGCGGAAGCTGATGCGTCGTGGTGAGATGTTGGAGAACCCGTTTGCGGGGCTGACGACGTTGGCCGCGAGGTTGGTGGAGAGGGTCGCGAGCAGCAGGGCGAGCATGGAGCCGACGACGAGCCACTTGGAGCCCATGAGGCTGACGAGTTCTACGGGGTCCCAGATGGCTCTGCCGAAGATGACGAGGGTGGCGCCGGTGACGATGACACCGATGAAGCAGAAGAGCGTCATGGTGGGCGGGAGCCCGATGAGCTGACCCGTGGCTTGGGCTTTCTGCGATTTGCAGTAGCGTGTGAAGTCTGGGATGTTGAGGCTGAGCGTTGCCCAGAAGCCGACCATGGCGGTGAGCTGCGGGAAGAAGACCTTCCAGAAATCGCCCGGTTTCTCGAAGGAGGACTCGGACCGGAACAAGTCGCCGGGCTTGTCAACCTTGAGGATGGCCCAGAGAAGCAGGGCGAGCCCGGCTGCGATGAGGAACGGGGCGGCGAAGGACTCGAGCCACTTGATGGATTCGATGCCCTTGAGGATGATCACCAGGTGCACCAGCCAGAACGCCATGAAGCACCCGAACTGGATCGCGGTGATGCCGAGCACGGGCAGAAGTGTGGTGTCGTTTGCAGCGTTGATCCAGCCGAGCGCCCCGATGATGGAGTAGATCGCGGCCCCGCCGATCCAGCACTGGATGCCGAACCATCCGCAGGCGACCAGGGCTCTTGCAACCGCGGGGATGTGGGCGCCGACGGTGCCGAAGCTGGCTCGGACGAGAACGGGGAAGGGGACGCCGTACTTGGTTCCGCCGTGCCCGTTGAGGACCATGGGGATGAGGACAATAAAGTTTGCCAGCATGACGGTGAGGACCGCCTGCCACCAGTTCATGCCTTGGGCGACCATGCCCGCCGCGAGCATGTAGGTGGGGATGCAGACCGCCATGCCGACCCAGAGGGCGGCGATGTTCCACGAAGACCACGTCCGTTGCTCGGGTGTGGTGGGTGCGAGGTCTTCGTTGGTGAGGGAGTTGTGCATAAGCATTTTAAAGGATTACGGCGCCGAGATCTTCGTGTAGCTGTCCGGGCGACGGTCGCGATAGAACTGCCAGGTGTCGCGAACCTCGTTGATCAGGTCCAGGTCAAGGTCCGCGATGACGACCTCGTCCTTGTCGCGGGAAGCCTCAGCGATGATCTTGCCGCGGGGATCGCAGAAGTAGCTCTGCCCGTAGAACTCGCCGATGTCCCAGGGCTGCTCGTGGCCGACACGGTTGATCGCGCCGACGAAGTACTGGTTCGCCACCGCGTGCGCGGGCTGCTCGAGCTTCCACAGATACTCGCTGAGCCCCGCGACGGTGGCGCTGGGGTTGAAGACGATCTCGGCCCCGTTGAGGCCCAGCTCGCGGGCGCCCTCGGGGAAGTGTCGGTCGTAGCAGATGTAGACGCCGATCTTGCCGAAGCGGGTTTTGAAGACGGGGTAGCCCAGGTTGCCGGGCGTGAAGTAGAACTTCTCCCAGAAGCCGGGGTGGCAGTGGGGGATGTGGTGCTTGCGGTAGGTGCCCAGGAACTCGCCGCGGTCGTCGATCACCGCGGCGGAGTTGTAGTAGAGCCCGGTCATGGCTTTTTCGTAGATGGGGACGACCATGACCATGCCGTGCTTCTTGGCTTGTTCTTTCATGAGCGTGATGGTGCGGCCGTCCGGGATCTCCTCGGCCATCTCGTACCACTTGGTCTCTTGCTCGGCGCAGAAGTAGGGCCCGTTGAAGATCTCTTGCAGGCAGCAGACATTCGCGCCCTTCTCAGCAGCCTCGGCGATCAGCGGCAGGTGCGTCGCGATCGACGCGTCGTAGATGTCCTTGAGCGATTCGGACCCGGACAGCGGGTTGGCAGCCTGGATGATCGCGGCACGTGTGATTCTGGCCATGGGAAGTGTCTCCTGTGAGATTGGAAGTGAGCTTGAAAAGGAGTGGGTGGCGTGGGGTGGGCGTGGTGGGCGTGGGGGGTTAGAGCCAGCGCGTGACCATCACGCGGGACTTGGTGTTGAACCGCACGGCGTCTTCGCCGTTGGCGTGGAGGTCACCGAAGAACGACCGCTTCCAGCCGGCGAAAGGGAAGGCGGCCATGGGTGCGGGGACGCCGACGTTGACACCGAGCATGCCGGCCTGGACGGTGCGTTGGAATCTGCGGACCGCGTGTCCGGAGTCTGTGAAGATGACGCTCATGTTGCCAAACTCGGACTTGTTGACCGCAGCGATCGCGTCTTCGAGCGAATCGACGCGGATGATGGAGAGGACGGGGCCGAAGATCTCTTCGCTGACGATGGACATTGATGGGGCGCAGTTGTCGAAGATGGTGGGGCCGACGAAGCAGCCGGTCGAGGGCATGTCGCACTCGCGGCCGTCGAGGGCGAGGGTCGCCCCGTCGCTCACGCCCGCAGCGATGTACTTGAGCACCCGCTCTTGGGCTTCCTTTGAGACCAGCGGGCCCATACCCACGCCCTTCTGATCGCCCGGGCCGACCTTGATCGCTTTGGCTTTTTCGACCAGAGCCGGCACGAGCCAGTCGCCCGAGTCTCCGACGCAAACGACGACCGAACCGGCGAGGCAGCGCTGCCCGGTGTTGCCGAACGCGGAGCCGGTGATGCCATCGACCGCGGCCCCCTGGTTGGCATCGGGCATGATGATCGAGTGGTTCTTGGCCCCGCACATGCACTGCACGCGTTTGCCCGCGGCGCTGGCGGTCTTATAGATGTGCTCGCCGACGGTGGTGGAGCCCACAAACGAGACCGCCTTGACGTCGGGGTGGGTGATGAGGCGGTTGGAGACGTCCGGCCCGCCATGGACGAGGTTGATGACGCCGGCGGGGAAGCCCGCGTCCTTGGTCAGTTCGATCTCGCGCATCGTGGAGAACGGGTCGCGCTCGGACGGCTTGAGGACGAAGGTGTTGCCGCAGGCGACCGCGATGGGCCACATCCACATGGGGACCATGACGGGGAAGTTAAACGGAGTGATGCCGACGCAGACGCCGACGGGGAGCTGGTCGATCTGGGAGTCGATGCCGACGCCGCCCTCGTCCGCGGTTCGGCAGAAGGAGGTGCTCACCGCGATCTGGGGGAGTGTTCGACCCATCATCATGACCGGGGCGCCGCAAGCGAACTCGATGCAGTCGATGCCGCGTCGGAGCGAGCCGACGGCCTCTGCTTTGGTCTTGCCGTGCTCTTCGACGACGATGTCTGCGATATCCGAGAGGTTGTTCTCGAGGATCTGCTTGTATCTGAAGAGGCACTGGACGCGGTCGCCGACGGGGACCTCAGACCAGGTCTCGAATGCTTTAGAGGCCGCTGCGACGGCGCGGTCGGCCATGTCGGTCGAGCTCATCGGGACGATGCCCATGGGCTCGCCGGTGGCGGGGTTGGAGATGGTGAAGGTTTCACCGGTGGCGGGGTCCGTGACGGACTCGCCGCCGATGTGGTGCACTGCGACTGGTCGGCTCATTCTGAGAACTCCTCTGAGGCCCCGTTTCCCTCGGGGGCCAATCGAGAAGTGTAGGGGATCTGTCCGCGGAGCGATAGCCCCGGGGGCGGATCCGGTTTCGGTCTTTTTTTGGTCAGACGGCGGGGGGGCGAAGCTGCCGAGCCGGTACGGCCGGGGCGGCGGACTCAGTCCGTGCCGGTTTCGAACCCCGTGTACTCTAGCCCGAGGAAGATTCCGTAGGCCTTGGTCGGCTTGTACTGCACCTCCCCGAGGCGTTCAACCGACACGAATCCCCGTTCCCAGTACGTCTCGTCGCGGCGGATCATGACCCCGGGGCGCCCGAGCAGAGACTCGCGCACCGAGGCCCGCTCCAGGTCGGTGTGCGCCCAGACGTCGTACTGCCGACCCGAGCCGCCCGACGGGTTGTACCGAGCGGCGCAGAACACCTCCGGCTCCCCCTCGAGATAGAACTCGAGCAGCGCCGCCCGCCCGTAGCTCACCGTCATCATGAACGGCTCAAGCCCCGTCTGCTCGCGAGCCCGCTCACGCCCCAGCTCCACCTGAGCGGCGATCTCGCCAAACCCCATGAGCCGATGCGTGGGCAACACCTTGCTGATCGAGCCACGACCGTGCAGCAGCGGGACGGCGAGCAACAGCGCCGGCACCAGCACCCCGAACCCCGCCGAGACCCAGGCCCCGATCTTGAGCCCGCGGTCGGCGCTCTCGAATCCGCGGAACACCGCCCAGGCCGCGAGCGGGCACGCGGTCACCCACGCCCCGATCGGCCAGTTGCCCTCCACGCGGGTGAAGAAGGACACGAGCAGGTAGAACAGCAGCAACGGAACGGCCAGGCAGACACACCACGCTACGGAACTACGCCGTTCAGTTTCGTTTGCGTCGTGCGGCGTGCTCTGCGCCTTGTCCGTGCGCCTAAGCAGCCGAAGAGCCGCGATGATCGCCAGCACCCCGACCGAGCCCGCTGTGGCGAGCTGCACCAGCGGGTATTCGAGGGTCCACCGGTAATCCCAGGCCCGGCCCTGCGGCTCGGGGGCGGCTCCAACGGGATGCTCGCCGAGCTGAATCCCGACGTGATCGAGCAGGTGGATCACCTGCGTCCACCCGTGCTGGGCGTTGTAGATCAGTGTTGGCACGAAGCCAATCAGGACGATCAGCAGTGCAAGAGCCACGGGCCACCCCGAGCGACTCGGCTCCACGTCGCGGTCGGCTGGGTGCGCCCGCCAGGCCCACACTCTGAAGACCACCACGCCGGGCACTACCAGCAGCATTGTCGGCTTGAACTGGAGCCCGACCGCGACCGCCAGCCCGAGCCAGACCCACCCCCGTGCGCTGTGGGCGTGCCGCCCGTTCATCACCATCGCCCGGTGCCCGCCCCACGCCGCGACCGCCCACGCCGCCATCACGGGCCCGTCGATCGTCATCAGGAACCCGAGCATCGCGAACGCGGGCACGCAGAGGTAGGCGATGCAGGACAGCGCCGCGAGTCGCCAGTCCTTGAACATGTCTCGGGCGAGTAGCCCGACCGCGAGGCTGCCCACAAAGCCCGCGAGCACGGCGGGCAGACGGACGGCAAACTCGGTGTCGCCGAAGACCGAGGTGGACGCGGCGATCGACCACGCCACGCCACCCGGCTTGGTGAAATAGCCCCAGTCGAGGTATCGCGACCAGTCCCAGTATTGCGCCTCGTCCTCGGAGAGCCCCAGCCGACTGACGAACGTGAGAAAGAGCACGCGGTAGAGCGTCATCGCGCCGGGGATCAAGAGCACCCACCACCACCGGTCCAGCACCGCGAACGGCTTGGCTTTGGTGGGCTGCTCCGGGATGGCGTGGGCCGGGTGAGGCATGGTGGCAAGTGTAGGGGGGCGGCTCGGTTTCGCGGTGCTACGGGATCGGCTGCCCGATCGAGGCCCGCCAGGCCTCGTGGCTCTCGCGGAGCTGCTGCACCAGCTCGGGCATCGCCTCGGCCAGGTTCGTCGTCTCGCCCGGGTCGTCGGCCAGGTTGTACAGGTGCGTGCCCAATCGCACATCGACCTGCTCGAACTGAGCCTGGCCCCTCGCGGCGTTCTCGTTGGTGGTCACCATCAGCTTCCAGTCGCCCCGCCGCACCGACCACTGCCACCCGATGTCCCAGTGCAGCTCGCGGCCTTGCGTGTCCTCGACCCCGCGGCTGATGATCGGGACGATCGAACGCCCGTCGAAGGCGTCCGGCTCGGTTTCGAGCCCGACGAGCTCGCAAACGGTCGGGGCGAAGTCCATGCCCGAGACCACCGAATCGCTCGTCACGCCGACGCGGACGGTGCCCGGCATCGCGTAGATCAGGGGTGTGCGGGTGCCGCCTTCGAGCAGGTGGTACTTGGAGCCGGCGAGCGGGCCGTTGTCCGCCCAGTCGGGCACGCACCCGCCGTTGTCCACGGTGTAGATGACCAGCGTGTTGTCGTCGAGCCCCAGCTCGGCCAGGTGGTCGAGCAGCCGCCCGACCTCGCGGTCCAGGCACGCAAGCTGGGCGAGGTAGTACGCCCGCCCCTCGGGCCAGTCGCGTCGGTGTACGCCCTTGTACCACTCCTTGTACGGCTCGATCTCGGGGTCCCAGTCCGGGAAGGGCTCCAGCCCGCGGGCCTCAAGCTCCGCTGCGGGGAGTTGCCACGCGAAGTTGTGCACCGCGTTGAACGCGACCATCGCGAAGAAGGGCTGCTCTTGGTTGTCGGTGATGAAGTCGCGGGCCTTCTGGCCGAACGCCTCGGTGGTGAAGCCGTCGAACTCGATCTGTTCGTCGTCGTCCCACATCGGGGCCACCATCATCTGCCGGGCCGCGTCGCCATATTCCAGGGCCGCAGCCTTGGAGTGGTGCAGGTAGTGCGTTCGGCCGCCGGTGGTGGTGCCGAAGAACCGATCGAAGCCGGTGTTGAGCGGGAAGCCCGCGGCTTCGGGGTTGCGGTCGGGCCCGCCGGTGTGGACCTTGCCGAAGTACCCGGTCGCGTAGCCGGCGTCCTTGAGCCGCTCGGCGAGCGTGACGGACTCGGCGGGGAGGCCCTGCCCGCCGCCATAGAAGTAGTTGTTCCAGCGCTGCTGATACCGCCCGGTGATGAGCCCGACCCGAGAGGGGTTGCAGATCGGGCTCGTGGCGTAGGCGTTGGTGAAGCTGACGCCCGAGGCGGCCAGCCGATCCAGCCGCGGCGTGCGCACGTCGTCGTTTACCCGGAGGTAGGAGAAGTCCGCGTGCCCCTGGTCGTCAGCGAGGATCAGCAGGATATTGGGCGGCTGAGCGCCCTCTGGGTAGGCCTGTTGGCCCGCGGATTGGGCGGGGGAGCCGCTCGCGGTAAGCGCAAGCAGTAAGGCGTGAGCGAGTCGGGTGGGTTTCACGAGGTCCTCCGGGTTGGTCGGCGTTGGCCCAGACTACCCGAGCCTGTTTGCACGAGGGGCCCGTGCCGGACATACTGCCCGGCTAAGGGGGTCTTTGTTGCCCGATCACCGCGTTCAGACAGCCCAGTGGACCCGGCGAGCCGCGTTGACCGCGATAGGGGCTGCGGGTCTGGGGTACATCCTCGATCCGTTCGGATCGCGTCGGCGAGAGATCCCCAAAGGCCGCACCGTGGTCCGGTACTGGGAGAAGTGGACGGGGCAGGAGGGGCTCGCGGTCCGGAAGATCGTGGACGCGTTCAACGCCTCGCAGAGCGACGTGTGGGTGGACTACCTGACCATCGCGCAGATCGACATGAAGGCGATGCTCGCGATCGCGGGCGGCGACCCGCCCGACGTGCTCGGGCTGTGGAGCTACACGCTCCCGGCGTTCATCGAGAGCGGGGCGTTCTTGCCCTTGGACGAGCTGGCCCGGGCTTCGGGGATCCGTGAGGCGGACTACATCCCCAACGTCTGGACCATGCTCACGCACGGCGGGCGGATGTGGGCCGGGGTCAATACCGCCAGCTCCGTCGCGCTGTACTACGACAAGCAAGCCTTCCGTGAGGTGGGATTGGACCCGGAGAGCCCGCCGCGGACGGTCGCGGAGCTGGACGAGGCTGCGGATCGACTGACGAAGTACAACGACGACGGCTCGATCGAGCGGGCGGGGTTCATCCACAAGGAGCCGGGTTGGTTCCCGGCACTGTGGCCCTCCGTCTTTGGCGGCGATCTGTTCGACGAAGCGAACAACATTGTCACCGCGGACCGGGCCGAGAACATCGAGGCGATGCGGTGGGTGCAGAGTTACCCGGAGAAACTCGGGCAGGGGCCGGTGCAGAGCTTTGTCTCGGGCAACGGCGGGTACAACTCGCCGCAGAACGCGTTCCTGTCGGGGCGGGTTGCGATGGTCGTGCAGGGGCCGTGGCTGGTGAACACGATCAACGCGTTCAAGCCGGGGCTGGACTACGGCGTGTGCGCGATCCCGGTCGAATCAGGCGTGCTCGACCCGGCGAACGGGCTGACCCAGATCGAGTGTGATGCGCTGGTGATCCCCAAGGGGTGCAAGAACCCCGAGGCCGCGTGGGCGTTCATCGCGTTCACGCAGCGGGCTGAGATCCAGGAAATGCTGGCGATCGACCACGCCAAGCCCTCGCCGATGGCGAGCGTGAGCACCGGGTTCAACGCGGCCCACCCGAACCGGTACGTGCAGCGGCACGCGGAGTTGATGGGGAGCAATCAGGCGGTGATCTGGCCCCGCACCTCGGTCTGGCCGTTCTACGCCGATGAGATGCGCAAGGTCGTGGACAAGGTCTGGGCCGATCCCGGGCTGGACCCGGCCGCAGCGATGGGCGAGGTGCAGCGAAGGGTCGAGCGCGAGCACGCGATCCAGCAGAACCGCCTCGAGCAGCAGGGGTGGGGCGAGTGGGCGAGCGGGCCAAAGGCGAGCACGAAGGCGGGTGATTCATGAATCCACCTCCCACGTTCAAGCCGCGCGGGCAGGTCCGCCGGTTCTTCACGGGGCTGGCCTGGATCAGTCCGTGGCTGATCGGGTTTCTCGCGTTCATGGCGTTGCCGCTGGGGATGAGCCTGTACTACTCGCTGAGCGATTATCCGCTGCTGGGCAAGCCGGTGCCGCAGGGGCTGGAAAACTACCAGCGCATGCTGGGCGATTCCGTGTTCTGGGTCGCGGTGCGCAACACGCTGCTGTACGCCGCGGTCGCGATCCCGCTGGGGACGATCGTCTCGATCGGGCTGGCGATCCTGCTGCACGCGCCGATGCCGGGGCGGACGTTTCACCGGGCGGTGATCTTCCTGCCGACGCTGGTGCCGGTGGTCGCGGCTTCGGTCATCTGGATGTGGCTGTACAACAACGATTCGGGGCTGATCAATCAGGCTCTCTCGCTCGTTGGCATCGACGGTCCGAACTGGCTCACCGATCCGAACTGGGCGATGCCGGCGCTCATCATCATGAGCCTGTGGACGGTGGGGCAGGCGGTGGTGATCTATCTCGCGGCCCTTCAGGACGTGCCCGGGGCGCTGTATGAAGCCGCCTCGATGGACGGCGTGGGGCTCGCGGGTCGCGTGTGGCACGTCACGATCCCGATGATCAGCCCGGTGATTCTGTTCAACACGATCATCGGCATGATCGGGGCGCTGCAGGTGTTCACGCAGCCGTACATCATGACCAAGGGCGGGCCGGGCGAATCGACGCTGTTCTACGCGATGTACTTGTACGACCAGGCGTTCCGGTTCCGCGACATGGGGTACGCCTCGGCGCTGGCGATCACGCAGATGCTCTTTATCGTGCTGGTGACGGGGCTGGTCTTCTGGGCCAGCAAGCGGCTCGTGCACTACGAGGGGGCGTGAGATGAGTTCGGCAAGAACCCTCAACCACAACACGCAGCTCGAGCGGCTGGCCCGCTCGATGGTGCTGCTCGTGCTCTCCGTGCTCTTTCTGTTGCCGGTGGTCTGGATGTTCCTGACCTCGATCAAGCCGGGCGATCAGGTCTTTGCGCCCGGGTTCCACCCGCTGCCCGAGCCGGTGAGCGATGCGCCGAGGCTGCTCGCAGAAAACTACACGGCGGCGTGGAACAACGAGATCGTGGACTTCCCCCAGGCCCTGCGGAACTCACTGATCGTGTGCGTGCTGAGTGTGACGGGGATGGTGATCTCCAGCTCGATCGCGGCGTTCGGGTTCAGCCGCGTGCGGTGGCCGGGGCGGGGGCTCTTCTTTGCGCTGGTGCTGGTGACGCTGATGGTGCCCTACCCGGTGCTGATGGGGTCGCTCTATGTGCTGTTCAAGGAGCTGGGGTGGATCGGGACGTTCCGCCCGCTGTGGGTGCCGGCGTGGTTCGGCGGCGCGTTCCAGATCTTCCTGCTGCGACAGTTCTTCTTGACGCTGCCGCGCGAGCTGGACGAGGCGGCGACGATCGACGGGTGCTCGCAGATCGGGGTGTTTGTGCGCATCGTTTTGCCGCTGAGCTATCCGGCGTTGGCGGTGGTGGCGTTGTTCCAGTTCACCTACGCGTGGAACGACTTCCTGGCGCCGCTGATCTTCCTGAATCATCGTGATCAGTTCACACTGGCGTTGGGGCTGCAGATGTACCAGTCGCAGCAGGGGAACACGCCTTGGAACCAGCTGATGGCCGCGTCGATGCTGGTGACGCTGCCGGTGCTGGTGCTCTTCCTGTTTACGCAGCGGACGTTCGTGGAGGGGATCGCGACGCAGGGGCTCAAGAGCTGAGCCGTGAGAGCCGGTCTTAGTCCTCGGCCGTGGGAGAAGTGTCCGCAGCGTCTTTGATCTTCCGCGTCCCCGCGTAGAGCTGGTAGGAGAGCAGGCGGCACTCGATCTGGGCGTTGAAGAACGGGCGTTTGCGGGCGGGCTTGAGCCCGACGTGCTTGGCGAGTTCTCGGCTGCCGGTGAAGATGTGCCCGGTGTACCCGCCGCACTCTTGCTTGAGGAAGTCGCCCATGCCGGCGTAGATCTCCTGGAGCTCGTCCTGGTCGCCGAGGCGTTCGCCGTACTCGGGGTTGAAGACGACGTGGCCCTCGCCGTCGGGGACGGTGGTCTGTGAGAAGTCGCAGGTCTCGAAGGTGATCAGGTGATCGACGCCGGCGGTCTTGGCGTTCTTCTCAGCCGCGAAGATCGCGCGGGGGTCGTGGTCGCTGGCGATGATCGGGGCGATCTCGCCGGCGCGGGACTGCTTCTTCGCGTTGGCTCGGATCTCGCGCCACTCGTCGTCGAGGTCGATCGAGGTGAAGAGGAAGCCGTAGTCGCTGCGGAGCAGCCCGGGGGCCCGGTTGGTCGCGAGCAGGGCGGCCTCGATGGCGAGCGTGCCGCTGCCGCACATCGGGTTGATGAACGGCTGGGTGCCGTCGTACCCGGTCGCGAGGACGACCGCGGCGGCGAGGGTCTCGGACATGGGCGCCTCGTGGGGGAGTTTGCGGTAGCCGCGGTAGCTGAGGCGGAGCCCGTTGACGTTGAGGTAGACCCAGGCGCGGTCGGCCTTCCAGAAGAGGTGGACGACGACGCCGGTGCGGTCTGGTCCAGAGTCTGGCCTGGCGCCGGTGTGCTTGGTGATGCGGTCCACGATCGCGTCCTTCATCACCAGGTTGGGGTACATGGTGTTGTCGATCTTGGGGTTATCGACGTTGGAGGTGACGGTGATGTAGGAGTCGTTGTCGATCAGGTCTTCCCAGGGGAACGACGCGATCTGGGTGTAGAGGGCATCGGGCGAGGGGCACCGGAACCGCTGGAGCAGCCACATGACGTGGTGGGCGCTGCGGAGCTGCAGGCACAGGTCCATGCACTCGGGGAGGGTCGCGCCGATGTTCAGCGCGACGTGGTCCTCCTCCTGGATCTCGTGGCCCAGGGCCTCGAGCTCGGCGCGGAGGTACGGCGTGACGTGCTGGGGGCACGTGACCCGGGTCAGGGCTTTCTTGAAGGGGTCGATCCGCGACATGAGAGCGGGCACTTTAGGCGCGGATCACCACGGGCCCGGTGACGTCGGGATACCCCATCCCAGGGGGGTGTATGGGGGGCTTGCTGGGGGGATTAGGGCGTGGTCGGCGGGTTGCCGTTGGTTGCGTGCCCTTGGGCGTCGGCCCAGCGTCGGTTGAGCTCGAACGCGGAGATGTCGGCGATGGTGGTGTGATCCAGATAATCGAGCATCTGTTCACGCATCCCGGCGCTGAACTTGTGGGCCGGGCAGGCCCGCTCGTCGGAGCACTCCTCGGTGCCCAGGAGGCACCGCTTGGCGATCACGGGGTCGTCGAGGGCGATGCAGACGTCGCGGAGTGTGATGGTGGTGGCGTCTTTGGCGAGGACGACGCCGCCGTTCACGCCTCGCTGGGTGTTCACGAGACCGGCCCGGGAGAGCCGATTGATGATTTTGGAGAGATAGGGGGCGGGGAGGTCGCAGGCCTCGGCCACGGCGCGGACGAGCACGGGTTTCCCGGCCGCGGAGGCAATGTAGCCCAAGGCCAGCGTGGCGTAACCTGTTCCTTGAGCGAGCGAAGGCATGCTGTCATTCTAGAAAAAAGGATACAAAAGTCAACAATCAAGCCTTGGTGAACGTAAAAAGTAGGATAGTGTTTGGTAAAAAAGGTTGATCAGAAGAGTTTTCGGAGCAAAACCCAGTCTTTGAATCACTATAAATCGATCCTTTTTCGTCGGTTGGTTTGACAAAAGGATCTAGATGTCGATTATTGTTTCCTGGTCTCGTTCCACGGTTGCCGTGGGGTGAATGCCGGGCCCAGATGCCGCTGTCCCACGACGCACCCGAGGGTCTTTGAGATCCCAGATACTGCCTCTGCGACCGTTGAATCCACCGGCCAAGTCCAGCTCGAAGAGTTCACCTACGACGAGCAGATCGTCCGGATGTTTGTCGGGGCTACGATTTTGTGGGCGCTGGTGGCGACGTTGGTGGGTCTGATCATCGCGCTGCAACTGGTGCTGCCCGCGGGTGTGGAGTGGCTCATTGGGCAGGGCTCGCCGGATTGGATAACGGGCTCGCTCAAGCTGCTCTACGAGCACGAGTGGCTGAGCTTTGGCCGGTTGCGTCCGCTGCACACGAACGCGGCGATCTTCGCATTCGCGGGCAACGCGGTGTTGGCGGCGGTCTACTACTCGACGCAGCGGCTTTGCAAGGCCCGCATGTTCTCGGATCTGCTGGGCCGGCTGCACTTCGGTGCTGATCGCCGAGGCGAGCCTGCAAGCCGCGGACGTGTATATCAAGGACCAGTCGCTGCCGGCCGTCCCGCTGACGGTGACCGCGGCCCGGGCCACGCTTCGGCGGGTGCGGGCCGCGGTCACCGTCTCGCTGGGGTACAACGGCATCGCGGCCTCGCTTGCGATCGCGGGGCTGATCCACCCTCTGCTCGCGGCGGTGCTCATGCCCGCTAGTTCGTTGACGGTCTTGGCGATCGCGGCAAGGCGGCCGGCCTGGGACAAGAAATCTCGGGCCACGACCAGCCGGGCACCGGTGGGGGAGGTCGGCCAATGAGCGTGATCTGGCTGATGATCCCGGTGACGCTTTGTTTGGCGGGCCTGGCGGTCTGGGCGTTTGTCCGTGCGGTCCGTGACGGGCAGCTCGACGACCTGGACACGCCGCCGATCCGGGCGGTGTTTGATGATGAAGCAACCGAGCCCGAGCCCAAGCCCGAGCCCAAGCCCAGCTCAGAGCCCAGTTCAGAACCCAGCCCCGGGGCCTGAGAGCCCGCGTCTTCAGCCGGGTGGGATCAACTGGGGCCCAGCGTGCCGTCCGCGTCCGAAGGCTTCCAGAGCACGAAGCCCTCGATCGCCTGGTACTCGGGCAGCCCGAGCTTGTCGTAGACCTCGGCGGTATCGCGGTTGCGGTCCTCGGCCCGCTGCCAGAACTCGCGTACATCGGTCGGGCCCGGGAAGAGCGCCCGGTCCTTCTGGCTCTCGTGCTTGAAGATCGCCATGCGTTTGCGGGCGACCTCGTCGGGCGAGAGCGGCACGGCCATCTCGATGTCCTCGGGGCCCCATTCCTGCCACGCGCCGCGGTAGAGCCACAGCTCGCACTTGTCCATCCAGGGCTCGTCCTTGAGCCGGTGCATCGCGGTGGTGATCGCGGCCAGGCAGACCCGGTGCGTGCCGTGCGGGTCGGAGAGATCGCCCGCGGCGTAGATCTGCTGCGGCTGAACCTGCCGCATGAGATCGACGATGATCTGCACGTCGGCCTCACTCAGCGGTCTCTTTTTGACCGTGCCCGTCTCGTAGAACGGCATGTCGAGGAAGTGGATGCGGTCGTCCTTCACGCCGCAGAACTTCGCCGCGGCTCGGGCCTCGGTGCGTCGGATCAGCCCCTTGATCGTCTGCAGCTCGGGCGAATCGACCTGCCCCGGGTCCTTGCCCTTCGTGAAGCCCTGGATGTCGCGGGCCAGCGAGGTGGCTTTTTCCTGCGCGAATCCCAGCGCGGTGCAGAGCTCGGCGACGAAGTCCACGTGCCGGTTGGCCTCCTCATCGAACACCGCGATGTTGCCCGAGGTCTGGTACCCCACGTGCACGTCGTGCCTCTGGTCGCACAGCCGGATGAACGTGCCGCCCATCGAGATCACGTCGTCGTCCGGGTGTGGGCTAAAGACGATCACTTTCTTGGGGTACGTGTCGTGCCCGTTGGCCGCGTCCACGCCCTTGCCCGCGACGAACCGGGGGCGTCCGGGCTTGCCGCCGGGCCACCCGGTGATGGTTCGCTGCAGGCTCTTAAACACCTCGATGTTGACGGCGTACGCCCCGCCGCGATGCCCGACGAGCTCCTGGAGCCCGTGCTCGTTGTAGTCCTCGTTGGTGAGCTTGAGGATGGGCTTGCCCAGCGCCCGGGCGAGCCCGATGACAGCTTTTTTTACGGTCGCGGCGTCGTCCCAGCTCAGGTCAAAGTCGCTGACCGGGCCGAGCGTCCACGGGGCCCGGAGCCGGGTCAGCTCGGCCGCCGCGGCCGGGTCGAGCACGAACCGAGCGCCCGGGTGCTCCTGCAAGTACGACGCCGCGATCGTGCTGGTGATCTCGCCCTCGACGGCTTGCCTGATCACCGGGGCCTTGTGCTCGCCGAACGCGAGCAGCACGACCTTCTTCGCGTCCATGATCGAGGCGACGCCCATGGTGATCGCCTGATCGGGCACGTTCCACTCGCCGAAGAAATCGCTCGCCGCGTCCATGCGGGTGATGCGGTCAAGCGTGATGACGCGGGTCCGGCTCTCGCGTGCCGATCCCGGCTCGTTGAACCCGACGTGCCCGGTCCGCCCGATGCCCAGGATCTGGTAGTCGATCCCGCCCGCGTCCTTGATGGACCGCTCGTACTGGGCGCACGACTCGCGGATGTCCTTCCGGGCCAGCGTGCCGTCGGGAATGTGGACGTTGCCCGGGTCGATATCGACGTGGTCGAACAGGTACTCGTTCATGAACCGCCGGTAGCTCTGCAGCCCCGTGGGGTCCATCGGCCAGTACTCGTCGAGGTTGAACGAGACGACGTTCGCGAACGAGAGGCCCTCCTCGCGGTGGAGCCGAACCAGCTCGTCGTAGACCGCCTGCGGCGTCGAGCCGGTCGCGAGCCCGAGCACCGCGTTCTGCCCCAGCGCCGCCTTGGCACCGATGAGCTCAGCGATCTCCTGGGCCACCGCCCTGGACGCGGTGCCCGAGCTGGTGTAGACGGTGACCGGGGCCTTCTCCGGAGCCGCGGGTGAGGCGGCGGGGAGGTCGGCGTTGATTGGGGATCGGACGGATCTTGGGTTTGGCATGGCGAGGCTCGGGCCGGAGGGTTGGGACGGGCTGCGGGGTGGGCCAAGGGCTGGCCGGCGGTCGCGACAGAAGGGTTATAGCAGCCTGGCCGAGGGGCGGTCTAGCACAGACGCTCCGCGGGCTGTCGTGAGGGGATGAGCTGTGTGTGGAGGGTGCCGCGGTCCGCCGAGCTCGTCCCGTTGGGGGCCTGAGGCATCGCAGTCAAATTCTAACGGAGTGTGTTTCAACATATGGCATACAGTAACTCAGTATTTCCTTGTTATTAGAATAGAGGTCTCGCAACCCTCTTCGAAATTCCAACAAAAACTTTCTTCTGAGTCTGCTTCAGAATCTGGGGTGGGTAGCAAGCGTTCACCCACCGGCTTTGTGCTTTTAAGCTCCTGCGAGGGGGGCAGCAGTGAGGGGGGGGGCGGCAGTTTGTGGTGATCCCAAATCGCCGAATCTGGTCGAAAAATACCATTGCATTGCCCATGTGCAGTCTCCGAAATCGAAGCGTGTGGCACCTGGTTGATTCGGTTGCGACTGACCTGCCCCTGACCTGCCCCCAAGAGTAGTACCAGAGTCCACGTTACTCCAAAGGGTATCCTTGTGCTCCTCGGAAGGTTGCGGAGCGTACCACTGAGCAGTTCATGGCTCAGCCTTTTCTCTTGCGCGGCCTCAGCCGACCTCTCCCCGTGGTTCCAGACGTTCATGCGGCTGCGGGCCTTGCCCTCGGGAGTCCTCGGGCCGGTGGACCGCTTCAATTGCTTCGTGCTGGGTGCAAGTGGAGACGAACGGGGTCGAACTGATGACCTCTTCCATGATGCATGAGGCTCGGACCTTTGCGATCGCAAGTGTCGGACAGGTTGGGCCTTCCGGTGAGATGGAAGGGAGTATGCCTGTCGAACGATTAAATGAGAGGACATGCTCTGTCACGCACCGGTGGTGGTGCCGCTTGTGGAACCTCACGAATTCCAAACGGCCAGTAGTCCGGCAGTAAAGAAAAAGTGAGTCCGGTATCACACACCGGCAAGAACTTGGTAACCTCCTCTCTACCCCATACCGGGGATGGAACAGAGGAGAGATCGATGCCCCATCTTGCCCGAGCGATCGTGTTGCACGCCGTCACAGTCTGGCTGGTCCTCGCGGTGGCGGCCAAGCCCGCCGCCGCGGACATCACCTACCGAGCGACGGGCGTGGTCACGAATGTGCACCAGAACATCAGCAGTGTGCGGGTTGGCGATGTCTACACCGCCACTATCGTGGTCAACGAGGCGACCGCGGATGTCCGGCCGGGCGATCCGCAGAGCGCCCGGTACGAGGGGGCTCTGGTCAGCTACACCATCGACATCGGCGGGGTGTACACCTACTCGGGGCTGGCCGGCGGTTCGAACCAGAACATCGTCGAGGTCTACAACGATGTCAGTGACTTTGGGCCGATCGAGGACACGCTGGATGTCGAGGACATCAACCCGGGCCTGCCGGGGCTCGACGGGTACGCGCACTCCTCCGTGCGTTTCTTCCTCGTGACAGACTCCACGGCGACCGCGCTGGGCGACGACTCGATCCCGTCCTCGCTGCCGCCTTTCTCTGGTTGGGCGACCTCGGAGTGGTCGATGAGCTTCACCGACGGGGCCTTCGCCTATTCCGTCGGGGGCGTCCTGACGGATCTCACTGTTGTCCAGGAGCGTTGTGTCGCCGATGCCACCTACCGGGCGACGGGCGTGGTCACGAACGTGCACCAGAACATCACCAGCGTTCGGGTTGGCGATGTTTATACCGCTACCATCGTGGTCAACGGGGCGACCGCGGACGTCCGGCCGGGCGACCCGCAGAGTGCCCGGTACGAGGGGGCTCTGGTCAGCTACACCATCGACATCGGCGGGGTGTACACCTACTCGGGGCTGGCCGGCGGTTCGAACCAGAACATCGTCGAGGTCTACAACGATGTCAGTGACTTTGGG
>JBLHKT010000014.1:0-94339 GCA_047620485.1 Phycisphaerales bacterium | reverse complement strand
CTGGGCCCGAGGTCCGGATCGAGCGGGCCCAGAGCGCGGGGCCTCTCGAGCCGTACCGGATCACGGTGGAATCGGGCGACGACGCGCCGGTGACCGCGTCGGCGTTCACGGTGCACGCGGGCGAGGGGTTTGTGCGCACGGTGGTGGCGCCGCTGGTGCGTCTTGGGTGGGACCTGCGGCTCTGGGAGTGGGCGACGGACCCGCTGACGGACCGTGAGGGGTGGCTGGGCGAGGGCGAGGGGCTGACGACGACGCGGGTGAACGACCTGGACTTCCCGTTCGGCAACGGCGGGCCGCCCAATGCCCCGGCGAACGACGGGCAAGAGCCGGCGGACCCGGTGGTGGACGGGTTCGGGCTGATCGCACAGACGAGCACGAGGCTGCCCGCCGGGCGGTGGCGGCTGCGGACCCTAAGTGACGACGGGATCCGGGTGCTCATCAACGGGCAGACCGTGATCGACCGATGGGATATCCACGGGCCGACGCCCGACGAGGCGGTGTTCGTGTCTGACGGGCAGAGCCCGACCACGATCCGGGTGGAGTATTTCGAGAACGACGGGTTTGCGACGCTCCGGGTGGGGCTTGAGCCGGTGTGAAAACCTGCGGAATCGCAGGCCGCAGGGGCCGTTTTCTGGGCGTTCTGCGTATGATTGAGATGGACAGGTCCGCCCCAATCTGACGCGGGGCGGGGGAGGTTCGCATGTTTCTGCGGATGATCTACGACGAGAACCTGGCTCAGGCGGCGTACCTGATCGGGTGCCAGCGGACGGGCGAGGCGATCGTGATCGATCCGGAGCGCGACGTGGATCGGTACCTCGAGCTGGCTCAGGCCAACGGGCTGCGGATCGTCGCGGCGACCGAGACGCACATCCACGCCGACTTCCTCTCGGGGGTGCGCGAGCTGGCGGAGATGGGCGTGCGGGCCTATCTCTCCGACGAGGGCGACGCGGACTGGAAGTACCAGTGGCTCAACAAGAAGATGAGCGGCGGGTCGTACGACCACGTGCTGCTGCACGACGGCGACGAGTTCATGATCGGCAACATCAGGCTCCGCGCGATGCACACGCCGGGGCACACCCCCGAGCACCTCGCGTTCCTCGTGACCGACGTGGGCGGCGGGGCGACTGCGCCGATCGGGATCGCGACGGGCGACTTTGTCTTTGTGGGCGACCTGGGGCGGCCCGACCTGCTCGAGACCGCGGCGGGGCAGGTGGGGGCCCGCGAGCCGTCGGCCAAGCGGCTTTTTCAGACGGTCCGGCGGCTCGATGAGGTCCCTGAGTTCGTGCAGGTGTGGCCCGGGCACGGCGCGGGCAGCGCGTGCGGCAAGGCGCTGGGCGCGGTGCCGACGAGCACCGTCGGGTACGAGAAGCGGTTCAGCCCGGCGGTGAAATCGGCGATCGGGCCCGACGCGACCGAGCGCGGGTTTGTGGACTTCATCCTGAGCGGGCAGCCCGAGCCCCCGCTGTACTTCGCTCGGATGAAGCGGGAGAACAAGGCCGGGCCGTCCGTGCTCGGCTCGCTCCCCGAGCCCGAGCGGGTGAGCGCCAAGGAACTGGCCGGGGCGGACACCGCGTCGTGCGCGGTGCTCGACACGAGGCCGTGGGAGGCGTTCGCGACCGGGCACGTGCCCGGGTCGATGTCGTTCCCGCGGCGCCGGACCTTCACGAGCGATGTGGGGTCGATGGTTCGCGAGGACGAGCCGATCTACCTGATCGTGGCCGAGGCGGGCCTGGAAGAATCGGTGCGAGACCTGGTCCGCATCGGGCTCGACGACATCCGCGGGTGGATCGAGCCGTCGGACCTGCCCGCGTCGATATGCACCGAGCCGGTGCGAGAGGTCTCGCCCGAGGGGGCGAGGCGGATGATCGAGGCCGGGGAGGTGGCCGTGCTCGACGTGCGGCGGAAGGTCGAGTTCGATGCGGGGCATCTGGAGGGGGCGACGAACATCTCGCACACGCGGCTGGCGGCGAACCTGGGCGAGCTGCCACGCGACAAGCCGCTGCTGGTGCATTGTCAGCAGGGAGTCCGATCGGGGCGTGCGTGCGGGCTCTTGGGGCGCGAGGGGTTCGCGTGTGTGAATCTCGCGGGCGGGTACGAGGCCTGGTGCGCCGGGGACCGGGCGGTGGAAACGAAGAAGGCCAGCGGCGCAGCCACGGGGCTTGCGAGGCCTGAGAGGACAGGACCATGACAACGACCCCCACGACAGACGTTTCGAGCCCCGCCAGCGAGGTCGAGAGCAAGACCGCGGTGTTTGAGATCTCGCCGGAGACGGCGGCCGAATGGGTGCGGTCCGGCGAGGCGCACCTGGTGGACGTGCGCGAGGACTACGAGCACGCGAGCGAGGCGATCCACGGGTCTGAGCACGTGCCGTTCTCGAAGTTTGACGCGGGCGCGGTGCAGAACAAGTGCGGCGGGGTGCGTGCGGTGTTCTACTGCCGCACGGGCCGCCGGGCCCGGGACGCGGCCGAGCGGTTCGGGCAGATCGGGCAAGAGGCGTTCTCGCTGGCCGGCGGCATCGAGGGGTGGAAGGCCGCGGGTCGGCCGGTGCACCGCTCCGAGGGCGCGCCGCGGGTGGACGTCATGCGGCAGGTGCAGGTGCTCGCGGGCTTCCTGGTGGTCACGGGCGTGGCGCTGGGCGTGCTGGTGAGCCCGTGGGCGCTGGTGCTGCCCGGGTTCGTCGGGTGCGGGCTGATGTTCGCGGGGATCAGCGGGTGGATGCTGCTGGGCGTGATGCCGTGGAACCGGATCAAGTGCTGAGTGGGCCAAGTGCTAAGTGGGCCAGGTGCTGAGCGGGACAAGTCCTGAATCGGTGAGCCTGTCTCACTCGCCCGGCGGGATGCCGATGTCCTCGTTCCAGAGCTTGGGGTGCTCGGCGATAAAGTCTCGCATGAGTTGCTTGCAGCGCTCGTCGTCGGCCAAGACGACCTCGACGCCCTCTTGGGCCATCCAGTCCTCGCGGCCTAGAAACGTCTCGTGCTCGCCGATGATTACCCGGGGGATGCGGTGGAGGATCGCGGTGCCGGTGCACATGGCGCAGGGGGAGAGGGTGCTGGCGAGGGTGAGGGTGTGCCAGTCGCGGCGGCGGCCGGCCGACCGGATGCAGGCGGTCTCGGCGTGGGCGGTGGGGTCGCCGGTCTGGACGCGGAGGTTGTGCCCGCGGGCGACGATGGTGCCTTCGGGGTCCATGAGGACCGAGCCGATGGGGATGCCGCCCTCTGATAAGCCGAGTTCGGCTTCTTCGAGTGCGGCGTCGAGGGCGGATTGGTCGTGATCGGTCAGGGTGCTCATGGGGGCAGGGTATCACAGCGTGGACGGGGAGTAGACTTGAGGCATGACTGAATCTGGCAATCCCCCTTCCTCTTCCGCCGCCCCAAGCCGCGACTCGCTGGTCGTGTTCGATCACCCGCTGATTGCGCACAAGATGACGATCCTGCGTGACGAATCGACGAGCCATCGCCCGTTTCGGGCGGTGATGGCCCAGATCGCGGGGCTGATGGTGTACGAGATGACGCGGAGCTTTGAGACCCAGGAGGTCCGGGTGCAGACGCCGATGGAGGCGACGGCCGGTCGTCAGCTGCGCGGCACGATCACGGTGGTGCCGGTGCTGCGGGCGGGGCTGGGGATGGTGCACGGGGTGCTCGAGGTGATGCCCGAGGCGCGGGTGGGGCACCTGGGGCTGGCGCGTGATGAGCAGACGCTCAAGCCCAAGGCGTATCTGAACAAGCTGCCCAAGGATCTCAACGCGGGGCCGGTGATCATGGTGGACCCGATGCTGGCGACGGGCGGGAGTGCGTCGGCGGCGGTGAGCACGCTCAAGAACGCGGGGGCTGACGATGTGCGGGCGATGTGCCTGGTGGCGTCGCCCGAGGGGGTTGATCGGCTCTTGACGGATCACCCGGGGCTGCCGATCTATCTGGCGGTGATGGACGAGCGGCTCAACGAGAAGGGGTACATCCTGCCCGGGCTGGGCGACGCGGGGGACCGGCTCTTCGGGACGGGGTGAGGCTCAGCAGCCGCTCTGGAACTTGTCCACGAAGAGCTGGATGTCGGCCAGGTCGATCACGGTGTCGCGGTTCAGGTCCGCGGCGGGGTGCTGGGCGATGAAGAGCTCGATGAAGGTGGCGATGTCGCCCGAGTCCACCACGGCGTCGCCCTGCATGTCCACGCGGCACGGGCCCATCGGGGACGGGTTCTGCATCGCCAGGTCGAGCCGGGGCTGCTTGCCGGTCCAGGCCAGATCGGGCGTGCCGTCGGCGTTGAGGTCCGGGGCGATGACGGCGGCGGGGAAGGGCTCGTCGATCTGGACGAGGGTGGTGGAGAACCGCTGGGGCTCGGGCCAGGCGCCCTGCACGGGCGTGCCGTCGTAGACGATGATCGCGCCCTTGTCGCGGACGGTCTGGGCGGTGACGAGGTCGTTGTTGCCGTCCCCGTCGAGATCGGTGCAGAAGGCCTCGAGCGCGGGGTAGGTGGTGGGGATCTCGACGGGGATGAGGTCGATGGGGCCCTCGGCGGAGCGGTGCCAGACGAGGATGGGCGAGTACCCGTCGTCGGGGTCGCGGGTGGTGACGAGCAGGTCATCGATGCCGTCGGAGTTGGCGTCGGTGGTGGTGAGCCAGTAGGGCGGGGCGGGGACGTAGAGGTATCCGATGAGGGTGAGTGTGCCGTCGGGGCTTCCGTTGGCGAAGAGGAGGCGGTTGTCTGAGGCGTCGCCGATGATGGCGTCGGGGTGGGTGTCGCCGTTGTAGTCGAGCACCGCGACGGTGTTGTAGTCGCCGGCGGGCAGGGCGAGGCGCTGGGCGACGGACAGCACGCCGCCGGTGTTGCGCAGGACGACGAGCTCGTCGTCGGCGTCGTTAGAGACGACCAGGTCCGGGTCGGAGTCACCGTCGAGGTCCGCCGCGGCGATGCCGGTGAGATCGGAGAAGCCGTCGGTGAGCTCGAGGGACTGGGGCTGGGCGAACTGGCGGTTGCCCAGGTTGAGAAAGCTGACGACGCGGGGGTTGCGGTCGAGGGTGACGATGTCGGGGCGTGTGTCGCCGTCGAGGTCGATGAGGAGGGTGATGAGCCCGGAGAAGTCGTCGAGCCCGTGGGGGAGCGAGATCGGCGGGCCCAGGGGCGTCTCGGTGCCGGTGGGGCCGGGGGGGCGGCCAAAGCGGAGTTCGAGCTCGTTGAAGCCGGCGGCGACGAGGTCGGTATTCCCGTCGGCGTCGAGGTCGGCCGCCGCGAGGTGGCTGTGCACGTCGAGGGTGGGGCCGACGGTGCGGTGCCCGAGCCGCGGGAGGATGTTCTCGTCTCGGAGGCTCAGGCGGACGTACCCCGGCTCCACGTGGTCGGGGGCGTTGTCGTGGTTGACATCGACGAGCAGGAAGCCGGGGCCGTTGTTGGACTCGAAGGCTCCCGGGGGCGAGCCGACCGTGAGCGGGGGGGTGAGGGTCGCGGTGCGGCCGGTGCCCGCGGTGATCAAGGCGCTGTAGCAGACGCGACCGCCGATGAGCAGGTCGAGCTCGTTGTCGGCGTCAAGGTCGAGCAGCCGGGGCAGCCCGTCGGTCTGGCCGGTCGGGAGCTCGAGGACGGGGATGGGGTTGAGCCCGGTCACGGCGTCGTCGGCGAAGACGCGGACCGTGCCGGTGGATTGCACCGTCGCGGTGACGAGAGGCGGGCCCGGCGGGGATGGGGTGTGAACGCTGAAGTTGGAGTAGCCGATGAGAGTCGTCGAGGGGATGTCGCTGAAGGTGCCGTCGCCCAGGCCGCGGCGGACCACGATCGAGCCGGGACTCTGCAGGTAGACCATGTCCGGGAGCCCGTCGGCGTTGAAGTCGAGCAGCCTTGGGCGGTCGTCGGCGAGAAAGGACCGCGAGCCGGAGACGATCGTGAACTGGCCGCCCGTGTTGATCGCGACATCGAGGCGGCCCTCGGCATCGGTGAGGATGAGGTCCGGGTCGGAGTCGTTGTCCACGTCGGCGGCGGTGACCGCCAGCCCAAGCTCGGTGTTGTACGCGGCCTCGATGCCCGTGTCCTCGGGCGGGGCGAACTGGGCGTTGCCCAGGTTGTAGCGCAGGACGATGGTGTCGCCGGCGATGGCCAGGTCGGGGTTGCCGTCGCCGTTGAAGTCTTGGACGAGCAGCTCACCGCCCGGGGTGGTGAGGATGACGTGCTCGACAAATCGTCCGTCGCCCATGCCGAGGGCGACGGTGACGGAGTCGCCCCAGTCGGGCTCACGGTTTGAGTTGGGGTCCGAGAGCCAGGCCAGGTCGGGGTTGCCGTCGCCGTTGAAGTCGGCCGAGACGATGGAGGAGACGGCGGCGGGTGTTCGGGTGAGCGCGAAGCGTCCCTCGCCGAAGCTCAGCGGGGCGGGGGTGGGGCGTGTGATGATGACGTCGGACGCGGCCAGGGCGACCGGGCCGTGGGCGGAAAGGGCGAACAGGAGCGTGGCGACGGGGAGGCCGGCTCGCCCCGAACGCAGGGGGGCCAGCGTGTCCTGGTGGTTGCTGGCTCGCTGGTGTTGTTGTGTTGCTCTGTGCATTCAGCCCCGCATCCGCCCCACGCGCTGATTCCTCCCAAGGGTATCGGATTTTGGTCGGCTGGCCAAGGGTGACGCAAAAAGGAAAAGGGCGGCCCGTCTGGGCCGCCCTGTGGGGGTCTGGTGGTGTTCCCTGTGGTGGGGGTCAGCAGCCGGCCAGGAAGGCGGTGACAAAGGCACCGATGTCGCCGTTGTCGATGATGGCGTCCCCGTTGAAGTCGGCTGAGGGGTCGGCGGCGAGGAAGAGGCCGATAAAGGCCCCGATGTCGCCGTTGTCCACCACGCCGTCGCCGTTCATGTCAACCGGGCAGTTGACGGCCGGGGCGTCGGACCGGAGAGCACCCTCATCGACGAGGAGCTTGTTGCTGCCCAGGGCGGAGTACGACAGCCTGAGCCCGGCGTCACCGGTAGCCTGGAAGTACTCGAGGGTGAAGGCGTGCGGGCCCTCGTCGAGGGGGATCTCGCCGGTGGCCTCGGTGTACCCGTGGTTCCCGTCGTGGTCCACGACGGGGCTGCTTCCGATGGTGAGGCGTGAACCGTCATCGGAGTCGAGGTAGAAGGTGTAGTGGGCACGGATCGGGGCGACGAAGTACCCGGTGAAGCGGGCGGCGAACTGCTCGGAGAGGCCCGAGCCGGCGAAGGTGCCGCCCGAGAGGGGGATGTTGATGTCGGGCAGGTGCTCGGTGCTGGTGGGGGTGAGCCCGGTGGTATCGGGGATGGAGCTGAGCGGGCCGGTCATCTGGAAGTACTCGGCGTCGGTGCCGGTGATCACGTTGCCGATGATGTCGGGCGGGCGGTAGCCGAGGACCTCGACGAAGACGGTGGCGGGCTCGCCCCAGGAGTTGGTGTAGGTGAAGGTGTCGGTGCCGACGAACTCGAACGGGGACTGGTAGTAGAGGGCCGGGGTGATGGAGTTGGGGATGGAATCGATGTAGACCGTGCCCCCGTTGGCCGAGACGGAGTCGTAGGTCCCGATGCTGGGGCGGTACCCGTTGCACGTGCCCTTGGTGTCGTTGTCGAGCACGTCGATCGGGCCTCGGATGCCCGAGAAGGTCTGGGCGTAGTCGTCGATGGCGAGTGCGTCGGGGGCCCAGTTGGGGTTGATGATGTCGCAGTTGGGCAGGTTGCCCAGGTAGTTGTTGATGGTGGCCTTGACCCGGGCGTGGAACCCGAGGCGGATGTTGGAGATGCCGCCCGAGCAGGTGTGGCAGTAGGACATGATGGTGCCCGAGGCGGCGAGCGAGCAGTCGCTGGTGCCGCACCCGTCGATCTGGGGGGAGTAGTCGTGGGTGTGGGAGGTGCCGTGGTTGTGCCCGAGCTCGTGGGCCATGACGACGACGTCCCAGTTCCCGCTGACGTTGTCCTGCAGGGGCTGGGGGAAGGAGCCGTTGAGGTAGGCCGAGACGCCGTACCCCTGGTTGGGGTCGCACAGGGCGGAGAGGTAGGCGACGCCGCCGTAGGACAGGTTGTTGCGTCCGGTGAGGTAGTGCACGAGGGTCCGCTCGACGCCGCCCTTGGTGCCCTTCCAGTGGGAGACGACCTGGCTGAGCGCGTCGCCGGAGTTGGTGTACGGGTCGTTGTCGTTCTTGAAGACGCGGACGAAGCCGGTGACGAAGGTGGTGGCGACGTCGCGTTCGTAGATGGTGCTGATGGCGCCCAGCAGGGTCTCGGCGTAGGCCGAGGAGGCGTTGGTGTTCCCGCCGAAGATCCGGTTGGTGTACTCGTAGTCGGTGTCGATCGCGATGTTGACGACGCGGCAGACCTCGACCCGCTCGGCGCGGGGGTTCTCGGGCTCGGGGGTGAAGTTGGCGGCGAGCTCGACGAAGTTGTCGAACATGGGGTCCACGCCGCACGCGTTGGGCGCGCGGTTCTGGAAGACGAGCGAGTTCACGTCGGTGATGACGATCGGCTGGGCGATCGCCAGGGCGTTGGGCTCGATGGCCTTGCCCGAGGAGATAGCGTAGAGGCTCTTGGCGTCGTCGATGAACCCGTTGGTGAAGTAGGGCGAGGAGGCGATGAAGACGGTGGAGTCCGCGTTACCCTCGATGGAGCCCTTAAAGAGGCGCAGCCCGTTGTCCCCGATCGGGATCTCGTTGCCCTGCGCGTCAACCTCAACGATCTTGGCGCCGGCGGTGCGGACGCTGAACCGCTCCAGGCGGAGGGAGATGGTTGAGCCGTCGGGCATCGCCAGGTCCTGGAAGCGGCTGACCTCGCCGTAGCCCAGGTCGCGGAAGTTCTCGTAGTCGAGGATCTGGGAGGGCGACATCCGCACGGGGGCCTCGCCGGGCTGCGGCGCCGCCGGACTCAGCGAGGACGCGGCGGCAAGGACGCACAGCGACAATGAGCGAAGGGCTCGGTTCATATGGCAACAACTCCTGCTCCCCAGAAACCGGGAGCGAGACGGATTAAGAATAAGTTGGACCCGCACACGACCCCCATCGAGAGATGGTCCACGACACGCCCAGCCTACCTCAGAACGGGCGCCAGAGCGAGAGGTTTTTTGGCTCAGACCGCCTTCAAATCATTGTTTTTGCAAAGTTATGGGACGAGACGCAGGCTCGCGAGCGTGAAGTCGTCGGCCAATTCCGAGTGCCCCGCGTGGCGCATCACCGCGGCTCGCAGCTCGGCGATGTCGTCGGCGGGGCTCTCGGTCGCGGACAACGCCGCAAGCGTGCGGGCGATCCCGAACTGTTCTCGGTTGGTGTTCGGTTGCTCGATCACGCCGTCGGAGAAGAGCAGCAGCCGCGAGCCGGGCCTCAGCGGGCACGTCTCGTTGAGGTACGGGGCGTCGGGGCTGATGCCCAGGGGGTAGAGCCCTCGCGAGTCGATCGGGACGGCGGGCTCGCCCGGAGCCTTGGTCAACGCGTACCCGTGCCCGGCGTCCACGTAGGTGATGGTGTGCTGTTGGGGATCGATGACGCCGAGCCAGAGGGTGACGAACCGCCCGTGGCTGAGGCGTGGGAAGAGGGCGCGGTTGACCTCGCGGGCCGCGGCGGCCGGGTCGCCCTGGTGGTATCGCAGCGCGGCGCGGAGGTGGGTCTGCACGCTGGCCATCGTCATCGCCGCGGCGAGCCCCTTGCCCGAGACATCGCCCAGCAGGCACGCGACGGGGTCGGTCGGGGTGGGGTTCTCCGGGTCCTCGCCCATGGGGATGATGTCGAACAGGTCGCCGGCCACGTGCCGCCCGGGGATGGTCTCGAGCCCGTACTCGATGGGCCCGATCACGCCGCTCTTGGGCGGCATGATCATCCGCTGGGCCTCGAGGGCGGCGGCGAGCTCGGCCCGGATCTGCACGCGGTCGAGCTCGAGCCGCTTGCGGTCGAGGCTCGCGATGGCCAGCCCGGCGATCCGCGCCACGACCTGCACGAACGAGGCGGCGTCGCGCGGGAGGCTCGCCTCGGAGCCTCGCGCGTCCAGGTAGAGCAGCGCGTCCACGCGGTCACCCACCGTGATCGGCGCGCACAGCGCCGAGTGGATCCCCAGCGACGCGATCGACTGCCCGAACGAGTCGGGGATCGGCTGGTCCGCGGTGAGGCGGACGAAGTGCCCCTGGGCGGCCTGGGCGATGAGCGACTGTGACAAACTCAGCGAGTCGGCGCTCTGGTTGGTGGTCGAGCGGTGGGCGATGATCTCGACCGAGCCGTCGGCCGCGGGCGGGCGGACCAGGGCGGCCCGGGCGTACCCGGAGCCGAGCAGCGCGGTCTGGACGGCGATCGGGGCCAGCGCCCACAGGTCGGCCGCGGAGTTCATCTGGGCGGCGCACTCGATGATCAGGTCGAGCCGCTGCTGGGCGGGCGGGCCGAGCTCGCGGGCGGGCACGTGTTCGACGCGGTCGGTGGAGTTGGCGTTGAGCTCGATGGAGAGGGTGGAGAGCGGCTGGGCGAGCGGGGAGGTGGTGCCGCCGATGCGGAGGAGGAAGGGGCCCAGGGTGAGCTGGTCGCCGGGGTGCAGGGGGACGGGGGTGCGGGGCGTGAGGGGCTCGCCGTTGAGGCGTGTGCCGTGGGTCGAGCCCAGGTCGGTCAGGGTCCAGGCCGGGGGGTCTTGGATGGAGGTTTCGAGTCGGGCGTGCTGGCGGGAGATCGCGGGGTCGGGGAGCTGGAAGTCCGCGGAGAGGCTGCGTCCGATGGTGTGGGGCCCGGGCCAGGCGAGTGTGATCTCGTCGCGGTTGTCTGGCAGGGCGGGGCCGGCGACGGGGATCAGGCGCAGGGTGGTGGGTTTGCTGGGGGGGTCTGCGGGCATGGAAGGTAGAGAGTAGCGGGGATTACGGAGCCGACGGAGGGGTGAATCGGTGTAGACTGTCCGGTGAAGGGGATCGCATGGCTGAGGACGCAGCTCAAACCAGGCTCTTGGCTCTCGCGCTCGACGGTGACCAGGCGTCGCTCGTCACGCTGCTCGAGGCGGTCGGGCCGCGAGTGCGCGGGCGGATCGACCCGAAGATCGGGCGGCACCTGCGGGTCACGGTGGATCTGGACGACGTGATGCAGGTGACGTATCTGGAGGCGGTGACCCGGATCGACAGCTTCCAGGGCAACGTGGCGGGGTTTGTGGCGTGGCTCAGCCGCATCGCGGAGAACAACGTGATCGACGCGGGGCGGATGGCCGAGGCGGCCAAGCGGCCCAGCCCGAAGCAACGGGTGACCGGGGGCAACTTCGAGGAATCGATGGTGGCCTTAGTCGAAGCGATCGGGGCGACGGTGACCACGCCCAGCAAGGTCGCGGCGAAGAACGAGATCGGCGGCGCGCTCGAGCGGTCGCTCGACAAGCTGCCCGAGGTCTATGCCCGGGTGATCCGGATGTTCGACCTGAAGGGGATGAACGCGGCGGCGATCGGGGCGGAGCTGGGCAAGAGCGAGGGCGCGGTCTACATGCTCCGGGCCCGGGCCCACGACCGGCTGCGGGACGTGATCGGGAGCGAGAGCCAGTTCTTCACGGTGACCGGCGGGTGAGGCGGGCTTGCCGGGGTCGGGTTGCCGAGGTGTTGGGAAATTATCTTTGAGATCGGAGTGACCGATGGGGTCGGACGACGCTTCCAGGGGTGACATGGGAAAACTGCGCACCAATTCTGAGAACGCCAGCCCGGGATCCGGATCGGACACCAATCCGGATTCGGCGAGCCGTGAGCGGGACCTGATCCTGGGGGCGTTCGCGGACCTTGGCAGCGCGGGGGGCAGCCGATCTGGTTCTGGCTCGGGTTCTAGCCCGGGCTCTGGCCTGGGTTCCGGCGCGGGGCAACGCGGCCCTGAGGCCCCGACGAGCGTTGGCGGGCCGGGTGCTGGTGGGGGTGCTGGTGGTGTGGGGGGTGATCCGTTCGAGGTTGACGCGGTGCGCGACGTGTTCGACGGGTACGAGATCCTGCGTGAGATCCACCGTGGCGGGCAGGGCGTGGTCTATCAGGCGGTGCAGGAGAGCACCAAGCAGAAGGTCGCGATCAAGGTGATGCACGGCGGGGCGACGCTCGGGGCGGCGGGGCGGGCCCGGTTTGAGCGCGAGGTGCAGGTGCTCGGGCAGCTGAACCATCCGAACATCGTGAAGCTGCACGACTCGGGCGTGACCGCCGACGGCAGCTTCTTCTGTGTCATGGACTACATCAGCGGGCGGGCGATGGACCAGGTGCTCAGCGAGCGGCGCGAGGCGCAGCGGGAGGCCGACCGCGAGCTGGCCAAGAGCGGCAAGCGGTCGCGGACGGGGGTGCCGGTCGGGCCGAGCGTGCGAGACACGCTCAAGCTGTTCGCGAAGATCTGCGAGGCTGTGAACGCGGCGCACCTGCGTGGCGTGATCCATCGCGACATCAAGCCGGCGAACATCCGGGTGGACAACAACAACGAGCCGATCGTGGTGGACTTCGGGCTGGCTAAGACCGTCGCGGGGATGGACGACGACGGCACCGGCAAGGCGATGACCATGACCGGGCAGTTCGTGGGCAGCCTGCCCTGGGCGAGCCCCGAGCAGGCGGGCGCGAGCAGCGGCGGGGTGGACCTGCGGTCGGACGTGTACTCGCTGGGCGTGGTGCTGTATCAGATGCTGACGGGCGGGAAATTCCCGTACTCGGTGGTGGGGAACATGCGTGACGTGCTGGACAACATCCAGCGGGCCGAGCCGACGAGGCCCAGCACGATCCGCAAGCAGATCGACGACGAGGTGCAGACGATCGTGCTCAAGGCGCTGGCCAAGGACCGCGAGCGGCGGTACCAATCCGCGGGCGAGCTGGCGCGGGACATCGAGCGGTACCTCGCGGGCGAGCCGATCGAGGCGAAGCGCGACAGCGGGTGGTACCTGATCCATAAGACGGTGAAGCGGCACAAGGCGCCCGCGGCGTTCACCGCGGCTGCGGCGGTCATGCTCGTGGTGTTTGGCGGCGTGATGACCGGGGCCTATCAGAAGACCGAGGCCGCGCTGGTCTCCGAGACGGTCGAGCGGGAGCGGGCCCAGGACAACCTGCGGGCGGTGCTCGAGATGGCCGGGACGCTGGTGTATGACTTTCACGACGCGATCGCGAACCTCCGCGGGGCGACCGAGGCGCGCGAGCTGGTGCTGACGAGCGCGATGGGGCAGCTCGAGCGGGTCGAGGCCCAGGCCGACGGCGACGAGAGCTTCCGGCTGCAGCTGGCCGAGGCGCACGAGCGCGTGGGCGACCTGCAGGGCGGGTTCCGCGAGGCGAGCACGGGGACGACCGACGCTGCGGCGGAGCACTATGACGCGAGCCTGGATATTCGGCTCGGGCTCTACACGGACGCGCTGGCGACGGGCGAGGGCGTCGAGGCGATGAGCCGCCTGATGGCGGAGAGCTATCGGCGGCGGGCGAGCGTGATGCGCAAGCGCCGGGACTACGCCGGCGCGATCGAGGCCTACCGCGAGGGTGAGCGGTACGCCGTCGAGGGCGGCGACACGGCGCGGCGGCTCTCGATCGCGACCGATCGGGTGGACCTGGAGCGTGAGATGGCCCGGCGCGGTGAGACGCTCGCGGCGATCGAGGGAAAACTCGACGGCGTGGAGGGTCAGTACCGGGCGCTGCAGGACGAGTGGAGCAAGCTGACGACCGACGAGGCGGCGCACGCGAAGGCCCTGGTTGATGGGATGCTGGCGATGGTCGCGGTCCAGCGTGGGCAAGCGCGTCTGGAGCACACCGACGAAGTCGGATTGGACGACGAGGGTGCCAGTGTCGGGGCGGCGTTTGCCGAGGCGACGCGCCGGGCCGCGTTGGCGATGGAGGGGTTCCAGAAGCGGGTGGACGAACACCCCGAGAGCTACGTTCGGGCGCGCGACCTGTGGGTCTGCACGCACGACACGGGGACGGCGGTGTGGGGGGCGTCCAAGCAGGCGCGCGAGCTGGGCGACGGGGCGCTGGCCGACGAGTTGTTGGGCGAGGCGCGGCGGGCGTTTGAGCGGTGCGTGGAGCTGGCCGAGGCGATGGCGGACGATGAATCAAACCTCGAGGCGCAGCGAGACCTGGCGACGGCGCTCAACAAGCTGGGCAACGTGCGGCGCGACGCGGGGGCGCTCGACGAGGCCCGCGCGGTCTTCGCCCGCAGCGAGGAGATCCGGGCCCAGGTGCAGCGGACCGACCCGGTGCTGCGGCACCTGCGCGACCTGGCGGTGGGCGAGTACAAGCTGGCGGAGGTCGATGAGCTGCGGGCCAAGGACGCCGCGGGCGACGGCGAGCGGCGGGCGCTCTTGGAGCTGGCGGAGGGCGGGTACCGCCGGGCGCTGGAGACGTTCCAAGATTTCGAGCGGCGGGCGGGGGTCGGCTCTGCGATCTCAGACGAGGTCCAAGGCGATCTGGACCGCGTGCGTGAGGCCCTGGGAGGCTGATCGCGGATGAAAGTTCGATATGCCCGTCCGAGAACGGGATTCGGTCTTGAGTGGCCCCGCGGGGCCGGGTACGTTGGGTGTGATTCGCGCCGTCGTCGGTGGCGGTCGATGGGTGGGTGCGGGAAGGAACGAGCGATGCGTCGAGTGAGCCGGAGTGTGTGTGCGGTGGTGGCGGCGGCGGGGAGCGCCGCGCCGGCGATGGCGCAGACCGATGTGACGTGGTCCAACCCCGCGGGCGGGGTGTGGAGCCAGCCGATGAACTGGTCGCCGATGGTCGTGCCCAACAACGGCGGGGGCACGTTCAACGCGACGCTCAGCCTGGTTGGCGGGGCGTATCTGGTGAGCATGGACATCCCCGTGACGATCGAGAATTTCACGATGGACGAGGCGCTGGCGACGCTCGACCTGACCACCAACGCGCTGACCATCAACCAGAGCTTCACCGCGGACGTGGGCACGATCACGAGCACCGGCGGCGGCGGGACGATCGTCGTGGCCGGCCAGACGGTGTTCGGCGATGTGCTGCTGGTGAGCGCGGGGCAGGTGCAGGCCGACGGCAGCCTCAGCATCGTGTCGCCGAACATGATGGACATCTGCGACACCGATGTCGGGTACGGCGGCACCGGCGGGCAGTCCGCGCAGTGGCAGGGCAGCAACACGCTGTCGCTCAACTCGGGCGGCACGTTCACCAACGACTCTGGCTCGCTGCTGGAGGTCTCGCCCGACGGCGACAAGCTGCTCGCCGGCGACGGCACCGGCTCGCTGACCAACGACGGCGAGATGGTGCTGCTGCAGGACCCGCTGCCGATCAGCGCCGGGGGTACGAAGGTTGCGATCGGGCGTGGGCTTAATCCCCGGGGCGGCGCGCGCGCCAGCGACCTGCTCAGCGTCGATGCGGCGGGCTTCTTCAACAACGGCGGCGTGACCGTCTTTCGCGGCGGGCTCGACCTGACCGCGGTTGTTAACGACCAGACGCTCGGCGGCGAGCTGGTCCGCGGGCGTTGGACGATCGACGCGCCGGTGGGCGGCCTCGCCCGCGTCGTCTTCCCGACGCGCGACGCGGTGAGCAGCATCAACACCCGGGTCACGCTGCTGGGCGAGGGATCCGTCTTCTCCGCGATCGACGGCGTCTCGCTCGTCGGTGGGCAGGGGCGGTTCGAGATCGGCGAGTCTCGCGGCTTTACCACCCAGGGCCCGCTCACGGTGCTCGGCGAGCTCGTGGTCGGGCAGACCGGGTTCTTTGATGCCCAGAACGGGCTGAACAACATCACGGGTGGCATCCTGTCCAACGGGACCTACTCCGTCGCCGGCACCCTGCTTGCGCCCAGCTTTGCCAGTGTCTTCGCACTCAGCCAGTGCACGGTGCGGCTGATCGGGCCCAACTCGGCGTTCCCCGTGATCGACTCTCTGCAGGTGATCGGGAGCGGCGCGACGTTCTCGGTGGAGAGCGGGCGGTTCTTCGCCACCCAGGCCGGTCTGCAGGTCGCCCCGGGCGGGCGGCTGCGGATCGCGGACGGCTCGGGTGTGCTGGTCAATCTGACGCTGATCAACGCGAGCAACGGGGTGCTCACGGACGGCGAGTTCGAGATCGCCGGGGCGCTGCGGGGCGGGCTCTTGCCGGTTTCTGTGCTGCAGGGCGCGAGGCTGGCGTTGCACGGCCCGAACTCGCAGATCATTGATGACACCGGTGCCGATGCGATCGCGCAGCTTCAGCTTGTGGACGCCGGGGCGACGCTCGAGGTTCGCGCGGGTAAGGTGCTCGAGACCGGCCAGCCGTTCACCCTGAACGGCACGCTGATCGTGGACCCCGTCTCTTCGCTGAACCCGGTGCCGGTCGGTGTGATCGCGATCACCGAGTTCAAGACGCTCGATGCGTTCTCGATCAACACCGGCTCGACGGTGCAGATCGGCGTGAGCGCCTCGGGCACGGGCGGCCTGATCGTCGCGGACAGCGTGGTGTTCGAGAGCGGGCTGGCCGGCAAGCTGGTGGTCACGTTCGAGCCGGGCACGGTGCTCGCGCTGCCGTATACCCGAACCGTGATCCAGTCGAGCGCCGTGGTCGGGCAGTTTGTGCAGGTCTTGGCGGTCGGGCTCGACCCGACGCTCGCGCTGACCGAGGTGTATGACCCGATCATCGGCGTGCAGATCCGCGTCGAGCTGGCCTGCCCCGCCGACATGAACGGCGACGGGGTCCTGGACAACGGCGACATCGGGGCCTTCGTGGCCATCTTCCTCAACGGGGACCTCGCGGCGGACTTCAACGGCGACGGGATCCTGGACAACGGCGACATCGGGGCCTTCGTCGCGGGCTTCCTCGCCGGTTGCTGAATCAAGCCCGCGTCGGGCTCGGGCGTACACTCGGGGATGCCCCCAGCGCCAGCCAACGCGGTCGAGATCGAGAAGCTGGGGTTCACGTACGCGCCCGGCCGTGACGGAATAGACGGATCGGACTGCGAGGCCGGATCGGACCTGCGGGTCGGCTCGCTCACGGTCGGCGCCGGCGAGCAGCTGCTGCTGGTGGGAACCAGCGGGAGCGGCAAGAGCACGCTGCTGCACCTGCTGGCGGGGCTGATGGAGCCGGGCACGGGCACGGTCCGGATCGGCGGGACCGACATCCACGCGTTGCACGGCGCACGGCGGGATCTGTTCCGCGGGCGACACGTCGGCCTGGTCTTCCAGAGCTTTCACCTGCTGCACGGCTTCTCCGCGATCGAGAACGTGATGGCGGCGCTGATGTTCAGCTCGCGGGTCAGGCGTGAGCACCACGCCCACGCGGCCGAGCTTCTGAGCGAGTTGGGGATCGAGAGATACGACGCGCCGGTGGGCAACCTGAGCGTCGGGCAGCAGCAGCGGGTCGCGGTGGCGCGGGCGCTGGCGTGCGAGCCGACGGTGGTGCTGGCCGACGAACCCACCGCGAGCCTGGACCCCGAGAACGCCGAGATCGCGGTGCGGTTGTTGCAGCGGGTGTGCGCGCACCACGGCGCGGCCTTGCTTTGTGTGAGTCATGACCCGGCGATGGTGGCCCGGTTTGAGCGCGTCGAGCGGCTCGAGGACCTGGCTTCGGGCGATTCGGCGTTGACCGGTTCGGCCGAGCCCGACTCTGCGGCGAGCGGGGGGGCCCGCTGATGGCGCTGACGGACTTCGGGCTCGTGCGCCGCAGCCTGCGCGGGCGGCTGTTCTCGACCGTGACGACCGTGCTCTCGGTCGGCGTGGCGGTGGGGTTGCTGCTGGTGCTGCTGGGGATGCGCGGCGCGGCGAAGGAGGGTTTTTCTCGCGGCACGGGCAACGCGACGGTGCTGGTCAGCCGCGACGCGAGCCCGCTGGCGGCGGTGCTCAACGGGATGTTCTACGCCAACCCGCCGCGGGCCCCGATCGCGTGGAGCGAGGTGCAGACGCTGCGGACGACGCGGCCTTGGGCGTGGCTCGTGGCCAACCAGCAGGGCGACAGCTTCCGCGGGTTCCCGGTGATGGCGACCGAGGCGGCGTTCTTCACGAGCTTTGAGCCCGTCGCGGGCTCGCCGTGGGTGTTCGCGACCGGGGGACCGATCGGCGGCGGGGAAGACGAGGGTGTGTTCGAGGCGGTGCTGGGGTCGGCCGTGGCGGCCGAGACGGGGATCACGGTCGGGGACCACATCGAGCTGAACCACGGCGGGCCGCGCCAGGCGGGCGTTGAGGACCACGTGCACGCCGAGTTCGAGTTCGAGGTCGTCGGCGTGCTCGAAGCGACCCGCAGCCCGCACGACCGGGCGGTGTTCATCGACCTGGCGAGCGGGTGGGAGTTGCACGCGCAGGATCGGCACGAGCGAGACCCGACGACGCCCGATCGCGTGACCGATCAGGACCGCCAGGTGACGGGGCTCTATGGCGCGGTGCTGGCTCGGCCCGGGCGTGACTCGAGCGCCGCGCTGGTCGTTCAGCTGACCTCGCTTTCGAGGGAAGGGTGGACGGTGGCGCAGCCGGCGGCGGAGGTCGAGCGGCTGTTCAAGATCGTCGGCGATGTCGATGGCATCCTGCTGGGCATGGCGTGGGCGGTGATGGTCTCGAGCGGCATCGGTGTGATGCTGAGCCTGTACAACTCGATGCAGCAGCGGCGGACGCAGATCGCCGTGCTGCGGGTGCTCGGGGCGAGCCGGCGGCGGGTCTTCCTGATGGTGCTGACCGAGAGCGCGGTGCTCGGGCTGCTGGGCGTCGCGGCGGGTGTGGCGATTGCGTTGGTCGGTGGTCGGTTTGCCGCCGCGGCGCTGGCGGCTCGCGCGGGGCTGGTGATCGAGCCGGGGCTGGATTTTAAGACGCTGATCGTGGTCGGGTGGGCGACGGTGGGGCTGGCGATGCTGGCCGGGCTGATCCCGGCGATCGTGGCGTACCGCGTGAGCGTGGTTCGGAGTTTGAGGCCCGGGGCGTAGGACCTTGAACGCGAAGACGCGAAGGATGAGCGAAGGCGCAAAGAGGAATCAGGAATCGAGAATGCCCTGCACGAACTAGCCCGGAGCGCGAGCGACGGGTCTCTGGAATCTGAACCCGTACCGGGCGGTGTGCTTCGAGACCCGTCGCTTGCGCTCCGGGCTAGTCTTTCAGGCGGATCTGTGCGTTCGGCCTTCCCTTGGCTTACCGGATGAGTTAGAGTCTTGCGGGAGGTTTTTTATGCGGGTGTTCTGGTCGCTGATGCTGGTGCTGTTCGTCGCGTCGATGGGCGTGTTCGTGGTGCCCGAGCGCGCGGCCCCGCGGGCGAGCCCGAGCGAGGCCAACGAGGCTTTGTCGCCGAGGACCGAGCAGGCCGAGCCCGAGCCCAAAGCCGAGCCCAAAGCCGAGCCAGAACCCGAGCCCGCTGCGGTGGTCAGCGAACCCGAGCCCGAGCCTGTGATCGCGCCCGCGCCGGATCCCTTCGCCGCGGCGGCTGAGGCGTATCTGCGGAGCACGAAGACCGGCGCGGCCCCCGCGACTCCCGAGCCAGCGCCCGTGCCCGTGACCGAAGCGACGGATAAGCCCGCGATCACGCAAGCCCCCTCGTTTGCGGTCAACGCGGACGGCTCGTTCACGGTCCATGGCGTGACGGTGCCCGGCGATGGCACGCTCGGCAACCCGTTCGTGCTCGATTGGCCGCTGCTGACCGGCGTCGCCCGCGTCTACAAGCCCGAGAAGGGGATGAACGCGGTGCCCGCGTGGTTGGGCGATCTGGAGGGCAAGCGGGTGCGGCTGACGGGGCACATCGTGCTGCCGCTGATGGCCACCTCCACCGACGAGCTGCTGCTGACGATGAACCCGTGGGACGGGTGCTGTGTCGGCGTGCCGCCCACGCCGTACGACGCGATGGAGGTCACGCTGGGCGAGCCGGTCTCGATGCAGGGCGCGTCGATGTACGGCTCGCTGGAGGGCACCTTCCGAACCGACCCGTACATCGTCAGCGGGTGGCTGCTCGGGCTGTATCTGCTCGATGATGCGCGTGTGGTGAAGTGAGGAAAAGATATCTCACGACGAGCGAAGCCATGGCCCGTCGCTGACGCTCGGGGCTCTTTCAGAACTCCCTGATCCTCACTCGCTCTCGGCTGGCACGAGCTTGCGCAGCCGCACGTTGCGCCACTCGACCTTCATGGGTTCTTGCTCTGGTCCGACGCCGTGCACCTGCAGGCCGATGTGGCCGGTGCGGGTCATCGCGTCGAGCAGGTCGGCTGCGGGGACGCCGTTGACCCAGGTGCGGATTCGGTCGCCCTGAGCGAGCACGCGGAACTGGTTCCACTCGCCGGGCCTGTAGGCTCGCCGGGCGTAGGGCTGATCGACGAGTGGGGTGAGCCAGCCGCGTCTTCGCTCGTCGTAGATGCCGCCCGAGTAGGCGCGATCGGAGGGGTCCAGCTCGATCTGATACCCGATGAGCCCGCCGTCGCGGTTGTCGTAGCCGCCGTCCACAGCACTGCGGACCTGGACGCCCGAGTTGAGCCTCGGGTCCTGGCGGACCTCGTAGAGCAGCTCGAAGTCGGCGTAGGTGCGTTCGGTGGTGAGGAAGGAGTTGGGCGTGTCGGGTTGGCTGGTGCCGATGACGGTGCCGTCGATGACTCTGAACGGGGCCCGCCCGCCACGCGGCTGCCACTTCTCGTCGCGGACCAGGTCAAGCCACTCACCAGCGGGGACGTACTTGTCAGGCGAGAGCGGCTCGGCCCAGACGTTGCGATAGAGCACGGGCCCCTCGGCGGCGCTGCCGTGGTCTTGGAAACGGATCGCGCCGATCTGGAAGTCGTGCCCGTCGGCGGCGCTCTCGCCGCCCGCGGCGGCTGAGCCGGTGGGCCCGGGGATCGGCACGTCGTCGTGGATCAGTACGCCGTTCCAGTAGACGGTGAGGCGGGCGTCGTCGGTCTTGAGCCCGTTCTCGAATCGCGGGGCGCGGAACCAGAGGTCGTAGGCCTGCCAGTGGCCCGGGCCGTTGCTGGCGTTGGTGTCGGCGGTCTTGACGTTGTAGATCGCGCCGGCCTCGTTGAGCGCGGGGACGTCGGGCCCGCCCTCGCCCGCGGCCTTGGTGCCCAGGACCTGGACCTCGTAGCGTTCTTGCAGGTAGACGCCCGAGTTGCCGGCCATCTGCCCGAACCCGCCGGGCGGGCTGAGCCACTCGACGTGGAGGCGGACGTCGCCGAACTGCCATGCGGAGACGAGGTCGCCGGTGCCCATGCCGCACTCGACGGAGCCGGGCAGGGCCATGATCTCGTCGTCGGATCGGCCGACGGGTCGGTTTAGCGCGTTCTCGTTGCTGCGCTTCATCGCGCCGTCTGCGGAGGCGCCGATGAGGACCGAGGCGTGCTCGGTGGGCAGCAGCCCGACGCCCAGGCCCTCGGGCGTGACGGGTTCACCCGCGAGCGTCGCGGGCGTGATCGGGCTCTCGCGCGGGATCGCGTTGAGCGTGTACCACGCCTGGGTGCTCCAGATCGGTTCGCCTTGCGTGGAGATGGGGTCGAGCCGGAAGCCGACGCAGCGGCCCGGCGCAAGGCTGTCCACGATGAGTCGCACGCTTGTGCCGTCGTCGCTTGGCGAGGGGTGGGTCACCGCGTGCGTTTGTTCGTCGAGCTTGGGCCCGCCGTACTGGGCGGTCGGCTCGTAGATCCACGAGGTGATCTCGTAGTTGCTCGTGTCCATGAGCCATTCGGCATTGACGGGCTTGGTGAACTCGATCACGAAGCCGTCGGGTTGCGCGTGGATTGACTTCATCTCGAAGGCGACGGCGCCGGTTGGTGTGAGTTTATGGAGCCCGTGCATGGTCTCCTTCCACTTCCAGTTGCCGTCGGCGCCGATGCCTCCGATGTAGAGCGATCCGTCGGGGCCCCAGATCATTCGGTTGACGCCGACCTCGAATCCCTGGGCGTGGCGGAAGACGGCGCCCTGGTACTCGCCGTTGACCTTCTCGAGGAAGACGCGGCGGATGCCGCCGGCGGTGAGCTCGCCCAGGAGCATCTGCCCGGCGAAGACGCCGGTGGGGATGAGCTGTGACTGTGTGGGCGAGTTGCTGATCTCGCCGTGGGGGAGGAGGATGGAGGCGGGTGTGCGCGCGCGGTCTGCGAGGGCGCTGGGGTGCCCGCCGACGGGGAAGCGGTCCGCGAGCTTGGGCACGAGGTTGGTCCGGTTGTGGTGCCCGTAGAAGCGGCCCGGAATGACATTGCTGAACTGGCTGGTGGGCATCCACGTGCCCTGGTTGTCGGCGTACCAGAGCGTGCCGCCCGGCCCGACGCCCAGCCCGTTGGGTGTGCGGGTGCCCCCAGCGATGACGCGGCACGCCTGGGCCGGGTCGGGGATCGAGAGATCGACTTCGAGAACCGATCCCCGCAGGGGCCCGTTGACGGTCGCGTTGGTGCCCATGCCCTCCCAGGCGGGCGGGGCCATCGCGGTGCTGAGGGTGGCGTAGAGGAAGCCGGGGTGGTCGGGCCCGTTGGGAAGCCGGGGGGCGGGCCGGTGCACGAGCCCGAAGACGAACTGGTGGTAGTTCCAGCCCTCCCATCCGGTCGCGACGTCCTGGTGGGTTTCGTAGAAGCCGTCGGCGTCGGTGTCGAGCAGCCGGGTGATGGCTCGGCGGTGCGAGACGTAAATCGCATCACCCACCGCGACAAGCCCGCACGGCTCGAGCAGCCCCTCGGCCACGACTTGCACTGAGGATTCGGTCACCGCGTAGAGCTTGTCGGGCTCCTTGGAGTCGATGTCGGGGAGGTTCTGTTCGTCGCGCTGGAGCGGGTCGAAGGTGCCGACGATGAGGCGGCCCTGGGCGTCGAAGCACATCGCGCCGACCATCGGCTCAAACGTGGCGGGTCGGAAGGTGCTGACCTCCCACATCGGGTGAATGCGGTTGAGGGGTTTGCCGTCGCCGGGGCGGGTGGCGCCCTCGATCAGCTTGAACCCGGGGCTGGTGACCCGGGTCTCGTCGGCGTGGGTGGTCAGGGCCTCGGGCGAGATCGCGGCGAACGCTTCTGCACCAGGGGTCTGCCACTGCAGCCGCAGGCGTTGGCCGCCCGCGTGGTCGAAGTATTCGAGGTAGAGCGCGTGCTCGCCGGCCGCGAGAAAGACGGGTTCAGACTCGACCGCGGTGGCGCCGTGGTTGCCATCGTTTTCGGCGGCGACCTTGCCGTCGATCCAGAGTCGTGAGCCGTCGTCGCTGGTGAGGCGGAACCGGTAGTCGCCGGGCTGCTGGGCGATGATCCACCCGGAGAGCTGCGCGACGAGGGCAGACCCGTTGCCCGTGGCGAGGTCGCCGAACCCCGGGGCGGGGGTTGCCGGGTCGTTGTCCAGGTCGATCGCCGCCCGGACGCGGTCGATGTTGGGTGTCTGCCCCTCGACGAGCGCGGGGAGTTTGGCCAGGTCCTCCTCGACGTGGAAGACGCGGAGGGTGACGCCGGGCACGCGCTGCGGGGTGGTGGTGGGCTGGGCGTGTGCGAGCGTGGTGGGTGTAAGCAGCAGTCCGGCTGCCAGAGAAGTCTGCAAGGACATGGGCGCGCTCCCTCGGGGTGGGTCCAGGCCCGGTGCGGGCATGAAAAAAGCCTGACCCCGGGTGTACCGAGGTCAGCCGATGCTACCGGGGATTGGGTTGGTTGGTTAGGCGCCGGCCTGGGTCGCGTTTTGGGCGGTGGTGGGGGCGATCACCTGGGGGTTCTTCTTGGGCAGGGGGACCAGGCCCCGGACCTGCTTCTTGTACTCGCGGTAGTCGTCGCCGTGGTCGGCGATCAGGTCCTTCTCCTCGAATTGCACGCCGACGAGGACGAAGAGGGTCATGAGGCCGGCGAACAGGAGGCGGGTGTAGGTCATGACGGGGGTGGCCCAGAAGGCGATGATGAAGCCGAGCATCAGCGGGTGACGGCAGACCTTGTAGAAGAAGCGGAGCTTGAAGCCGACGGCGGTGTACTCGCGGCCGGTGGCGTGCAGCACGGTCTGCCGGAGCCCGAAGAGGTCGAAGTGGTTGATGATGAAGGTGGAGCCGAGCACGACGAACCAGCCGAGCGCGGCGACGGCCCAGAAGCCCCAGGCCGCCGGCCCGGTGACGTTCCAGAGCTCGCCGGTGATCGGGCGCCACTGCCAGAACATGAGCAGCAGGATGCCGCTGGACAGGAGGACGAAGACGCTGCGTTCGATCGCGACGGGGATGAACCGGGTGATGATGGCCTTGAACCAGGGGCGGGCCATGATCTCGTGCTGGGCGGCGAAGAGAAGCACGAGGGCGGTGTTGATTGCCAGCGCGAGCCAGAGCGGGCCGGCCGGGCCGTCGTTAATGCCCTTGGGAACGAAGTGGTCAGCGACGAAGCCGATCATGTAGAGGAAGGTGCCAAAGAAGACGGTGTAGGCGAAGAGCCCGAAGCCGAGCACCAGGGCGCGACTGATTAGGGAGGGCGAGCCGGTGGGGGGGAGGTGCTGTCTGAACTCGTGGTGCTCGTGGTCATGAGGGGCCCTTTCCGGGGAGTGCGTGGGGAGGTGTGTTGGGGGGCGGCGGCAACGGTCGGATGGGCCGTTTATGCAGCGGCCCAGAGGTAGTCGCGTGAGTCGTCTGCAAGGGGTGCCAAAGAATCTGAATATTGACACGGGAGCCCGCGAGCCGGGTGGCGTGTGTGGGGGGACCCGGCCGTGCCCTGAACACGCCGTCACAGACGGTATATCCGGATCTGTGGGTCGGTGATTGGCTCTAGAGGGGGCATTCTGGTCTCTCAGACGCTCATGGCTTGTCATTCTCGCCGATCGAAAGGCACGGAAGGATCCATGATGCGATTGTCGCCTGAACACAAACCGAGCCCGTGGGGGCGGATCGCCGTGGAGAACGCGCGGTCGTCGCATCTGGTGCCGTCGGACCGGTACCGCGGCTCGGACCCGGCAATCGACGCCGACGTGCTGCGGGTGACGGTGGATCTGGACCCGAACGCGGTGGCGGGGTTTGCGGCGCCGGGGTATCCCGATGTGGTGATTCGATTGCTGAGCGTGCCGGTGCCCGACCCCGAAACCGGGGTCTGAGCGAGACCCTATTAGGGGTGGGCCTCACTCGCCTCTTCCGGGTGATAAACCGCGATGTTCTCGGCGGGATTGTTCATTATCGCCCGTGAACCGGGCCGACAAATGGGGCATGTCTGACCACCACCACGTCCCGCACGCTGCCCATGAACTCAAGCCCGAGGCGAGCGATCGGCTGACCAAGCCGTTCATGCGGTTCTCGAGTCTCGCCAGCTCGGGCGGGATCGTGCTGCTGCTTTGCACGGTCGTGGCGCTGGTCTGGTCCAACTCGTCGGCTCATCAGTCGTATCACAACCTGTTCCACGAGACGCCGTTCTCGATCGGGCTCGGCGATGTGGCGCCCGAGGACGATCACGCGGTCGATCACCCGGTCGAGGGGGCGGTCGAGGGCGACTCGGACGCGGCCCTTGCCCACCGCGAAGAGACCCCCGTGGTCGATCCGGTTGAGCCGACTGGCGAGGGGCTGGTCGGGGGCGAGATTGCGAGCGTGATCGGGGGCGAGCACGGCGAGGCCGACGCGGATCCCGCGGCCGACCACGGTGCGGGGATCAAGTTCAGTGTGATCGGCAAGTCCTACAGCCTGCACTGGTGGATCAACGACTTCCTGATGGCGATCTTCTTCCTGCTCGTCGGGCTTGAGATCAAGCGTGAGATCCTCGTCGGCGAGCTGAGCGACGTGAAGCGAGCGTCGCTGCCGATCTTCGCGGCGATGGGCGGCATGGTCGTCCCGGCACTCATCTATACCGCCTTCAACTACAACAACCCCGATACGGTGACCGGCTGGGGCGTGCCGATGGCGACGGACATCGCCTTTGCGCTTGGGATCCTGGCGCTGCTCGGGCCTCGGGTGCCCAACTCGCTCAAGGTCTTCCTGGCCTCGCTGGCGATCGCGGACGACCTGGGTGCGCTGCTGGTCATCGCGATCTTCTACACCGAAGAGCTGAACATGACAGCGCTCGGATACGCCGGCGGCGTGCTGGCGGTGCTGTTCGCGTTTAACCGCATGGGCTTCCGCAGCTCGCTGTACTACGTCCTGCCCGGGCTCGTGCTCTGGTTCTTTGTCTACGAGTCGGGCATTCACGCGACCATCGCCGGTGTGCTGCTCGCGCTGGTGATCCCGGTGCACACCCGCGTGGACGGCAAGCGGTACGCCCGGTACACCCGCGACGCGATCGACACCTTCGAGGAGCACATCGGCGAGGACGGCAAGCAGGACCTCGACGTCCGGCAGCGGGCCGCGGTGCTCGCGATCGAGAAGAACAACCGCTTCGTGGTTCCGCTGCTCAACCGCATGGAGCACGTGCTGCACCCGTGGGTCGCGTTCCTGATCATCCCGGTGTTTGCGCTGGCCAACGCCGGCGTCGAGATGCACGGCGGGTTCGTGGAGAGCGTCAAGGGCAGTGTCTCGATGGGTGTGATCCTCGGGCTCTTCCTCGGCAAGCCGCTGGGCGTCACGCTCTTCTGCTTCATCTCTGTCAAGCTGGGCCTGGCGAAGCTGCCCACCGGCGTCACCTGGCGACACATCCTGGGCGCGGGCTTCCTGGCGGGCATCGGGTTCACCATGGCGATCTTCATCGCCAACCTGGCGTACCACGGCGAGACCGCGCCCTACTACATCGAGCACGCCAAGATCGGCATCCTGATCGCCTCGTTCGGGGCCTCGGTCGTCGGGCTGCTGATCCTGATCTCCGTCCCCTCGCCCAAGGCGAACGGCGCTGCACCCAAGCCCAAGCCCGAGCTCGAGCCCAAGACGGAGTGAGCCCGGACGAGTAACGGGTGTGTGTGACTGCTGAGTGATCGGCGGATAGCCGGTCGCGGTGGTCGGATCAGAACGGCGCGCTGTCGTCGCCGCCCCCGCCGTAGCCCAGGTCCGGCTCGGGCAGGTCCGGGTCGAGGCTCTCGCGGTCGGGCCCGCCGCCGTCTCGGTGATCGCCGATCGGCCCGGTGGGTTTTCCGGGCGCGAAGGAATAGCTTGCAGACCCGGGCTCGGGGTAGTTCCCGCCGACGAGCCCGCCGCGGACCGGCCCACCCTGTGGCGCCGGTGGGGCGCCCAGCGGGTCGTGCCCGTACCCGGCGCCGGCGGCGAAGTTGTGGCCCCCGCCGTGTGCGTCTTGGAAGTTCTTAAACCGCGTGGTCTTCATGTCCCAGATCAGCTTGACGATACCGGTCGGGCCGTTTCGCTGCTTGGCGATGATGATCTCGGAGAGGTTGAGCTTCTCGCGGTTCATCTCGTCGAACTCGGCGCTGTTGGGGTCCCAGGTGTTATCGCCCCGGTGGTAGTAGGCCTCGCGGTGCAGCAGCATCACGACGTCGGCGTCCTGCTCGATCGAGCCCGATTCTCGCAGGTCGCTCATCTTGGGGCGGTTGCCCTCGCGCTGCTCGGCGCCACGGTTGAGCTGGGCCAGGCAGACGATCGGCACGCTCAGCTCGCGGGCGAGGGCCTTGATGCCTCGGCTGATCTCGGAGACCTCGACCTGCCGGCTCTCGCGGGCGGCCCCGGGCGAGGTGAGCAGCTGGAGGTAGTCGATGATGAGCACCTTCACGCCGTGCCGCTGAACCATGCGGCGGGCCTTGGCCCGGAGTTGAAGGATCGAGAGCGAGGGCGTGTCGTCGATGTGGATCGGCGCGATCCGCAGCTCGTCGCACGCGGTCTGGAGCGTGGAAAAATCCCGCTCGGTGATCTGTCCTGTGCGGAGCTTGTGCGCATCGATGCCCGAGCGGGCGCTGATGAGTCGCTGGACGAGGCTCTCGCGGCTCATCTCGAGGCTGAAGAGCCCGACGGGGACCAGCTTCCCGTCGCTGGGCCCGCTCCAGGGGGTGCGGCCTCCGAACGCGACCTGCTCGGCGAGGTTCAGCGCCAGCGCGGTCTTTCCCATGGAGGGGCGGGCGGCCATGATCTGCAGCTCGCCGGGCTGCAAGCCGCTGAGCAGGTCGTCCAGGTCGTCGAAGCCGGTGCCGATGCCGGTGACCGATTCGCCCGAGTCCTTGGCCTCCTCGATCTGCTCGTACACCTTCTGCAGCAGCTCGGCGAGGCTCTCCTGATCGAGTGCTTCCTCTTCCTGGGCGATGTCGAAGATGAGCTTCTCGGCCTCGTCCACGACCTCTTTGGCCGAGTCCGGGCGGGACATGCCGTCCTGGTAGGCGCGGTGGAGGATGGTGCCCGCCGCGTCGATCAGGCGGCGCAGCCGTGCGGTGTCCGAGACGATCCGGGCGTAGTGGGGGGCGGCGGCGGCGCTGGGCACGGCCTCGCCCAGCTCGGCGATGAACTCCGAGCCGCCGACCCGCTCGAGGATGCCCTTGCCCCGCAGCGCCTCGATGAGCTGGACCGGGTCGCCCGACTGGCGGGCCTCCCAGTTCTCGAGCAGGGCCTGGAAGATCGCGCCGTGGCTCTGGGAGTAGAACATCTCGCCGCTGGCCACGATCGGGACCACGTCGGTCAGCACGTCCGGGTCGAGCAGGATCGCGCCGAGCAGCCCGCGCTCGGCGTCCTCGCTGCTGGGGGGCATGCGGTCGAAGAGCGCCCCCAGCTCGATCTTGGGGCTGCGGTCGTCAAACTTGCCCCTGCCGAAGCCCTTGGGCTCAAATTGTCCGATCATGCCCTGGCTCATGGGTCCCATTCTACTGATTCGGTGTGACCGTGCTGCCCGAGCGGCACATCCGACAGGGCCTCCACGCTCTCTCCCTGTCGGTTCTCTGGATCATTCTCGCCAGCGGCGAGCCCTACCGTAGGTTATGACCGAAGCCCACATCTCCTCACCGTTCACGAGTGATGAATCTCTTCCAGATCCGCTGCCGGGCTCGCCGATGCCGCTGTTTGAGGCCTGGTTCGACGAGATGGGGGGGGCCGATCGGCAGCCGAACCCCAACTGCTTCACACTGGGGACCGTGACCGCGGATTTGCGGCCGCGTGCCCGGGTCGTGCTCTGCCGCGGGATCGATGCCCAGCACGGGCACGTCACGTTCTTCACGAGCTATGCGAGCGACAAGGGGAAGGAGCTGGCCGCGAACCCGAACGCGTCGGCCTCGTTCCACTGGGACTTTGTGCAGCGGCAGGTCCGGTTTGAGGGGCGTGCGGTCCGGGCCCCCGAGGCCGAGTCTGACGCGTACTTTGCCAGAAGGCACTGGATGAAGCGGGTCGGGGCGTGGGCCAGCGAGCAGTCGAAGCCGATCGGTTCTCGCGAGGAGCTGATCGAGAAGGTCGGGGCCGCGGTCGAGAAGCTGGGGCTGGATCTGATGGCGTTGATGGCGATCGACGAGGGCGGGCCGGACGTGGCGATCCCCAGGCCGCCCTACTGGGGGGGCTTTCGGATCTGGATCGACCGGGCTGAGCTGTGGTGCGCCGGCGAGGGGCGGGTGCACGACCGGGCGCGGTGGACCCGCGAACTGACCCCCGAGGGCGACGGGTTTACGGGGAGTGAGTGGGTCGCGACGCGGCTGCAGCCGTGAGCGGCCTTGTGGGACAGGCGTCCCGCCTGTTTTGACGGTGGCACGGGCTTCTGGCCCGTGTGAGCGAGGGGGTTGGTGGGACGCTGAACCTGAGTCTTCGAAGGTTCGGAGGCGTTGGCGAGCCCGATCCGAGCCTTCGCTTCGCTCAGACTCGGCTTCCCGAAGGCGGGTTGGCGAGTCCCCGACAAACGGAGCACGCGAGCGTTCGGCGACGACGGCCTTGCGCCACACGCCATGCCCATCCGGTATCCTCAACCTCCGCCCATGACGGGCCGGAGGGATCGACATGTTCACAACCCGAGCCATCTGGGGCGTCGCGACGGCGGCGCTCGTGTTCTCAACCATGGCGGGCGCCCAGCCGGCCCAGCCGGCCCAGTCGGCCGGGGCGGCCGCCCCCGAGCCCACTACGCCCTGGCTGGAGTATGAGCCGATGGAGCACGAGCACAACTCGATGAGCGTCGTGCTGATCTCGGGCGATGAGGAGTACCGGTCCGAGGAAGCCCTGCCTCAATTGGGCAAGATCCTCAGTCAGCGGCACGGGTTCGCGTGCACCGTGCTCTTCGCGATCGACCCCGAGACCGGCGGCATCGACCCGGACAACCGGACCAACATCCCCGGGCTCGAATCGTTGGCCGACGCGGACCTGATGATCATCGCGACCCGGTTCCGCGATCTGCCCGACGAGCAGATGGCGATGATCGACGCGTACGTGCAGTCCGGCAAGCCCATCATCGGGATGCGGACCGCGACCCACGCGTTCAACCTCTCTGAAGACTCGGCGTACCGAGAGGTGTACACCTGGAACTCGGGGGCCGAGGGGCACGAGGGCGGGTTCGGCAAGCAGATCCTGGGCGAGACCTGGGTGGCCCACCACGGGGCGCACGGGTCGCAGAGCACGCACGGGATCATCGCGTACGAGGCGGAGGGTCACCCCATTGCCCGGGGGCTGAGGTTCGTGATTGAGAAGGAGGGTGACCTCGACAGCCTCGCCCCGATGATCTGGGGCCCGACGGACGTGTACAGGGTGAACCTTCCGCTGCCGAGCGACGCGACGCCAATCGTGATGGGGTACGTCGCCAACGGGATGACCCCCGGGGCGCTGCCCGACCTGGGTGAGAAGAACGACCCGGTGATGCCGGTGGCGTGGACGCGGGTGATGAAGAACAGCGGCAACATCAACGGGCGGCGGGTGTTCACGACCACGATGGGGGCCGCGACGGACTTGGTTGCGGACGGGACCCGGGTCATGCTTGTTAACGCGGCGTACTGGGCGATGGGGCTCGAGGGCGAGATCCCGGCTGGCGGGTGCGAGGCTGACCTGGTCGGCGACTTTGCGCCCTCCGACTTCGGGTTCGGCGGGTTCGTGAAGGGCACGTTCCCCGCGGACCACGAGCTCGAAAGCAAGCACGACGAAGACGACGAAGACGATGAGGACGGCGAGCACGACGACGACGAACACGACGGCTGAACCGACAACACCACCCCCTTGAGCGCACAGAACACCACCATGAACACACGACTCCACTCCGTACTCGCCTCGGCTCTGGTTGCGGCGGCTTCCTCGACGGTCTGCGCTCAAGACGCGGCTCTCACGCTCGACCCGGGCGACAAGGTCCTGATCGTCGGCAACACGTTCGCAGAGCGGCTCGATGAGAGCGGCTACCTGGATGCGATGATCTACGCCGCGTTCCCCGAGAACAACGTCACCGTCCGCAGTGTCGCGTGGAGCGCGGACACCGTGAGCCTGCGGCCTCGCGAGCACAGCGTGCCCACGATGCTCGATCATGTGGACGTGTTTGACCCGGACGTGGTGTTCATGTTCTACGGCATGACCGAGTCGTACGACGGGCCCGAGGGCGTGGAGGCCTTCGCGACGGGCCTGGAGGCGTTGCGCACGCGCGTGGCGAGCAAGGCCGACGGCTCGGCGCGCGAGATCGTGCTGGTCACGCCGATCCGACACGAGGCTCTCGACGGCGGCGAGTTTGGGGCATGGCCGAGCGAGGGCGAGGTCAGCGCGCACAACGCGGACCTCGAGCTCTACGCCGCGGCGATGATCGAAAATGCCGGAGCCGCGGACCACAGCCGCGTGGTGGATCTGTTCCACGCGGAGTCGATCGAGCAGGGCTCCGTCCTCACGACCAACGGCATTCACCCATCCGACGTGGGCGCGTTCTGGTACTCGCGTGAGATCGGCGCACAACTCGGGTGGGTCGAAGAGCCAACTGAGATTGGCATAATAAACGATGCCGAAGCACGAGCATTCGTGTTGAGCCAATGGGGGCGTGATGCTTTGGTCGCAGCCGCTGCGGACAAGCACTACTTTCAGCGGCTGATCTACCGCCCGACGAACACGGAATATATCTGGGGGCGGCGGCACGAGCCGTACGGCAACGTGAATTTCCCGGCGGAGTTCGTGCAGCTCGAGCGGATGACCGAGGCCCGCGAGAGCCGGATCTGGTCGATGGATAAGCCGTCGCCAGAAGACCTATTTCGTGCGTACGGCCCTGTTCTGCCCCCCGTTGAGGGCGAACACTCACTGGCCGCAGTCTGGCCGACGCTTCCTCTTAACCTTGGACTGCCCGAGGACTCGTGGACGCCGCCAACGATCGAGGCCAAGGGGACGGAGACCTCGCTGGGCAGCACGACGATTTTGCCGCCCGAGGAGTTCAAGAGCGCGTTCACGCTGGCCGACGGGTACGTCGTCGATTGCTTCGCGTCCGAGCAAGACTTTGCGGAGCTGGCCAACCCGCTGGCGATGACGTTCGACGAGCGAGGCCGACTCTGGGTGCTGTGTGCGATCACCTATCCGCACCTGCTGCCCGGCGAGCAGCCGCGTTGCAAGCTGCTGATCCTCGAAGACACCGATGGCGACGGGCACGCTGACACGCGGACGATCTTCGCGGATCGGCTGTACATCCCGACCGGCTTCGCGGTGGATACCACCTCGGACGGCAGGCTGACCGCGTACGTCGGGCAGGCCCCGGACCTGCTGAAGCTGACGGACCTGGACGGCGACGACCGGGCCGACACGCGCGAGATCGTGGCGACGGGGTTTGGCATGCCCGACTCGCACCACCAGGTCAGCGCGTTTGAGTGGGACCCGGCTGGCGGGTTCTCGCTGCACGAGGGCGTGTTTACGATGAGCCAGGTCGAGACGCCGTACGGCCCGCGGCGGGTGCGCGACGCGGCCTCGTGGCGGTATGACCCACGGACCGAGCGGCTCGAGGTTTTGAGCCGTGTGTATTTCAACAACCCGTGGGGCCTCGTGTTTGACGACTTCGGCGCGGGCATCCTTGTCGATGCCTCGGGCGGCGAGAACTTCGCGCTCTCGCACGTGGTGCACAACGGCGACTATCCCAACCGTGCCGATCGGCCCGGGGCGATCATCAACCGAGGCCGCCCGACCGCGGGCGGCGAGATCATCTCCAGCCGACACTTTCCTGATGATGTGCAGGAGAGCTTCCTCGTGAACCAGTCGATCGGGTTCCACGGCACCCGGTGGGACCAGCTCACCCGCGACGGGTCGTCGTGGTCCTCTGAGCGCATGCCCAAGGACCTGATCGAATCGAGCGACACGAACTTCCGGCCCGTCGCGATCGAGACGGGCCCGGACGGCGCGGTCTACATCGTGGACTGGTGCAACCCGCTCATCGGGCACATGCAGTACTCGACGCGCGACCCTCGCCGCGACGCCTCGCACGGGCGGGTCTGGCGGGTGCGCCACGAGACGCGCCCGCTGGTGGACGCGCCCGACCTCGTGAACGCGACCCCCGAGCAGCTGTGCGAGTTGCTGCGGCTGCCCGAGCGGAACACCCGCCAGCTCGCGCGGCGCAAGATCCAGACGCTCCCGGCGAGCGTGATCGAGAGCGTGGTGCTGCCTTGGTTTGCTGAGCTGGACCCGGCGATGGACCTGCTGTATGACCGGCTGATGCTCGAGAGGCTCTGGCTGCACCAGGCGACGGGGCGCGTGGACCTGGCGATGCTCGACAGCGTCGCGTCGCTCCGGAGTGAGCGGGCGCGGGCTGGGGCGATCCGGGCGCTGCGGACGTGGCTCAACAGCGGCGACGCGACGAGCGAGCAGGCTGAGCCGATCCTCGCGGCCGCGGTGATCGACCCGGACATGCACGTGCGGATCGAAGCGGTGATCGCGGCCGGGTTCATCGACCCTGAGGCCGGCGAGCGTGTCGCCTCGGTCGCGGCGGACTACCCCATGGACGACGCGATGGCGATCGTGCTCCGCGAGACGCTTGTCTACCTGACCGCGGGCCGCGAGACGACCAACCCGCTCGTGCACCGGCTGCGGCTCGAGCAGATGAGCACGGAGAAATTGCTCGAGCAGGAGATGGACGAGGTCGTCGCGGCGGTGATGGTCTCACGGACCGACCTGCCGATGGAGGATCGGCTGCGGGCTGTGGCGTTTGGCGGCACAGAACAAGCCGCGGGGCAGTCGGTCTACCTGTTCGGCCTGCTCGCCAACGAGCGGCGCGACGATGCGGTTCTGGCCATCGCGGAGGTGATCGAGACGTTGCCCGCGGAGGCTCTCGCAGCCGACGCGGCTCCGGTGATCGGAGCGTTGGATTCGCGCAACCCGCTCGCGGGCGACCTGGCCGCGTCGGTGCTGATCAAGAACGGGCTGGAGCCGGACGCGGTCGCGGGGCTCTCGCCGGGTCGGCTCGTCAGTGCGCTGGGGCTGCTCGATGCGGGGACCGTCTCGGGCCCGGTGATCGGCGTGCTGCGTCGAGCGGTCGAGGGCGGGGCCGCTCCCATGAGCGATCCGACCGGGGCGCTGGCGCAGATCGCTCGCCACGCGAACGCTGCGGATTACGCGGAGCTGTTTGCGTGGATGAGTTCGCAGGTGGACGCGGTCCAGAGCGTGCCGTTGAGCCGGTGGTCGGCGGACCACACCAAGGCGATGGCCGCGGCGAGGGCGATGAACTCGATCGACTCTGCGGCGTGGCCCGAGGGGTTTGCGGCGTACGCGGTCGATCGGCCCAGCGCCGAGGCGATGGCGATGGGTTTCGAGGTCTATCACAACGAGGCGATCGGGTGCGTGCGGTGCCACGGCGACGACGGGCGCGGGCTCGAGGGCTTCCCGCCGCTGAACCTGTCGGCGAGGCTGCTGGGCAACCCCGAGGCGGCGGCGTCGATCGTGACGCACGGGATCTACGGCCCGCTGACCGTGAGCAGCGGCGAGACGTTCATGTCGGCGATGGCCCCGCTGGGCGGGAGCTTCACCGACGAGCAGGTCGCGGCGGTGCTCACGTACGCGCGCAACTCGTGGTCGAACTTCGCGGCCCCGGTCAGCGTCGAGCAGGCCGCCGCCGGGCGGGCGAAAACGCCGGTGGGCAACTCGCTGTGGCCGACCCAGGAGCTGGCGCGGGCCTACCCGCTGGCGAACGAGGGGCTGCTGTTCGAGGTTGCCGAGGGTTTCCCAGCCGATTTGGCGACTGGCTCAGCAACCGCTGATTCGGCAACCGGCGATCTCCAGCGCCGCATCCGCGGCTCGGGCCGGGTGATCACTCCGGGGATGGTCCTGGGGATCGGGGTCGTCGGGCTCGCGCTGCTGCTGCTGGTGTTCGGGTTCATCTTCGCGAAGATGAAGAAGCCCGAGTGAGCGACACCGCGGCGAGCATGGGTGATCGGGCGCACAAGGCTGCGGTTCTCAACGTCGTCGGGCTCTCGCCCTCGGTGCTCGGCCCGCACACGCCGCGTCTCAACGCCATGGTCGAGCGCGGGCACATCGTTGAGCTGACGCCCGACCTGCCCGCGGTCACCTGCACCAGCCAGTCGTCGATGCTGACGGGGCTGCCCGTGAGCGGGCACGGCGTGGTCGGCAACGGGTGGTACGACCGCGAGAGCAACGAGCCGCGGTTCTGGAAGCAGTCCAACGGGCTGGTGCACGGCGAGAAGATCTGGGAGACCGCGCGGGCGCGCGACCCGGGCTGCACCACCGCGAACCTGTTCTGGTGGTTCAATATGTACTCGTCGGCGGACTTCTCGGTAACGCCCCGCCCGCGGTACAAGGCGGACGGCCGCAAGAAGCCGGACTGCTACTCGCGCCCCGCGGGCCTGCGCGATCGGCTGCAGGACAGGCTTGGGCCGTTCCCTCTCTTCCGCTTCTGGGGGCCGATGGCGGGCATCGCCTCGACGCGGTGGATCGCGGACGCGGCCAGGCTCGTGGACGAGTGGCACGACCCGACGCTGAGCCTGGTGTATCTGCCGCACCTGGACTACGCGCTGCAGAAGCACGGCCCGGGGACCGCCCAGGCGAGGCATGCGGCGGCTGAGATCGACGCGGTGGTGGGGGGGTTGGTCGATCACTTTGAGTCGCGCGGGGCGCGGGTGATGGTGGTCTCCGAGTACGGCATCGAGCCCGTGGAGAATGGGGGCGGGCCGATCCACCCCAACCGCGTGCTTCGACGGGCGGGGCTCGTCGAGGTCCGCACCGAGGACGGCACCGATCTGCTCGACTGCGGGGCGTGCAGGGCGTTCGCGATCGCGGATCACCAGGTTGCGCACGTCTATGCGCGGGATGAGGACTCGCGTGATCGTGCGCGCGAGGTGCTGCAGAACGAGTCCGGCGTGGAGCGGGTGCTCGATCGGGCCCAGCTGGAGGGGCTCGGGCTGGCCCACGAACGAAGTGGGGATCTGCTCGCGGTCGCGAAGGCTGGGCACTGGTTCACCTACTACCACTGGCTGGACGACGCGAGGGCCCCGGACTTTGCTCGGACGGTCGAGATTCACCGCAAGCCGGGGTACGACCCGTGCGAGCTGTTCGTGGATCCGAGGATTCGGTTGCCGCGGCTCACGCTGGCCCGCAAGCTGGCGATGAAGAAGATTGGCTTGCGGACGCTGATGGACGTGATCCCGCTCGACGCGTCGCTCGTTCGCGGCTCGCACGGGCGGGTGGAGGCGGGCCCGGAGCATCGACCGATGCTGATCGCTGCCCGGCCCTTGCCCGCCCAGAGCGGCGGGCCGATCCCGATGCGGGGCGTTCATGGCGTGATCCTGGACCATCTGTTCGGGGAATGAACCCCGTGTCGGGGATTGAACCCGGGGAGTAGAAAGGTTTAGGATTCGTGGCACCCCGGGGGGTGCCGCGGCGCTGAGGGGGTCATGCCCGAAGCTCAAACCTTAGATCTCCCTCTCTTAGATCGTCCTCGCGTGGTATCCTCGCGTCCAGCGATGACGCTTAACCCCGAGGCCATCACGCAGCTGCTTTCTGAGGTCGAGGCCCGCCCCGAGGCGGCCAACGAGCTGCTGCCGCTGGTGTATGACCAGCTGCGGGGGATCGCGGCGAGCCGCATGAAGAGCGAGCGGCCCGGGCACACGCGCAGGCGACGGCGCTGGTGCACGAGGTGTATGCGAAGCTGATGGGCGGGGCCCCGGTGCCCTGCAACGATCGGCGTCACTTCTTTGCGCTCGCGGCCGAGGCGATGCGGCGGATCCTGATCGATCACGCCCGCAAGCACAACGCCGAGCGGCGGGGTGGGGGAGCGAAGAGAATCCCGCTGAGCGTGGTGGATCTGGCGTCGGACATGGACCCGAGCGCGATCCTCGATCTGGACGCTGCGATCACGACGCTCGAAGCCGAGGACCCGCGGGCGGCGGAGGTGGTTCGGCTGCGGTTCTTCGCCGGGCTGACGGCGGAGGAGACCGCCGAGGCGATGCAGGTCTCGCGGCGAACGGTGATGCGGGAGTGGTCGTTTGCGCGGGCGCGTCTCTTGCAGCTGATGGAGCCGGGCCCGGACCCGACAGGAGACGGCGAAGAATGACGCCCCCACCCCTACCCGAGTCCGACGCGGAGCGTGTGAAGGATGTCCTCGCTGGGGCGCTGGAGCTTGCGCCGGATCAGCGTGGCTCGTTTGTTGCGCGCGAGTGCGAGGGGCACCCGGCGCGGGCGGCGCGGGTGCACGATCTGCTCGCGGCGCTCGAGGGCGGCGAGGGCTTCATGGCTGATGTCACGCTCCCGCCGGACCAGCTCCCGAGCGGTCATCTCTTCCCCGCGTCGCCGTTGGCCGAGGGCCCGGGCGACACGATCGGTCGGTACAAGCTGCTCGAGCAGATCGGCGAGGGCGGGTTCGGCGTGGTGTTTATGGCGCGGCAGACCGAGCCGGTGCGGCGCGAGGTCGCGCTCAAGATCATCAAGCTCGGGCTGGACACGCAGCAGGTCGTGCGACGGTTCGAGGCCGAGCGGCAGGCGCTGGCGATGATGGACCACCCCAACATCGCACGGGTGTTCGACGGCGGCGCGACGGCAACAGGCCGGCCGTATTTCGTGATGGAGCTGGTCCGCGGTGTGCCGATCACGGACTATTGCACGAAGCACGGGCTGGGGCTCGAGGCGAGGCTGTCGCTGTTCGCCGACGTCTGCACGGCGGTGCAGCACGCGCACCTCAAGGGCGTGATCCACCGCGACATCAAGCCGACCAACGTGCTCGTGACGGTGGTGGATTTCAAGCCCGTGCCAAAGGTCATTGACTTTGGCATCGCCAAGGCGACCTCGGGCCGCCTCACCGAGCAGACGCTGTTCACCGAGTTCCGCCAGCTCGTGGGCACGCCCGAGTACATGTCGCCCGAGCAGGCCGACACCGCCAGCGCGGATATCGACACGCGGACGGACGTGTGTTCGCTCGGGGTCTTGCTGTACGAGCTGCTGACGGGGGCGACGCCGTTCGAGGGCAAGCGGCTCCGGAGCGCCGCGCCCCTCGACCCGGTTCAACACGCTGCGCAGCGGCAGCGCCGGGGCGGGCACGGGGGCGACGCCGATCGCGACGCACCCGGTGAAGTCCGCGGCGAGGGTCGCTGAGGCGCTGCGGGGCGAGCTGGACTGGATCATCATGCGGGCGATCGACAAGGACCGGACCCGCCGGTACGAGACCGCGGCGAGCTTCGCGCGCGACATCCACCGGTATCTCGACGGCGAGCCCGTCGAGGCCAAGCCCGCGTCGGCGTCGTACCGCCTGAGCAAGTTTGCCCGCCGACACAAGGGCTCGATCGCGGCGGGGTCCGCGATCGGCGCGGCGCTGGTGCTGGCGCTGGTGCTGGGGCTGGTCGCGGCGCTGGTCGGGCTGGGCGAGGCCAACCGGCAGGCGAGGATCGCCAACGCGAACTACGACGAGGCGCGGGTGGTGACGAACTTCCTCACCCGGGCGCTGCAGTCGGCGGACCCGTCGAAGATGGGCAAGGACGTGAAGGTCGCCGAGATCCTAGACGACGCGGCAAAGACACTCGCGAGCCCCGAGTTTGAGGCGTCGGACCAGTCCAAGGCCCGGCTGCACCACACGCTGTGCGTGACGTACATGAAGCTCGGGGTCTACGAGGACGCGGTGTTCCACGCCCGCCGTGCGATCGAGATCCGGCTTGAGATCTTCGGGCCCGATCACCTCGACACGCTCGAGATCCAGGCGAACCTGGTCTCGACGCTCAACGCGTTGGGACGGGTGGATGAGGCCGAGGCGATGTCCGATGCACTGATCGCTCGGCTCGAGGCGCTGCTGGAGACCGATCCCGAGGCCGCCAAGGCGGTCTTCTTCGGGGCTGCGAACACGCACGGGGTGATCAAGCGGCACCAGCAGGACTTCGAGACCGCGCTGAGGTACGAGGAGCTAGCGCTCGCGGCGGTGACCGAGATCCACGGGCCGAATCATGCCAAGACGATCGGGATCCTGCAGAACATCGCGACGACGCTGAGCCGGCTGGGGCGCGACGACGAGGCGATGGCCGTGGCGCAGGACTCGGTGCGGCGGTCCGAGGATCACCTGGGGCACGACTCGATCGAGGCCATCCTGTCGCGCGAGGCTGTCGCGGGGCAGCACTTCCGCACCGGGCACCCCGAGCTGTCGCTGCCGATCTACGAGGCGAACATCGAGGCCCGCAAGCGGCTGCTGGGCGAGATCCACCCGTCCACGCTGACCTCGCAGTACAACTTCGCGGCGGTGAACTTCCAGCTGGGCAACATGGACCGGGCGCACGAGGAACTGGTAAAAGTGCTCGAGCACGTGCCCGAGAAGCTGGCGTACACGCACCGGGTGGCGATGTCGGCCGCCGCGCTGACGGGGCCGGTGTACATCCCGGCCGACGGGAGCCCGCCGGCCGACGAGGCGATGGCCCAGAAGATCATGGACACGATCGCGGCGGACGCCGACAGCCCGTTCCTGCTGATGGACTTTGGCAACGGAGCCGCGACAGCGATGATCCAAGGTCGGCACATCGATCCGACGGCACCGAGCAAGGCGCTCAAGATCTCAGCGCGGGTGGTTGCCCACGCCCAGGAGAACGAGCACCCCAACCCGGCGTACTTTCTGGACACGCACTCGCACGCGTTGTTCTACTCGGGCGATATTCCGGGAGCGATCGAGGCTGAGCGGCGGGCGGTGGAGGCGTGCCCCGAGGATCAGCCGGAGGTTCTCGAAGAGCTGAAGTCGATTCTGGCCAAGTTTGAGCAGGGGATCGATCCGAACGCGCCAGAGACCTGAGTGAGTCAAGATTTACGTGCCGGGGAGCACCCGCTGGGCGAGGTGTGTGAGCACGAACGCGCCGGCGCACGCGAGGGCGAGGGTGGTCTGGCCTTGCATCGCCAGGATCATGCCGTCGAACAGGCAGAACCCCGCGATCCACCCGGGGATCGCGACGTGCAGCTTGCCCGCGATCGCGGCCCGGGCGGAGTGGGCCCCCCAGAGCGCAAAGCCGACGGCAAAGAACAGGCTGGGTGCGGACCGCATCATCGGCGGCTCGATGAGCAGCGGGGCGCACAGCGGCACGAACACCACCGCCCACGCCAGCGGGCGGGTCCAGGCCGAGGGCCGGTCGGTCCGGTTCGTTGATTCTGCCCGAGCGACGAGTGTGAGCAGCAGGGTCGAGACGCCGAGGGCCGCACTGATCACGAGCACCGGGTCGGTGAAGTTTTCCCATGTGCCGTGGCCGGCGGCGAGCGCGCCGAGTGGGTAGAGCAGCCCTCGGCAGGCGGCCATGAACAGGACCGACCACGCGTGGCCCGCGTGAAGAAACGTGTAAAGCAGAACACACAGGGCGATCCCGGCAGCGATCAGCCACGCGGGCATGCCCAGGCTGGCGGTGAACCCGACACCCAGGAGGAGCATCGACACGCCGACCGTCCAGGCCCAAGCGCGGGGCACCCGGCCTGAAGGAATCGGGCGGGTTGGCCTCGACTCCGCGTCACGCTTCGCGTCCTTCGCGTCGTTGAGGATCATGCCCGCGGTGTAGAGCACGAGTGCCACTGACGCAGCGAGAGCGAATGGGAGCCAGTCGATCCTGCCCGATCCTGCCGCCTGGCTTCCCAGCACATAGCCCACCAGCACATTGGTCAGCACGGTCGGCGCGTTGGACAGGCGGGCGAGCTCGAGCCAGGCGCGGGCGGCGCCGAGCAGATTGGGGCGCTCGCGGCTCACGGGTGCAACTCGGGAAAGGTGCGCGCAAACCAGTCCAGCTCCGCCGCGATGCCGCGGGCGAGTGACTCGGGCTGCAGATGGGTCGGCAGCACGGGCCAGGCGTAGGTCTCGAGCTCGAAGGTCGCGCCGGGGTGGAGTTCTTGCACAGCCTGGATGGCGGGCAGGATCTCGGATCGGGTGGTGCCCAGCTTGCCGGGCTGCTTGCCGGGCTGGTCGCCGACCGACTCGGCGAAGATCGGCACGTGAAAGTGCACGCGGGCCTGGGTCGCTAAGCCCATCGCGGTGCTCGCCAGCGCGGGCCCGAGGTCCTCGAAGAACTCGGTGCCGCTGGGCGTGCGCAGCGTGGTCTGGTGCAGGTACCGCGGCTCGTCGAACGCTCGCAGGGCCTCGGTCGTCTCGTCGGCGTGCCCCGGTGAGAGGTCGGCTGCGACCGCGCTGGAGACCTGCACCTTGTGCACGCGGATCCCGCTCTGGGCGTACAGCCGCATCGCCTCGCGCTGGTCCTCGTGCATGACGGCGCTGTGGCAGACGTCGTGGCAGACGCCCAGGTGCTCGCGGATCGACTCGCGGGTGCCCGGGTCGTGGGTGGCGAGTGCGCGGTCGAGCGGGCCGTTGAAGAAGCCGAGCACGTCTTCTGCGGTATCGAGCACGCACCCCGGCTCGGGCTCGAGGTCGAGCGTGATCGTCCGCCCGGTCCGCTCGGCGAGCCAGGCGAGTTCCTGCGCGCACAGCACGAGGAGTCGTGCGGCTATCTCGAGATCGGGCCCGCTGGCGATCTGATCGGTGGGCCACCCGATCGGGAGCGTCGAGATGCTCGCTCGCGTGCCCTCGGGGATCAGATGGACGAGCACGCGGGCGAGGCGGAGGGTGTACTCGAGCCGCTCGGGGCTCGCCCAGTTGGGGTGATAGACCGCGTGCTTGACGACGGGCTGGTGGAAGTCGTGCTGCGGGAAGCCGTTGAGCGTGAGGACGCGGATCTTGCGGGATTCGAGTTCCTGGGCGAACCGGTCCAGGGCGTCGTCCTCTTGGTCGAGTTGCGCCGCGGCCGCGTCGCTGAGCCAGAGCCCGACGCGGTACTCGGGGTCGTTGGATGCCATGAACGGGCGTGGGTCGTTCGCGTCGAGCTGGGCGAGGATCTCGCTCGGCGTGCGCCCGGGGTGCACGTTTGTGCAGTAGCAGACGCGATCGGTTTGCGCGTCGCCCTTAGGCATCGAGCGAGACTCTGAACTTGGGCGACTGGCTCAGGAACTGTTTGGGGTTACCGAACGAGACCTTGTCGATGGTGGCCTGCGAGTGCCCGCGTCGTTTCATCTCGGCCCGGCATTTGGGCACCGCGAGCGGGTCGGAGTGCCCCCAGTCGCCGGCGGAGTTGATCCAGAGGCGTTCTGTGCCGTGCATCTCGAAGATGTCCGCAGCCCGCTTGGGGGTGCACTTGGTGTCCGGATAGAGTGTCATGCCGGCCCAGAAACCCTGGCTCAGCACCATCTCCACCGTGTGCTCTTCCACGTGGTCGATCAGCACGCGGCCTGGGTCGATGCTCGCGTTGGCTTTGATCGCGTCCATGATCAGCTGGGTGCCCTTGCGTTTGTCCTCCAGGTGCGGGGTGTGGCAGAGGATGAGCTGGGAGTGCTTCGCGGCGAGCGCAATCTGCTCCTCGAGGATGGCCAGCTCGTTCTTGGAGTTTTTGTTGAGCCCGATCTCGCCGATGCCGAGGACGTTGGGCTTGGCGAGAAACTCGGGGACGAGCTTGAGGACCTCGCGTGCGAACACGGGGTCCTCGGCTTCTTTGGGGTTGATGCAGATCCACGCGTGGTGCGCGATGCCGTAGGAGGCGGCGCGGGCGGGCTCTTGTGAGGTGAGCAGCGAGAAGTAGTCGTAGAACCCCTCGGGGCTCGAGCGATCGAACCCGGCCCAGAACGCGGGCTCTGTGATCGCGACGCACCCCGCGAGGGCCATGCGTTCGTAGTCGTCGGTCGTTCGGCTGACCATGTGGATGTGGGGGTCGATGTAGCTCACGCGGTGCCCCCTTGCGGCTCACTTTGCCAAGCGCCGTGGGCACCTTTCTCGGGGGCCTTGTCGATGGGGATCGTGGAGGGATCCGAGAGAGCTTCGAGAACTCTCGCGGCGCGGCCGGGGCTGGGCTCGGAGAGGATCGCGAGTGCTTTGATGAATTCGGTTGCGCGGAAGTCTTGCTTTGAGGCCTCGGGGCCGTCGGCGGCGCGGTCGAGGCGATCAAGGAAGGCGGCGAGATCGATCAGCTTGGCGCGGTGCTCAAGAAAATCCATGTCGAGCAGCTGGCTCGCGGTCTTGAGCGCTGATTTGGTCGTTTCGGGCGGCATGCGGTTCCCTCCGGGGTACGCCATAGGGTACCGCGTCGGCCTCACCCGGACGGCACGGAGTCCGTGGCGAACCGTTTGAGCACGCCCGCCATCGCATCCCGATCGATCTCGTGGGCCTCGACGCTCTTGCCGGGCCCTTGGAGCAGCGTGATGGTCAGCCGCCCGCCCAGGTGCTCGCGGAACTCCTCGAGCCCGGCGAGCAGCGGCTCGGGGTTGCCCAGCAGCGGGTGGGTGAGTGTGAAGCCGAGGTTCTCGAGCGTTGTGCGCACGCGGCGGGCGGTCTGCTGGTCGCACAGCCCGATCTGGGCGGAGTACGCGGTGTCGATCGCGAGCCCGATCGCGACGGCCTCGCCGTGGCGCAGGTCGTAGACGGTGAGCGATTCGAGCTTGTGCGCCGCCCAGTGCCCAAAGTCGAGCGGGCGTGCGGACTGCATCTCGAAGGGGTCACCCCTATCCGCTTTTCCCCCCACACCGCCCGTCCCTGCGTGGCCGACGATGTGCGCGAGGTGCAGGCGTGCGGAGCGTTCGATGATCTCGTCGGCGTGCGTGGATTCGCGGGCGTTGATGGCACCGGCTTCGCGTTCGATGAGGTCGAAGAGCGGCGCGTCTTTTAGTAGCGAGACTTTTACCGCCTCGGCGAACCCGCTTCGCCAGTCGCGGGGCGAGAGCGTGCTCAGCAGCGTCGGGTCGTTGAGCACGGCGAAGGGTGGGAAGAAGGTGCCCAGGAAGTTCTTCTTGCCGAAGGCGTTGATGCCGTTCTTGACGCCGACGCCCGAGTCTCCCTGCGCGAGCGTGGTGGTGGGGATGCGGATCTGGCGGATCCCGCGGTGGGTGATGGAGGCGGCGTATCCGACGGCGTCGAGCACGGCGCCGCCGCCGAGGATCAGGGCGTAGGAGCGTCGGCACAGGTTGTCGTCGTGGAGCCGTTGCAGGATCCGCTGGAGGATCGCGGGGTCGTTTTTGCAGTCCTCGCCGCCGGGGACGGTTTCTGGGGTGCCGACAAGGTTGAGGCGGTCGGCGTGGGCGCTCGCGTACTCGGAGAGTTGTGCGCCCAGCGTGGGGTGGTGCGCGAGCAGGCCGGCGTCGATGAACGCGGTGCACCGGGCCCGGGGGTCGGTGCCGGAATCATCGGTCGGCTCGAGCAGGCTGGCGAGTGTTGGGCTGCTCGGCGAGAGCACGCCCGGCTCGGTCGCAAAGCGGTGGACAAAGGAGACCGCAAACGGATGGCTCGTGTTGGGGTGGTCGGGCACGCGGCAGGCTCCTCGGGGAGAGGATCATACGGGCTTGGGGCGACGGGGCCGGGGGAGATTGCACGCTTCTGTTACGCTGGCTCGGGCGGGCTTTGGGCTCGTTCAAGACGCCGACGAGGAGAACCGATGCGAACGAGCTTCTGGATTTGGGTGTGGGCTGTCTGCCTCGCGGGGTTGGTTGGCACGGGGCTGGCTTGCGATGACGAACGCCCCATGAACATCGTGCTGGTGCTGGTTGATGATCTGGGGTGGCAGGACACGGCGGTGCCGATGCTCGCCGAGCCGACGGCTCAGAACGGGCTGTGGCGCACGCCGAACGTTCAGCGGTTGGCTGCGAGCGGCGTGCGGTTTTCCAACGGGTACGCCAGCGCGCCGGTCTGCACGCCGACGCGCACGAGCATCCTGACGGGCATGACCCCGGCCCGCACCGGCATCACCTACTGGACGTTGCACGAGGGGACGGACACCAGCCGCGTGCATGAGGGCCTGGCCCCGCCGGCGTGGCGTGTGAACGGGCTGCAGCCGGGCGAGCACGCGTTGCTGCCCGAGCTGCTGCGCCGCGCGGGGTACCGCACGATCCACGCGGGCAAGGCGCACTTCGGCGCGGTCGGCACGCCGGGCGCGGACCCGGAGCGGCTGGGGTTTGAGGTCAACATCGCGGGGCACGCGGCGGGGGCCCCGGCGAGCTACTGGGGCGAGGACCACTACAGCCAGGCGGGCAAACGCGGCGAGGATCACGAGGAGAACCCGAGCGTCTGGGACGTGCCCGGGCTCGACAAGTTTCACGGCAGCGCGACGTATCTCACCGAGGCGCTCGCGAGCGAGGCGAGCGGCGAGATCCGACGGGCCGCGGCGGACGGCGTGCCGTTCTTTCTCTCGTTTGCGCCGTACGCCGTCCACACGCCGCTGATGGCCAACGAGCGGTACGCCGCGGGCTACCCGGGGCTGGACGCACAGGAGACCAAGTACGCGACGATGATCGAATCGGTGGACGCGGCGGTGGGCACGCTGGTGACGGCACTACAAGAGACCGGGCAGCTCGACCGGACCGTGATCGTGTTCACGGGTGACAACGGCGGGCTCAGCGCACACGCCCGCGGGCTTGCCCCCGACGGGCAGACCCGGCACACGCACAACGCGCCGGCCCGCAGCGGAAAAGGCTCGGGGTACGAGGGCGGGACCCGTGTGCCGTGGATCGTCGCGTGGCCCGGCGTGACCGACGCGCCGGGTCGGGCGGGCACGCTCGATGCGACGCCGGTGGTGAGCCACGACTTGTTTCCGACGTTTCTGGGTATCGCCGGCGTGCCGATTCCGAACGCTGCGGCGGGGGGGGAGCCGATCGACGGGGTGGACCTAGCGGGCGCGATTGCGGGGCTGGTTGCGGGGCGGGGGCACGATCTGGGCGAGCGTGTTCTGGGGTGGCATCAGCCGCACCAGTGGGGGGCGAGCGGGCCGGGGATCGAGCCGTTCACCTCGGTTCGGCGGGGGCGCTGGAAGCTGCTGTTCTTCCACGCCGACGAGCGGTACGAGCTGTACGACCTGTCGGCCGATCCGGGGGAGTCCGTTGATTTGGCGGCGACAACGCCCGCGGCGTTGGCTGAGATGCGGGCGGTGCTGGTGCGGTGGGTCGAGCGGACCGGGGCGCAGCCGTCTGTGCGAAAGCCGACCGGCGAGCCGGTGCTGCCGACCGCGGGCGACTGAAGGGGACCGAGCGAGCGGTCATGAGCCGAGAATCGTGGGTACAGCGGGTGGTGTTCTGCGGTATTCTTGGATCGGCTGGCAACACACACGCGGTGAAGAAGAGACCTGCGAAGCGAGGAGCACACCGATGGGCGCGAACACCAAGGGCTCTGTTGGTAAGGGTGGTAAGAACGACAAGGCGGATGTTGAGACGGTGCAGAAGCTGCTCAACGACCACGCCTCATCGTGCGGGTACTCCAAGCTCAAGCTCGACGGCATGTGCGGCAAGAAGACCATCGCTGCTATTTCGGAGTTTCAGACCGAGGGCGCCGGGTTCAAGAGGGGCGACGGATGCGTCGATCCGGGCAAGAAGACCTTCAAGGCTTTGGGTATGAAGCCCGGGGCGGTCGCGAAGAAGGGTGCGGGAAAGGTGACCGGGAAGACCTCCGGTGTCAAGAAAGAACTGCTGGAGTTTCTCCAGGCCGTCGCGGACCACTACGGCACGACCCTCAAGGTCACGAGGGGGAAGTATGATCCTACAAAAGACGCGAGGGACGCGCTTGAAAGCTGGGGGCCGAAGACCTGGAACAGCAACGACATCAAGTTTCTGGGGATCCGCAAGAGTGATCTCAAGAAGTGGAACGATTGGTATGACAAAGGTGTGGTCAAGGGGGAATCCGACGCGAGGCGTGATTTCATTTCGGGCATCGTCGAATTGCATTATGACTTGGGGTATCCGGATGGATTGGCGGTAGATCTCGAGAAGAGCACGCCGAAGAACATCCGAGCTGCCCTGAAGACCGGGCTGGAGGAAATAGACCATGCCTCGAGACTGCACTACAACATGCTCGATGGCAAGCCGCCCAAGGTGACCGACAAGCTCAAGAAGAAGTGGAAGAAGTAGAGCGGCCCGCGGCTGGGGCATCTCTGCGGCCAGACACCGTTCGATCTCAGGGATCGATTAGAGAGATCGCCAATTGTCGCGGGCAGGTTTACGGATTGCCTGAGCGCTCCATTCGTTTCTCGAGACGCTCGAGCCGGGCTGTCAGCCCCTCGATCTCGCGGTCCTTCTGGGCGACCAGGCTGTTCATCTTGTCCCGGAGTTTCCGGTTCTCCGTGTCCTTCTCGGCCCGGAGTTCCTGGATCGCGTCAACGATCAGCGCCTCGTATCCGATCTGGTCGAGGTAGAGGTACCCGTCGTCGGCGGTGTGGACCCACTGCGGGATTACCCCCTGGACTTCTTGAGCGATGAAGCCGCGCTGGACGCCGGGGAGGTAGGAGAAGTGCTCGGTGTTGTTGTACTCAAAGTTGACGGGTCGGAGTGCTGCGATGGTGTCGAGCGAGCCGGTCATGGGGGCGATGTTCGATTTGAGGCGTCGGTCTGAGAAGATGGACCATGAGCCGCCGCCGGCTTTGCCCGCGGAGCCCGCGACCGCGAGCGTGAAGGTGGATTGCGGGGTTAAGGTGCCGACGGTGAGGTTGCTTGAGATGACGGCGTTGCCGGCGACATCGAGCGTTGCCTCGGGGGTGCTGTCACCGATGCCGAGGCTGTTGACGATGTAGGTGTTTCCTGCGGCGACCACGGTGCTGTTGCCGCCGATGGAGACGCCCCCCGAACTGTTGACCCGGAGACGCGTTGAGCCGTTGGTCTGGATGCGGAACGCATCGACACCCGCGGGCGCGTTGATGTGGAGCTGGTCTGTTGGAGCGGTGACCCCTGCGCCAAGCTTCCCTTGGAAGTAGTTTCGGCCTCCGGTGAAGTAGCCGGCGTATCCGGAGGCGCTGTTGGTCTTGCCCCAGACGCCGTAGTTGGTGCCCGAGAGGGTGAAGGCAAAGCCCTGCACGCCGATGCCGGTGGTGCTTTCAGAGAGTCCCAGCACGCCCTCGCCTGCCCCGCCGTCGGCCGAGGCGTGCCCGAAGACGCCGCTGCCGGCCGGGCTGTTGGTCTTTCCGTAGACCCCGTAGTTGCGGCCATTGGAATTGGAGGCGATCCCGTAGACGCCGGCGCCATCGACGCTGTGGGTGTTTCCCATCACGCCATTGGCAAAGCCGGTGAGTGAGGAGGCGAACCCGTAGACCCCGATGCCGGTCACACTCGCACTATCTCCGCGGACCCCCTTGCTGATATACGTGGTACCGGTTGCCTTTCCCCAAACGCCCGTGCTGCCTTCTCCGGTGGCCTCGGCATAGATCACTGGCCCGCCCAGACCGTCTGCCAGCACATGAAGCGGGAAGCCTGGGTTGGTGATGCCGATGCCGACCTCGCCAGCGGTGTAGTAGGTCGCTGCGCCGTTGAGGCTCCAGTGCGAATCGCCGGGTGTGCCGGGGTCGCCCTGGACGCCTTGCGATCCTTGAACGCCCTGGTTCCCCTGGAGGCCCTGGGGGCCGTCGGGGCCCTGCGGGCCAACGGCACCGTCGGTGCCGTCGATCCCTGGGGCTCCGTCGTTACCGGGATCGCCCTGCGGTCCGGTTGCTCCCTGCGGGCCGGCCGGGCCCTCGTTGCCCGAGAGCGCGAACTGCGCCACGGGAGTCGAGGCGACGCTCTGGTTCGGCGAGAGCGTGGTGTAGGCCCCGCCGACGTCGAACGAGCGGACGGAGATCTCGAGGAACCGCGAGTCGCCATCGAACGCGGCGACGCCGAAGTCGAGGCTCATGGTGAACGCGCCGGCGGACACCATGGCGAGCGCGGCCTGGGTGGACCCGATCTGGGAGCCAACGCCGTCGAGCAGCCGCACCTCGAACTCGTACGCCCCATCGACCGGCGTGCCGTTCTGCGCGAGGTGCCCCTGATAGGTGAAGGTCGTCGCGGTCTGTGCGCTCGCCGGTGCGGTGCAAACGATAGCGGTCGCCAAAAGGGCAGCGAGAAGTTCTGATCGCATCGTGGTTTTCCCTCTTCGTCAATGAACGCCGAGGAGGATCCTCGGCACACCCATTATCAATGATCTGATGTCGATTACAAGGGGTATAAAAAGATCGAGACGGCCGATAGCCTCTTGTCTTCGGTGTCTCAATGCCATCCTGATGCAAGGTGGATCGGCCTGCGGACTAGCGCGGGCTGGGCTTCTTTGATTTTTCTGCCAGCCACCTTCGCTCACCCAATAAGAAACACTCCCGCTTGATGCCAGAAGCGTTTTCTACAGGCGGAGACAATCGGAATCGAACCGATGACCTCTTCTGTGCCTTGGCCAAAGAAGGCGCCCATGCGGTCCGGTCTGAGACTTTAAGGAACGCCTGGTGCGCAAGGGCGGGGGGCTGAAGGGTGCGCGTCCGGCTGCCCCTTGAAGCTGCTCCCGCTGCGCCCTCGCGCTTGTCGTAGGCGATGCCCATGAGATGAGCGGCTGCGGATTCGTCCTCTATGGTCAGCGCGGTGGGAGCTCGGGAGCGCCATTTCGAGGGATTGCGGACACTCGTATCGCGTCCTGATTCTGAGCAAAGGCAGTAACCAGAACTCCTCAGATCGATCGCGTGGCGTGGTTCTGGGACCGTGATGAACAAGAGGATCGGGCAATCCGGAATTGCTCAGTGTGCTCGGGAAACTCTTACCCGGGCGCCGAAGCGGCGGTCACGGCTCGCTTGCGCCGGCCAACAGAGAATTTTAGATTGAACCCGCGAAAGAAACCATGGCTCTCGCTCGTGCTTTGCGGGTATGGTGCGGGCCCGGCACCAGCGGGCTCTTGGCTGGACTCGAGAGAAGCACGGATGTCCTCGGGGTCGGAAATGGAAAAGGTCTATGTCCACTCGGGCACCTCTTGGTGGCCGAGCTAATCTGCGATGAGCCCGGCTGGGCCCGGTCTACGGAGGATCACAATGCGTATGAGTGTGAGATCGTTGTTCGTTGTGTTTGGAACTCTGATACTCGCTGCGGCCTCGGCGCGGGCGGCCGCCGAGCCGGTGGGTTCGGCGTTCTCGTACCAGGGGTTCCTGACCGATGCGGGCGGGCCGGTGAACGGAGCGGTCGACCTGAAGACTCGGCTCTACGACGCGGATGTTGGCGGGATCCAGAGCGGTGGAGAGGTGCTCGCCTCGGCGACCGTGACCGAGGGGCAGTTCTCTGTGGACCTGGACTTTGGGGCTGTCCCGTTCTCGCAGAACATCGCGCTGTGGCTGGAGATCGAGGTCTCCGATGATGGTGGGGCGAGCTGGGATCTTCTCAGCGGGCGCCAGCGACTCACGCCGGTGCCCTTTGCGATGCAGTCCCAGAACTCAGACACCGCGAGCACCGCGCTGGCTGCGGACTTTGCGACGCTGGCTCAGGATTCGGATAACACCCGCGGGCTGTTCGTAGACGCGGGCGGGAACATCGGGATCGGGACGACCACGCCGAACTTCTGGCTCACGCTCGATCAGCCGGGGCACGGGTTCTCGCACCTCTGGGACGCGGGCGGCGGCGCGGGCGAGAGCGACATCACGACCTTTGTGACCGGCAACGGCGGGTGGATCGGGACACGGAACCCCAAGCCGCTGTACCTCTATACCAACGACTCGGCCCCGCGGGTAACGCTCGATACTCTGGGCAACCTCGGGGTGGGCACCCAGTCGCCCGCGGCCCGCCTCGACGTGCGGGACTTCACGCTCGGCGGCACGGGCGTGAGCGTGACGCAGACCGGGCAGGGCAACACCATCGGGGTGAACGCGGCTGTGTCCAACGGCGTGGGCGTGCGCGGCGAGGCGATCACAAACTCGGGGACGAACTTCGGGGTTCTGGGCGTGGCGCCCTCTACGGGGTGGGGCGTGTTCTCGCAGGGCCGCATCGGCGCGACGGGGACGAAATCGTTCGTGATCGATCACCCGCTTGACCCTGCGAACAAGGTGCTGCTGCACTATTCAAGCGAGGCGCCCGAGCCGTTGAACACCTACAGCGGGACGGTTCTTCTTGACGGCAACGGGCGGGCGACCGTCGGGCTGCCGGACTACTTTGAGAGCATTAACACGGACTACCGGTACCAGCTCACCGCGATCGGCGGGGCGGGGCCAAACCTGCACGTGGCGACCGAGATTGCCAACAACCGGTTCTCGGTCGCGGGCGGGTCGCCGGGGCTCAAGGTCTCGTGGGAGGTCACGGCCCGTCGCAACGACGCGTTCGTGAGGCTCAAGGGCTCGCCCAGGGAGCTGCTCAAGTCGCCGGAGAACCGTGGGAAGTACCTGCTGCCCGAGGCGTACAACGCGCCGGCGAGCAAGGGCATCAACGCGGTCGAGATTCTTTCAGACAACTAACTCGGCCGCTCTCCCGGATCGCGGGTCTCTGCGCTCCGGGCCGATCACGCATTCGTAGAAGTTCCAGACACCGAAAGACGAAGCATTATGCGGGCATTCCAGATTGTGTTGGGTTTGGTGGCGGTCGGGATCGCGGGCGGTTTGGCGAGCGGCCAGTCGGGCTCGGTGATGGGCGCCGAGCGGAGCCTCGTGCTGAATTCGAAGGCGCCCGCGATCGATCCGGCGCGGGGAACCACGGCTGGCGGTGCGGTGACGAAGACGGCCGACGCGGACTACGACCCGATGACCGACCCGGTGGTCACGCAGCGGATCATCGATCTGATCGAGAGCGGGCAGCGGAACAAGGCGATCGCGCTGATCGAGCAGATCTCCAGCGGCGGGGGTCTTGAGTTGTTGGACCCGTGCAACGTTGGCGGGTGGAAGCTCGAGAAGGCGATCTTCGCCGGCGACGGGTTCTTGTTTATGGCTCTCGATCTTGAGGGCAACCTGATCGTGAGCGGTCGGGAGGGCGGCGTCGCGACGGTCTGGAAGTACAAGACCTCGAACGGCATCAACCTGACAACCGGGGTGGAGCAGGCGCCCAACGGCCCCGAGGGCGGGGCGGAGTGGAAGGCGTCGTTTGCGGGTTACGAGGCGGCTGTGCACGTTGTCGTTGATAACGACGGGTTTATCTATCAGCTGCTGAGAAAACCCGGGCTTGTTGAGTACGCCCTGGTGAAGCTGACGCCCAACGGCGGGACGATCTGGAGCTCCACGGTCTTCGCGCCTTCGAACTTCGATATCGAGTCTGATCTGGATGTGGGGCCCGACGGCGTGCCGGTGCTTACCACGAAGCTGGGTGTCACGCAGTTCAACCCGTACACCGGCGGGGTCGAGTGGTTCTACAACGACCGGCTCGTTACAGCGAACCAGGTTTGGGCGACCACGATCGATCGCACGGGCGATGTCTACATCGGGACGAGCAACGGCTCGCTGGTCAGGCTGTCGGGGGCCTCGGGGCGGGAGGCGTGGGCCGAGCCGGTGCAGATGGGGGCGTTGGTGGGTGGCGGTGCGTTCAGGCTCAACGACATCTTCACGGACGGCTCGGACAACGTGGTGATGGCGATGCGCTCGGCTGATCTGGGTTCAGCGGTGGCCATGAAGTTCACGAGCGACGGCGACCCGGTGTGGGGCACACCCTGGCAGGGACAGGCCCCCGCGCAGCCTCAGCTTCATGTCAGCGCGGCGATGGATCGGAACGGGAATCTCTTTTTGCTCGGGTACAACGGCTTCGATCAGCCCATGGTGACGATGCTCAGTTCGAACGGGCAGTACCAGTGGCAGCACACATACACGCCGTCGCCGGCGCTGGCGACGGGCGGGACATTTGATAGCCGCAGTGAAATCACGACGGACCGGGCGGGGAACGCGTACTTCTCGGTGAACTACACGGGGAACCAGTGGATCGCGCGGATCGACCCGACTCTGCCCTCGGCGCCCGAGTGCCAGTGGAGTGATTTTTCGAGCAAGGCCCATGCGGTGGACATCGTGGTGGACGGCGGGGGGAGCATCTTCACGACGCGGTTTGATTTCCAGGCTCCGAATCAAGCGGTGATCCGCAAGATCTCGCAGCTTGTGGATCTGCCGCTGGAGTTCACCGCCAGCCCGTTCCTTACGGTGAAAGACCGCAGCGTGTGGCCGGGCAACCTTGGGCGGGTCGAGGACTCGCTCTCGATCTTTGACGAGAGCTGGAACGAGGGGATCTTGATCGGCGGGTTTATCGACCCGTGGCCGATCGATGAAACGGGCGCGGCGTTGGCGTTTGCGACCTCGGGGCGGATCCAGACGGGGTTCAAGGCCGAGATCGAGGGCGGCACGGTGGATATCGACTTCCCGATCGACGTGCTGTGGGAGACCAGCGGGGACGCGATCCCGGCGACCCTGCCCGTGAACTTCGATATCTCGTGGACCGTTGATCCGGCGGCGAGCCTGACGAGCTGCTCGAAGCCCGAGTTCAACGCGGGCATCACCGCGGGGCTGAACATGAACGTGTTCAGCAATCTCAGTGTGAAAGTCTTTGGCGGCTCGCTCTTGAACGAGGACCTGCTCGACCTGATGGTCGATCTGCCCAACGGGTACATCATGAGCCTGGGGGCGTTCAACGACCTGCTCGGGCTCTTGCCCGAGGGGACGTACGTCAAGGTCCCGGGGACTCCGACCGGCGTCACGATCAAGCTCCGCAAGCCGGTGCTCTCGGCTCAGAGCGGCATCACCGCGATGGACCCGGCGAGCAACAACGCCTCGTTTGCCTCGAGCGCAAAGAACAGTGTCGCGATCTTCGATTTCAGTGTGACCAACTTCATCCTGGATCGCTACGTGAAGGGGCGGCCGGACCTGTGTCCGCAGCCGCAGGACAACACCCCGGTCGGGAAGATCAACAAGGAGATCTGTGATCTCAGCAGGAAGATCTACACGCTGAACCAGAAGGCGGGCTTTAGCGTCGGGGAGCTGGGCCTGGCGTATCGCCTGCAGCTTTTGAACCTGATCATCCGGGCCGAGTTCGCGGCCAAGCAGGACCTTGGCGCGAAGATCACGCCGATGGTGCGGTACGAGGTGCGGGACGGGTCGGGCGTGCTGCGGACGGGGCCCTGGGAGACCGCGGTGCCGCTGGATATGGCGCCGAACTTCGGTGATATTGACCTGACGGTGCCGATGTCCAACGACGGGGTGCTCGAGGTCACGCCGTTCGTTTCTGCTACCGCCGAGTTCGACAACAACACCGGGGCGTCGATCACGCCCGGGCTGCGTTGGGAGACGCTCTTGGCCAAGCTGCGTGCGTCGGCGTTCGGGATCACGATCGTCCCGCCGTTTGATTTGTGCCTGCTGTGTGACGATCTGGAGTTCTTTGAGCTGGATATCCCGCTGTACGACGAGGCGCCGTTTGTCATGAACTTCCCTGAGATCGCGCTGCCGCCGATGCGTGTGGTGGGGATCCAGGCCGGTGGCGAGGGCCCGAAGCTCGCGTCGGCCAGCCGCACGGCGTTGCCGATGGTGATCTACGACCAGACGTCGCCGAGCATCTCTTCGTTTAATAACGGGGCGAACGGGGTGTCGAAGATGCTGCTCTACGGCGAGCGGTTCGAGCTCCCGTTTGAGGCGAGCGTGGTCCCGGTCGTGAAGATCTCGCACTACGGGCGGACCGAGGTTCTCGCGTCCACACGGCTCAACGCGAACACGATTCTTTGCGAGGTCCCCAACCGGTTCCGGCTGCTGCCGGGCGTGGCGCGGATCTGGGTCGAGCGGGATCACCTGGGTGTGACCCAGAGCACGGGCACGCTCGACATGCCGATCGAGTACCCGGTGCCGCGTCTTGATGCGGTGAACCCGAACCTGTGGGCGGCGGACCCGGACATGTACGTGGTGCCGATGCAGGTGATCGACCGCAAGACGCTGCTGGGGACCGATACCTTTATCACGCGGCGAGACTACTACGTCAGGATGCGAGGCCAGCTCTGGAACGCGTCCTCGACGGCGGACCTTGCGGGCGTGAACCTGGTCGTTGACGCCGACGGCAGCGGGCTTGTTGATATCGACGAGGTCTTCCCGGGGTTTGATTTCGACGCCCCGCCGGCGTTCCCCACGGTGCTGTTCGGCACGCAGGACGAGTTCGGCACGGTCACGATGAACCCGCTGCCGATCTTCATTCAGCCGATCGATAGCGGGATTCACAACGTGCGGCTGGCCGAGCGGAACTACAACCGGCCGGGGTATATCCCGGTGCTGATCTGCAACCCCGGGCCGGGCGGCGGGATGAGCGAGACGCTGATGCTGGATATCGCGGCCCCGATCCCGGTGGCCTCGGAGCTTGAGCCGAGCGAGGTCGAGCCGGGCGGGAGTCTTCTAGAGGGTCAGTTCGAGCTCGAGCTGATCGTGCGGGGCCCGGTTCACGTGCCGACGTGGGACGCGTTCGAGGAGCCCAAGTTCGGCAACTTCAACGCGGACTCGGAGGTGCTGTTCGACGGCGTGCCGGTTCCTACGAGATTCGTGGACTCATCAGAGCTGCGGGCGTTTGTGCCCGACTACATGCTGCAGGTCGCGGGGACGGCCGTCGTCACGGTGTTCACGCCGGCCAACGGGAGTATGTACCTGGAGAAGAAGTGGTCCGACCCGGACGGCGACGGGGTGTTTGATTCCCCGGTGCTGGCCGAGATCCCCAGCGGCGGCGAGTCTGTCCCGCTCTTCTTCCCGATCCGGTTCCGTCAGCCCGTGATCAGCGAGGTCTTCCCGCCCGAGACCGTGGTGGGAAATACCGCGTATGAGGGGACCTCTGCGGGGTATCCCCACTTTAACGTCGTGATCAGCGGTAATAATTTTCGCGATGGCGCGGTGGTGATGGTGGACGGCGCACCCCGTGAGACGAGGTACGTCGATCGCGAGACGCTGAGTGTGCGGGTCTTGCCCGAGGACATCGCCCGGGTGGGTCGCCGGTTCATCTCGGTGCTCAACCCGGGTCGAGACGGGCACGTCTCTGAGATGGCGGAGTTCTTTGTCACGACACCCAAGGCCGCGGCCTTCACACGGATGGGGCCGTGATCAACATGAACACTCAACCACCCACAACCCGCCGCGGCTTCGAGTCCCTGCCGGGTTCACTCGTCGCTTCGCCCTGTCGGTCAGCGGGGTTGCCCAAGCGCACCTGCGCGATGACGTGCTTGTTCGTGCTGCTCTCCCTGATCAGCACGCCGACGGCGGCCCACGCCCAGGGGATCATGGCCACCGACTTCGACGACGGGAAGGTTCTGTACTTCTCGAGCCCCAACGCCGCGACCGTGTTTGCGCAAGACGGTGTGGGCGGTGCTTCTTTGCCCGAGCCGAACGGGTTGGCGTTCAACAGCGTTGGCGAACTCTACGTCTCTGAGACGGGGAGCGATGCCATGTGGAAGGTCGGCATCGACGGGTCCGTAAGCCTCTTCTTTGGGTCCGGTTTCGGGGGTTCCTATCTGCAGGCGGTCGCCGTGGATGCCAACGACAACGTCTATGTTGCGTCCGCCTCGAACAACACGATCTTTCGGATTGTGCCCACGGAGACGGGCGCGACTCGGACGGTGTTCGCCGATGCCGCGGACGGGCTCTCGAACCCGACCGACCTGGTCTTTGACGCCGCCGGGAATCTGCTGGTGTCCAACGGCACGGCGAACAACATTCTCAAGTTCACACCGGGCGGCGTGGGCTCCGTCTTCGCAACAACCGGGATGACCTACACCTTCGGGCTCGCGATTGACGCCGACGGGTTCGTCTATGTCGGAGATTACCTCGGTGATGTGATCCATCGCTACTCGCCGGACGGAACGAGCTCAGCGCTCTTCGCGACAACGCAAGCGGGTGGCGGGCTCGCCGGCCTGGCCTTCGATGCCGATGGGAACCTCCTGGCCGCCAACTACGCGGGCGGGACGATCCAGTCGTTCACGCCGGCGGGCGTGGGATCGGTCTGGGCGGACACCGCCGTGGTCGGCCCCAGCTACATCGCTCTGGTGCCGGACAGCGACGGTGACGGGTTTTCTGACCGCGACGAGTTCTCGATCTACGGCACCGACCCGCTGAACCCCGACACCGACGGCGACGGTCTCACCGACTTCCAGGAGGTGCTCACCGAGCAGCACGCGGCCTCGGCTTCGGCGAGTTCAGAGTGGCAAGCCGCGAATACCGCGGACAAGGCCATCGGCGCGCCGGATACCCAGTACTGGGCACCCGCCAACGGAGGGCTTGGCTTCGAGTCGACGCTCACCGTCGGCTTCGACACTCCTGTCTTCGCCAGCGGAGCCACGGTCAACGAGATCTGGGATCACGGGTTCGTCTACCGGATCGATGTCGTGGACACGCTCGGCGTTGAGCAGACGGTCTGGACCGGAACCGATCCCCTGCTTGGGGCTGGGAATCCGGGAGGGGCCAACGCCGAGTTCTTCCAGTCGTTCGCGGCAACGTCATTCTTGGTCAACGGTCTCAAGATCTACGTCCGTGATCCCACCGCGACCAACATTCCGGGTGTCGATTCGGTCAAGCTGCGCGGCGGGATCGGCACCGATCCCCTGAACCCGGACACCGACAGCGACGGGCTCACCGACGGCGATGAGGTCAACACCCACGGCACCGACCCATTCAACTGGGACACCGATTTCGATGGGCTTTCCGACAGAGAAGAGGTCGATGTGTATGGCACCGATCCGCTCGACGACGACTCAGACGGCGACGGGCTTTACGACGGGTGGGACGAGGTGTTCAACTTCGGAACCGACCCGCTGAACCCGGACACGGACGGCGACGGGCTCTCCGACGGGTGGGACGAGGTGTTCAACTTCGGGACCGACCCGCTGAACCCGGACACGGACTCCGACGGGCTCTCCGACGGCGATGAGGTCAACACTGCCGGCACCGATCCCCTGAACACAGACTCTGATGCCAACGGCGTCTCGGACTATGACGAGGACCCGGACGGTGACGGGCTGAGCAACGGCGAGGAGCTCAACCAGACCGGCACCAATCCCCTGAACGCTGATTCGGACGGCGACGGCACCCCAGACCCCGATGAGGATTCCGACTCCGACGGGCTCTCCGACGGGTTCGAGGTCAACACGACCGGCACCGACCCACTGAATTCCGACACCGACGGCGACGGCATCACCGACGGCGACGAGGTTCTCAAGATTGGCTCTGACCCCAGCAACCCGGACACCAACGGCGACGGGATCTCCGACGGCGACGAGGACTTCGACGGCGACGGCGTGAACAACGCCGACGAGGCTGCGATTGGTACCGATCTGCGCAACCCGGACTCGGACTTCGACGGGATCTCCGACGGCGACGAGGACTTCGACGGCGACGGGCTGAGTAACGCGGTCGAGAGCAGCATCGGGACCGACCCAACCGACACGCTCAACTCCGATTACGGCAACGATGCCGACGGCGACGGGCTGAGCAACGGATCCGAGGTTGACTTCGATGGCACCGACCCGGCGAACCCGGACACCGACGGCGACGGGCTCAACGACGGCGATGAGAAGAACATCATCGGCACCAACCCGCTGATACCCGACACCGACGGCGACGGGCTCAAGGATGGATTGGAGACGCTCAACAACAACCAGTACGCGTCGTCGGTCATCGGCTTCAGCTCGCAGTACACCTCGTCGAACTACAGCGCGGCCCAGGCGCTAGGGGCACCGGACACGTTTGTGTACGGCGACGAGTCCACGGCGTGGGCGCCGTCTCCCCAAAACGGCTCGCTCGAGTTCATCACCGTCGGGTTTGCGACCCCGGCCTTGGCCCACGGCGTCACGATCCGAGAGACCTACGGCAACGGGTTTGTCACCCAGATCGACCTGCTCGACACGCTCGGCGTGCTGCACACCGTGTGGGAGGGGGTTGACCCCAGCCTTCCCGGGTCGCCGGTTGAGTTCTTTAGGGCCTTTGCGCCCACGCCGTATCTGGTCGCCGGGGTAAAGATCTACACCGACACCGATCACGACCTCTCGGCGTGGGAAGAGATCGACGCGATCAAGATCCACAGCGGAACCAACACCAACCCGCTGAGCACGGACACCGACCTCGACGGGCTCTCCGATTTCGAGGAGATCGCGTTCTCGGGCACCGACCCCAACAACCCGGACACCGACGGCGACGGCACCAACGACTTTGACAGCGACCCCGACGGCGACAACCTGAGCACCGGGGCTGAGGTCGCCTCGGGCACCGATCCCAACCGGGCTGACACCGACGGCGACGGCGTGCGCGACGACGCGGACATCTGCCACGGCGGCGACGATACCATCGATATGGACTACGACGGCATCCCCGACGCCTGCGACCCCGAGGTGCTGGCCCAGGACACCGACGACGACGGCATCCCCGACATCCTCGAGACCAACGTCACCGGCACCGATCCCTTGAATCCGGACACCGACGGCGACGGCATCAGCGATTTCGACGAGGACTCCGACGGCGACGGGCTCACCGACGGGCAAGAGATCACCGTCACCGGCACCGATCCCAACACCCAGGACACCAACGGCGACGGCACGACCGACTTCAACCAGGACACCGACGGCGACGGGATCTCCAACGGCGACGAGGTGCAGCTCTGGGGCACCGACCCGAACGACCCGGACTCCGACAACGACGGGCTCACCGACGGCGACGAACTCAACAACCACGGCACCGACATGCTGAACCCCGACACCGACGGCGACGGGCTCTCCGACGGCGACGAGATCAACACCCACTCGAGCAATCCCAGTAACCCGGACTCGGACTCCGACGGCATCTCCGACGGCGACGAGGTCAACACCCTGGGCACCAGCCCGATCAACCCGGACACCAACGGAAACGGGACAACGGACGACAACGAGGATTCCGACGCCGACGGGCTGACCAACGGGCAGGAACTGAACATCTTGGGCACCGACCCGACCGACCCCGACTCCGACTCCGACACGATCCTCGACTTCGACGAGGACACCGATCGTGACCGGCTCTCCGACGGCGACGAGTTCAACACCTACGGCACCGACCCGATGAAGCTCGATACCGATGACGACGGGCTCACCGATTATCAAGAGATCGTTGTGTACAGCTCCGGCGTGAACAACGCCAACCCGCTGATCGCCGACACCGACGGCGACGGGCTCGACGACGGGCGCGAGGTCAACCAGTACGGCACCGAGCCCAACAACTGGGACACCGATGGCGACGGGCTCAGCGACGGGGCCGAGATCAACATCATCGGCACCGATCCCCACAGCCAGGACTCCGACGGCAACGGCACGACCGACTACAACGAGGACACCGACGGCGACAGCATCTCCAACGGCGACGAGGTCAACTCCACCGGGGGCGACCCGCGCAACCCGGACACCGACGGCGACGGGATCGCGGATGCGATCGAAGACACCGACGGCGACGGGCTCACCGATGGCGAAGAGGTTGCTCTGGGCACGAATCCGCAGGCGGCGGACACCGACGGGGACGGGCTCTCTGATTACGACGAGCTCAACACCCATGGCACAGACCCTCTGTTGGCCGACACGGACAACGATCAGCTTTCCGATAGCGACGAGATCAACATCCACGGCACCGACCCGCTGAACCCGGACACCGATTCCGACGGGCTGCTCGACGGCGACGAGATCTTCTTCGGATCCGACCCCTTCAACCCGGACACCGATGTCGACGGGCTCACCGACGGGAACGAGGTCAACACCCACGGCACCAGCCCGGTGAACCCCGACACCGACGGCGACGGGCTCAGCGATTTCTTGGAGGTGGCGACCGAGCAGTTCGCCATCACCGCGACGGCCGACTCGGAATGGTTCGCCGGCGGGGGATTCGCGACAGGTGCGATCGGCGCTCCGGATTTGCAGTACTGGTCGCCCGATTCCCATGTACAGGGCTTCGAAGCGGTTCTCACCGTGGGCTACGACACCCCGGTGTACGCAAACGGGGCCACGATCACCGAGCTTTGGGACCACGGCTATGTCTATCGGATCGACACGGTGGACACGCTCGGCGTTGAGCGCATGGTCTGGACCGGCACCGACCCGCTGCTGGGGGCGGGGATTGGTCAGAACACCGACGCCGAGTTCTTCCAGCCCTTCCAGGCGACGACGTACCTCGTCGATGGGCTCAAGATCTACGTTCGTGATCCCGCCAGCAACAGTCTCTACCTCGGGGTAAACGCGGTGACACTCCACGGCGACACCGGAACAAGCCCGACCAACCAGGATACCGACGGCGACGGGCTCAGCGATTTCGACGAGATCACCATCCACGGCACCGACCCGGTCGCCTTTGACACCGACGGCGACGGGCTCACCGATGGCGATGAGGTGGATATCCACGGCACCGACCCGCTGAACCCGGACTCCGACGGCGACTCGCTGAGTGACGGTGAAGAGGTCTTGGGGGTCCACGGCTACGTCACCGACCCGCTCAGCTTCGACACCGACGGCGACGGGTTGTGGGATGCGGGTGAGATCTTCACGGTCGGGACTGATCCGACAAACCCCGACACCGACGGCGACGGGCTCGACGACTTCGTTGAGTACGACACCCTGGGGACCGACCCGCTCAACCCGGACACCGACTCCGACGGGCTCATCGACGGCGACGAGATCGCCAACTCCACAGACCCCTTCAACCCGGACTCAGACGGCGACGGGCTCACCGACGGCGAAGAGGTCAACACATATGCCACAAACCCCAACTCGGGCGATTCTGACAGCGACGGGCTTTCAGACTTCATCGAGGTCACGCAGACGGGCACGAACCCCAACGCCATAGATTCGGACGGCAACGGGACGAATGACGGGGCAGAAGACTCCGACGGCGACGGGCTCACCAACGACGCCGAAGTCTGGACCTACGGCACCAACCCGGGCAACCCGGACACCGACGCCGACGGTCATTCCGACTGGGAAGAGATCTTTATCTGCGAGACCAACCCGCTCTCGTTCAACGCGGGTGCGTCGCAGTACGCGACCTCGGTCACAAGCTTCAGCTCGGAGCTGGACGCCTTTAACAGCGCCAATGAGGCCCGGTTCGCGCCAGACAACGTGCGGTGGTTCCCGTCCTCGATGAACGGGACGGCCGAGGACATCACCCTGCGGTACACCAACGCCGCGCACGCCGATGGCGTGACGATCACCAAGAGCGACAATATCGCGTTTATCACCCGGATCGACCTCATCGAGCCCAGCGGGACGGCCCACACCGTCTTCAGCGGCCCGGATATCGCGTCGAAGGGAATCTTCCTCGATCTCACGCTCACGCAGTACGCCGTGGCGGAGGTGAAGATCTTTACCGACACCAACGCGACGGCGAGCTGGGAGGCGATCGACGCGGTCGAGCTGCACGGGTGCGTGGTGCCCGATTCTGACGGCGACGGGCTCGACAACGCCGAGGAGAACCTGATCTTCGGCACCGATCCGAACGTCGCGGACACCGACGGCGACGGCATAAGCGACGGCGACGAGGTGAACATCTGCGGCACCAACCCGCTGAGCTTTGATATCACCACGCAGTACGCCAGCAGCGTTTTCGACTTCAGCACCCAGTTCGACACGGGCAGTTGGAAGGCCGACAACGTGATCGGGGCTCCGGACGCCGCCGCCTGGCTGCCCTCATCGACTGATGCAACGACGGAGCACATCACGCCGCAGTACGTGACGCCGATGTACGCCAACGGGGCGACGGTCTTCGAGCAATTCTCCAACAGCTTCGTGTACCAGATCGACGCCATCGAGCCCAACGGCACGGTGCACACGGTCTGGGCCGGGGCCGCCAGCGGCGGCGTGGGCGATCTCGCTCACTTTATCCCCTTCCCAACCACGCCCTACCTCGTCGATCGGCTGCGGATCCATACCGACACCAACACCAACGCTTCGACATGGGAGGGGATCAATGCCATCCAGATGCACGGGTGCAGCACGCCCCCGGGTGGCGTGATCGATTCGGGTGCGTGCGTGCCGGATCTCAACGCCGATGGCATTGTTGACCTTGGAGACATCGCGGTATTTGTTGATCGGTTCGTCAGCCGCGGCCTGGAGGCCGACCTCAACGGCGACGGGATCGTGGACCTGGGCGATATCACCACGTTCGTGGACGCCTTCTTGGCGGGGTGCTGAGTAGACAGAAGCACCCGGTGAAACTCGTTCCCGCTTGAAGGCGCGATTCCCGTGCGGGTGGTAGCCCGAGATCTACGCGGGTCAGCCTCTTTTTCGCCAACTCCATCCACCCCATGAAGAACGCCCCCGGCTCATTGCCAAGGGGGCTTTCTGCAAATGGCGACGAACGGGGACGAACCGATGACCTTTTCCATGCCAGAAAAACCCGAGCATTTGCGATTGGACGTGCCGGATAGGTTCGGTCTTCCAGTACGCTGGTGGCGAAGAGAGCCGTCGAGAGACGGATGAGAGACAGAACAACTGATTTCGGAAGAGGAGAGACGATGCTGAAGATCTGTGGAGCGATGGCGGTTGCTGTGTCGGCTGGGTGTGCCATGGGGCAGATCAGCTACGGCGGGTACACGTTCGATGATCTCGCCTTTGCGGATCGGGCTGAGTCGAATGACGGCGGCACGTTCACGTTCAACGATGCGGCGAGTGTTGATGAGGCGCTGACCGGGTTCACGCCGGACAGCGGGCTGTACAACATCGGAAACCTGACAAACTCGAACGATTTGACGCTGTACTTTGATGACCTGGGCGCGAGCGATGCGCTGGGGGCGGACATCGTGCTGTTCGATCTGCGGTACAGCGAGGACGCGTACGAGATCGCGGTGATCACGGGTGGCGTGGAGTCGGCGTTCCTATCGTACGACGCGGCGTCGCAGGTGAACACGGGCGAATCGCACGACGTGGGTGCCGCGACGGCGTGGGCGATCGAGATCGATCTGGCCAGCTACGGCGTGGTGTCGGCCGAGGCGATCCGGTTCCGTGCGGGCCTGAGTAATGTTGGGAACGTGCAGGGCGACCCGACGATGGCGGGCGTGCTCGCGGTGCCCGCGCCCGGCGGGCTGGCTGTGGTGGGGGTGGTTGGGGCGATGGTTGTTCGCCGGCGCCGGCCGCGATAACCATCGCTTGAGCCGATCAGCCGTCCAGACGCTCTCGTTTCTTCTGGGCGAACGCCTCGGCGGTGAGGCCGCGTGAGAGCGGTCCGCTCGACACCCGCGACAATCGTGACATCGGCGACTTCATCGCGGGCCCCCTTTTGGGGCGCCGACACCGGCCTTATCATGGCGAATACCTAGCGACACCTTTTTGTTGCCGGCAGGGGGTTGTTGTCGTTAAGCTATTTATGGAAGTGATTGCTATGGGACGATCGAGCGATACCGTAAAAGCGATAGTTAGTTTGGTGCTGATGAACCTGGCGTTTGTGGGTGCCGCGATGGCGCAGTCGAACTCGTGTGAGGTCGATCCGGTCTTGGACAGGTACGATGTGCCCGACACGCCGGCCGAGGACCTGGAGGTCCGCGATGGGCTCGCGTACGTGGCCTTCGAGTTAGGCGGTCTGCGCATTGTCGACGTGAGCGATGCGGCGCATTCGGTCGAGGTCGCATCGCGCCCGACGGCGGGTTCGGCGACGGGTGTGGCTGTGCGTGCCGATCGGTTGTTCGTGTCCGACAGCACCGGCACCGTGACGGTGTTCGACATTTCCGTGCCGGAGAGCCCCGTCGAGATTTTCGCGACCCAAACCGGGGCCAACGTTGGCAGCGAGGGCCAGTCCTTCGGCTTGGCCGACGCGGATCTGGCGTACGTGACCGCCGGAAAGAAAGGGTTCGCGACGGTGCGTGTCGTGACGGGGTGCTGCCTGTCGGTCGCGAACGTCAACGGGGACGGCGTGCTGGACGGGAGCGACATCGCTCAGTTCATCGAGGCGTTCTTGGGGGGCGAACCGAGCGCCGATGCCAACCACGACGGGGTCATCGACTACAGCGATCTGGGTGAGTTCGTCGGGCTGTTCCAGTTGGGGTGCTGAGTCGACGAAGCGGAGTTCTCATCAACGAAAAACGCCCCCGGCTTGGAGTCAGGGGCGTTTTCTGCAAATGGAGACGAACGGGCTCGAAAGGGGTCAGGCAGCGGGTCGGGATGGATCGATGGAAGCGAGCGTGTCGCATACGAGTTGGGCCAGGATCTGGGGGGCAGGTCAGGGGCCAGCCCACCAACAAAGACATTGCCGAGGTCTCTTGTGCCGGCTCGCCCATTACCTATGGGCGTAATGGCCATCGAGTACATGGGAGTACGCAAAGAGCATTATTTCAGACCCTCACGGCTTGGCGGCGGCCCGCTCGGGGCCAATAGTCTTGGTCATGGCAGGACTCTTCGCCGGAACATCTCTCGAGCAGCCCGTCACCTGCGAGCACTGCGGCCAGGCCGACTGCGTCTGCCCCAAAGACACCGCCGGCCGATCTTGTCCCCCAAGCTTTCAGCATCCCCGCGTCCGTCGCGAGAAACGCCGCGGCAAGTGGAACACGGTCATCGCCGACGTCCACGCCTCGCCCGCCTCCGCCCCCCTCGCCGGAGCCCCCCCCGTCGGAGCGGCGTCCAGCCACGGCGACCTCAAGCCCCTGCTCAAATCCCTGCGCACCAAGCTCGGCTCAGGCGGCGGCGTCTCGGACAGCCCCGCCGGCCCGGAGATTGTGATCCAGGGCGACCACAAGGACGCTGTCGTCGCGCTCCTGAAAGCCCTTGGCTACAAGGCCAAACCCGCCGGCGGCTGAGCGTCATCCGGCTGACCGACGTGCACTCAATCGGGGCCTTCAATTCAGCCTTCCTCGCAGGTTGCCGATTCATTCTGACGTCCAAGCGGGTCAGTCAACGGATCAGAGCGGGTCAGCCTCTTTTCAGCCAACCTCCTTCACCCAACAAAAAACGCCCCTGGCTTCGTGCCAAGGGCGTTTTCTGCAAGTGGAGACGAACGGGGTCGAACCGATGACCTCTTCCATGCCATGGCCAGTGCAATCATCGATATCAGCGTTTAAAGGCTGTTGTGGAGGACTTGGAGGGACTGGGGTGGACTAGTTTGGACTCAAAGCGGGTCAGGAAGCGGGTCAGACTGGGATCGCTGAAGTCGAGGTTGTCGTTTACACATGAGCCATGATTTTAAGGGCAAGTCATCGCACCGCAAAATAAAATAAAAAGTTGGTTTGCAACCTGTTGGTGCTGAAGCATACTGGGAATATGAAATTAATCGGGTCTTCGCCGGGCATCGATTGAAGGAGAATATATGTCTTATCATCGTGCCTTTGCTGTTCTCGTAGTCTTCGCTTTAGCGCCCCATGCGTTGGCGGACAACCCGCTCGAATTCTTTGGCGAAGTCACCGAATCAGACTTGATCGCGGAATTATCACCGTCGGATAATTTATCGTTCTACATGGACATGACTCGCATCAATTTCAGCGAGAGCGGTTCGTATAATTTCCAGATGACAGCCGGCGAGTCCCTATCGCCGTGGCTCGGCATCACCGCCGATGGAGACTTTGATTTAGAGAATTACGGAACGACTCCGTTTATAAGAGAACGCAGTTCCGCGACCGGCGGGGGCACCGTTTTGTTCGATCTCGATCTGAGCGCGGGTGTGTACGAGATCAGTAACGGCTCATATTGGTATCGAGAGAATAGCATGGGACTGAATCTGGGTGCGTACACCATGGTCATCACGGGCCCCCCGGGATCTGAGATCACAATCGTCCCAGCCCCTGGCGCAATGGCGCTGCTCGGCTTCGGCGGGCTCATCGGCTTGCGTCGTAGACGATAACCGCACAATGGTTCTATACAAAGTTCACTCAATCCCGTCTGTTCAGGCGGGGTTTTTTAACAGTGAAATAGGTACTGGCCTGCCCCCCAAAGCTTTGTTCAATTTTTAAACGATAAGCTCGCTGAATGAGTTTCAATGAGCAATTCGGATTGGACTGCTTTGGACTCGAAGCGGGTCAGAGCGGGTCAGGCCAATTCTCGCCACCTCCTCCAGCCCATCAAAGAACGCCCCTGGCATGTTGCCAAGGGCGCTTTCTGCAAGTGGAGACGAACGGGGTCGAATCGGAGGCCTCTTGCTGAATGGCAAGCGAGAACACCTATACCAGCGTTTCCAATTCAGTAGCCATGGCGGTGTAGGGTTTGGAATCGACTGATTTGGATTCGAAGCGGGTCAGATCGGGACAAAGAGGGTGCTTTTTCGAGTAACATGGGCTCTAGGGCGACAATTGAGGGCCTGTCGCTTTATCGTTCAAAGCACCACGCTGGACGCCGCTTCGGCCGTGTGGCCGGGTTTTCCAAGCGGGAATGGTCGGGCCATGTGTCATAAGAATTGAGTAAGAGAACATGGTTCACCGCACCCAGTTCATGTCGCTCACCGTCATCACGTCAGCACTCGGTTTATTCGCCGCGACAGCCATTGCCGGGCCGATCTACCTCAACGACGATGTCGGCGTCACGGTTGCCTTGGGGGCGTCGATGTCCGCCGAGCCCTTCCAGAACCGCTCGACCGCGAACAGCCTCGCGAGCATCATCAATCTCGACAGCGCAGCCCAGGCCGACACCCACGATCAGTCGACCCACGTCTGGGTGTCCGGGGTTAGTCTTGAGCTGAAATTTGACCTCGGTACCCCGTACGATCTGACGACGATGCACTTCTGGAACTACTTCACCGAGACATACGACGTCGATGGCATCGACATGATTTTCTTCAACGAAGCCGGTGACGAGATCGGCCAGCTCCTCGATCTCGAGCCGCAGGTGAGCAGCGGTAACCCGGTCGTCGCCGAGAACATCGCGATCGACTTCCCCCCCGGTGTCCGGTTCATCAATATGACCCTCTCGGGGACCAACGGCGAGGTCGACTTCCAGAACATCGGCTTCACGGGCACGCTCGTCCCCAGCTGCCAGGCCGACACCAATCACGACGGCATCCTCGACAACGGCGACATTATCACATTCGTAAGCCTCTTCCTCGCGAGCGATATCGCATCCGATATCAACGGCGACGGCTTCCTCGACAACGGCGACATCATTTTGTTCGTCAGCCTCTTCCTCGCAGGCTGCTGAATCGAGCCCGAGAGTTGAGGTGAAGCTGCCCCGGGCGTCAAGGGTCAGCCGTGCTTCAAACGGGTCGGCCGTGTGCGGCTTTGGCAAACGAGATGAGATTCTGGGCTCGAATGAGATCAAGCTACAAGTTTCAAGCGCTCCTAACACAAATTTCTCTTTGTCCCGGGCCCCACATCCTGTATTCTGACATGGAAACCTTCTCGGATTGAGAAGTACCTGTTCTCTCTGAGGGGTCAACACCATGCGTTATTCCAGCTATGCCCGAGTCTCACCCGCCGCCTTCCTCGCCATGCTCGCCGGCTCGGCCATCTCGAACCAGGCCCTGGCCCAGTCCACCACTCCGTTCCCGGCCGAGATCAATCTGTCGTCGCTCAACGGCAGCGACGGCTTCGTGATCAATGGACTCGATATGTTTGACGTCAGCGGGGAGTCCGTGTCCTCGGCGGGTGACGTCAACGGCGACGGGATCGACGACCTCATCATCGGGGCATCCGGCGGCGACCCGAACGGGATCAGCTATGCCGGGGAGAGCTACGTGGTGTTCGGGGCGGTTGGCGTGGGTTCGAGCGGCTCGATCAACCTGTGGGCGATCAACGGCAGCAACGGCTTCGTGATCAATGGAATCGATGCGGATGACAGAAGCGGCATCTCAGTCTCCTCGGCGGGCGACGTCAACGGCGACGGGATCGACGACCTGATCATCGGGGCGCATGCTGCCGACCCGAACGGGAACTCCTTCGCCGGCGAGAGCTACGTGGTATTCGGGGCGGTGGGCGTGGGGTCTGGCGGCTCGATCAACCTGTCCTCGCTCAACGGCTCCAACGGCTTCGTGATCAACGGAATCGATGCGAGCGACCTAAGTGGGGAGTCCGTGTCCTCGGCGGGCGACGTCAACGGCGACGGGATCGACGACCTGCTCATCGGGGCAATTAGCGGGGCCCCAAACGGGATCGGCTTTGCCGGGGAGAGCTACGTTGTGTTCGGGGCGGTGGGCGTGGGATCGAGCGGCTCGATCAACCTGTCCTCGCTCAACGGCTCCAACGGCTTCGTGCTCAACGGGGTAGACGTCGATGACAGAAGCGGGATCTCGGTCTCCTCGGCCGGTGACATGAACGGTGACGGGGTCGACGACGTGATCATCGGGGCGTACAGGGCCGACCCGAATGGGATCGGCTTTGCCGGCGAGAGCTACGTCGTGTTCGGGGCAGTGGGCGTCGGGTCGAGCGGCTCGATCAACCTCTCGTCGCTCAACGGCTCCAACGGCTTCGTGCTCAAAGGGATCTCTGGGACAGACTTCAGCGGCCGCTCCGTCTCCTCGGCCGGTGATGTCAACGGTGACGGCTACGACGACGTGATCATCGGGGCCTATGGCGCCGACCCGAACGGGTACACCACCGCCGGCGAGAGCTACGTGGTCTTCGGGGCGGTGGGCGTGGGGTCGAATGGCTCGATCAACCTGTCGTCACTCAACGGCACCAACGGCTTCGTGCTCAACGGGATCTGGTTTGACGACCAAAGCGGCATCTCGGTCTCCTCACCGGGCGATGTCAACGGCGACGGATACGACGACCTCATCATCGGTGCCAATGAGGCCGACCCGAACGGGAATGCAAATGCCGGCGAGAGCTATATCGTCTTCGGAGCTCCGGCAGTCGGCGCGGGCGGCTCGTTCAACCTGTCGACGCTCAGCGGCAACAACGGGTTCCAGCTCAACGGGATCGATGCGCTTGACTACAGCGGCAGCTCCGTCTCCTCAGCAGGTGACATAAACGGTGACGGGGTCGACGACCTGATCATCGGGGCACGTGGTGCCGACCCGGTCGGGGGCTCGGCTGCCGGCGAGAGCTACGTCGTCTTCGGCCGGGCCAACACCAATATCTGGACCGGCACGAACCACGGCGACTGGGACCTGGGAGGCAACTGGCTAGACGGGCAAGCACCGATCGCCGGGTTCGCACGCATCGAGCCGACAATCGGCGTAACGGTCACCGGCCCCTCGGGCGCCGCCTTCCTCGATCGGCTCCTCATGAGTGCACAAATCGGTCGCACCACACTCGATCTGCAGCCGGGCTCGCTCGTCAGCGTCGACAGCGATTTCTCCGTCCTGGCCTCCGCCGCACTCTCAGGTTCGGGCCTCTTTGTGGCCAACGGGGGAGTTGCCAACGACGGCCTCATCACCCCCGAGGACCTGTTCTTGATCGCGGTCAACGGGCTCTCCAACCACGGCGACCTCGATCTCTCCGCCCTCACCTCGCCCTCGGGGTTCGCACGCATGCAGGTGGGCGGCACAATCACTAACGAGACCGACGGCGAGATCCTGATGCGTCATGGCAGCATCGAGCTTGAAGTGGTCGACGGCATGATCAACGCCGGGTCTCTCGATGTCGCGTTCGCCACCGCCGCGGTGCTCGGCCCGATCAACAACACCGCCTCGGGCAGCGTCTCGATCTCCGGGGTGTCCTCGCTCCTCATCACCGACGACGTCACCAACGCCTCAACAATCGTGCTAACCGACGACTCTTCGCTGGTCATCCTCGGCTCCATCATCGGCAACGGTGTCAGTGGCCCCGGCGGCGGTGGCACCGCCGGCACCGTCTTCATCGAGGGCGGCGTCATCCCCGGCATCCTCGGACAGCCGCTCATGACCAGTTCCTTCGACGGAGACCTCGACCTGGGCCCCGCGGCACACACCATCATCGAGATCGGCGGCACAAACCCCGGCGTGACCATGGACCAACTCGCCTCGGCCACAAACCTCGGCATCGGCGGCACGCTCGATGTCCAGCTCGTTAACGGCTACGTCCCCCAGCCGGGCGACGTCTACCCGGTTCTGCAGTTCGCGACCGCAAGCGGCTCGTTCAGCAGCATCGTGATGGACCCGGGTCTGATCGCAGCAGGGGCGAACACAGCCGACCTGCTCACCAACGGCACCATCTTCATCGAGGCCCCCTGCCCCGCCGACACCAACGGCGACGGCTTCCTCGACAACGGCGACATCATCACCTTTGTGAGCCTGTTCCTCGCGGGCGATATCGCAGCTGACATGAACGGCGACGGCTTCCTCGACAACGGCGACATCATCACCTTCGTCTCGCTGTTCCTCGCAGGCTGCTGATCCATTCTGAAGTTCAAGCGGGTCAGCCAGCGGGTCAGCCCATTTCCCGCCAACTCCCATCAACCAACGATAAACGCCCCTGGCTCATTGCCAAGGGCGTTTTTCGTAAGTGGAGACGAACGGGGTCGAACCGATAACCTCTTCCATGCCATGACGTGTGAAGACACCCAAATCAGCCATTCAAGGCTGTTTTGGTGGATTGGGAGGGACTGCATTGGACTCGATGGTACTCAAAGCGGGTCAGGAAACGGGTCAGGACAGAGCGTGAAGGCCGTTCTCCGGGCAAGATAGACATTGGTACAACTTTTGGGGGCAGGTCACGAGCAAGGGTGAGGCGTGAGAGTCTCCAACTAGATCACAAAGATGATCCGGTGTTGAACCATCGTGACGCACGCTCGACATATTGATCTTCATGAGAACTGAGATGTGACATCGTTCTATCACACGATTAGGAGTCAACCGATGAAGTGCGGAGATTGGTCCGCGCAGAGCGACGGCCCATCCAGAATGTCTGCCAGTTCCCTTGGGCTCCGACGAGAGCAACGGTTGCGTAGAGGCACGCAGTCAGATTGCCAAGCGAGAGAAGAAGTGCGATCCAGATGACAGCAGGGACCAGAGTTTTCTCTCTATACAGAATCCAACCGGCGAACAGCAGGAAGCCCATGTAGAGGTCGAGCATTGAGAGATGGAACCAGGGCAGCAAAAACATCAGCTCCGCTTCCTCGAAGAAGTTCCCCAGGATCAAGGCATAGGCGATTCCGGCAGCCATGATGAAAAATCCGAGCGAGAGGGTGATGATGGTGCGCCGCATAGGGGCCTCCGTTTCAATGGTGATGTGCGGGCAGTCATTGATTCCCGCACTGGTGGGTAGGGCGATTAGCGAACCGGATGATAGCTCTGCGTTGCATAGCCCTTGGAGTAGACTATCTGACTAACGTTGATCAGTTGAGCGCGAAATATCGCGGCGCACCCGTGGAGGTAGAAATTCCAGCGGCGATAAAACCGCTCGTCATACTGATCGGCAATCTGCTCCCAGTTCTCATTGAACCTAGATGCCCAAGCGAGGAGCGTACGGTCGTAATCATCATAGAACCGGTGCCAGTCCTCAAGACGCAGGCCGGTGTCGCGTGGGGGAAGAAGCTCGTCTGCTCTTGGCAGATATCCATCGGGGAAGATGTACCGTACTAGCCAGAGAATGAATTGATCCAGGCGGCGATCTGAGTTGCGTGTCAGTGTATTACCGGAGATCGCCTGCAGAACAAAGTGGCCACCGTCGCGGAGACAGCGATCGATGACTCGGTAAAACGCCGGCAGGTTCTTCCGGCCAACGGCTTCGATCATCTCGATCGAGACCACGTGATCGAAGCAATCATGAAGTTCACGGTAATCCTGAAGACGGATCTCGACGGGGAGGTTCTCGCATCGTTGGCGGGCGAAGTCGGCTTGCTCCCTCGAAACGGTCACGCCGGTAACACGCACGCCGTAGTGTCGCGCCGCATGTTCGGCGAAGTTTCCCCAACCACAGCCAATGTCGAGGATGCGCTGCCCGGGCTGGAGGTCGAGCTTCCGGCAGATCAGATCGAGCTTTGCGTCTTGGGCCTGCTCGAGCGAATCGGCCGACGCCCAGTAGCCGCTGGTATATGACATGCTTCGGTCGAGCATGCTGCGAAAGAGGTCATTACCGAGGTCATAATGCTTTTCGCCGATGTTGAAGGCACCTCGGCCTGCCTGGCGATTGAAGATGCGTTTATCGATGGTGGCAAGCGTCAGTCGCGACCAGACGAGGGGAGAGATTCGCGGGGCAGGGGACCTAAATACCCGGTCCAGGTACTCATCGAGGCGATCTGTGGACCAGAGGCCGTCCTGGTACGTCTCGCCGAGACCGAAGATACCTTCCCGCTGGATCCGCCGGCGCGTCGAGGCTTCGTGGATGGGGGAGTGATCGCAGGGCAGCTTTCCCGCGCCTTCAGGTGAGAGAACACACTCGTTGGGTAACGTATCGTCGATCATTGTAAATCCTTCGGGGAAACACCAATATCAGACTGGAGACAAGACGGCGGACGTCGGCGCGCCGCCAATCGAACTACGGCGGTGCGCAGTCGCAGCCACCAGGGTGAATGGGAGACGGGCACGGTTGACGGATGGGAAGGCGGTGGCTTCTCGAACATGGGCAGGCGGCCTGCGAAGTACAGTCGGAATGCCTGCCAGTGGATTCTTGTCATGATCGTGATGGCAAAGAAAGGGAGGCGACGCAGGGTTCGACTGAGATTCTGGGAGTTCAGCTCTTCACCCTCTCCTTGCAAAGAAGCGGAAAATACAAGTCCGGTATGCTCATGCAGGCTGATGCTGATTGAGAACTCGTCCTCCGATTTACTTATACGAATGTGGTACTCACCGTCACCACGGAAGAAAGGGGACACGTAGAACTGCTTGGGGACTCGACACTGAAGCGTCCCTGGATTTGTCGGATCCTCGTGCTCAAGACGGGAGGCGTAGTGGTGCATTTCACCGAATGTGTTTCGTACTTCAGCGACGAGGGCTCTGATCGTGCCGTCCGGCGAAAAGCAGAGATAGAAGCTGACGGGGTTGAAAACATATCCGGCAATGCGTGGGATCGTCATGAGTTCGATTCGGCCAATGGGATCATGCAGGCCTGCACGCTCCAGGTGTTGACGAATGCGATGCTGGATGTCTCCTTCCCCCGGACCGCCGTAGTCGCGATCCAAAATGGAGACCAGAGATCGACGGTTGTGCCTGAATAAGCGGAGGTCGCGATCGAGGGCGGGGAGCTCATCTAGGTCGATGGCAAGCCAGAACATTCGGTACTCGAACGCGTGCCTACGAGGCGCGTGTCGACAATGGGAGGTCGCGCCTTGGAAAATCCGGGAGTTCATATGGTGATCCCGAAGTGCCCCGCGACATCGGCAGCCGATACGACGGCATCCTCGTGAAAACCGTACCGCATGTAGGCTCCGCAGAACCAAGTGTTGTGCGTTCCATTCATCGAGCGGAGTCGTTTTTGCGCATCGATCGATCGCGATGTGTACGCCGGGTGTGTGTAATCAACGGAGTAGATGACCTTGTCCGGGTCGACAAGCCTCTTCGAATTCAGGGAGACGAAGTAGTTGTTCGCAGATTGAAGCCCCTGCAGACGATTCATGTAATAGGTGATGTTGACCGGAGCCGCCACATCAGTCTTAGAGTGTCGACGGTAATTCCAGGACGCCCAGAGTCGTTGATCTGGAGGCATCACCGCGGGGTCGGTGTGCAGCTGCACATGATTGTCCTGGTAGCTCCAGGATGATAAGGCTGAACGCTCGGCATCGGTGGGATCAGCCAGCAGCGACAGGGATTCATCCGCATGCGTGGCAAGAACGACGTGATCGTATCGGGTGGTGTCGCGATTCCCGAGGGTGACGGATACTCCATCGGCATCGCGGTCAACGGATTGAACAGGGGAGTCGGTGAACACGCGACCACGGAATTGTGCACGAAAGGCTTTGATATAAGCCGAGCTTCCGCCGACCACGGTCTGCCAGGTTGGGCGGTCGCGAAGATCCAGCAGGCCATGGTTCGCGAAGAAGCGAATAAACGTCTCGGCGGGGAATCGATCTATATCGGCGTCCGGGCTCGACCATACCGCCGCAGCAAGAGGAACGAGGTAGTGCTCGATGAAGAATGAACTGACGCCGATCTTCTGTAGATACTCGCCCAGTGACAGCCCTGCAAGCATTCCACTTTCAAGATCAGCTGCGGCCCGGCGGTTGAACCGGCGCTGCGTGCGAATCATCCCGAGCAGTCTCGGGTTCAGCAGGTTCGAGGGCTTCCGCAGGAACTCTCGTATTTCAGGGCCGGCGTACCCCACGCTTGTCTTGTCGCAGCTGAAGCCGAACGACATATCACTGTCCCTGAGAGGCACGCCCCATTGCGCAAGCAGCCGATAAAAGGTCGGATAAGTCTTCGGGTTGCAAACAATAAAACCAGTATCGACAGGGAGGACACGACCATCCTCTGCCACGGGAATGGTATTGGTGTGGCCGCCGACATAGCCGTTGCGTTCAAGGAGGGTGACCTTGTGCTTCTTGGCGAGGAGATAGGCGGATGTGATTCCGGCGATCCCGGCCCCGATGACCGCGATATTCAGTTGTTCTTCATTCGTCGCCATACGCGTTTCATGATCCGGTTATAGATGAGGTCAGGAAGGACCCGCAGCAGTCTGATGGTCCAGCTGAACGGGATCGGGAACGAGATCTCATTACGCTCACGTGCTATCGCGGAGCAGATGATCCGGGCTGCCTTTTCGGGCTCGATGAGAAACGGCATATGGAAGTCGTTTTTGTCCGTGAGGGGAGTTCGGACGAAGCCGGGGTTGACGATCGTCACGCCGATGTTATGTTCTTGGAGATCAAACCGAATGCTCTGCAAAAAGTTAATTATCGCGCCTTTGCTGGCGCCATACGCGGCCGCCATGGGAACTCCTCGCAGCCCGGTAAGACTGGCTATGCCCACAATCTGACCCGACTTGCGAACAAGCATGCCTGGCAGAATCGCCTCAATGCACCGAAGCGTACCACCATAGTTGATGTCCATCAGGTCAAGGTATTCGGCGGTGTCGAATTCCTCTGGCTGTGTGAAGACATGGGTACCGGCGTTGGCAATCAGGATATCGACGCCCCCAATCTCGGATTCGATCTCGGAAGCGATCGCCTTCATGCGGTCGAGATCCGTGACGTCGCCGGGTTTCACCAAGGCCTTTCCACCTCGACTCTCTACTTCACGGCGAACGACATCAAGTGCGTCTTCGTTCCGCGAGGTGATGACGATGATGGCGCCGCAGCTTGCCAATTCAAGGGCCAGCCCGCGTCCAATTCCAAGGCTGGCCCCTGTAAGCCAAACGCGTTTGCCATTCAATTTAGACATGGATATATGCTTTCTTGAGATCCGAGAGAATAGCGGAGGAGATGGGTGGGCATGACGATCATCTACTAGAAAACAATGCGTTCGACAGTCGGATTCGTTTGGATTCAGGACTCATGGCGGCGCCGGAGTGCATGGGATTCAGGGGCGGGCCTGAAAGAGTCAGAACCAAGTGTTGACCCCGATGGCTCTGATCGCACACCACCCTGACCAGCCTTCATAGACGGCAAACGCACCGGATGCGAGAAGACCGAGGGCGGCAACCCAAGGCCAGACTCCGCCGATACTCCCTTGGGCGATCAGCAGTGCGACGACACCCGCCGAAAGGACGAGAACGAATCCGGCGGCTAGGCGTATGACCTTCCCCCTAGAGTTGATGTTGCATTGTCTCGCCATATCGATCGATCCTCAGGTATTTTGGAAGTGCCACCGTGGATTCGGTACCCAATCGAAAATGGATGCGTTCGATAATTGAAAACTTTGGAGAGTCTCGGGCCCGGCCTCAGTCTTCGCTGACAATCGAGTTTGCCACACCCGAGGGATATCTTAACGACGAGCCTCTGGCAGCCCTAGTCGCTAAGGTGGGTGAGACTGTCGACGAAGCCCCGGGCCCATACGAAGGGCGTCAGAATCACCGGGTTTTACTGCGAGAAATCAACGAGAGGCGATGGGGTGAGGCGGGTCAGACTGCGGGTCAGTACGGGTCAGGCCCTTTTCGCCGTTTCCAACCACCCAATGAAAAACGCCCCTGGCTCATTGCCAAGGGCGTTTTTCGTAAGTGGAGACGAACGGGGTCGAACCGATGACCTCTTCCATGCCATGGAAGCGCTCTACCAACTGAGCTACGTCCCCAAGGTGTCGCCCGCGAGCCCCCGCGAAGGGGCCAAATCCGGGCCGAGCCAATCCTACGGCACAGATCGGCCCGGTCAAGCGGCCGCTTGAGCCCGGGGGCTTGGGATTTGTGGCTCCTCGCCCGGGCCCTGACCGGAAGGCCCCAGCCCCGCTCGGGTGCCCGGCACCTGCAGAGCCCTACTTCGTCCCGACCACCAGCACCAGCTCGCACGGCCCGACAAACCCCTCGGGGGTCTGGTACTTGTTGAGCGCCGCTTCGATCTCCTCCCACACCGAGGCCCGCTCGGCCTCGCTCAGCCCGCCCATCAGCTGATGCAGCGCCCCGAACGACTCCTTCTCGAAGTTCAGGCACTCGAGCGCGGTGGGCACCCTCACCGGCGCGTCGATCACCTCGGTTTGCACGTCGGTGAACCCGGCCCCGGTAAACAGGGCCTCGCACGCAGCCGGGTCGCCCAGACTGAACGGGCCCGGCTGACCCGGCAGCGGCGCCGGCAGGTTCGCCCGCTTGCGGATAATCGAGACCGGCACCGAAAAGAACCCGTTCTTGTCTCCGGTGGAGTAGGTGATCGCGGCGCACTTGCCGCCGGGCTTGAGGGCCTTGTGCATGCTGCTCACCGCGGCGTGCTGATCGGGGAAGTAGATCAGCCCCACGCGAGAGATCACCGCGTCGAAGCTCTCGGGCTCGACGGGCAGGTTCTCGCCGTCGGCCACGAGCGTCTCGACGTTCTCCAACCCGGCCTGCTTGGCGTTGTGGAGCGCAAAGCCGAGGATGTTGGATGACAGGTCAGTCGCCAGCACCCGCCCGGTCGGCCCCACCCGCTCGGCGGCGAGCAGGGTCTGGTCGCCCGCGCCCGCAGCGACATCCAGCACGCTCGAGCCCGGGCCCACGCCCGCGACATCCAGCATCCGCTGCGTCGAGGGCCCGAGCCACGACCGCAGCAGGGGCCCCCAGCGGTCCCAGGCCTCGGCGGCGTCCTGCCACTGGTCGTGGGTGGTGGACTTGTACTTCTCGGCGTTGAAGGATTGTGGCATGCCGCGAGGATACCTCAGAACCGCACCGGGCACCCGACCGATCGGGTGCCGGCCTGCGACTGAGCGGCCTGCGCTCGGTATCGCTCGGGTTTGGTTCTGCGCGGGTAAGGTACCTCGTTCGAGTTGCCGATCCCGCGTGCCGCGGGGGGCCAGAGGGTTGCCGCGATGATCTCAAGAACCGATCCCAAGTTCATGACCGTCTGCCGGGGCGACGAGCCCGCCGACACCGTCTTCGTCAACGGCCGCGTGGTCAACGTCTTCACCCGCACGGTCGAGCCCGTCAGCGTCGGCGTGTTCGGCGGACGGGTCTGCGCCGTCACCGCAGAGAAGGTCAACGCGGCCCAGACCATCGACCTGGGCGGGCGGTTCCTCGCGCCGGGGCTGATCGATGCGCACATGCACGTCGAGTCCACCATGATGATGCCGTGCGAGTTCGTGAGCGTCGCCGCCCCGCACGGGACTACGGGTGTTGTATTTGATCCCCACGAGATCGCCAACGTGCTGGGCGTGCCGGGCATCCGGCTGCTGATGGACGCGAGCCTCGGGCTGCCCATGAACATCATGTTCGCAGCGTCCTCGTGCGTGCCGTCGTCCGCGTTCGAGAACTCGGGCGCAACGCTCGAGGCGGCGGACCTCGAGCCGTTGTTTGATGACGAGCGAGTGGTCGCGCTGGCTGAGATGATGAACTTCCCGGGTGTCTTCCTGGGCGATCCGGGCGTGTTGGCCAAGGTGAAGCTCGGGCTGAACCGGGCCATCGTGGACGGGCACTGCCCCGGGCTTGCTGGCCGCGGGCTGGGCGCGTATGTCGGCGCCGGGATCAGCTCGGACCACGAGTGCACCACGCCCGAGGAGGCGTTAGAGAAGGTCCGGCTCGGCATGCAGATCTATCTCCGCGAGGGCAGCGCCGCGCGAAACCTCGAGGCGCTCGTGCCCATCGTGAACGACCGCAACGCCAGCCGCTTCTGCTTCTGCACCGACGATCGGCACCCGGGCGACCTGAGGCACGAGGGGCACATCGACCACGTCGTGCGCAAGGCTGTCAGGCTCGGGCTCGACCCGGTGACCGCCCTGGCGATGGGCTCGCTGCACGTGGCGGATCATTACCGTCAGCCCGACCTTGGCGCGATCGCGCCGGGGCGCTCCGCGGACCTGATCGTGTTCGAGGACCTGGCGGACATCACGCCGACGAGCGTGTACCACCAAGGCGAGCTGATCGCGCAGGGCGGCGAGATGGTCGGGGGTGTGCTGGATCGTGCGCCGAATCCCGACGAGTCCTTCAGCCGCGGCTCGGTGAGGATCGCTCCGGACTTCGGCGAGGCCTCGCTGCGCATCCCCGCCAAGCCGGGCGTGGAGCAGATCCGTGTGATCGAGGCCGACCCGCACCAGCTCTGGACCGAGGAGGCGCACCTGCCGCCCAAGATCGAAGACGGGCGGTATGTCGCCGACCCGTCCAGAGACCTGCTCAAGCTCGCGGTCATCGCTCGGCACGGCACCGACAACGGAGCGGGGAGCGGCATCGGGCTCGGGTTCGTCACCGGGTTTGGGTTCGAGAACGCCGCATTGGCAAGCACGGTCGGGCACGACGCGCACAACCTCGCGGTGGTGGGCGACAACGACTCGGACATGGCCGCCGCGGCCCGGGCCCTCGAATCTGTCGGCGGCGGGCAGTGCGTCGTGCGGGACGGGACAGTGCTCGCCCTGTTGCCGCTCCCGATCGCGGGCCTGATTTCGGATCAACCGTCGGCGAAGGTCATCGAGCAGCAGAGCATGTTGCTCGCCGCGGTGCGAGCGATCGGGTGCCCCGTCGAGGACCCGTTCATGCCGCTGAGTTTCTTGCCCTTGCCGGTGATCCCGAAGCTCAAGCTGACGGACCTGGGGCTGGTGGACGTGCTAGCCCAGCGGGTCGTGCCGCTCGAGGTGGGTTTCGATGCTGAGTGAGACGGGCGTTCGCTTTCGGGCGGATTCGACCGCGTCGGCCTCGGGGTGCGCCAGCATCAGCGCGATCGCCGCGACATAGAGCGTCAGCCCGGCGAGCATGAGCACCACGCCAACGCGGTAGTGGCGGAGCTTGCTGTCGCGGTAGCGGAGGCTCTCGGCGAGCCACTCGTCGGTCGTGTTGCCGGGCTGCTGGGTGAGCCACTTGAGCGGGAGCACGCCGAACACGACGACCGCGGCGGCGGCGAGGGTGAGCGAGATCCCGCTGATGATCAACCACTGGGCCAGGTCGCTGGTGCCCGCGATGATCCGCCCCGAGAAGCCGGTGGTCGTGATCACCACGCCACACAAGCCCATGAGCACCTGGGCGCGGGTCATGAGCACGCTGAACTGCTTCTCAAGGACGGCGTAGAGCCCCTTGGCGTCCGTCCCAAACAGGCTGATCATGTGGTCGATCTCAGATTTCGGCTTGGTCATACCCAAGTGTATGGCGATGGCAACAGCGCGATATCGGGCGTTGTCAGCGGACGTGGTGGGGCCGGTGGGTGGGGGGCGCGTGGGGGGTTGTGCGGGCTGTGACGGCGGGGCGGGTCCGATACGGGCTCGTTGGGGTCGGGCTGTGCGGCCAAACGGGATTGGGCGGGCGCAGCGGCCGATAGCCTCGCCGTGGTTCCTCAGACGCGGCCGACCGGCCGCACGCCACCCTTCGCCTTGTCGCCTGTTCACGCCGGAGTCTCGCCATGGTCAGTTCGAACGTCGGTGGTCAGGACTGGTCGATGGACACCAGCGGCAAGGTCCGCATGGGCAAGTTCAAGCCCAAAGAGGTCGCCCGAGCCTCGGGCTGGGTCGATGCCAAGGGCCACATCGGCGGCGTCGAGTCCATCGATGGCGAGGTCGCGACCGTCGATACCCTCCCCTGCGAAGTCCTCGACCTGCTCGAGCAGCGGTTCCCCGGCACCCGCTGGTTCGTCGGCGAGGCCCGAAGCTCCTCGGCGGCCTGACGCCGAGCCGGCACCAGCCACCCCCAACCAAGCTCAGTCGGCGAGCAACGCCTCGACCGCTTCGATGACCGTCTCGGTCTCGATGCGATCAACGCGGCATCGCTCCGCGTGGTCGTTCGCGGATTCCTTCGGCTCTAGTGTCGGGTCAGCCAGCAGGATCGTCTCGAGGTCGTGCGGGATAGTGGTCCAGCGAGCGTCGGTCGGGCCGAACAGCGAGACCAGCGGCACGCCGAACGCAGCGGCGATGTGACGCGGCCCCGTGTCGTTGGTCAACATCAACCGAGTCTGCGCGCACAACGCCTTGAGCCCGCTCAGCGAGTGCTCGTGCTCAGCGAGCACCACCGGCTCGGTCTGCGCGAGGCTCGCGATCTCGCGGCACAGGTCCAGCTCCGAGGGCGAGCCGTTGATCAGCACCCGAAGGTTGTGCGTGCGAGCGAGGCGGTCGGCCAGTTGCGCGAATCGGTCGGCGGGCCACCGCTTGGCCGGGTTGTTCCCGCCGGGGTTCAGGATCGCGGTCGGCTCGTCCGCCGAGACTCCCGCGAGCGCGAGCGTGTGCGCGGCGTCGGCCTTGTCCTTCTCGCTCAGCGAGAGCTCAAGCCGTGCGTCGTCGGGCAGGATCAACGGGGCGCGGTCGGCGCGGGTGAACGGGCCCGTGTCCAGCTCGGGGAGTGTGCCGGTGAGCAGGGCCGTCGCCGCGGCGTGGTAGTAATTCACCGCGGGGGTGATCCGCCAAGTCCCGTCCGGGTTTCGGGGCGGCCTGAGCTTCTGGCTCAGCAGCATCGCGCGCGCGTCTCGGTCATACCCGACGCGCCTGGGGATGAACGCGAGCCGGGCGATCAGCGCGGTCGAGAACGAGTTGGTCAGCAGCAGCGCGGTGTCGTAGCGCCGGGGTCGGATCAGGCCCGCAGCCTTCTTGCTCGCCATCATGCCGTTTGGCTGAAAGACGTGCAGCTCGTCGAGCAGGTCGCTCCCGGCGAGCAGCGCGTCGTTGCCGGGCCGCACCAGCCCGCCGATGTAGGATCCGGGGAGCGAGTCTCGCAGCAGCCGCAGCGCGGGCGTCGCCATCACCACGTCGCCCACCCAGGAGGGCAGGACCACCAGCAGACGGTGCGGCTTGGCTGGGCTCGGATCAGGCATGGTCAGTCGTTGCGCTCGGGCTCGAGCCAGAGCGGCTCGCCGTGGCGGCGCTTGTGCCAGTCGTTGGTGATCTTGCGCAGCTCGGCGGCGAACCCCATCGCCGGGATCCGCCCGATCGCCAGCGTCGCGACCAGGTAGGTGTCCGCCGTCTCGACCTCGAGCATCGTGATCCCGGTCCGCTCAGCCAAGCCCCGGGCCGCGGCGAGCACGGTGCCCTGGGTCCGCTCGTCGCCCAGCGGCCTGGGGCGGTCCTCGGTGCAGTGGGCCCGCAGCGTGATGCGTGAGGCGGGGATCGGCTGCGGGGCGGCGGCGCCCATCTCGTGGTTCTCGAGGATCACTCGGGTCGCCTCGGCGAGCCCCTTGTGGGCCGCGCCGGGCCCGACGCGCAGGCACCGGGCCTCGTCCACGCCGGCGGCCATCGCCGCGTGCAGGTCACGCGGCTTGTCGCCCACCATCCACGAGCGGGCCAGGTCCAGCCCGAGCTCCTCGGCCGCCGCGGTGATCATGCCCGGGTTCGGCTTGCGCCACGGGTGCTCGCGTTTGAACTCTGGGATCCCGCCCGTCGGGTGGTGCGGGCAGGCGTAGGCCGCGTCGATCAGCGTGCCTCGGAGCACGGGGGGCAGCGGCGGGACCGGCTTGGGCCTCCCGGGTCGGGCTGCTTCATGGGCCGAGAGCACCGGCCCGGTGTTAACGGGTTCGAGCAGGTTGCGGATCGCGTCGTTGACGCGGTCGATGTCGTCCACGGTCCCGCCGCCCCGCGCGACGCCGCCCTGGTTGGTGATGAGGATGTTGACGAACCCGGCGGCCTTGAGGCTCGCCAGCGCCTCGGCCACCCCGGGCAGCAGGACCGCGAACTCCGGGTTGAGCAGGTCGCCCGTGGTGTGGGTGCCCCAGGCCTCACGCGGCAGGTCCGCGTTGCGGTTGATGGTGTCGTCACGGTCGAGGAAGACAGCGGGCTTGAGCATGGGGCAAGGGTAGCAGACCCTATCGGCTTTCGAATCAGAACCGGAGTCGCGGGAGGGGGGGCCGCGGGTATGCTCTTGGCATGACGACGTTCTATGCGGTTGTGGCTTGGGGATTCTCCGGGCTCGGACTGCTCCTGCTGGGATGGGCGATGTTCTGGGATCGGGCGGGCTGGCGCGGGCGTGCGGCCCTTCGCTGTCGCCGGTGCTGGTACGACCTCGCCGGGCTCGAGAGCACCGCCGCCGTCTCGCGCGAGACTCCCGTGGTCTGCCCCGAGTGCGGGCGGGCGCACCGGTCTCGCCGTATGATGCGGAAGACCCGCCGGCGGAAGTGGGGGATCGCGGTCGCGGTCTTGCTGCTGCTGGGGGCGTACACCGCGAGCGTGTGGCCGCGGGTGAGCCGGTACAACTACTCGGAGGGGTGGGTGGGGGCGGTGCCGACCCCGGTACTGGTTCTGTCGGTGCGGTGGCTTTCCGATGAGCCGGGCTCGCTGGTTGACCGCCAGTCCTCGCCGGTCTCGGTCCCGTACCCCCAGCGCCCGTGGCGTGAGCGGTTCTCGCACGCGCTCAAGACGAGGCTGTACGAGAAGGACACCACCAGCCGCCTGGACCAATGGCTCTTCCTGCGCCGGGCGCGCGCCGAATCACCCGAGGTGCTCACCGAGCCCACGGCCATCCGCGGCGATCTGTACCGGTACGTCTTCGGGGCGTGGGCGCGTGAGGAGCGGCTCGGCTTCGCCGAGGAGCGGTGGGCAAGGTCCGTCTACGTGCTGAACCTGGAGGCGCCCGCGGTGCTGCCGCAGATGGCCTCGGTGCACGCGCGGGTGACCGTGTTCCGTCGGCTCGTGAGCGATCGGCGCGTGAGGGTGCGCCTGTACGAGCGATTGTACGAGGTGAAGTACGGGATGGCGCTCGACGGGACGGGGGTTCGGCTGGTGCCGGTCGATGGGCGTGAGGGCGAGCGGTGGGACGGCACGGTCCGTGTGGCGGATTGGGTGCGCTGGCCGAACATGATGAGCCCCTCGCCCACCGAAGCCGTGCGTGTGGAGGGGACGATCTACGAGGGCGACCCGTACGCGGGCGTCTGGTGGCCGGTCGCGCCGATTCATCAATCGGTGGAGGTGTTGATCGCGACGGAGACCGGGCCGTACAACGAGCTGAGCCTGTCGCCCTCCGACGCGGGGGAGCTGACCACGGGGGATGCCGCGGTGGACGCGTGGCTGGCGTCGCTGCACGCCGAGCTGCGTTGGGAGCGGGACTTCGTGCCCGACCGTCAACCGCCGCTCGGGTTCAAGGTCAGGGTCGATCAAGACCTTCTCAAGCCGAACACCCCCAAGGGGTTTACCTTCGGCGGCACGGGAAACCTGTTCATCAAGGTCGCCGGCGAGGACGAGCCTCGTCGGGCGGGCGAGGCGGACCCCGCGTGGTGGGCCCTGCGCGACGTGCGAGACGGCGGCACCAGCCCCGGAGAGCGGACGTTCGTCGGGCGGAACCAGTGGGTCGGGTTCGGCCGAACGGGCTCACGCGTGCTTTACGACTGGTACCTGGGCCCGCTGGCGATCTCGGCGGATCAGTCGATCGAGGAGGCCTGGATCGAGATCCGCCCGCGCTTGGATTCGGCGAGCGGGGGCAACTACCCCATGTACTGGGACCCGGAGATGTCGCGGATCTTCCCGGGCGTGGTCCGGCTGCCGCTGAAGTGGCGGGACCTGCGCCGGCTGGAAAAGGCGCTGCGGGTGGTAGCCGAGTGAATTGAGAGGGTAAAAAAAGCACCCCGCGTGTTTGGGGGCACTGGCGAACAACGTGATGAACAGCACGAACGGCAAGAGCACGAGGCGCGAGTTCATGGCGACCACCGGCGGTTTTGCGCTCGGGGACGCGCTCTCGCCGGGCCTGATGGGCGCGATCCAAGCGCATGGAACGAAGAGCATGAAGATCCTGATCCTCGGCGGCACCGGCTTCATCGGGCCCCACATCGTCAACCGGGCCGTCGCCAACGGGCACACCGTCACGCTCTTCAACCGCGGCAAGTCCGCTCCCGAGCTGTTCCCCGATCTTGCGCACCTCGAGGGCGACCGGTACACCGACCTGAGCTCGCTTGCGAACGCGGTCAGCGACGGGCGACAGTGGGACGCGGTGATCGACCCGTTCGCCTACGTGCCCAGGACCGTGACGGACGCGATGGACGTGCTCAAGCCCGCGATGGGGCAGTACGTCGTGATCAGCACGATCTCGGTGTACGCCGCGATGAACCAGATCGGCATGGAAGAGACCGCCCCGGTAGCCCATATGGACGACGCGGTGGCCAAAGCGATCACGGACCACACGCAGGCGCGGGCGCACTACGGCCCGATGAAGGCCCGGGTGGAGCGGGCGGCTGAGGAGCGCTTCCCGGGCAGGGTGAGCGTGATCCGCCCGGGGCTGATCGTCGGGCCGCGCGACACGACGGGGCGACACACCTACTGGCCGGTCCGCGCCAGCGAGGGCGGCCCTATGCTCGCGCCCGGCACCGGCGATGACCTTGTGCAGATCGTGGACGCGCGAGACCTGGCCGACTTCACCATCCACTGCTGCGAGCAGAAGCACATGGGGATCTACAACGCGGTCTCGCCGGCTGGTGAGCGCACGATGCGCGACGTCATCAATAGCGCGGTCCGAGTCGCAGCCCCCAAGGGCAAGACCGCCGAGGGCGGGGACGCCGCGGGCCTCGAGAAGACCGAGCCCGTGTGGGTGGACGCTGACTTCCTCGAGTCGCAGGGCATCGAGGCGTGGCAGCACATGCCCGCGTGGATCCCAGCCTCGACCGAGGGGTACGCCGGCATCGGGCAGATGAGCACCGCCAAGTCGATCGCTGCGGGTCTCAAGACCCGCTCGCTCGACGACACGAACCGCGACACGCTGGAATACGTCGCGGCCGAGCAGGCCCGGGTTCGGGCCCAGAAGGGCGACGAGGCCGCCGACAAGTGGGCGACACGGGTCCGCGGCGGGATCACCCGCGAGCGTGAGGCCGAGGTGCTCAAGGCGTGGGACGAGCGGGAGGGATAAGGCCGCTCAGAAGTCGGGGTCCGAGCTCTGGTCGCCGGGCTCTACGGTCAAGGTGAAGCTCTGCTCGGCGTACATGGTCTCGGTGAAGTAGACCTGGACCGCGACGGTGTGCGTGCCGGGCTGGTCGCACACGAGCGAGATCTCGTGCTGCTGCGTGGCGTGAGGGTCGATCGTCAGGTCGTGGCCCATCTCGAGGTAGCCGTAGGTGTCGTCGTAGTAGGCCGGGGCGGGCGAGGCTGAGTCGAAGACGATTCCGATGGCGTCGGCGTTGGCCACATCAATAGAGTCGATGGTGCGGATCTCGCCGACCGTCTCGGTGAGCGTGACCGTGATCACGAACGGCTCGCCCGCTACGACCGTGTCGGGCACTTCGAACGAGATGAGCGTGTCGGCGGGCGCATAGTCGAGCAGGTCATCGAAGTTGGTGGCAAGGCCCGCGCCCCACCCCACCAGCAGCCCCGAGCCGCACCCGACAGCGAAGATCAGGCCACCGATGAGCATCGGCACGACCCACCCGGGCCCCTGGCGAGGGGGGGCGAAGCCGGCGTTCCAGTTGTTGGCGGGGGGCGGGATCTGAGACATCGGCGGGCTCCTTGGCTCGCAGCGTACGCGATCGTGAGGTCTACGTCGAGATGTGCGCGACGGTACCAATGAAGAAACCGCCGACGGGCACAGGCTCGTCGGCGGTTAAAATACAAATCAGTTTCAGGCCCGGGCGTCTTACGCGATCGTCACGTTGTCGTCCAGGTACACGTCCTGGATCGCGTGCAGCAGGGCGGCGCCCTCGTTCATCGGGCGCTGGAACGCCTTGCGACCTGAGATCAGGCCCATCCCGCCGGCCCGCTTGTTGATGACCGCGGTGGTCACCGCGTCCTGCAGGTCGCCCGCGCCCTTGGATTCGCCGCCCGAGTTGATCAGCGGGATGCGCCCCATGTACCCGTTGGCGACCTGGTAGCGGCACAGGTCGATCGGGTGCCCGCCCTTGCCGTCCTTGTCGGAGCCGGCGAGCTCGGTGTAGACCTCGGTGCGGAACTTGCCGTAGGAGGAGTCGCCGGCGTTGAGCGCGGCGAACCCGCCGTTGTTGGTCGGGAGCTTCTGCTTGAGGATGTCGGCCTTGATGGTCGCGCCCAGATGGTTGGCCTGCCCGGTGAGGTCAGCCGCGCTGTGATAGTCCACGCCGTTGACCTTGAACGCGCTGTTGCGGAGGTAGCACCACAGGACGCAGACGAGCCCGTAGGAGTGGGCCTCCTCGAACATCTCAGCGACCTGCACGATCTGCTGCTCGGACTCCTCGGAGCCGAAGTAGATCGTCGCGCCGACCGCGACGGCGCCCATCTCCGAGCACTCGGCGATGGTGCCGAATGGGATCTGGTTGAAGGTGTTGGGGTAGGTCATCAGCTCGTTGTGGTTGAACTTGACGATGAACGGGATCTTGTGGGCGTACTTGCGGGCGACGGAGCCGAGCACGCCGAACGTGGAGGCGACGGCGTTGCACCCGCCCTCGATCGCGAGCTCGCAGATGTTGGCCGGGTCGAAGTAGGCCGGGTTGGGGGCGAACGAGGCGCCCGCGGAGTGCTCGATGCCCTGATCGACGGGGAGGATCGAGGTGTAGCCGGTGCCGCCGAGCCGCCCGGTGTTGAACAGCGTCTGCATGTTGCGCAGCACCGAGTTGGAGCGATCAGACTGGGCGACGACGCGGTCCACGAAGTCGGAGCCGGGCAGGTGCAGCTGGGTCTTGGCGATGGTCTTGCACTCGTGGTTGAGCAGCGAGTCGTCGTTGAGAGTAGCGGCCACGTCGATCGTGAGTGAGGGCATCCGGGGGCTCCTGGTTGAGAGAAAGATAATCGGGAAAGTACTTTAGGCCCGAGCCGCAAGTCAGATCGGGTTCTCGGGCGAGCGAGAGGCAGGCCGCGGGCGGCCCCGGGTCTCGGCCTTGCCGATCAGCCCCTAGGGTTGTCCGATGGACCAGCACGGACCCGAACCAATCAGCACGCACGAGGCCCCCGTAGGCATCATCGGAGCCGGGCCCCTCGGGCTTGAGACCGCCTGGGCCCTGGCCAACCGCGGCGTGCGGTCGGTCATCCTCGAGGCCGGCCGCGTCGGCTCCACCATGGCCTGGTGGGCCCCGGGCACCAAGTACTTCTCCAGCCCCGAGCGGATCGAGATCTGCCGCGTCCCCCTCGTTACCCGCGACCAAGACAAGGCGACCCGCGAGGACTACCTGGCCTACCTCCAGCAGGTCGTCGGCACCCACTCGCTCGATGTTCGCACCGGGCGGCGGGTGATCAGGGCCCAGCGAGCGAGCGGCGGATCGGGCGACGGCTTCGTGCTCACCACCGAACGGAGCACCGAGGGGGTCGGCGGGCCAAGCGAGCAGGCGCGCCAAACCAACCCCACCCTGATCCCCAGCCCACCCCCAATCGAGGGCGGTTCGGGCGTGGAGACGTGGCGGTTTGAGAGTCTGGTATTGGCGATCGGGAACATGCACACGCCGCGTCTGCTGGGGGTCCAGGGCGAGTCTCTGCCCCACGTAAGTCACTACCTCGACGACCCGGGGCGGTACTTCGGTCAGCGGGTGTTGATCGTGGGTGGTCGCAACTCCGCGGCGGAGGCTGCGATTCGGCTGTTCCGGGCCGGGGCCCGGGTCACGATCTCGTACCGACGCCGCGTGTTCGACCACGACCGCCTCAAGTACTGGATCCACCCGGAGCTGGAGTGGCTGATCCGCAAGGGGCACCTCGGGTTCGAGCCCGGGACCGAGGTGAGCCGAATCGACCGTGACGCGGTTCAGCTGATCCCCTCGGGCCTGGAGCCCGACAGCGAGACTCTCGAGGGCGCGTCGCCCCTGCTCGCGCCGGGCGAGTCACGCCGCGTCGAGGCGGATCACGTGCTGCTGCTGACCGGGTATGTGCAGAGCCGAACGCTCTTCGACCAGCTCGGCGTGGAGACCTGTGGCGAGGAGCACAAGCCCCGGATTGACCCGAAAACCATGCAGACCAGCGTGCCCGGCGTCTACATCGCCGGGACGGCTGCGGGCGGGAGTCAGCGGCGAACCAAGGTCTTCATCGAGACCAGCCACGTGCACGCGGACCGGATCGCGGCGGCTCTGGTCGGCGAGCGGAGCGACGAGGCCCCGCCGACGTACGGCCCGATGGAAGAGAGCTGAGACGAGTTGTGCGGGCTGGGAGGCCTGTGCGGGCTCCTTGATTGGTTATTGACTACTAACTCGCATCGACAGGGTTGGCGACCGGGCTTGTGGTGTAACGGCTCGATACCGAAGAGGGTATTTCCGGTTGGCGGACGACCCGGCCACGTGGCGGGGGCGAACGAACCCAAAGGAGCACACGATGACGCGGACAGCGAGCACGAATCGGATGGACGGGCGGATGATGGCTTGGGGGGCGGGGGCCGCGGTCGTCGTGGCGGGCGGCGCGATGGCCGGCCCGCCCAACGCGGACCAGATCAGCGAGCAGGCCAAGGTGATGGTTCACATCGACCTGGACGCGATGAACGATTCGATGATCGGCGACATGCTGCTCAGCCGGCTCGAGGCCGACTCCAACAACTTCGAAGAACTCCGAGAGATCTTCCCCGGCTTCACGCTCCGCGCCCAGGGCGGGCTGCACGGGCTCACCGCCTACGCGGGCGGGCTGAGCAACGACGGGCCGAAAGACATGGTCCTGCTCATCAGCGGCGACGCGAACCTCAAGGACTGGAACCAGAACCTGGGCGAGATGCTCGCAGAGCACGGCGGCGAGACCATCGACATCAACGGGCACTCCACCCTCGCTGTCCCCATGGACGACGAGACCGGGTACCTCACCCTGCTCAAGAACGGCGACGACGACTACACCTGGGTCTTCGGGCAGAGCGTGGTCTCGCTCACCGAGGGGCTCGGCGTGCTCGCGGGCGAGAAGCCAGCGGTCGAGGGCGAGGTCCGCGAGCGGATCGAACGCCGGCAGAAGAGCGGCACGATCGCGATGTTCGGCACCGCCCGCCTCGAGATCTTCGAGGAGATGGAGCAGGCCTCGGCCTTCCTCAACCTGGCCAACCAGGTCTGGGGCAAGGTCGGCGAGAGCGAAGGGCGGGCTTTCGCCGAGGTGACCGTCCACACCAATGCGGAGGAGAAGGCCAACCAGCTCGTGACGGTCTACAAGGGAGCCGTCGCGTTCGGCTCGGTCCTGGCCCAGGGCAACGAGGAGCTGGCCGAGGCGATGGCCATGGTGCAGGCGTTCAAGGTCTGGGCCAAGGACGGGTACTTCACGATCGCGTTCGACTACGACGCCGAGGAGCTGATCGAGTTCATCGAGGCGCAGGCCGAGGCTGAGGTCCACTGGGACGACAACGAAAACGAAAACGACAACGACATCGAAATCGACTTGGGCGACGACGAGATCTGATCGGATATGCTGTGATCATGGCACCCTCCCACAACGCGACCACGAAGCCCGAGCGACAGGACCCCCCGGGATCCGGCGGCTTGGGCGGGCGCGGACTGGGGACGGGGGCCGGCACCGTGATCGGTGGGCTGGGCGACGAGGAACTCGCCCGGCGGTCCGCAGACGGTGACCGGGCCTGCTTCTCCGAGCTGGTCTCGCGGTACGACGAGCGGGTCTTCGGGCTGGTGCTCAGTCGTGTCCGGGTCCGGGCCGACGCGGAGGAGGCGGCCCAAGAGACCTTCCTCCGGGCGTGGCGCGGCATCAAGACGTTCGATCCCGAGCGACGGTTCGCCGCGTGGATCATGACGATCGCGCACCGCCAGGCGATCGACGTGATCCGGCGGCGCACCCGAGACCGGGAGCGGCTCGCCGAAGGGCGACTCGGCGAGGGGCCCGTACCGATCCGCGAGGAGACGCCCAGCGTCTGGACCGCGGCCCGGCGGGAACTCAAGCCCGACGCGTACGAGGCATTGTGGCTCAGGTACGCCGAGGATTGCTCGCCACAGGAGGTGGCGCGGGTGATGGGCAAGACCGGCGTCTGGGTGCGGGTGACCCTGCACCGCTCGCGGGCGAGACTGGCCCAGGTGCTCGGGGAGCACGACCCGGCCGCGGCGGAACAAGAGCGACCAAACGAGTCTGGAAGCGAACAGGAGTTGGGGCGGGCGAGCGAGGAATCATCGGAAGGGGAACGGGCATGAGCAGGTCATACGAACACATCGAGGGACTGCTGAGCCAGCGGGGCGACACGGGCACGCTGAGCGAGGGCTTTAGCGAACGCGTCACGCAGGGCATCGCGGGCGAGGCGCCCGGGGCGCTCCCGGTCAGTGCGCCGGTGATGCCCGCCGCGGTCAAGGGCGTGATCGGGCTCGGCGTCGCTGGGGCGGCCTCGGCGATGATCTGGTTCGCCGTGAGCGCGGGCCCGAGCGGGCCTTCGGCTCCGCTGGCAGACAACAACAACGGCGGGATCACCGCGCCGGTTCCCGACGAAGCCGTCGCGGTCCAGGGCGATTCGGCGATCGATCTGCTTAAGGCGATGGGCGAGATGATGGCCAAGGCGCCCGGCGACAAGCCGGACCTGTTCACCGAGACCCGCCAGATGCTGGCCGGGGCGGCGAAGGTCGGCTCGGCGTTCGTCTCGATCTTCCCCCGCGAGTGGACGGACCTGCTCTGGAAGCCGCAGGCGGCCCCGACTGCCCCGGGGACGACGACCCCTGCTGGGCCCACGACCCCCGCGGGGTCACTCAACGGGTGAGGCACCTGGCACCTCGGGGCCTACTTGTGGGCCTGATGAGGGGCTGGATGGCTGTCTGGGGGGTTGCTGGAGGGGCGCGACGCGGGTTTTTGTCTGACGCGCAACAAATTCCTGAACTTTGGTGGCCGTTCTGAGAATCGGTGGCACAGTGATTAGTGGTCGGGTAGGACCTCTACTCGCGATGTGTGTGCTCGCGAGGAGACTGAGAGGCCGCATCTGGTTAATACCGGGTGCGGCCTTTTCTGTGCGCTGAATCTTCGAAGGGCCGCTTCGCCGACGAGCACGCGGCTTGCCTCACAGCGCCCTTGTTATCAGGCGTATGGGCAGGCTGTCAGGGCGTGATCGGGCCCGCGTTGGCGGTCGCGTCGTCCATGAGGACCCGGAAGGTGCCCCGGACCTCGGGGCTTGCGGGGTCGGCGTCGGCTGGGGTGACGAGGCGGGTGTAGGCCCCGCTCGGCTCAAGCCGCCAGGCGTCGCGGTGGTCGCGGAGCATGATCGTGAGGGCGTTCCAGATCCGGGCTCGGGCGTCGGGGTCGCGGATGGGGGTGACGGCCTCGACCCGGCTGTTGAGGCTGCGGTTCATCCAGTCGGCGGAGCCGATGAAGACCTTGCCGTCGCCCGGGTTGTCGTGCCCGTCGGCGAAGACGAAGAGCCTCGAGTGCTCGAGGAAGCGGCCGACGATGGAGACGACGCGGATGTTCTCGCTCATGCCGGGCACGCCGGGGCGGAGGCAGGAGAAGCCGCGCACGACGAGGTCGATCTTCACGCCGGCGTTCGAGGCCTCGTAGAGCTTGTCGGTGAGCTGCCGGTCCTCGAAGGCGTTCATCTTGGCGACGATGCGTGCGGGTCGGCCGTGTCGGGCGTTGTCGATCTCGTTGTCGATCAGCTCGTTGAGGGCGAGGCGCATGGTGGCGGGGGCGATGAGGAGCTGGCGGTACTCGTTGAGGGCGGTGTGCCCGGTGAGGGCGTTGAAGAGCTTGGCGACGTCCTGGGTGATCTCGGGGTCGGCGGTCAGCAGCCCGATGTCGGTGTAGAGCTGCGCGGTTTTGGGGTGGTAGTTGCCGGTGCCCAGGTGGCAGTAGGTCTGCAGGGCGGTGACGCCGTCCACGGTCTCGCGCCGGACGATCAGCGAGCACTTGCAGTGGGTCTTGAGCCCGACGACGCCGTAGGACACGTGCACGCCGGCGGCCTCGAGCTGGCGGGCGTACTGCACGTTCTTCTCTTCATCGAACCGGGCACGCACCTCGACCATGCACGCGACCTGCTTGCCCTCCTCGGCGGCGTGGATCAGCGAGTCGATGAAGGGCGAGTCGCGGCTGGTGCGGTAGAGCGTCTGCTTGATCGCGAGGACCTGCGGGTCTCGCGCGGCCTGGGCGATGAACCGCTCGACCGAGTACCGGAAGGTCTCGTAGGGGTGGTGCACCAGCACGTCGCGGTCGCGGATGACCGCGAAGATGTCGGTCTCGGGGTCGGCCAAGCGTTTGGGGACGGCGGGGTTCCAGGGCTTCTCCTTGAGGTCCGGGCGGTCGAGGCTGTACACCCTGAAGAGGTCGGTGAAGGCGAGGGGGCCGGGGCGTTCGTAGACGTCCACGGGGTTGAGGACCAGCTCCTCGCAGACGAGATCGAGGATGCTCTCGGCGGGCCTGGGGTTCACCTGGATGCGCAGCGCGTCGGCGAAGCGCCGCATCCGCAGCTCGAGCTCGACCTGCTCGAGCAGGTCCTCGGTCTCCTCGTCGTCGATCTCCAGGGCCGCGTTGCGGGTGATGCGGAACGGGAGCACCTCGAGGATGTCGAGCCCGGGGAAGAGCTCGTCGAGGTTGTGGCGGATGACCTCGGTGAGCGGGATAAAGACCGCGGCGTGGTCGTCGGGCTCGCGGTCGGGGAACCGCAGGGCATCGACCCGCACCAGCTGCGGGAGCACCGAGGGGATTTTGACACGGGCGAAGAGCGGCTTGGGGTCCGGGTGCTCGGGGTGCTCAAGGCGGACGCCCAGGTTGACCGAGAGGTTGGAGATGAACGGGAAGCGGTGCCCCGGGTCCACGGCGAGCGGGGTGAGGATGGGGAAGACCTCGGCGTGGTACCACGTGTTTACGGCTCTTTGCTGGTGCTCGTCGAGCTGGTCGTAGTCGAGGATGTGGATGCCCGCGTCGGCCAGCGCGGGCTGGATGGAGTTGGACCACGCGTCGGCCTGGACCTGCTGCAGCGCGTGGACGCGCGAGCGGATCTCGGCGAGGGTCTGGGTCGGGGGCAGCTCGCCGGGGCGGTTGGCCGAGTGCGTCAGCCCCTGGGCGATGCGGCGGCGGAGCAGCCCGACCCGCTTCATGAAGAACTCGTCGAGGTTGGACGCGAAGATCGCGAGGAAGTTGACCCGCTCGAGCAGCGGTGTCCGCTCGTCGGACGCCAGCGCGAGGACGCGCTGGTTGAACTCGAGCCAGGAGAGGTCGCGGTTGAGGTACTTGCCGTCCTCGATCGGGAACGCGTCGAAGTTGGCCAGGGTGTCGGTCGGGGAGTCCATCAGGGGGAGGGTAGCAGGGGGATCGGGCCAACCCGGGGCGCCCGAGCGGCGGTCAGGGCGCGAGCGTGTAGGTCGCGTTGCACCGCGGGGCCTCGGAGACGGTGACGCGGACGAGGCGGGCGTGCTCGAGGAGGGACTCGCTGATCGCGGCGGAGAGGTGGTTGGCGATGGTCATCGCGACGTGCTCAGCCGAGGCGTTGATGCTCTCGTAGTCGGCGTGGTCGTTGAGATTGGTGTTGTGATACTCGTCGGTGATCTGTATCAGCGACGAGTGGATCGTGTGGAAATCGACCAGCAGCCCGTCGGCGTCGAGCGTGGGGCCCTCGATAAGGGCGGTCACGTGCCAGTCGTGCCCGTGGATCGGCTCGCGGATGCCGGCGATCGAGATGGCGTGGGCGGCGGAGAACTCGGACTCAACGGTGATGGCGTACATGGGGCAAGG
>JBLHKT010000013.1:0-97718 GCA_047620485.1 Phycisphaerales bacterium | reverse complement strand
TCTGCGACGACGTCTCGGTCACGATCAACTCCGGCCCCGCCTGCCAGCCCGACCTCAACGGAGACGGCATCCTCGACAACGGTGACATCGGTGCCTTCGTCGCGCTGTTCCTCGCCGGTGATCTCGCCGCGGACTTCAACGGCGACGGCATCCTCGACAACGGCGACATCGGCGGCTTCGTCGCCGGCTTCCTCGCCGGCTGCTGAGACCCTCGCTCCCGATCGCATCGAATCTGTTTTTCCATCGGCCGCGCCTGCGGCCGTTTTTTTTCATCTGGGATCGGGCCGGTGGCCCGCGAGCCCGCGAAGCCGCTCGGTCACGCGCGGATCCTGCGCCTTGTCCCCGTCGGTGATCCGGATACCCGCCTCATTCGAGGGCCCTGAAACCGCCCTGGGGAGAATACCCTAGAGCCCCTCGCGGATTCCGCCCTCAAAGCATTAAGAGCCTGACTCAAGGGTCCGATCTTGCTTTGTCGCGGTTCGCTTGTGAGCCGTCCAAAGGCTACTCGGCTGCAGGGGTCGGACCATGCGCATCGAAACATCAATCTGTTGGCTCGTCGGCGCCACCGCGTTCGCGGTCGTGCCGACCGCCCTAGCCCAGGACGGCACCGACTACGCCACCGTGAACATCAACGAGGATGACGTGGGCCCCAACGTGGGCTCACAGCCCCGCTCTCCGCGACGGACCCCGACCGAAGAGACCCAGGGCGAGGCCCCGGAGATCGTCAGCGAGGAAGACTCGCGCCTCTACGTCGGGTTCGGCGTCGAGTACACCACGGCGTACTACTCGCGAGGGTTTCTCTACGAGGACAACGGGCTGATCCTTCAGCCCTACCTGGACCTCTCGCTTGACGTGATCCGGACCGAGGACTCGACGATCAGCCTGACCATGGGCACCTGGAGCTCGTACCAGGACGAGGCAACCGAGGCGGGCACCACGGACTCGTTCCGAGAGGATTGGTACGAGAGCGACCTGTACATCGGCGCCTCGCTGTCAACGGGGAACTGGTACCTCGAGGTCGATTACTACTGGTACACCAGCCCGTCGGACGCGTGGGACACCATCGAAGAGATCTACTTCTCCGCGGCGTACGACGACTCGGACGACCTGGGTGCCTGGTCGTTGCAGCCGACCGCGATCCTCGCGATCGAGGTCGGCGAGAACGCCAACGACGGGTACCACAAGGGCACGTACCTGCAGCTGGGCGTCTCGCCGGGCTTCACGCTCGAGGAGGGCACGTTCGAGAGCTGGGAGATCACGTTCCCGGTCTCGGTGGGCCTGAGCCTGGGCAACTACTACGAGGGCGACAGCGGAGAGAACGACTTCTTCGGGTTCGCCAGCGTCGGGGCGACGGCCTCACTGCCGCTCGATCTGGATGAGTCCTGGGGCAGCTGGTACTTCTACGCGGGCGTGCAAGCGCTCTTCCTGGGTGAGACGGCGTCGTCATGGAACGACGACGACGACACCGATGCGATCCTGACCGTGGGACTCTCGATCGAGTTCTGACCCGACGCGGCCCTTTGCCGCTGGAGATACACGCATGCGACTTCGTCTGAAGATCACACTCCTGCTCGTCGCGGTCATCGCGGGCTCCGTGCTGACCAACTACGTCATCGAGCGGGTGGCCGTGATGCCCAGCTTCCGCTCGTTGGAACGATCGACCGCGATCGAGGACTGGCATCGGTGCGAGAACGCGATCAACCGCGACCTGGAGGCGCTCTCGGAGATCTGCTTCGACTGGGCGTCGTGGGACCACTCCCACGAGTTCGTGCAGGGCAGGAATCCGGAGTTCTACGACGAAAACCTGAAAAACCCGGAATGGTTCGTCGATCAGAACATGGACGTGGTGTACTACTGTCAGCCCGACGGGACGGTGTTCTGGGGGCACGTCGCCGAGTTGGAGGAGGGGGTGCCCACGGAGCTGTCCTGGATGCCCGGCGACCGTCTGCCCGAGGACCACCCGCTGCTGCAGGTCACCGCGGACAAGGACAGCAAGGTTGACGGGGTGATGCTGACCGAGCTGGGGTTCGTGATGCTCTCGGCCCACCCGGTCCTCACCAGCGACTACGAGGGCCCGCTTGCAGGCGTGCTGATCTTCGGCCGCCGCATCTCCGACGAGCGGGTCGCCGAGCTGCAAGAGCAGACGGGCGTGTCGTTCTCCATCAGCAACCTGGGCGATTCACCCGGCCCAGCCGCTCCGATCCAGGAGCTGTTGACCGCGGATCGGCTCACGGTCCGCGGCGTGATTAAGGATCTCAAGGGCGAGTCCTCGATCCTGATCCAGACGGCGGGCGACCGGGACATCTATCAACAAGGGCTCTCCACGCTGAGATTCGCGACCTGGTCGCTGATCGTGGCGGGGTTGCTGACGCTGACGACACTGATGATCGCGCTGCGTCGGATGGTGATCGAGCCGCTCGACGCGCTGACGCATCACGCGCTGCGGGTGGGCGAGAGCGGACGCCTGGACAACCCCATGGGCCTAACCCGCAGCGACGAGCTGGGGGCGCTGGCCCGGTCGATTGACCGGATGCTCGAGCAGCTCAAGGAGTTCCGGGAGAGCTCGGTGATGATGTCTCGTCAGGCGGGGATGTCGGAGGTCGCCGCGGGCGTGCTGCACAACGTGGGCAACGCGATGACGAATGTGAGCGTGCTGGCCGAGACGCTGGGGAGCAAAATGGCGGCCTCGCGGGTGTCGAGCCTGTCGAAGGTCGCCTCGATGCTCGAGGAGCACCGCGACGACCTGCCCGGGTTCTTCGCCTCCGGCGAGCAGGGCCCGCAGATCCCGGTGTACCTTTCGCATCTGTCGGGGCGACTCGAGACCGAGATCCACGAGATGCAGGGGGACCTCACGGGCCTGCGCGAGGGGCTCGAGTACATCAAGATGATCGTCGCCTCGCACCAGGGGCTCGCGATCTCGTCCAACTTCTCCGAGGACACCGACCTGGTCGATATCGTGACCGACTCGCTGCACCTCATCGAGGCCTCGCTGCGGCGGCACGACGTGGAGGTCAGCGTGCAGATCCAGTCGCCCGCCAAGGCCTGGAGCGAACGCTCCAAGGTCTCGCAGGTGCTGGTCAACCTGCTGACCAACGCGAAAGAGTCTCTTGTCTCGTCGGGCACGCCCGACCCGAGCATCATGGTCCATCTCGGACTCGACGCCGCGGGCATGGCGTTCATCGAGGTGCACGACAACGGCCCGGGCGTCGCGCCCGAGCACGTCGAGCAGCTGTTCAACAAGGGCTTCTCGACCAAAAGCTACGGGCAGGGCATCGGGCTGTACTATTGCTGGCTGGCGGTCCGTGAGATGAACGGAACGCTCCGGTTCATGCCCGGCACCACAAGCGGGACCGTCTTCAGGCTTGAACTCCCGGTGCGAGCCGGCGTCGAAAGGATCGCCGCGTGACCCCCACCCCCCCCACCAACCCCCCCTCCACACCCCCCACGGCTCCCCCCACCGCTCCCGCATCGGCCACCAACCGCGTGCTGGTGATCGACGACGAGATGTCGATCCGCAAGGCCTACAGGACGATCCTGTGCCCGACGTCGGGCGGCGACGACCTGCTCGATGAGATGGACGCGGCGCTGTTCGGCAAGCCGACCCAGAACGCCACCGCCACGCATGCCGCGTTCGAGATGGACGCGGCGACGCAGGGGCAAGAGGGGCTCGCGATGGTGGAGGCCGCGATCGCCGAGGGGCGGCCGTACCGCATGGCGTTCGTGGACATGCGCATGCCGCCCGGGTGGGACGGGGCCGAGACGGTCGAGCGGCTCTGGAAGGCCGACCCGAACCTGGAGATCGTGATCTGCACCGCGTACTCGGACCACCCGTGGGAGCAGATCGCAGATCAGTTCGGGCAGACCCACCGGCTGCTGCTGCTTCGCAAGCCGTTCGACTCGGCCGAGGTCTGGCAGCTGGCCAGCTCGCTGTGTCAGAAGCGGCTCGCCGAGGAGAGCGCCCAAGACGCCCGCGTCGATCAGGAGGAAACCAACACCAGGCTGATGCAAGAGATGCACGCCCGGCAGTTCGTCGAGGGCCAGCTCCGCTACGACACCCTGACCTCGCTCCCCAATCGGCTGCTGCTGTTCGACCGGCTCGAGCGGTGCATCGAACGGGCCAAGCGGCACAACGACTACACCTACGCCGTGATCTTCCTGGACCTGGACAACTTCAAGAGCATCAACGACACGCTTGGGCACGCGATGGGTGACTACCTGCTCGTCGAGGTCGGCAACCGGCTGCGGGCCTCGCTGCGGTCGATCGACACCGCGTCGCGGGCCGACGACAGCACGCCGGCCCGGCTCGGGGGCGACGAGTTCGTGCTGCTGCTTGAGGACGTGGGGACCGCCGAGGAGGTCCAGGTCGTGGCCGACCGGATCCTGCGCAAGATGGCCGAGCCGATCTGGGTCGCCGGTCACGAGATGAGCATCACCGTGAGCCTCGGGTGCGTGGTGGGCAGCTCGGAGCACCTGGTCCCCGACGACGCGCTGCGCGACGCGGACGCGGCGCTGTACCAGGCCAAGTCGAACGGGAAGGGCCAGGTCCGCGTGTTCGACGAGTCCATCCGAGAGCGGGTGCTCACCCGTCAGCGGATGAGCACAGACCTGCGGCACGCGGTCGAGCGGAACGAGTTGCACGTGCTCTATCAGCCGATCGTCTCGCTGGAGACGGGCGAGATCGAGGGGTTTGAGGCGTTGCTGCGCTGGAAGCACCCCGAGCTTGGCATGATCAGCCCGATGCTCTTTATCCCGGTTGCCGAGGAGACGGGCACGATCCACGGGATCGGCCAGTGGGTGCTCCGCGAGAGCTGCCAGCAGATCCTGATCTGGCGCGAGCGGTTCCCCGAACAGGAGGAGCTCTCGATCAGCGTCAACGTCTCGACCCGGCAGCTGGGCGACCCGGGGTTCATCGATTCGCTCACCTCGCTGCTCACGGAGATCGGGCTCGAGGGGCGATTCCTGAACATCGAGCTCACCGAGAGCATCTTCATCGAGAACGTTGAGGCGGTGTGCGAGCAGCTGAGCCGGATCCGCGAGCTGGGCGTCAAGCTGCACCTGGACGACTTTGGCACCGGGTACTCCTCGCTCAGCTCCTTCCACCAGCTCCCGATCGACACGATCAAGATCGACCGGTCGTTCGTCACGCACATGGGCACCGACGGGCACGTGGCCAACATCGTGCAGGCGATCCAGCTGATGGCGAGCAACCGCAACCTGCGGGTGATCGCCGAGGGCATCGAGACGATCGAGCAGCTCACGCAGCTGCAGGCGCTCGGGTGCGTGAGCGGGCAGGGCTACTACATGTCTCGACCGGTGGACGCGCTCGCGGCCCACGGGCTGCTCACCGAGAGCCGGCGCCGCCTGACCCAGCCGATCCCGCAGTGGCCCCAGACCGACGTGGCGTGAGCCGCTGGCCCGGGCTCACCGGGGCGCACGAAAAACCCCTCGACGTGCTCGTCGAAGGGTTTGGTTTTTTAACTAATCGGGGTGAGAGGATTTGAACCTCCGACCTTCTCGCCCCGAACGAGACGCGCTACCAAGCTGCGCTACACCCCGTGTGTAGGCGGGATCGTAGCACCCCGCCGGGGGCCCCGCGAGGGGGCCCGCTGAATCTCCGAATCGTTTTTTCCGCTCTATTCGTCGGCGAAATCGGGCACCGTGAAGACGGGCTGGTTGGAGTACACGTTGTCGTCGGTGGAGGAGGGGTCGCCGTCTACCCCGGCGGAGTAGAAATACGGGCGGTCGCCGGGGCAGAGCCCGCCGTCACCGTCCCGCTGGGAGAGCCCCAGGTCCGTGTACTCCTCCTTCATGATCTTGTTGCGGCGGAGCTTTAGCACCGCCAGCTCGTCCTCGTCCTGGCCCACCAGGATGTCGGTCACGATGTAGGGCAACCCGGGCATCCCCTTGCGGCGGGCGTCGGCCGCCGCCCCGACCTGCCCGTCGTACCGCGGGTGGACGTACCGCAGCGGGCGGCCCCAGCCGTCCATAACGGTCGGGATGCCCACGTGGTCGCCGTTCTCGTGGAACAGGGCCGGCCCATCTGTGACGTCACCCTCCGAGGTCGGCGTGTAGGTCGGCACGAGCTGCACGAAGTCATCGCTGAGGCTCTTGATCTGGTTGCTGGCTCCGGGCGAATCCTCAAGCTGGAGCAGGTAGAAGCCCACCGAGTTGATCAGCCGAGGCGTGGGATACGCAGAACCGGGCTCCTTGTGCGTGGTGTCAAACACCGCGTCGGCGACCGGCACCAGCCTCCGCTCGTCGTCGTCATAATGCGAGCTCTTGGGCTCGAGCACGGTCGGCGGGGGGATCTTGCCCCGGTCCGCGATGTACTCGGTCAGCGAGGCATCCAGGACGCGGATCGCGTCGCGGGTCTTGCCGCCCCGGGCCTTGGCCGCCACGCTCGCCCCGACCACCAGCGTGATCGAGACCAGCAAGGCGATAATCCCGATCACCACGACCAGCTCGATCAGGGTGAAGCCGCCCCGGAGCGACATCGCGCCCCGTCGGTCTTGCATCGCCCCGCCCTGTGCCCCTGTTGTTCCCGCCATCGCCTGCATCGGTCGGTCCCTTCTCCCGCGTGTGGTCCGAGGGATTGCTGTCTGGTCTGGTTGTGTTGCCGGACACCGCCCAGCGTACACGATATGCCCGCGGGCCCATACGTCCGTTGGGGCTCTCATGATCCCGAAGCCCGGTATCTGTTCCGTCCGGGCTCCTGCCCCGCCCTACTCAGCGGGCCCGTAGCCCTATTCGGCAGGCTTGTTGGGGTTGGGAGAGGTCTGCGGTCCACCCTGGGGGGGAGCCTGGGGGGGAGCCTGCGGGCGACGCTGGGGGAGGCCCGGGCCCGAAACTCCGCCGAACCCGCCAAGCCCTGGGCCGTTGATCATCCCGCCCATCGGCATGCCGGCCGACATGGCCCGGTTCGCTGCGGCGGTCGGCGCCGGGGCCGGCCTGGGGGCCGGGGGACGCTGTCCCTGCGGGTTGCCCGGCTGCATGCGGGCCCGGAAAACCAGGTCGGTCACCTTCTCGCGGACACCCTCCATCATGGTCAGGAAGGCCCGTTGTCCCTCTCGCTTGTACTCGATTCGGGGGTCCTGCTGGCTGAAGGCTCGGAAGCCGATCAGGTCGCGCATCTGGTCCATCGAGTAGAGGTGGTCCTTCCACGAGGTGTCGAAGGTGTCGATCAGGATCGCCTGCTCGAGCTGCAGCAGCTCGGCCCGCAGCACCGACTCGATCCGAGCCCGAACCGCGTCGGGGCGGTCGTCCTCGTCGAGAAACTTCATGCGGTCGGTGACGCCGACCCCGAACCGCTCGTTCATCCAGGCGTCGAGCTCGGCGTCGGTGGCCTTGCCCAGCGCCTCGTCAATCGCGGCACCGAGCATGCCCTCGTCCACGAATTTCTCGCTGTACTCGATCAGGTTGTCGCGGACCTTGCTCGGCTGGGTCGCCTTGATCTGCTCGGCGTCGAGGTCCACGGCGAACCGCTGGTGGGCCCACCGCCCGAGCCGCTCGAAGGCCTGGGTCGGGTCCTGGCGGGCGACGAGCATCGTGACCTGCATCTCGTAGTCCACCGGGTACTCGATCTCCCGCTTGCGGTACAGCTCGCGGGCCTTGGTGAGGATCGGATCGCTGACCTCGCTCTCCTCCGCGTCACGGGCGGCCTTGAGCTCGTCCACCGTCACGTCGAAGTCAAACTTCCGCTTCACCCACTTGGTGAGCTCGGCGAGCCCGTAGTCGCGGACGGTGTAGGCCTCGATGCCCGTCAGATCGGCGTTCTCGATTCGCTCCCGGGCGGCCTCCTCGAGCATCTGCTGGACGTCACGGCGGGCGGTTGAGCCGCCCTCGCGGAGCTCGCCGGTCTCGAGCTCGATGCCGTAGTGGTTCTTGGCCCAGCGGTGCAGGCCCGCCGAGTCGAAGTCGATGCTGATCTCGCTGCCCTCGGTGGGCAGGTACTCACCCAGCGTGATGTCGATGTTGTGGCGGGCCTCCTCGATCGCGATCCTGCGGATCGCGGCCTGCATGTCGGTCTGGTCCTTGCCGCGCAGCCGCTCGGCGGGCACCGAGACATCCAGCTTCTCGCGGGTGAACTCGGCGGCGCACATCGCGGGATACTCGCTGTCGAGCAGCTCGTGGACCGAGTCGTCCACCGCGTCCTCGATGTACTCGAAGAGCAGGCCCTTGACGTCTCGCCCCTCGAGCACCCGCTGGCGGAGCCCGTAGAACCGCTGTCGCTGGTGCTCCATGACCTCGTCGTACTCGAGGATGTTCTTGCGGACCTGGAAGTTGCGCTCCTCGACCTTCTTCTGGGCCCGCTCGACGTTCTTGGAGAGCCAGGGGTGCTCGATCGCGTCGCCCTCTTTCATGCCCATCTTGGAGAGCAGCTTCATGGTGGTCTCGCCGGCGAACATCTTCATCAGGTCGTCCTCGAGCGAGACATAGAACCGGCTCGAGCCGTTGTCGCCCTGGCGGCCCGACCGCCCGCGGAGCTGGTTGTCGATTCGTCGGCTCTCGTGGCGCTCGGTGCCGATGACGTGAAGCCCGCCGATCTGCTCGACGTTGTCGAACCAGCGGACGCGGTGGATGGAGATCCGCCCGCTCTTGTCGAGCTCCTCGAGCAGCGCGTCGCGGCCGGCCGAGTCGATCTTGGAGTCGCTGAGCCAGGTGTGCTCGCGGGCCCAGTGGCGCAGCAGCCGCAGCTCGAGCTCCTCGAAGGGCAGCTCGCCGGCCTCCTTCTTCTTGACGCCCTCGTCCTTGAGCTCGGTCGAGGCGATCTTTCGGAAGACGTTCTCCCGCAGCTCGTCCTCGGTCGCCTCGGGGGTGAGCCCCCGCCCGGCGATGCCGCGCTTGAGCCAGTGCTCAACGAGCTTGGCGCGGGTGAACGAGCCGAGCTTGATGTCGGTGCCTCGCCCGGCCATGTTGGTCGCGATCATGACCGCGCCGAGCTGCCCGGCGTCCTCGACGATGTTGGCCTCACGCTCGTGCTGCTTGGCGTTGAGCAGGTTGTGGCTGATGCCGTGCACCCGCGAGAGCATGGTGCCCAGCAGCTCGCTCTTCTCGACGCTGGTGGTGCCGACGAGGATGGGGCGGCCGATGTCGTGGAACCGCTTGATCTCGTCCACGATCCCGTCCCACTTGTCCTTCTCACGCAGGAACATCAGGTCGTCGTAGTCGCCGCGTACGATCGGCTTGTTGGTCGGGATCGAGACGACGTCGAGCTTGTAGATGTCGTGGAACTCCTGGGCCTCGGTGTCCGCCGTGCCCGTCATGCCGCTGAGCCGCTTGTACATCTTGAAGAAGTTCTGGATCGTGACCGAGGCGACCGTCTGGGTCTCGGGCTTGATCGGCACGCCCTCCTTGCACTCGACCGCCTGGTGCAGCCCGTCGGACCACTGCCGCCCGATCATCGGCCGCCCCGTGTTCGTGTCCACGATCACCACGTTGGGCTCCGACCGCCCGGTCATCCGGTCGGGCACGTCCATGACGATGTAGTCGCGGTCGAGCTGGTAGACCGCGTGGGCCCGGAGGCTCTGCTCGAGCAGGTGGGGCAGGTCCATGTTCTCGTCCACGTAGAACGAGCCGACGCCCGCGACCCGCTGGGCCTCGGCGATCCCCTCGTGCGTCAGGTTCGCCCGCTTGCGGTCCATCTCCAGCTCGTAGTACTGCACGAACGCGTCCCGCTCGTTCTCGAACTTGGGCAGCGACTCGCGGGCCTCCTCGAGCTTCGCCTGCAGCGCGGGCTTTTCGCTGGCGTCGCGCAGCTGCCGGATATCGCCCTCGAGGCCCTTGATGGTCTCCTTGCACCGCTGCACCGAGTCCTCGTGGTCCTGCCAGGGGCTCTGCCGGTCCACGAGATGCCGCGCAAAGCGGTCGGCCTCGTCGTACCGGGGCGCGTCGTCGTGGGCCGGACCCGAGATGATCAGCGGCGTCCGGGCCTCGTCGATCAGCGTCGAGTCTACCTCGTCCACGATCGCGAACTGCCGCTTGCGCTGCACCTGCTGATCGACGGACCGCTTCATGTTGTCGCGGAGATAGTCGAAGCCGAATTCGCTGGTGGTGCCGTAGACCACGTCGCACCGGTACATGTTCCGCTTCTGCTCCTCGGGCTGCTGGTGGCTCGGGTGGATCGCGCCGACCGTGAGCCCGACGCCGGCGAAGAACGGGAAGGTCCAGTCGCGGTCACGCTGCACCAGGTAGTCGTTGACGGTGACGACGTGGACCTGCTGGCGCTGCACGCTGGCCATGTACGTCGCGAGCGGGGCGACGATGGTCTTGCCCTCGCCGGTCTTCATCTCCGCGATCCGTCCCTGCCCGAGCACCATGCCCCCGATGAGCTGCACGTCGAACGGGCGGGCCCGGAACGGCGGGCGGCTCTCGGGATAAAGCTCCCGCACCGCGGCGCACAGGTCCGGGTGCAGGTCCACCTGCCGCCAGGGCTCGATCGAGTGGGGGTGGCCCAGCCAGCGGCCGTCGGGGTCGGCCGACTCGAGCGTCGCGATCTCGGCCGCGGCCTTGTCGAACAGCTCCCGGGCCTTGCCGCTCAACGCCGACGCGTCGAACCCGTGCTCCGGGTTGAAGATGTTGCGGATGCCAACCTCGCGATCCATCACCTCGCGGGCGACGGCGAACACCTCGCACAGCAGATCATCGGGCTTGACGCCCTCGTCAAACCGCACGCGGAACTCTTCGGTCTTGGCCCGCAGCTCGTCCGCGGTCAGCTTGAGCATCTGCGGCTCAAACTCACCGATCTCATCGACGCGCTGGGTGTACCGCTTGACGACCCGCTCGTTGCGCGTGCCGAAGAACTTGTTGAGGATCGGTCCGATGACCGGGATGTCGGAGTTGCCTGCCATGGGGAGGTCCTTCGTGCCCGGCGGAAGATCAGCCGGGCGGATACGGGGCGGGCCGGGAGGCGTGGAACAAGCGGCAAGAAAGCCGCCAGCCAGACCACCCGGGCACGGGTTCGATTTGAGGAGTACGCGAAGAAAAGGCGGATCGATCGGGGCGCGCGCCCTCACCGGGGCGACGCGTGCTTCACGCCATCGCGGGCGGGGGCAGGTCGATCAGCCGCGCGAGCGGGCGAAGCTCGCGGTGCGTCGCGTCTCGGCTCAGGATGGCGCCGTGATGCGTGGTGACGCCGAACACGCGGGGCGTGACGACGCGGGACTCGGCGATCGGGGCCAGTGCCACCAGCGACTGGAACGCGCGGGCCACCGTTGAGGAGAGCCTGCGGATGCCGTCCCGCTCGGTCGCGACCTCGTGGCGGACCACCGCGGCGGCGAGCCCCGGGCCCCCCACCGCGATCTGAACCGTCAGGGCCACCAGCAGCAGCATCGCTGGGCTGGTGGTCACGCGGGTGCAGGGCAGCGTTCGGGTTGACTCTCGGGACGAGGGCATCTGGCGTAAGTATCGGTCGGCGCGGGCCTCGGAGCAAGTAATCGGGGCTCGGCATTGTGATTTGGGCTCCGAATCGGGCAGATTCGGGGGCCCCGGGGACCCGGAGCCCGGGGGGGAGCGGGTGCCTCGGTTGGAGACTGACCGCCGCGGCGTCCGATAGACCACTGGCCAGCGAACCGGCCACCTACCGTGGTCTATGACCAGCAAGCCCGACCCGACCCGAACGCACAAGGACGTTGCCCCGATGATCGTGACCCGCAACACCCTCGCTCAGACCCACGACTCGATCACCCACAAGTTCACCGTTGGCGGCCACGAGGGCTACCTCACGGTCGGGCTCTACCCCAACGGGCAGCCGGGCGAGATCTTCGTCAAGATCTCCAAGGAGGGCTCGTCGATCTCGGGCTTCTGCCAGGCGTTCTGCCGGGCGTTCTCGCTCTCGCTGCAGTTCGGGCTGCCCATCACCGAGGCGGTTCGACGGTTCAAGGGCATGAAGTTCGAACCCAACGGCATGACCAACAACCCGGACATCCCCGAGGCCGACTCGATCATCGACTACGTCGCCCGGTACCTCGAGCTCGAGTTCGCCGCCCCCAACCGCCTCTGATCGACCGCCCCAGACCGGGCACCCCAGAACCATCTACGAGTGAATCACCCGACCGGGTTGGGCGGTGTCTCGCCGGCCAGCATCGCCGCGGCGCTGTCGGCCACCATCTGTGTCATCATCTCCCGGAACCGGACCTCGGCGCTGCCGATGTGCGGCGTGAGCACCACGTCCGTGCGCTCAAGCAGCCCGGGATGAACCACCGGCTCGTTCTCGAACACATCGAGCCCCGCGCCAAAGAGCCTGCCCGATTCGAGGGCCGCGACCAACGCCGACTCGTCCACCACCGGGCCGCGTGAGGTGTTGACCAGGATCGCGCCCGGCTTCATCGCGGCGAACTCTCGCTCGCCGATCAGCCCCCGCGTCTCGTCGGTCAGCGGCGTGTGGATGCTCACCACGTCGGCCCACGCCAGCCCCTCGTGCAGCGACATCCAGCTCGCGTTGATCGGGCCCATCTCAAAGTGCCGCTTCACGCTCCGGCTCACGTACCCGACGCGCATCGCCCAGGGCCCGGCCTTGAGCGCCGTCGCGTACCCGATGCGGCCCGCCCCGACGATCAGCAGGTTCTTGCCCAAGAGGTCCTTGCCCAGGAACTCGGCCATGCCCAGCGGCCCGTTGGCCGGGTACGCCGGGCTCCGGGCGTACCGATCCGCCTCGATCATCCGACGCGCGCACGCCATCGTGAGCAGCCATGCGAGGTTCGCTGTTCCTTCCGTCACCGCGTCGGGCGTGTTGCTCACCGCCACGCCCCGCCGGCGGCAGGCCTCTAGGTCGATGTTGTTCACGCCGACCGCGAAGTTCGCCACGCCCTTGAGCTGGGGGCCCGCCGCGTCGAGCAGCTCGTCGTCCACCGCGTCGGTGTACATCGAGACGATCACCGACGCCCCGCGGACATGCCCGAGCACGTCGGTTCTCGCTGCAAGGCCCGGGCCCAGCACCCGCACCTGAGCGCCCGGCACGAGCAGCTCACCGGGCACCTCGCGGGTGACAGCGACGATCGGGGCCCCGCTCTGGGTTGTGGCGGCGGTGGGCTCTGGCGCGTTGGTGCTCATGCCGGTAGGCTACCCGGCCCGGGGCTCGGGGCCCCGAAACCGTGGGCGACAGGGAAAAATCCGAAGATTTTGGCCAACCGATGAAAATTCTGATCTGGAACATCTTGCACGGCGGCGGGCCCCGGAGGACCCCCGCGATCGCCCTGGCGATCCTCGACCATCGACCCGATCTGGTCGTGCTCACCGAGTTCCGGATGACGACCGGCGGGCAGCTCGCCGGGATGCTCCACGACCACGGGCTGGCCCATCAGAGCCACACCGATCCGCCACCCAGAACCAACGGCATCCTGCTGGCCTGCCGGTTCCCGATCACCGAGGTTTCCCGGCCCGACCCCGGGGTGTTTGGGAGCAAGCTGATCACGGCGAGCGTGCCCGGGCTGGGGGTGCGGTTGTGCGCCGCGCACGTGCCCGATGCGAGGGCCCACAACCACCACGCCCTGACGCGCAAGTCGTTGTACTGGAACGAACTTCTCGATGTTGCCCGCCGCTGGAGAGACGAGCCGGCGATGCTCGTGGGCGACCTGAACACCGGGCGGCCCGGGCTCGACGAGGACGCCCACACGCTGACCAGCGCCGCCATGCTCGGGCGGCTGGGCGAGGCGGGTTTCTCAGACGCCTACCGCCACCTCTATCCGCGCGGGCGAGACCGGTCGTGGTACTCGCCGACGGGCTCTGGTTTTCGGCTCGATCACGCGCTGACCTCGGCCTCGCTGACACCCCGGATCGAGTCGGTCGGGTACTCCCAGACCGAGCGTGAGGAGCGGCTCTCTGACCACGCGCCGATGCTGCTGGAGATCGGCGGCGAGGCGGGGCGGGGGCTTGGGGAGCAAAAAAACACTCAAAAAGAAGGGCCCTCCGGCTTGCGAGCCCGATAGGCAGGCGGTAAAACCAACCACGTGGAGGGCAACCGACACGACCCGCGCGGCTGACACCGCGACAACACCAAGCGGTTCGGAACCGCGAGAAAGCCAGACGCGGCCAAGGCCGCAAGGAGCAAGGCATGGCCAAGAAGACTGCGAAGAAGAAGACTGCCAAGAAATCCGCCGCCAAGAAGACCGCCGCGAAGAAGCCCGCCGCGAAGTCGGCCAAGATCGTCGGCGCCAAGGCCAAGGCCCGGACCAAGTCCGAGGTCTACGCGACGCTCGCCGACTCGGCCGGCATCAGCAAGAAGGAAGTCGCCTCGGTGTTCGACACCATGGGCCTGATGATCGCCGCGGACCTCAAGAAGGGCAACGTCGGCGCGTTCAACGTGCCCGGCATGATGAAGGTCATGGTCCAGCGCAAGCCCGCGACCAAGTCCCGCAAGGGGATCAACCCGTTCACCGGCGAGCCCGCGGTCTTCAAGGCCAAGCCCGCCCGCAACGTCGTCAAGGTGCGCCCGCTCAAGGGCCTCAAGGACGCCGTCGCCTGATCGGACTCGATCACTGAATCATAAAAAGCCCGGGGAACCTCCCCGGGCTTTTTCGTGCGCACTCGCCCCCCACTCCCCGGTCAGCCGTCGTCGGTGGGCGCGTCGTCTTGGGCTGCGGGCGGGTCGTCGTCTTGGGCCGAAGGCGTGTCGCCTGGCCTGGCGGGCAGCGCCTCGATCTTGATGGTCTCGAGTTGGAACCGCCCGCCGGCCGGGTCCGGCGCCTTGTCGGCCTCGCCAACATCCACAGGGTTGGAACTCTCGATCTCTCGCCGCACCGAACTCAGACGGCTTCTCGTGTCGCCGGCCCAGTTGATCAGCGCGACCGCCTGTGCGCTCAGATGATCCACGTCGCCCGTGAAGATCCCCCGCTGAATCCCGGGGAGCACCCACGCGGCGTACCCGCTCGTGGCGTCCGGGGCCACGAACCCGTTGCGGTACCAGGGCCGCCCGTCATCGAACGTGTCGCCACACCACGACCGCTCGATCGCGATGATCTCTGCGTTGATCCGGTCGATCACGTCCTGGCTCATCGCCTCGCCTCTCGAGCCGTTCAGGTTCCAGCCCGGAGCGGGCCGCGTGAAGTTGGGCCTGAGCACGTCCTGGATGAGCCGCACGCTCAGTTTTTCCCCGGCGTCCTCAATCCCGTCGCCGAGCCGCTCGGTGTGCTCGCGCACCTCGTCGATGTACTTCTCGGGGTGCAGCGGCAGCACCGGCTCGTGTGCCAGGCGGGCCGCGACCCCGACGGCCATGCGGGTGATCATGAGCGCCGGCTCGTAGTCCTCGCCGACCACGGCCCGGTACCAGTCCAGGTTGTCGTAGGTCGAGTGGTAGCTGGTGCCGGCGCTGCCGCCCGAGTGCATCGAGATGCTCGGCACGCAGACGTGGCACAGGAACCCGACGTGGTCCGACCCGCCGCCGAGGTTGCCGATCGAGGGCATCGACTCGCGGTCCGCCGGGTCCTTCACCCAGTTCTGCCAGACCGACTCGTCGTGGGCTCGGGCCTGGGGCACGTGCCGCGCCGCGTCGCTCACCACCCGCCGCAGGCTCGGCGACGCGCTGGCCCCGAAGTTCGGGCCCATCGCCGCCATGTCCAGGTTGATGTACGCGACCGCCCCGGCGCTCAGCTCGCGTGCTCGGCTCTCAACATACTCGGCGCTGCCGATGATGCCGTGCTCCTCGGCGGCCCAACCCGCGAACCGCAACGTCCGCCGCGGCGAGATCCCCTGCTGGGCCAGCTCGCCGAACGCCCGGGCGGCCTCGACCACGCAGATCATGCCGCTCATCGAATCGCTCGCGCCGTACCCCCACGAGTCGTGGTGCGCCCCGATGATGACCTCACGCTCGGGCTCAAACTCGCCGGGCAGCGTCGCGATGACGTTCCAGGTCGTCGTCAGCTCGCGGACCTGCTCGACGGCGACCCTGACCGTCAGCGCTTCGCCCCCGGTGAGTCGGTAGCGAAAATCCAGCCCGCCCTGCCAGTTGCCCGGGGCCTGCTCGCCGGCCATGCGGCTCAGGATCTGCCTCGCTGCGTCCCACCCCATGGGCTGCACGGGGATCTTGGGCAGCGCGACGCCCTCGGGGCTCAGCCGCTTCGCGTCGGCGCTCGCCTCGGCGAACGGCGTGAGCGGGTCGCCGGTGTAGTCGAGCGTGAGGATGGAGCCTCGCTGGATGTGCGTGCCGTTGGCGTACCCGCCCTCGGGCCAGCTCAGGCCCTTGCCCCATCCGTCCTGCTGCGGGTCGGTATAGATGATGAGGCCGACCGCGCCCGCGTCCTGGGCATACTTTGCTTTGTACCCGCGGAAGTTGCCGCCATAGCGGGCGATGACGACCTTGCCGGTGCAGTCGATGCCGAGCTGCTTGAGCTTGGCGAAGTCCTCGAGCCGCCCGTAGTTGGCGTACACGACCTCGCCGACCGCCTCGCCCGAGCCCGAGTACGCGTTCCACCCGGGGCGGGCCTCGGGGTTGCCGACGAACGAGTCGCCCTCGACCTCCTTCTCACGCAGCGAGAGCCCGAGGCCGTCAGCGTCAAGGTCCTTGGCGAACACTCGGACGCCAGCCGAGACCGGGCGCGAGAGGTACAGCTGCAACTCTTGCTTCTCCACCATCAGCCCGAAGCTCTCGAACATCCGGGCCAGCTCGTCAACCACCGCCTTGTCGCCCGGCGTGCCCGCGTCGTGCGGGGCGCTGGCGAGCAGGTCGTGGTAGGCGTAGAGCTGCTCAGGATCCGGAACCGCGTTGAGCGAGCGCGCATACTCATCCGCCTCGGAGATCGACACCGAATCCGCGACCACAGCCGCAGGCTGAGCAGCCGCGGGCTGGGCAGCCTCTGGCTGAGCGGGAGGGACCGGAGTGCCATCTTGGGCGCACAGGGTGAACGAGAGACTCAGCCCAGCGAGCAAGCCGAATCGGGCGGATCGTGTGGTCGTGTTCGTCTTCATGCGCCGAGCGTACCAGACGGGCCCGCCACGCTCAGACCGGCCCGCTCAGGACCCGCTCGTAGCACGCTCACGCAGCACGCTCCGCGCCACGCTGACCGCTTCGAGCACGATCCACCCCTCGAGCAGCAGCATCACGACGCTGATACTCAGCAGCAGCCCGTTGCGCCACCCGTCGGCCTGGGCGAACCCGAGCAGCAGCAGCGTGATCGCCCACCCGGTCATCGCGAGCATGAAGACCATGGGGACCGCGGTGACCCAGACCGAGCGGCCCTGCCGCATGAGCCAGACCGTGATGACCAGCAACGCGAGCCCCGCGAGCAGCTGGTTGGTCGCCCCGAAGATCGGCCACAGAATCAGCCCGCCCGTGCCCGCGCCAACAAGCCCGTTGCTGAACGCGTCCGACAGCGCCAGCCCGAGCCCGGTGAGCACCGCCAGGGTCGTCGCCGCGTACCGGTTGGTCAGCCAGCCCACACGCACCCGCCCCGTCGCGGCCCCGGTCTCGGGGGCCCCGCCCGCCAGCTCGGCGATGACATACCGCTGAAGCCTCGTCGAGCTGTCCAGCGTCGTCGCCGCGAAGCTCGCCACGAACACGCCCATGATCGCGACCGCCAGCTCGCGGCTGATCCCGATGGTCGTGATCGCGTTGGCCGCCCCGACGATGAACGGCTCGAGCTTGTCGCCGAGCCCCTTGCCGCCGCCCCAGGTCGCGTAGTGGTGCATGAAGGCGTCTCGCCCGGTGAGCGCCGCGGCGCCATCGGTCCACGACGTGCCCAGGCCCAGGCCCGCGACGCACGCGAGGATGACGAGCACCGCCAGGAACCCCTCGGTGAGCATCGCGCCGTACCCGACGAACTTGGCGTCGCACTCGCTGGTCAGCTGTCGGCTCGAGCACCCGCTGGAGATTAGGCAGTGGAACCCGCTGCACGCCCCGCACGCGATCGTGACGAACAGGAACGGCAAGAACGCGGGGACCAGCCCGCCCTCGGTGGCTGGGGCCGGGGCGAACTGCACCGCGTCAGCCACGATCGGCGGATGCGACACAATCAGCCCCACGCTCAGCAGCCCCATCGCGACGAGCAGCTGATAGCTGTTGATGTAGTCCCGCGGCTGCAAGAGCGTCTGCACCGGCAGCACGCTGGCGATAAAGACGTAGACACCAAGGATCAGCGTCCAGAACGCGATCGGCGAGATCGACGCCGTGATCCACACCGGGAGCGGCCCCTGCCCGGCCGACCACACGTTGGCCCAGTCCACGCCGGCGCTCCACGCGATGGTCGCGTACATCAGCCCCACCGCCACGACCGTGCCAACGAGCAGGCTCCCGCCGCGACGCAGCCACACGCCCAGCCCCACCGCGATCGGGATCTGCATCCAGACCGGGGCGATGCTCGCGGGGAATCGGGCGAAGACCGCGGCGATGACGAGCCCGAAGATCGCCAGGACGATCCAGAGCGCGATGACGACGACGAGCAGGAAGAGCAGCCGCACCCGCCGATTGACCACGTCGCCGGCGAGGTCGCCGATGGTTCGCCCTCGGTGGCGCATCGAGACGACCAGCGAGCCGAAGTCGTGCACCGCGCCCACGAAGATCGACCCCACGAGCACCCAGACCAACGCGGGAACCCAGCCCCAGATCACCGCGACCGCGGGGCCGACGATCGGGCCCGTCCCCGCGATGGAGGTGAAGTGGTGCCCGAAGACGAGGCCTCGCCGGCTGGGCACGAAGTCCACGCCGTCGTTGATCTCGACAGCGGGGCTGACCCGCTCTGGATCGAGACGGAAGACCCGGGCCGCGAGGTGCCGCCCGTAGGTTCGGTACGCCAGGATGTAGAGCACCAGGCTGCCCAGTGCGATCAGAGCCGTGCCCATCGGCGGTCCCTCAAAAACAATCTTGCCCCCGAGCGACCACCCGGATGAGCCCCTCGACCAGGCCACCATACAATGAACTCTATGAGAGACGCAGGACCCCGAAATCGACCGACCCCCCTGAGCCCCGCCATCGCCCCAGCGATCTCAGCCGACCCGAGCCGTGCGGTCGCGATGGAGACCACGTTGCTGGTGCACGGCGTGCCGCCCGAGGCCGCCGACCCGCTCGCGACAGAGCTCGAAGAGATTGTTCTGAGTGCGGGAGGGGCAGGAGAGGCCGGCGGCGCGGTCCCGGCGCTGATCGGGCTCGTGGACGGCGTGCCGACCGTGGGCATGACCCGAGGCCAACTCGACGCGATGCTCGAGGCCCACGCGGCTTCGCCGGTCGCCAAGGCCAACACCGCCAACCTCGGCCTGCTCATGCATCGTCGGCAACACGCGGCGACCACGGTCTCGGCGACCATGGAGATCGCGGCGGCGGCGGGTGTCCAGGTCTTCGCCACCGGCGGGATCGGGGGCGTGCACCGGGGGTACGGCACCCAGCTCGACATCTCTTCAGACCTGGCGGCGCTGGCCCGGTTCCCCGTCGCGGTTGTCGCCTCGGGGGTGAAGTCGATCCTGGATGTCGCCGCGACCCGCGAGGCCCTCGAGACGCTCGGGGTGCCGGTGGTCGGTTTCCAGACGGATTCCTTCCCATCGTTCTATCTGCGGACGTCCGACGCGACGGTCGATGCCCGGTTCGACACCGCTGACGAGCTCGCGGCGTTTGTCCGGGCCGAGCTCAAGCGGACGGGGCGGGGCATTCTGATCGCCAACCCGATCCCGGAGGACGACGAGCTTGATCGGGAAGAATTCGGACAATGGTTGGTTCGGGCTGAGGCGGTTGCGATCGCCCAGGGTGCCCAGGGCCGATCGGTGACCCCTTTGATTCTTGGCGCACTGCACCAAATCTCGTCTGGAAAGACACTTACAGCGAACCTCTCGTTGATTCGCTCGAATGTCTCGTTGGCCGCCGCGGTCGCGACGGCCGGCTCTGGATCCTGAATCATCGGCTCCCGATAATGCTCTGTTTGCGCAATCTTTACGGGTCTAGACCCCCTCAATCGCGAGGATTGGGCCAGAACTTGCTATGATGTGGGGCGTATTGAGAGGGACCTCCGGAGAGAGTTCATCCGGAACGGGGAAGCGTTCAGGCGGATCACGGGTTAGTGAGCGCGGCGCATATCCCTGCAAATTCATCAGAGGAGATGACAAGTCATGACCAGATCAGCAGCAACTATCGCCGTTCTTCTTGCCGCCGCCGGCACCGCCACCGCCCAGGACAGCGTGACCAGCTCCGGCTTGTCCGACGCGCTGAGCCCGTATGCCTCGGCCGGCCAGCAGGGAGCCAACTACGTGGTGGACCTGGCCGCGTTCAACACCTCGTGGGGCACCGAATTCGGCATCGCCCCGCTCCTGAAGACCACGCAGACTGACGTGCTGTTCAATAACAACCTCGGCTCGGCCCAGACGATCAGCCGCGGCGCAAACTACGGCGTGGCCCCGCTCGGCGGCAACTTCATGGTGTGGAACGGCGTGGACGGCGGCATCAACGCCGCCGCGGGCCAGTCCGCCTCGACCGTGAACCCCCCGGCCTCCGTCACCCGTTTCACAGCGGGCATCGATGACTTCGGCACCGGGTACAACGGCATCATCGGTGCCGCCATCGAGTTCGACCAGGCCAACCCGAGCCGGCTGTTCGTCACCCGCCGCCACATCGCCCAGAGCGCGAACGAGGCCGTGGACGGCTCCAACGCCGCGCTCGGCGGGCTCGCCGCCACCAAGGACGGCGACTTCTTCTACCGGGCGGACGGCTTCGGCCAGCTCGGCCCCGACGTGTATTTGGGCCAGAACATCTTCCGCACCAACGTCATCGCCCGCAACTCCGCGACCACCAACCTGCTCGGCGCGACCGGAGCCGGGCTCGACGCGACCGACTGGCTGATCCAGGAGGACACTGCGACCATCCCCTGTCCCGCCAACATCCCGGGCACGAACGTTTTGGGCGTCGTGGACTTCAACGGGGCGTACCGGTACGGGTCAGCCTTCGGCAGCATCACCACCGCGGCCCCACTCGCCCACCTCGACGCGGGTGCCGGCGTGACCAACAACCGCGGCACCACCGGGCAGACCTCACGCTTCGCGTACAGCCCGAACGGCGTCGCGACCTACGGCATCATCGGCACCGACGGGGCGGCCTACAACTACATCAACACGTGGTCGGTGGACGCGACGGGGGCCATCGCCGGCTCGCCGATCGCCTTCACGTTCCCCGGTCTGATCACGGACAACGACGCCTCCAGCAGCTTCACGTTCAACTCGGTCGCCTGGCCGGCCGCCCGCCCCTACTCGTACTACAGCCAGACGTCGTTCAACGGCGGCATCGGGCAGATCGGGATGGGTGCCGACCAGCAGGGCCGCGGGCTCGCAGCGTTCTACTACGGCAACGGTACCTTCAACAACCCCGACAACTTCATGGTCGCCACCCGCTTTGATCCCGCGGCGGCCGACCCGACCGCGGCGGCCGAGTTCGGCGTGGTCGCCTGGACCTACTACGACGCCGTGGTCGGCAGCCCGACCGAGAACATGTACCTCGGCAAGGACATCACCGACGGCGCCGGCGGCGTCATCGGCAAGCTCGTCCCGCTCGACGCGGTCACCGGCGGCGTGCCCTTTGGCCCCTCCTTCTCGCCCCCGTCCATCGACTCGGCCGGCAACATCTGGTTCCAGTCCTCCGTCGCCCTCTACGGCCGCGTGGACGCCAACGGTGACGGCGTCGTGGACGCCCTCGACGACGTCGATCTCAACCTTGACGGCATCCTCGACTCCTCCGACACCGACGGGGCCCTGATCCGCGCCGTGTACGACCCCAACAACGCCGGCGGCCCCGCGTGGGAGCTCGAGAAGGTCCTTGAGCTGGGCACCTCGGTCACCGGCTCCAACTCGGGCGTCGCCTGGCGGATCGACTTCATGGGCACCGCGGACAGCAACTCGCTCTCCTCGGGCACGTTCTTCAGCAACAACGCCTCCGAGAAGGCCTTCAACGGCTTCGACGTCTCGGGCGTGGACACCTCCGACTCGCGCACCAACGGCGGCGTGGTCGTCAACGCCTCGATCACCTACGACGTCGACGGCGACGGCACCTTCGATACCGCCGGCGGCATCGACCAGGACTACAACGCCCTGCTCTACATCGGCAACCTCAACGCCACCAACCCCGCCGACCCCTGCCTCGCCATCGACTTCAACGGCGACGGCATCCTCGACAACGGCGACATCGGCGCCTTCGTCACGGCGTTCCTCACCGGCAACCTCTCCGCCGACATCAACGGCGACGGCATCCTCGACAACGGCGACATCGGCGCCTTCGTCCAGCTGTTCCTCGGCTGCGCCGGCTGATCCAGTGGGCCAAGCCCCATAGCATTCTCCGACGCCTCCGCCTGACCGCGGGGGCGTCGCTTTCTTACCCGGCCCCCGCAACGCCCGATACCGGAGACGACGTTCACATGATCCCCCGAACCATCCTTGCCGTGCTCGCTCTGGTCTTCGCCACGGTGCCCGCCCACGCCCAGTGGGACCCGGCCAACGGGTCGTGGCTCAAGTCCGACGCCGCCGACCTGCGCGTCATGACCTGGAACGTCCAGGACGGGGTCTGCTCGACCGCCATCAAGACCAACAGCCAGAACTCGTGGAACGCCCTGGTCCGAGTCGTCGCCGCGATCCAGCCCGATGTGCTCATCCTCCAGGAGGCCGGCGACAACAGCGGCAACGGCACCGGGAGCGGCGTGGACTCGATCAACGCCCTCAAGGCCGTGTGCAACCTCTTCTTGCACGGCGGCGCAGACCCCTTCCTCGGCGGCTCGGTCGGCAGCTACGTCCAGGCCTTCATCCCCGCCTATGACCTCCCCTACATCTACGTCTCACGCAACACCGACGGGTACAACCGCAACGTCGTGCTCTCGCGATACCCCGCGGCGGACCTCAACGGCGACGGGATCGCCGTCCACGACGATTTCAACCTCAGCTCCGACGCCTATCAATCCGGTGGGAACGGCGGCATCCGAGGATTCGCCTTCATCGAGATCGACCTGCCCGACGAGACCTACGCCGGGGACGCCGTGGTCGGCAACTCCCACCTCAAGGCCGGCGGCAATTTTTCCGACTACGACGACCGTGAGGCCGCGGCCCAGAACATCGCGTACCTGATCCACTACAACCTGAACGGCAACGGCACCGGATCCTCCGACCCGAACGGGCGGATCAGCACCCCGAGCCCGACGACCATTCTCGACGCCAACACCCCGATGATCTGGGGCGGCGACTGGAACCAGACCCCCTCGAGCACCGCCCCCGACGCCTGGATGACCCAGGCCGCGACGGTCGGCGGAACCGACGGCACCGACCGCGACGGCACCGACGCGTCCCGCGACTTCGCCTCCCACCCGATCACGGGCGACTCGAGCACCCAGTCCAGCTCCAAGCTCGACTACATCGCCTACCAGGACTCGATCGCCACGTCCCGCCGCGAGTTCATCTTCCGCACCACCGGCACCGGGCTCACCTCGTCCAACTTCCCCGCCGTCATCACCAGCTCCCCGCGAGGGTGGGCCGCCGTCTCGGGCAACGCCTCGGACCACCGCCCCGTGATCGTGGACCTGATCCTGCCCGCCCCGGCCGCCCCCTGCCCGGCTGACATCACCGGCGACGGCGTCGTGGACAACGGCGACATCGGCGCGTTCGTTACCCTCTTCCTCGCCGGCGATTCCAGTGCAGACCTGACCGGCGACGGCGTGGTCGACAACGGCGACATCGGCGCGTTCGTCACCGCGTTCCTCATCGGCTGCTGATCCGACTCGGCAGAGCGTTACTCGCCCGCGGCCTCGCGCAACCGCTTCACCTCGTCCATCGCCAGGTCCAGCTCACGCTTGAGCTCACGAACCTTCAGCAGGCTCTTGACCCGCGTCAGCAGCTCGAGCTTGTTGACCGGCTTGGTCAAGAAGTCATCGGCCCCGGCGTCCAGCGCCCGCTCCACGTCCCCCGCCTCGTTGAGCGCGGTGACCATGATCACGGGGATGTCCTTGGTCGCCGGGTCCCGCTTGATCTTCTCGCAGACCTGGAACCCGCTCATCCGGGGCATCATGATGTCCAGCAGCACGATGTCCGGGGGCGTGGCCTCGATCGAGGCGATCGCCTCGAGCCCGTCGGCCGCGGTCCGCACCATCCCGCCCAGCTCCTCGAGATAGGCCTGCAGCAGCTCGACATTGTGGGCGTTGTCATCGACGATGAGCACGCCGGAATGGGTGATGGGCTCGGTAAAGGCGTTCATGGGCTCTCCAGGGGGGGTCAGGCCTCAGATTATCGGCACAGCGACCGTTTCGTGCGCCGCAGCAGACATCGGCAACGCATCCGACAATAATCACCGTCGGTACCACAGTCGAGGAGGACACGGATGACGACCCTTGAGATCCCGCCCGGAGCATGCTGGTCTGACCGTTTTTCTCGGCCAAACCCGGATTTCCTGCTGACCGAGATGGGCGAGGAACTTCTCGAACCATTCCAGATTGTCCGCGAGGCGCTGCTCGATCGGGGCCTCCCCGAGGACCTCGCCTGGCACGGCCCCTCCTACCGCTGGGCCCTGGCCTATCAGCCCAAGGTGAGCACCAAGCCCGCGTTCTACCTCGTGCCCCGGCCCGGCTCCCCGATGCTCGCGGCCCCCGTTGAGGTCCAGAGGCTCGCCGAGATCCAGACCGGCAAGCTCGACCGCATGATCCGCGACCGGATCGTCGTGGCGTCCGTGGTCGGCCCCATCGCCTGGTGCTCGTGGTTCATCACCTCCAAGACCGCTGCGGCGACCATCGTCAACGGCGTCAAGGTGATCTGGGGCGACCCGGCCTGACTCTGAACGATTTGAGAACCCCTCCGAGGTGGAGAGCCCCGAGCCGTGTGACCGATCATCGGGCACCGGGATACCCCAAGGAGCAGCGTGTGCAGATGACCCCGACCCGTCGGCTTGTGTTCTCGACCCTCGCCCTGGCCGCCTCGTGCGTCGCGGTGCTGGGCCAATCGCTCGAATCCCGCATCCAGACGCTGGTGACCAAGACCGACCTGGGCGGGGCCACGGTCGGTGTCGCGGTCTTCGACGTGGACTCGGGCCAGTTGATCGCCGGTGACGGCGCCGACCAAGAGATGATCCCCGCCTCGAACATGAAGCTGATCACGACGGGGGCCGCGCTGTTCACCCTAGGGCCCGATTTCGCGTTCCGCACCGAGTTCCTGATCCAGGAGAGCGAGGGCCACCGAACGCTGATCATCAAGGGCGACGGCGACCCGGCGCTGGGCGACCCGGAGCTGCTAGGCCGCGGCTCGACCCCGCTGGACGTCAACGGGCTGCTCGAGCGGGTCGCCGAGGCGTTGCAGCGGCGCGGGATCGACCACCTCGACGAGGTGATCGTGGACGACCGGGTCTTCGCCCGCGAGACGCTGCACCCGGCCTGGCCGCGTGACCAGCTCAACCGGTGGTACTGCGCCGAGGTCGCCGGGCTCAACTTCCACACCAACGTGGTGACGGTCTTCCCCCAGTCGGTCCCGGGCAGCCTGCTGCCCCGGCTGACGGTGGAGCCCGCGGCGCCCTGGATCGAGATCAAGAACCAATCACGCAGCGTGAGCAACGGGCCCAACACGGTCTGGATCTCGCGCCCGGACCGGACCAACACGATGACGGTGTTCGGCGAAGTCCGCCGTCGGGCTGAGATCCCCGTCGCGATCGCCAACCCCGCTGAGTTCGCCGGCCGCGTCATCGCCACCGCGCTTCAGTCCAACGGGATCGAGATCGGCCCGGCGGGCTCCGACCCCGTGAGCCATGTGCGGCTGGTGGGCGAGGACGAGAAATTCGAGGGCGCCGAGACCGCCGCGGTCGTGCGAACCACGCTGGCCGACGTGCTCAACCGGTGCAACACCGACAGCCACAACCTCTATGCCGAGGCGCTGCTCAAGCGGACCGGGCACGCCGTCACCGGCGACTCGGGCTCGTGGTCCAACGGGGCCGCGGTGGTCCGGATGCTGCTGGGCGAGAAGCTAGGCCCGACCGAGGCGACCCAGGTCACCGTCTCGGACGGCTCGGGGATGAGCCGCGAGAACCGCGTCTCGCCACGAATCCTGGCCTCGTGGATCGGGGAGATCTACGAGGACGACAGCGTCCGCGAGGCCCTGCTTGCCTCGATGGCCGGTCCCGGCGAGGGCACGCTCCGCGAACGGTTCCGCGACGCCCCGCTCAACAACCGCCTCGAGGCAAAGAGCGGCTACCTCACCGGCGTCTACGCCCTCAGCGGGCTGCTGATCAACGACGACGGGCGAGCCGTCACCTTCTCCATCCTGCTCAACGACGTGCCCAGCGGCAAGGCCGCCCGCAACGCCAAGCCGCTGCACCAGGACATCGTCGTCGAGATCGACCGCTGGCTCACGGCCCAGAAGGCCGGGGCGCTGGGCGGATAGTTTCAAGCAGACCGCGAACCCTCAACTCAATCCATCGAGAGCACGGGCGGCCACTCGCGGGCCGCCTGCCCGTTTCGAGCATCGCCCGCGGTCTTGGGCGTCGCGTCAAACCCGACCCGATCCAGCCCGAGGCTCTTCGACCAGACCGCATCGCGCGAGGCATCCGAGTTGGCCAGCCAGTGGAACAGGGCCTCGTGGTGGTCCGCCGTATTCACATCACGCCCCAGCACGACAACGAACCGGGCCCGCGTCGCGTGCCGCTCCAGAATCTCGCTCACCACCCGATGCCCCAGACCCTCGCGGCCCGGCTCGCCCAGCGAGCGGTCGGCCCGCACGAACAGCCACCCCGGGGCGCGGCCCGAGTGGTGCGCATCGAGCACGCCCTCGACCGACCGCACCGCCTCGACATCGGCCGCCATCTGCTCGGGCGTCGGGAGTTCAAACGGCCCGCTCAGCGGCTCGCCGTCCACGTCCTCGCCCGCGACCTTGGGCGTCGCGTCGAACCCGATCTTGGTGCCCGACGCGAGCCTCGGGGCGGCGTGATCCAGGATGTCCAGCGGGCCACGCACGGTCTCAAGATCCCGAGACGGCACGCAGTTGGACGCAATCGCCGCGAGCACCGCGGTGGTGTCGTGCACGTTGACCGAGTCGTCCACGACCATCACGCACTTGGTCCAGGCCATCTGCCCCGCGCCCCAGACCGCGTGCATCACCCGCCTCGCGTGCAGCGGGTAGTGCTTGTTGATCTTGACCGCGGCGCAGTTGTGGAACGCGCCGAACATCGGCAGGTGATAGTCCTCGATGTCCGGGATGATCGTCTTGAGCAGCGGCAGCATGATCCGCTCGGTCGCCTTGCCCAGGAAGTAGTCCTCCTGCGGCGGGAGCCCCACCACCGTCGTCGGGTAGACCGCGTTTTCTCGGTGCGTGACCGCGCTCACACTCATCACCGGGTAGCGATCCGGGAGCGAGTAAAAGCCGGTGTGGTCGCCGAACGGCCCCTCGAAGACCGCGCCGGGACCAAGCTCGCCGCAGTCCGGGTCGCGCGGGTCCCAGCCCGGGTACCCCGCTTCGGTCGAGACGGTCCCCTCGATCACGATCTCGCTGTCCGCGGGCACCCAGATCGGCACCGTCTTGGCGCGACAGAGCTTGATGCCCTTGCCGTTGAGAAACCCAGCCATGAGCAATTCGGAGATCCCCGGCGGCAGCGGGCATGTCGCGGAATACGGCAGAACCGCGGGCCCGCCCAGCGCGATCGCGACGGGCATCGGCTCGCCGAGCGTCTTCCACGATCGCCAGTGCCCCGCGCCGTCGTGGTGCATGTGCCAGTGCATCGCGAGCCGGTCCTTGCCGAGCAGCTGCATCCGGTACATCCCGATGTTGTGGCTCTTGGGCTTGGGGTCGTGCCGGTCATCCACGTGGATCGTGTGGACCCCTGCCAGCGTGATGAACCGCCCGCGAAACTCTCGCTCCCAGGTCTCGTCGTCGATGTCGGGGTGCCCGAGCCCGAGCACGTCGGCGTTGGTATTGGCCGGGTACCCGAGCGTGGCGAAGTCGCCGTCGTGGGGCCAGCACCGGAGCATGGGCAGCCGAGTCAGGTCGATCTCGTCGCCGGTGCGCACGACCTGCTGACACACGCCGGGCTTCTTGCTCCGCTTGGGACCGATCTTGAGCAGCGGCGCGAACTGCCTGGCTCTGGCGATCGCCTCGCCGATCCCGCGGGGCGGCTCGGGCTTGACGAGCTGGCCGATGGTCTCGCCGATCTGCTCGAACGTGCGCCCGCCCAGGGCAAATTCCATGCGCGAGTATGAGCCGAACGCGTTGATGAGCACGGGAAAATCGGAGCCCTCAACGTTCTCGAAGAGCACGGCGGGGCCGCCGAGCCCGGCGAATTCGGGGTCGGTTCGCTGCGCGTCGGCCGAGGGCGCGACGGGGCACCGGGCCTTGGAAAACCGGTCGGCGCGGCCCGAGATCTGTAACACCGGCGAGACCGGCTCGGTAACCCGGACGAGTTCGCCAACCGATTCGAGTGCTCGGACAAGGTTCTGGAGGTCGGATCCCATATGCTGCGAGGGTATGACGCAAATCCCACCAAGCCAGCCGACCAACCCGAACGACCCCGCCCCCGCTCCCAAGCCGCCCGCCGCCGAGGCCGCCGAGCGGCGGGACTGGCCCGCCTACTTCGACCGCATGGAGGGCAAGCCCCCCCGCGAGACCGTGGTCGAGGCGATCACCAGCACCCCCACGCCGGGCTTCGCGATCGACCTCGGGTGCGGCGACGGGCGAGACACCCAGGAGCTGCTCAGCCACGGCTGGCGCGTCCTGGCCATCGACGGGCACGAGGAGGGCATCCAGCGGCTCAAGCAGCGCCCGGCGTGCGCCAAGGCCCTCAGCGAGGGTCGCCTGACCGCGATCGTCGGGCAGTTCGAGGACATCGCCAGCGGCAAGGTCCCGTTGCCCGAGACGACCCTGCTCAACGCGAGCTTCGCGCTCCCGTTCTGCCCGCCCGAGCACTTCGCCGGGCTGTGGGCCGCGATGGACCGGGCTGTGCCGCCCGGCGGGCGGTTCAGCGGGCAGTTCTTCGGCGAGCGTGACGGGTGGGCGATCATCGAGGACCGCACCCACCTGACCCGAGCCAAGGTGCTCGACCTGTTCGACGGCTGGGTGCTCGATTCCTTCCGCGAGGAGGACCGGCCAAGCAAGATCAACGCGTCGCCGCACAAGCACTGGCACCTCTTCCACATCGTGGCCAAGAAACGACCCCTGACCTCAACGGGAGACCCCGCATGAGCGACCTCGCCCTGGACCTGTCCAACGTGGCCAAGACCTACCCGGGCAAGGTGAGAGCCCTGCGCGGCATCGACATGAAGGTCGGACGCGGCGAGGTATTCGGGCTGCTGGGCCCCAACGGCGCCGGCAAGTCCACCCTCGTCAAAATCCTCATGACCGTCATCCGACCCACCCACTGCGAGGGCACCGTGCTCGGCGGGCCCGTCGGCCGCAAGTCCACCCTTGCCAGGGTCGGGTACCTCCCCGAGCACCACCAGTTCCCCGAGTACATGACCGGGCGGCAGGTTCTCGACTTCTTCGGCGCGATGTCCGGCGTGGACCGGCGCACCCGCCGCACCCGGGCCGCGGAACTCCTCCAGCTCGTCGGCATGGAGGACTGGGCCAAGTCCAAGGTCGGGGAGTACTCCAAGGGCATGCGCCAACGCCTCGGCATCGCTCAGTCGCTCATGGGCGACCCGGACCTCGTGCTGCTCGACGAACCAACAGACGGCGTGGACCCGGTCGGGCGACGCGAGATCCGCGACATCGTCAAGCACCTGCGCGAGACCGGCAAGACCGTCTTCATCAACTCCCACCTGCTCAGCGAGCTGGAGATGGTCTGCGACCGCGTCGCGATCATGGTGCAGGGGCTGATCCGGTCGCAGGGCTCGCTCGATGAACTGACGCGGGACCAGCGGCGGTACGAGGTGCAGGTGTCGCCCGAGGACGAAGCGGCGCTGGCCGCGGCGGCCGCGGGGGTGACCGAAGAGCACGGCGTCGCGGGCGGCCTGCTCACCGTTCGGTCCGAGCAGGCCTCGGTTGTGCAGCCGGTGATCGACAAGTTGCGGGCCGGGGGCGTGACAGTGCTGCGGGTCGAGGGGCGGCGGCCGTCGCTCGAGGACCTGTTCATCCAGGCGGTGACGGACCCGGAGACGGGTCTGGAGTACAAGCCCGGGGCGAGCCGGAACCACGGCTCGAAGAAGGGGGGCGAGTGATGCTTATTCAGACCTGGGCCCTGATCATCGCGGCCTACCGCGAGCTCAACGCCAAGAAGCTTTTCTGGATCACGATGGGGATCAACCTGCTGCTCGTTGTCGTGTTCGCCGCACTCGGCATCAGCGCCAAGGGCGTCACGTTTCTGCACTGGACACTCCCTAGCGACTTCATGAACACGTCCAACGTCTCCCCCGAAATGTTTTACCGGCTCTACTTTGTCGAGGTGTTTAAGAAGTTTTGGCTGACGTGGGCCGCGACCATCCTGGCGTTGGTCTCGACCGCCGGGATGGTGCCCGACCTCATCCGTGGCGGGACGATCGAGACCATGCTCAGTAAGCCGATCAGCCGGACAAGGCTCTTCCTGACGAAGTACACTTCCGGACTGCTCTTCGTGGTCCTGCAGGTTGCGGTCTTCAGCTTTGGTTCGCTCTTGGTGATCGGGATCCGAGGCGACGCGTGGGATTTTCGAATCCTGCTGGCCATCCCGATCATCGCCGTCTTCTTCAGCTACCTGTTCTCGATCTGCGCCGTCTTCGGCATGATCACGAAATCCACCATCACCGCCCTTCTGCTGACGTTCCTTGTCTGGGCAGCCGTGTTCGCCACCAACGCGGCGGACACCATTCTCGTGCAACAGCGAGAGAGTGTGGCCGTTCAGATCGAGGACCTCCAACAGAGCGAAGCGAACTACACCCTGCTCCGCGACCGATCGGCTGAGCAAGTACAAACGAACGGGCCCGACACAGCACTCGGAAAGCGATACGCCACCGCCGCGATTGAACAGCAGGCCAATCTCAGCGAGACTCAGGCCAAGCTAATCACGCAGCAAGCCTCGCTCAAGACATGGACCAAGTGGACCTCTCGCCTGAACTATGCCCGGACGATTCTGCCCAAGACCGGTGAAACGACCGGCCTGCTAAACCGGTACCTGATGTCTCGCGAGGAAGTGACCCGACTGATGACGCAGGGGAGCGGGGTGAACTCCGATGCCGACGACGACATCCCCTCGTTCGCTGACCCGCGAGCCACCGAACGAGCCGAGGAGGCCCGTCGAGACCGAAGCGTCCTCTGGATCGTGGGCACGTCGCTGCTGTTCGAGGGCGTGATGCTGCTCATCGCGACCGGGCTGTTCGTGAGACGCGACTTCTGACCCCGGGGCTTATTCCCCGGCCAGCTCGCGCCCACGGTCCCGGGCCGCCGTCAACGCCACGCGGAAGATCCCGTTCAGATCCGCGCCGTCGAGCATGTCCGTCGCGGCCTGCGTCGTCCCCTTCTTCGAGGTCACCCGTGCCCGCAGCTCCTCGGCGCTGATCTCGGGCGAGCCCGCGAGCAGGTGGGCCGAGCCGAGGACCGTCTGCCGCGCGATCCGGTCGGCCTGCGCCGTGGTGAACCCGAGCGACTCGCCCGCCTTCGCCATCGATTCAGCGAGGTAGAACACGTACGCGGGGCCGGAGCCCGCCAGCGCGGTGAACGCGTCGAGCAGGTCCTCAGCCAACTCGATCACCTCGCCGCACGAGCCGAGCAGCGCGCGGGCGAACGACTCATCGCCCGGCTTCGCCCCCTCGCCGACCGCGACGGCACTCATGCCCATCCCGACCTGGGCCGGGGTGTTGGGCATGGTGCGGACGACCCGGGCGTGCCCGCTGAGTGCTTCGTGGATCTTCTGCGAGGTCATCCCCGCGAGGATCGAGATCACCACGCGAGTCGGTCCGCCAGCCTGGGCCTCGCTCATCAGGATCGGCGTGAGCTGGGCCGCGACCTTGCTGAGCATCTGCGGCTTGACCGCCAGGATGACCTGGCCCGTGCCCGGCCCGGATTGGTTCTCCTGAGCGCACAGATCCGCGAACCCCGCGGCCAGCGTCGCGTGCGGGCTCGGCAGCCCTTCGTGCTTGGCCTCGTCCGGCTCGACCACGATGAACCGGGCATCGAGACCGCTGGCGGCCGCCCCGGCGAGGATCGCCCGGGCCATGTTGCCGCCCCCGATGAACAGGGCTGAGATTGGTTGTGCGTCGTCCATGGGGGCACTGTATCGGACCTCCGGGCCACGGTGGCGGCCCAACCGCAGCCCGGCACGAACCGCCCCCCCATCACCCCTCCCATTTCCCCCCGCGCCTCCCGATGGCGTAAACTCACACCGCCGCGTCCGAGGGATGTTCCCGAGCGTGGCCTGAGCACACGGAGGCCTCATGGGCGCGTTCTATCAGCTGGAATTTGAGCAGTCCGTCCGCGACATCGAGGAGCGGATCGAGCGGGCCGAATCCGGCGACCCGGGGACCGCGGCGGTCGAGGTGCCGGCCCTTGGCGGGGTGCAGGCCCAGAGCGAGCAGGCGGCCGAGAACCTGCCGGCGCTGCGGGCCGATCGAGAGAAACTGCTCAAGAAGCTCTACACCAAGCTCAGCCCTTGGGACACCGTCCGCGTGGCCCGCCACCCGGGGCGGCCGCAGACGCGCGACTACATCGGGCTCATGTGCCGCGACTTTGTCGAGGTGCACGGCGACCGCCGCTTCGGCGACGACCCCGCGATCGTCACCGGCTTCGCCCGGCTCGGGCGGCACAAGGTGCTGATCATCGGGCACCAGAAGGGCAAGAGCACCAAGGAGAAGATCGAGTGCCACTTCGGGTGCGCCCACCCGGAGGGATACCGCAAGGCGCTCTCGAAGATGCGCAAGGCTGAGAAATTCGGCATCCCCATCGTCACCCTCGTTGACACCCCGGGCGCCTACCCGGGGCTCGGCGCCGAGGAACGCGGGCAGGCCGAGGCGATCGCGTTCAACCTCCGCGAGATGTCTAGGCTGCGGACGCCGATCGTGAGCGTGATCATCGGCGAGGGCGGCTCGGGCGGCGCGCTGGGCATCGCGGTGGCCAACAAGGTCGGGATGATGCGTCACGCGTGGTACTCGGTGATCAGCCCCGAGGGGTGCGCCGCGATCCTGTGGAAGCAGGCCAACGAGCAGACGAACTCGGCTGCGGCCAAGGCGCTCAAGATGACCGCCGAGGACAACCTGCGGCTGGGCATCATCGACGGCATCGTCGAGGAGCCCGTCGGCGCCGCCCACCGAGACCCGCAGGCCGCGGCGGACAACCTGCGGGACTGGATCGAGGGGCAATTGGACGAGTTGGGCGAGTTCTCGATCGATGAGCTCGTCGAGCAGCGCTACGAACGGTTCCGCAAGCTCGGGTCGTTTGACGAGGTCCCCGAGGAGGCACCCGAGGCGGTCGAGGGGGCTTCGGAGGCCTGAGGTGCGGTTCTGGCTCTTAAGATCCAGAACGGCCTCGTTCGACCTATCTTTGTTCGGGTCCACATCGGGATCACCCTTTGACCGGTGAGGTCTTCGGGCCTACTGTCGCTGTCCTCATTGGGCGGGTTTTTGAGGCCTCTAGCACCCCTAGGGCGGGAACAGTGACCAAAAAGAAATCAAGCAACGCGACGACCAAGAAGACCGCCAAGAAATCGGCGAGTGGGAAGTCGTCCGCCAAAAAGACCGTTAAGAAGGCCCCGGCCAAGAAGGCCCCGGCCAAAAAGAAGGTCGCCAAGAAGACCGCCAAGAAGGCCCCGGCCAAAGAGAAGGTCGCTAAGAAGACCGCCAAGAAGGCCCCGGCCAAGAAGACGGTCGCCAAGAAGACCGTCAAAAAGGCCCCGGCCAAGGCGCCCGCCCAGAGGCCTTCCTCGAAGAAGACGACCAAGAAGACCGGCGGCAAGCCCGCAGTTGCGAACTCGAAGACTGCGGCCGCCGATGCGGCCAAGTCCGGTCGCAAGGGCATCACGATCGTTGACAACAAGAAGCCCCATCGGCGGCCCCGGTCGAGCGCCAAGGCCAAGCTTCCCCCGAGGCCCGACATGCCCAGCCTGCTCGGCCCGGGCTCACGGTTTAAGGGCCCGCTGATCCCGTCGGGGCCCAAGAACAAGGTGAAGACCACCGAGGCGGACGCGGACGCGAGCCGCAAGAAGAAGTCGCCGTTCAACAAACGTCAGCTCGACAAGTTCAAGGAGATCCTGCTGCGCAAGCGGGCAGAGGTCTTCGGCGATCTTGAAGAGCTGGAGACGGGCGCGCTGCGCAGCGGCGGCGGCGGCGGCGGCAACCTGAGCAACCTGCCCCCGCTCGACGCCGAGCAGGGCTCCGACTCCGCCGACCAGAACCTAAGCCTCAACCTCGCCGAGGCCGACCGCATCCTGATCCGCGAGATCGACGCGGCGCTCGAGCGGATCGCGGGCAAGACGTACGGGCTGTGCGCTCTGACAGGGCAGCCCATCAGCGTGGTCCGTCTTGAGGAGCTCCCGTGGGCTCTGTACTCGATCGAGGCAGCCCGCCGCCTCGAGCGGGGCCAGCTCTGAGTGAGCCGCCCCGACCGCCAAAGCCCGCAAGCCCAGCTCCCCGGCGTCCGGGTCATCCCAGCCGCCCGGTTCAGCCGAGCCGCCTGGATCACCCTCGCGCTGGTCACGCTGATCGGGCTCGCCGGTGACCTGTGGTCCAAGTCCTACGCCTTCGCCCACACCGCGGACGCCCCGGTCGTGCTCACACGCCAGAGCGTGCTGGCGGTCGCGGACCCGTCCCGGCTCGGGCGGCTGATCCCACCCCACGACCCGGTCACGGTCGTCCCCAGCGTGCTGAATTTCACGCTCGTGCTCAACCCCGGCGCGGTCTTCGGCATGGGCTCGGGCAAGCGCTGGTTCTTCGTCTCGTTCACCGTCGTCGCGATGGGCGTGTGCCTCTGGATGTTCGGCTGGTGGACCACCGCCCGCGACCGGGCGGCGCACGTGAGCTTCGGGCTCGTGCTCGCCGGGGGATTGGGCAACCTCTATGACCGATTGCAGTTCGCGTGCGTGCGAGACTTCATCCACCCGCTGCCTGGCGTGAAGCTGCCGTTCTCGCTGGCTTGGCCCGGGGGCGAGCGAGAGATCTGGCCCTACGTCTCCAACGTGGCTGACGCGTACCTGATCGTGGGCATCGCGGCCCTGGTCTGGTTCAGCTTCCGTCAGCCCCCCACCGAGCCATTGCCCAAAGCGACAACGCCGACTGAACAAGACTGACACCGCCTGAGCCGTCGTTCGCTTGTGGTCGTTCGTCTCAGGTCGTGACCGCGGCGGCCCGGGCCCGGATGCCGTCGATCGCACCGCGGATCTCGTCGGCCATCCGCGTGTTGGGGAACTCGCGGATGATCCGCTCGCCGACCGAGGCCGCGTCGGCCCATCGCTTGTCGTGGACCGCGGTTTTGAACTGCACGCCGAGGTTCTCGCGGGCCTTCCCGATCACGCCCCGCGCCAGCTCCTGGTAGGGCTCGGCCTCGGTCTCGGTGAGGTACGGGTCCAGCTCCTTGAGCAGCTCGAGGGCCTCGTCGGTCCGCTCGCCCTCGGCGGCCTCAAGAAAACTCCGCTCGAGCCGGTGCTTGTGCTCCTCGCGGGCCGACTCCACCCGGTGGCGGAGCCCCGAGGCCCGGTCCGACTCGGGGTACAGCCGCGTGATCCGCTCGGCCTCGGCGATCGCGTCGCCCCAGTCGTGCCCCTGGATGAACCGGTCGAGCCGGGCCAGGTCGTCGGCGATCCGGTGCTGGGTGCTCTGGAACCGCGCCGTCTCGATGCGGTGTCGCATCTCCTCAGCGTCGGCGCGATACCCGAACCGCTCGGCGAGCTCCTTGACGAGGACCATCGCCGCGTCAAAGTCGTGGCACTCGAGGTCCTCCTCGATCGCCCGCCGCAGCAGCTCGCGCTCCCGCTGCCGGTTCATGACACGCCTCGCGTCGTCGGACAGCGCCCCCAGCTCGGTCATCTCGCGGATGGCGAGCAGCAGCTCGTGCGAGCCGGTGTCGGTGTGCGTTCTGGCCGCGGGCAGCCGCAGCGCGATCGGGGCGGTCGCCGCGGTGACGATCAGCCCGAGCAGCCCGGCGGCGGCAAACTCCGGGATGCTGTTGACAAACCCGTGCAGCGCCAGCGCGAACGAGGCCGCGGCCAGCACGAGGTAGGCCGAGATGGTCCAGAACGGTGGCGGTTGGTGTGGCACGGCAGGGTCCCTCCGTCGGGTGTTCGCGTGCGAGGCGGCGCGGTTCGCCGCCCGGGCGATGTTTCGTTCAGCTCGCGGGGACGGGGTCGCCGCAGCTGCGGGTCATGGGCACCATGCACAAGAAGCGGAGCGGCTCGGGCCCGGTCGCCCGGAACTGGTGCACTTCCTCAGCGGGCACGAACAGCACGTCACCCTGGCGGATCGGGCGGTACTCGCCCTCGAGCAGCACCTCGCCCGTCCCCGCGACGATGTAGACCTCGTGCTCGAAGTCGTGCGAGTGGTGCGGCGTGTGCCCGCCGGGCTCCACCTGGAACTGGCGAACAGCGAAGTTCGGGGCGTGGTCGTCGCGGCCGACCATGACGGCCATGGTCGTGTCCTTGACGCCCTCCATCTCGACCGGGGTGCGGGGGGTGTCGTCGATGTTTCGGATCAGCATGCTCGTCCCTCGTGGTCGCGGGCCCCGGATGGGCCCGCTCACCCATTCTACGATGCTGGCGATGGCAAATGAACCTCCCACCACCGATCCGTCCCAATCCGGGCCCGCCTCGGTCGCCGGCTTCCCGCTGGGCGACTACCAAACCAACTGCTACGTCGTCCGGGCCGCCGGGGCTGCGCCCGACGACCCGCGGTGCTGGGTCGTGGATTGCGGCTACGAGCCCGAGCCCCTGATCGCCTACCTCAAGAAGCACGCCTTGCAGCCCGAGGTGGTGGTGCTCACGCACGCGCACCCGGACCACATCGCGGGGCTGAGCCAGTTGTGCGCCCAGATGGGCAACCCGCCGATCTGGATCCACTCCGTGGAGGAAGACTGGCTGCTCAACGCGGACAAGAACCTGAGCACGTTCCTGGGCCTGCCGGTCACCGCGCCCCCCGCCAGCCGCCTGCTGGCCCACGGCGAGACGCTCACGCTCTGCGGCGAGCCCTGGGAGGTCCGCCACACGCCCGGGCACTCGCCCGGCGGGGTCTCGCTGATCAACCTCGACCGCTCGCTCGCGTTCGTCGGCGACACACTCTTCGCCGGCTCGATCGGGCGGCACGACTTCCCGGGCTCCAGCTTCGAGGTGCTTGAAAAATCCATCCGCGAGCAGCTCTACACCCTGCCCGACGACACGCTCGCGCTGCCCGGGCACGGCCCGACCACCATGATCGGCGATGAAAAAACAAGCAACCCGTTCGTGCGCGCAGAGTGAAATGATGCGGGCGTGGATCAGCTCTCGCGCGGCTCTTGGGCGATCCGCGAGCCGCGGTCCACGCCCAGGGTGAAGACGTCGGGCCGGGCGTAGTGCCCGGTGACGTCGAGGGTCATGGCTTCCTCGTCGAGCCGTCGCGGATCGAGCTCGGCGAAGATCGTGTCCTCGGCGTCCATCAGCGGCTCTGTCAGATACGTCGCGTCGGGCCCGATGAAGGCCGACCCGCCGCGGAGCGGTAGATCGGGTGCCTCCGCGGGCTGAGTGAGCCCCGCGGGCAGGTCGCTGGCGTGCATGATCTGCCCGACCGCGAGCACGTAGCACCGCCCCTCGAAGGCGTACTGCCGACTGGCGATCTGGTGCTTCTCGTGCACCCAGGGCCAGACCGCGACATGGATGAACTCGCCCGATTCGTGCAGCGCCTGGCGGGCCAGCGGCATCCAGTGCTCCCAGCAGATCAGCGCCGAGACCCGCCCGACCGCGGTGTCCACGGCCCGGAGCCCGGCCGCGTCGCCGGGCCCCCAGATGGTGCGCTCGGTGAAGGTCGGCACGAGCTTGCGGTGGTGGTTGGCGAGGCGGCCGTCCGCGTCGTAGGTGAGCAGCGTGTTGTAGAGGGTTTTATTGCCGGGGCCGGTCTCGACGCGCTCGGAGACCCCCGCGACGAGCACGACCCCGTTGTCCCGGGCGATCTTGGCCATTCGCTCGTGGTGCGGGCCGGGGATGGTCACCGAGTTGCGCCGGTACTCGGCAAACGCGGCCTTGGCCTCGGCGTCGTCCCACAGCATCGCCCCCGGGCACGAGTCGATCCACGCCGGGTAGCCCGGCAGGAAGGTCTCGCCCACCGCGATGAGGCGAGCCCCGCGCCGGGCCGCGTCGGCGGTCAGGTCGGCCAGTTGCATGAGCGAGGCCTCGATGGTCGCACGGGGGCGGGCCTGGAGGATCGCCGCCATAACAGGGTCAGCGTTGGGCATCGGGTTCTCGCTCCGCTCGTCCGTGCAGATTCACATCACCGAGCCGAGCCCGTTGCAGCGGCGCCACGTCGAGACCTGCCCGAGGTGGAACATGATGTGCGAGGTCAGCATGAAGTTCGTCATCACGCCGACCGTGGGGAAGCGGTCGCGGGCCTTCTCGAACGGGTTCTCCTGCGCGAACACGCTCTCGTCGGTGCTCGCGACGATCTCCACGATCCCCGCGTAGCCCGAGACATAGGCGTCCATGATCGCGTCCTTGCTCGGGTAGATCGAGCCGTCCGCGTCGTCGTGGCATTCGATGTCCTGCTCGAGCACGGGGGTCCACTTCTCCATCTGCGCGAACTTCGAGGTGTCGGCCCCGAGGAAGCCCGCGATCTTGGCCGGGTAAATCGCCAGGTGCCCGATCGCGTAGGCCGGGTGGTTGGCAACGATCGGCTGCCCGCCGTTGGTGATAAACCGGGCGAACTTGTCCGCCGGGATGTCCTTGGCGAGCATCTCGCCGAACCCGACGCCGAGCTTGGCAGCGGGGAGGAGCGACTGGAGGTACATCGAGGTCGTTTCGGTCGGCATGGTGGTCCTTTCAGGATCAATCCCCAGAGTCCCATGGTACCGGCCCGGGGCCCCGTGGGTTCACCGGATTGTGATGCCGGGGGTGGTTAGGAACTGATGTATCGCGCGTGGATGGCGCGGGCCTGATCCGGGTCGGTCGTGCCGTGCACGATCGCGCGACCGTCGGCAAACACGGTGATCGCGTGCCCCGGCAGCGCCGCCTTGAGCAGCAGCTCGTTGTGCTGAACCGAGACGTCCGGGATCGCCCCGAGCCGGGCGGCGAGCAGGGCCAGGTCGGGCGGGGTCGTGGTCCGGGTGTGGATCTGCACCGCGTCTCGCCCGCACAGCGAGACTGTTTTCGGGTCCGGGGCGTTGAGATACTCGAAGTTCTCCAACCCGCAGCAGGGGCAGGCGGGGTCTTTCGCAGCCGCGAGATCGATCTCGTGGTGCTCGCCAGTCAGCAGGTCCTGCCGGAAGAGAACGGGGCGGATCGAGTCGCCCAGGCCCGCGAGGTATCGGATCGCGTCGGCGGCCTGGCGGGCCGCGGCCGTCACCACCGAGGGCCCCAGCACGCCCGCGGTGTCGCAGGTCGGTTGCGAGCCGGGCTCGGGCGGGGCGATGAGGCATCGCAGGCACGGGGCATCCTCTCGATCTCGCAGGAACGGGGCGCTCATCGCCAATCCCCCCACCGCGCCGGCGTAGAAGTAGGCGAGGTGCTCCTTGACCGAGAGGTCATTGATGATGAACCGGGTCTCGAAGTTGTCGGTGCCGTCGAGCACCGCGTGGGGCGCTTCGTCGTCGTCCGCCAGCTCACCATCAAGCACCAGTTCCTCGGTGTTCGAGGGGATCACATCCGCGACCTCGGCGTGGACCCGGATCTCTGAATTCACCGCGCGCAGCCGCTCAGCCGCGGCGATCGCTTTGGGCGTGCCCGCCGCCGCGTCGGCCTCGGTGTAGAGCGTCTGCCGCTGCAGGTTGGACTTATCCACGACGTCACGGTCGATGAGCGTGATCCGCCCCACCCCGGCCCGGGCGAGCAGGTCCGCCGAGGTGCACCCGAGGGCGCCGACGCCGACGATGACGGCGTGGGCCTGGCTCAGCTGCCGCTGGGCTTCGGGCCCAAACCCGGGGAGCAGGCTCTGACGCTGGTAGCGGGATAGATCTGGTTCGGGTTCCACGCCGAATGATAGTGCCCCCCGCTAGGCTATTGGCATGACACAGTGCGCCAGTGAGCGAGAATGGCCCGGCGAGGGGATCGGCTGGAAGGCCCCGGAGAGCCTGGAGACGATCCGCGTGGAGACACCCCGGCTGGTGATCCGCCTCTACGCCGTGGAGGACGCCGCGGAGGTGTTCGAGTCCGTCGATTCATGCCGGGCGTATCTCTCCGAGTGGATGGACTGGGTCGCCCACTACGAGCGAGTCGAGAACGCGACCGAGTACATCGTGAAGAACATGATCGGCGTGCGCAAGCTCGCTGAGACCCGTGAGATCGGCGTGGGGATCTACGACCGCGAGACGGGCAAGCACGTCGGCGGGATCGGGTTCCACGGGCTCAAGCTGGAGACCGCCGCTGCGGAGTTTGGGTACTGGATTCGCAAAGACCTGGCGGGCCATGGGTATGCCAGCGAGGCCTCGCAGGCTTGGCTCAGCTTCATGCTCAGGCCCCAAGCCGAGGGCGGGATGGGGATGGCCCGGGTCCGGGCGTACTGCTCGGGCGACAACCCCGCGTCTCGCCGCGTGCTTGAGAAGCTCGGCCTGCCGCTCGAGGTTGTGCAGCGGCAAGACTACTTCGTCAAGGGCTTCGGACTGACCAGCCGCATCGGGTTCGGCGTGATGCACGACGAGTGGGACTTCACGCAGCAACGGGCTCTGAGCACGACCCCCGCATCGAGGGTCTGAACCCGGGCGGCCGGGCCAGCCGCTGAACGCGCCCCTGGGCCTGTCACTCCTGGCCTATCACTCCGCCCGCGTCAGCGTGATGTGATTGATCTCCGGCGGGACCCCCACCCGGATCGGGAGCATCGACAGCCCCACGCCCGTTGAGACGTGCACCGGGAACCGCGGCCCGCGCACCAACCCCGAGGCGTACTTCTGCCCGAACTCGGACGGGATACCCGGTGTGCCGAGCAGCGGCAGGCGGATCTGCCCGCCGTGCGTGTGCCCGCAGAGCATCAGGTCCACCCGCGGCGAGCCGGGGCGGGTCAGCACCGAGAGTTCGGCGGAATCGGGCTCGTGCGCCAGAAGCAGCACGGGCTGACCTGGGATGACGTCGCGAAAGGCGCGGGCGGTATCGGTGATGTCGCCGATCAGGTCACCGAGCCCGACGATCGCCAGCGCGTCGGCGTCGGGGGTGTCGGTGAGGACGCGGTCGCTCGACAGAAACACGCGGTCGTTGTCGACGCAGGGGACACCCAGCGAACCGAACGCCCGCTTGAACGCGGGGCCGTCGGCCCACCAGTCGTGGTTGCCCAGAACCGCGACCGCCGGGGCCGCCGCGAGCAGCGGTGCAAACTGCGCGACGGCCTGCCCGATCGCGTTCGCGTCGCCCCCGACATAATCGCCGGTGAGGCAGAACAGATCCGGGCTGAGCTCGATCGCGGTGCGCACGGCGTGGTCGATCCACGACGCGGGGACCCGCGGGCCCAGGTGCGTGTCGGTGATCTGCACGAGGGTCAGGCCGTCGAGGGCCGTGGGAAGATCGCGGATCGGGACGGTGAGCCGTCGGGTCCGCAGAGCGCCCGGCTCGATCGCTGAGGCGTAAATCGCGCCGCCGGGCAGCGCCACGGCGGGCAACGCCAGAGCCGCCGAGGAAAGGAACTCGCGGCGGGAGGGATCCACCGATTCGTGACGCGCTGGCACTCGGCGAAGGGGTGGAGAAAATCCACGGGCCTCGGCCCGGGCCAGCCGCCACGAGCGGAACCGGGAACGGATCGAGAACAGATAGGCCGTCGCGAGCACCCAGAAGCCGTAACCCATAGCGTTCTGCGCGAGGATCACGACCGGGTTGTCGTTGCCGCGCGAGCCGAAGAGCACCAGCATCGGCACGTGCACCGGGAGGTTGATCGCGGTGTTGAGATTCGAGAGCGGGCGGGCCAGGCCCGGCGCATCGCCGATCCACGCGGCGGCCTGGATCAACGAGCCCATCAGCACGAGCCCCAGCCAGAGCAGGAGCAGGCGACGGGGGTTGGGGTGCGGCGGGTTCACGCTGTTGGTATCGGCCCGCGCTGGCCCCGGTTCGCGGCGCCGGGCAAAAAGAAGAACGCCCGGGAACCAGTCCCGGGCGTTCGTTGAGATTCGGATCGCTTCGCGGTTACTTGGCGAAGTGGGCGAAGGCCTTGTTGGCCTCGGCCATGCGGTGGGTCTGGTCGCGGGTGGTCATGGCCTTGCCCTCGCCGCGGGCGGCGGCCCAGAGCTCGTCGCTCAGACGCTGGTGCATCGGGCGGCCCTTCTCAGAGCGGGCGGCGTTGATGATCCAGCGGAAGCTGAGCGACTGCTGACGAGCGCGGCTGACCTGGATGGGCACCTGGTAGTTCGCACCACCGATCCGCTTGGAGCGGACCTCGACGTAGGGCTTCACGTTCTCGATTGCGGCGTGGAAGACGGCCAGCCCGTTCTCCGGCTTGTCTTCGCCGTCATACTTCTCGAGCTTCGTCTCGATCGCGTCGATCGCGTTGTACATGACACGCTCGGCCCGGGTCCGCTTGCCGTCCTGCATGATGCAGTTCGTGAACTTGGCCAGCACGATGTCGCCGAACTTGGGGTCGGGTCGGAGCTGGGATTCTGAGGCGGTGATTCGTCCTGACATGAGAACTCCTTTGGCTCATCTGACCGCCCAGACTTGGGCGGACGCTGTTCACCGGCGGGTGCCGATTACTTGCCTGAAACAAACGGTGTGAAGAACCGGGTGAAAAAAACACCGGGCGAGATGCCCGGCGGAAAACTCGAAGGGATCGGGCTTACTTGCCCTTCTTGGTGCCGTACTTGGAGCGGCCCTGCCGGCGGGTCTCGACACCGAGCGTGTCGAGCGAGCCGCGGACCACGTGGTACCGCACACCGGGGAGGTCGCGGACGCGGCCGCCGCGGACGAGCACGATGGAGTGCTCCTGCAGGTTGTGGCCCTCGCCACCGATGTAGGCCGTGATTTCCTTGCCGTTGGACAGCCGCACACGAGCGATCTTCCGCAACGCGGAGTTCGGCTTCTTGGGCGTGGTGGTCTTCACGGTCAGGCAGACCCCGCGGCGTTGCGGAGAGTTATCCAGGTCACGAGACGTCGCCATCGACTTGGGTGACTTGCGGGGTTTGCGGATAAGCTGGTTGATCGTCGGCATGGATTATCCTGAGCTGGGCGAAGACGGCGTGTCTCGCCACCAGTTGGGCCCCAATCCTAGGCCACCCGTTCGCCCCGGCAAGGGCCCGCGTCCACCGTTTTTCCCGACCAATGACCGATCGAGAGGCCCCAGACCCATGCCAGACACTCCCCACCCCTCCAAAGAACAGGGCTACACCTTCCGGGCCTTCCAGCAGCTCATCAAGGACCGCTACTTCCCGACCGATTCGGCCCGGGGCACCGCCGGCACGTTTCTTTACCTGACCGAGGAGTTTGGCGAGCTGGCCACCGCTCTGGCGGCCAACAACCGGGCCAAGACCCCGCCCACCGAAGCTGAACGCGAGAATCTCGTCGAGGAGTTCGCCGACGTGCTCGCGTGGCTGGCGACCCTGGCGAACATCAACGGCGTGGACTTCGAGGACGCCGTGCGCAAGTACACCGACGGCGGGGTTGAGGGCGTCAAGGAATAGTGGCCATGCCAACGGGACCAGTCAGCCGAGGGGCTCGGCCTCAGCCTTTGCCGTCGAGCGGCCGGTAGATTTCGACGAGAAGCGTGTCGTCCTCGGGGGCCATCCCGCCGCGATGGTTGGCGACCATCCGCAGCAGGTGGTCGGGCCAGGCCCCCGGGTCGGGGTTCACCGGGCCGGGCACGAGGGTTCGGCGAAGCCCATCAATGCGGAGCATCTGCCCGCTCGGGGCGCGGGCCTCGGTGGCCCCGTCGGTGTAGGCCACGATCGTGTCGCCGGGCTTGAAATCCACGGTGGTGGTCTGGGGGTCGAAGTCTTCCTCGCCGCACGCGCCGAGCACGAAGGTTGTCGAGGCGAGCTCGTGCAGCGTGCCGTCCGAGGCGCGAAGGAACGCGGGCGGGTGCCCGCCCGAGGCGTAGGCCACGGTTCCCGTCTTGGTGTTCACCCGCAGGCACAGGGCGGTGGCGTAGATCGAGTGCCGCGCCAGCGTGAGGTGGACGTACCGGTTGAGGTGCCCGAGCAGGTCGCCGGGCGGCAGGTTGGGGTCATCGGCGAACCGCAGATCGATCTCGCCATAGAGCCGGTTGACCGTCAACGCGGCGGGGATGCCGTGCCCGGTGACGTCGAGGATGACGAGCGAGAGCTCCTCGTGCCCGTCGTCCGTCTGAACAGCGTGGGCGTGCAGGTAGTCACCGCCGATCTGCCGCATCGGCTCGTAGCGGTAGGTGAAGCGGACCGGGCCGTCGGCCTTGGGCTCGGGGAACATCGCCTCGTGGATCTGGCGGGCGTAGGCGAGCTCCTGGCGGAGCACGCCGTACCGCTGCGAGAGAAACTTGTTGGAGGTGACCTGCACCCGCTGCGAGTGCTTCCACCAGCTCACGAGAACGCCCGGCGTCACGGCGACCGCGGTGATCACGCTCACGAAGACCTCGCCCGGCCCCGAGCCCTCGAGCGCGACCTTCGAGAGCAGGCTCGCGGGGAGCACGATCAGGATCGGGATCAGCGCCTGCTTGAGCTTCCAGGGGAAGACGCAGCACGCGATGAAGTGGACCAGCACAAACTGCCAGAGCCCCGCGCCGCCCGTGCCCGAGAGGCGGAGCCCGATCGCGCTGAACCCCTCGAAGACGATCAGGGCCATCGTGATGTTCACGACGAGCCGCGTGGCGAGCTGCTTGCGGAGCGAGAAGGCCAGCGCGGTCCCGTAGGCCGTGAACCAGAGCACGAGCAAGCCGAACACCGCCCAGGCCTGCCAGGCCTCGGGCGTGGGTGTGTCGAACCACGCTTTGTACATGCCCTCAACGAAGGTCGCCCGTTTGTCCAGCTCCCCGGCCTCTGGCTCGCTCGCCCTCCGAGCCGCGAAGCCGATCACAAAGAACAGCGAGACCAGGAACGCGCCTAGGCTCAGCAAAATCACGGTGAACCAGTACAGCCGCCTGCGGAAGAGGCGGTCGGTCTCCACATGGAAGACCTGCTTGAACTCGGTGGTATCGATTCCTGTCGCCGACATGCTCGGTAAGTCTCCGGGGCCTACTCGCCTTGGGGTGATTGCTTGTTGGGTTTGCCGCTGTCTCGGCTTTGGCCCGGGACCCAGAGCACGTCGCCCTGCCCGCCGATCGAGGCGTCCGCGTTGGCCGCCCGCGCGAGCACGAACAGCAGGTCTGAGAGACGGTTGAGATACTTCACGGTCTCGGGGCTGGTCGCCTCGGGCTCGGCCTTGTGCAGCGTCACGGTCCGCCGCTCGGCCCGACGCGTGATCGTCCGGGCCAGGTGCAGCGCCGCGGCCAGCCGCGTGCCGCCGGGCAGCACGAACGACTTCAGCGGGGCCAGCGGCTCGTTGAACCGATCAATCTCACGCTCGAGCCGCTCGGTCTGGTGCGGATGAATCCGCAGCACCATCGCCGGGTCCTCGCCCGCCTTGATCGGCGTACACAGATCAGCCCCGACATCGAACAGGTCGTTCTGGATGCGGACAAGCACCGGGGCGAACTCGGCGTGCCCCGCCGCCTCAATCACCGCCAGCCCGATCGCACAGTTCGCCTCGTCCACCTCGCCGTAGGCCTCGACGCGCGCATCGTCCTTGGGCACGCGGGTCCCGGGGCCCAGGCCCGTGGTGCCCGAGTCGCCCGAGCGGGTGTAGATTTTGGTGAGCTTCACCATCGTGATGCAGTGTACCCCGGTTTGTAGGGCCGCAACCCGGTAGGATCGGGCGATGCCGACAACGACCCGAATCCGAGGACTGACCCGGCTGTGGACGCTCCGCAGCGAGGCCCCGGCCGCGGGTCTGGCGGGCTCGCTGACCGACCGGGTGCTGGCCTCGCGTGGGCTCGCAGACGCCGAGGCGGCAACCGAGTTTCTCAGCCCGACGCTCAACGGGCTTCACGATCCCTCGCGCATCCCACACCTCGACAGGGCCGCTGAGCGGATCCTCGCGGCGCTGCGGGGCGGCGAGCCCGTCGTGATCTTCGGCGACTACGACGTGGACGGCATCACCGCGACCTGCATCCTCTGGCGGATGATGCGGGCGATCGTGCCCGAGGCCTCGATCGAGTCGTACATCCCCCACCGCCTGGACGAGGGGTACGGGCTCAACGAGGAGGCCGTCGGGACGCTGGCCAACCGCGGGGCCAAGGTCATCGTCAGCGTGGACTGCGGCATCACCGCGGTGGAGCCGGCGCGGGTTGCCAAAGAACTCGGCGTGGACCTGATCATCACCGACCACCACAACCCGCCGGCGAGCCACGCGGACCTGCCCGACGCCTTCGCGGTGGTCCACCCCCGGCACCCGGACTCGGACTACCCGTTCGGCGAGCTGTGCGGCGCGGGCGTGGCGTACAAGCTCGCGTGGCGGCTGGCCACCCTCGCCAGCGAGAACAGCGTCGAAGAGAGCACCGCCGACGGCAAGGTCCGCCCCGACCTGCGCGTCCTGCTCATCGAGCTGCTCGGCCCGTGCACGCTGGGCGTGATCGCGGACCTCGTGCCGCTGGTGGACGAGAACCGCGTGATCGCGAAGTTCGGGCTGCCGCGCATCCACGGCTCGTCGTTCATCGGGCTCCAGGCCCTGCAAGAGGCCAGCGGGCTGGGCGGGAACAAGGTCAGCGAGGAGGACCTAGGCTTCCGCCTCGCGCCCCGGCTCAACGCAATCGGAAGGCTCGGGCACGCGGCCGACGCGGTCGAGCTGATGATGACCGACGACCCGGTGCGGGCCCGCCAGATCGCCGGGTGGCTGAGCAAGCTCAACGACGAGCGGCGAGCGGTGGAACGAAAGATTGTTACCCAGGCGTGCGAGATGGCTGAGGCAGCCGGCATGACCGGGCCCGACCGGCGTGCGATCGTGCTCGCCCACGAGGACTGGCACCCCGGCGTGGTCGGCATCGTGTGCAGCCGACTCGTCGAGAAGTACGCCCGCCCCACCATCCTCATGCAGAACCAGGGCGAGCGGTGCGCCGGGTCCGGGCGGAGCCTCGAGGGCTTCAACCTGCACGGGGCGATGGGGGATTGCTCGCACCTGCTGACCACCTTCGGCGGGCACAACATGGCCGCGGGCCTCAAGCTCGACACGGCCAACCTCGACGCCTTCACCCAAGCCTTCATCGAACGCGTCGGAACCGAGCTGGGCTCAGACGATCTCGTCCGCCCGCTGCGGTACGACGGCGACGCGACGCTCGACGAGCTCACCCCGGCCTCGATCAAGGACCTGCGCCGCCTCGCCCCGTTCGGCATGGGCAACGCCTCGGTCCGGGTCCGGGTGCGCGGGCTGCGGGTTCAGGGGCGGCCCGAGCCCTTCGGCAAGGCCGGCACGCACCTGTCGCTGCGGCTGCGTGACGCCGCGGCGGGTCCAAGCGGCCCCGAGATCCGAGCCATCGCCTGGGGCTGGGCCCAGCACCTCGACTCGATCCCGCCCGGCTCGGTGATCGACGCGGTGCTGACGCCGCAGATCAACTCGTGGGGCGGTCGCGACCGAGTCGAGCCGGTGATCGAGGACGTGCGCCTAAACAACCCCGAGCCGGCGTGAGCCGACCCGGGGCTGAGGTGTTTCCGGTTCGCCCGCGTCCGGGCGTGGTGTGTCAGTCGTCGGTGGGCGCGGTGGCGTAGTTGCCCATCGCGGCCCAGTCGAGCATGGACTGGTAGTCGGCGTTGCTCGGGTCCAGCTCCGTGGCGATCTTGAACGCCTCGATCGAACCGACCTGCTCGCCAAGGTCGGCGAGCAGCATGCCGCGGAAGGCGTGGGCGCTGGCGTCCTGCGATTCAACATCCAGCGACTGCTCGATGCTGGCCAACGCGTCGGACGGCGAGCCCACACTGCGGTGGTACAACGCCATCAGCGTGTACCCGTCGGGAATGCTCGAGTCCACGGAGATGATGCGAGACGCGGCCCGGCGGAGCGTCCGCTCGTCGCCGATCAGGAAGGCCGAGTTGCCCAGCCCGATCCACGCATCGGCGTCCATCGCACCCGCGTTGTCGGCGGTCAGGTCCTGGTAGATCGTCCGGGCCTCGACCGGGCGGCTCAGCTCCATCAGGCAGCGGGCCCGCATGTGCATCAGGTCGCGGCGTTTCTCGAACCCCTCCTGGCTGATCAGCGCCACCAGGTTGCTGTCCGCGTCGGCGTACTTGCCCGCGGCGATTAGCGCCGAGACCAGGTCCTCCTGGATCTCGGTGTCCTCGGGCTCGAGCAGCTGTGCCTCGCGGAAGTACCGCACGGCGATCTCGTCGTTGTGCTGCATCATCGAGATGTGCCCGAGCGTCTGGCGGACGCCGGGGTGGTGCTCGAACGTCGGCACCGAGCTCAGGTAGGCGATCGCATCGTCCAGTTCACCCATGGTGATGAGCATCTCAGCCGCGGCGACCGCGTACGACGGGTTCATGTCGTCCAGCTCGGAGGCGGCGTCGAAGTTCTCGTGGGCCAGCTCGACCTCGCCGAGCCGCTCGTAGACGATCGCGAGATAGTACTTGGCATCCGGGTCGAGCGGGCCGTAGGTCTCGGCCAGCTTAAGTGACTCGAGCGCCTCGCCCATGCGGCCCTGCTCGATCAGGATGCGCCCCTTGAGCACGTGGCTCTTGACGACCGTGTCGTTGATGTTGAGCGAGTTCTCGACCTTCGTCAGCGCCTTGTCAAGGTCGCCGGCCAGGAAGGCCTGCTTGCCCATCGACCACTCGGTGCCGGCCTTGAGCACGCTCATCTTCTCGTTGGCGGCGTTGGCCTGTTTGCGGGTGTGGTCGCCCGCTCCGCCACAGCCAGAGGCGAGGGCGAGAGCGGAGGCCAGCGAGAGCGAGAGTGCAATACGAGTGTTCATGGGGTTCTCCTGTGTGTGAACAGGGTTGAGATCGGATAAAAAAAGACCGGGCTGAACGCCCGGTCTGGAAAAATCGTCATAATCGTTACGGCTTACCGCTCGACGGCGTCCGCGGGGAACACGCTCGAGTATCGGTCCGACCCGATGAAGGTCGTCGCCGAGGCCCAGGTGGGCCACGGGGCGCGGAAGCTGCCCCCGCCCGAGGAATCCGGGATCACGATCCAGGCCTGGCCCGCGAAGACCTCCGAGCCGGCCGCCAGCACGGGGCTAGCCCCGTTGATCGGGACCCATTCGATCTCGTTGCTCGCCAGGTTCAGCGATTCCAGATCACCGAAGAACGGGCGAGACTCGCGGTACACCCAGCCGTCCTGGTCAAACACCGGGACCTCCACGAACGCGACGGGCACGAACTGGGCCGGGGTCGCGTTGGCGGTGTTCACCGCCGCGGCCTCAGTCTCGACGGGCTCTGCTTCAAAGGACTCGGCATCGGCAGACTCGGCCTCGAAGGCCTGAGACTCGAAGGACTCGTTCTGGGCCGGGGCCTCGAAGGCCGCGGCGAAGGCGGGGTCCACGAACTCCGGCTGGGCCGGGGTCGCGTTGGTCTCCTGCGAGACCTGATTCTGCGAGACCTGCTCCTCGCCGCCGAACGGCTCGTTCATCGAGGCGTCGGCGATCTCCTGCTCGCTCATCTCGACCCACGCGGGGGCCTCGTCGAAGAGCGGGTCGGTGCCCGGCTCCGTCGCGACGGTGTCCATCGCGACGGGCTCCATCTCGGGAGTCTCATCGGTCACGGAGACCTGCACGGGGGCGGGGTCGGCAAACAGCGGGGTTACGGCTGACCGTTGTTGAAAGGACTCGTCGGAATCAGCCGACGAGAACTCCTCTCCGCTGATGGCGCTGGCATCACTGTTGGACTCACGGGCCGCGTTGTTGGCCGTGTTCTCGTTGGACTGGTTGACACGAGCCTGCTCCTGGGCGGCCTGCTCACGCTTCTTCCACCACGAGCCGTTGCGGCGACCGTCGGCGGGCTCGAGGGGGCCGCCGAGCAGCTCCTTGCTGAGCACGCCTTCGAGGATCGAACGCGAGGGCATGCGGTGCTTCTCGTTGGTCAGGTCCTCGAGCAGGGCCCGGGCATCAGGCGACATCGGGGCCAGGCGGAGGGCCTTGCGGACCTGCGAGATCGCCCGGTCGAGCTTGCCCTCGTCGGCGTAGTTGCGGGCCTTGATCAGCCACTGGCCCACGAGCTTCTCGCGGCTCCAGGGGAGGGTCGCCATGCGGGCGCCGAAGCCGGCGTGCTGCACGTACTCCATCGCCAGCGCACCGTCCTCGGTGAGCTTGGTGTCGTTGACGATCGAGGGGGTGACCATGAAGATGATCTCAGAGCGAACGGTCGAGTCGTCGTGGCCCTTGAAGGCCGCACCGATGAGGGGCAGGTTGCCCAGCAGCGGGACCTGGCGACGCGAGGCGGTGGTGGTCTCGGTGAAGAGACCGCCGAGCACGACGGTCTGACCGTCGCGCACCTGCACGTTGGTCGAGAGCTCGGTCGTGTCCTCGTCGGGGATCGTGATCGTGTTGCCCGCGTTGTCCGTGATCGAGCGGAGGTTGGCCGACGAGACCTGCGGACGCAGCTCCAGGCGGATCAGCCCGTCGCTGGAGACGAAGGGGCGGACGGCCAGCTCGGTGCCGACGTCCAGGAACTCGACCGACTGGGTGGTCGAGGCGGTGGTCGTGGTCGTGTTCAGGTAGCCGACACGCTGACCGACGAGCACGCGAGCGGGCTGGCGGTTCAGGGTGAGCAGCTTGGGGTTGGAGACGATGGTGGTGTCGGTGACCGAGTCGAGCACCCGCATGAAGACCGAGACGTCCTCGTTGACGATGCCGAGCTTGAGGGTGGACGGGCCGGCGACGTTGCCGAGGTTGGAGTTGACCGCCCCGACCGTCTTGTTGCCGACGCCCGTGGTCGGGTTGACGATCGTGCCGTCGGCCTGGGTGGAGCTGCCCGCGACGAGGCCGTTGACCACGCTGAGCGGGCCGGTGCCGGCGAAGTCGGCGAAGCTGATATCCGAGAGGATCGAGAAGTCCATGCCGAACGCGTTGGCCTCGTTGAGAGCGGTCTGCAGGATCGTGGCCTCGACGAGCACCTGCACGGGCTTGGTGTCGAGCTCATCGATCATGGCGCTGATCGCCGCGACGTTCTCCTCGTAATCGTAGATCACGAGGGTGGACTCGCTGGCGAAGTTGTCGGCCCCGGTCGGGCCGGCGGTCTCGAGCTTGAACACCTCGGTCTCGGTCGAGCTGGAGATGCTCGCCCCGTCACCCGAGAGCATGGACTCGACGAAGACCGTGGCGTCCGCCGCGTTCAGGTAGTCGAGGCGAACGATCTTGGCCACGCGCTTCCGCTTGGACTCCTCGATCGCGGCCAGCTCTTCCTTGGTGTACACGTAGATGAAGTTGCCCTCTTCCAGGTACCCGAAGCCCGAGGAGTTGAGGATCGCGTCGAGCGCCTCGTGGAAGGTCACGCTGTAGAGGTCTGCGGTGACCGTGCCCGAGACGTTGGGGCTGGGAATAATGTTGCGCTGGCTCTGGATTGAGAGCAGCTGGAGAACCTTGGACAGGTCCTCCTTGTTCACGTGCAGCTCCACCAGGTCCTGATCGGACACCGCGACTCCGTCCGGCGAGGCGTTCTGGGCCAGGCCCAAAGACGTGCCAGCGGCAAGAGCCAGGACCGCGGGGATGAACCCGAGGCGGGAGGAAGCGACAGAACGGAGGGCAGCGGTTCGGCTGGGCATCGGTCAGTCCTCACTCCGGGGTATTCCCCCGAGGTTTGAAACGGCAGGGACCCGCCCACCGCTCACAGTCGGCGGTGAAGTCGGGCGTTTGACGTTTCAGGTTTCGACCGGACTGGCGTGTGACTTTGGGGGGACTAGAGAGCTTTGGAAGAGAATTTGCTCTGGGCCGCCTCCGCTGGGTCCCAGAATCCGCTCTCGCAGACCCCGAGTCCCCCCTTCGGGGCGGGCCGCCCGCGGAGACCCTCAGCCGTCGTCGCGAAATTCGGCGCTCTCGCCAGGTTCGCTCTCGTCCGACTCGGGCCGCACCGCGGGGTTCACCGCGGGGTTCACCGCGTCATGCGTACCCATCGCGCCGGGCTCGCTCACGGCGTCGGGCGTGTCGGACTCATCGACCTGCAACTCCCTCGGGTCGGCGTACGCCGAGCGGGGCATGTTGGTCGAGAGCCGGAGCTTGGACCAGATCAGCACCCCGGCCAACGCGCCCATGAGCGCAAGGGAGGTGAAGAACTTGGCGTGCGGTTTTCGAGATGCCATGATCGTGACCCCTGATGCCGGTCGGCCGCCAAGCCCCGGCGTGGTGTGCTCTGCCGCCCTGCGCCGGGTCAGCCCCCGACGTTGATCTGCCCCACCCGGATGCGTCCGGTGAACGCCGAGATGGTCAGGCGATACCGCGTGCCGTCGCCGCCCACGATGTCCACCGTGCCCCCGGTCGAGAGGTCCGTCGAGGAGGGTGCCGCGACCGGGCCGCCCATCTCGTCGAAGACGAGCAGCGAGCCGTTGTTGAAGTCGATGTTCTCGAAGTGTGCGCCGCCGTACCGCGGGTCGTCGAGCGAGACGACGTACCGCTGGTTGGGCCCGCGCGTGTTGAAGAGCGCGTCGGTGGCGGGGTCGATGGTGCTGCCGGTGACCCCGATGAGGGTGTAGGAGTTGGTATCCACATCGAAGAGGATCGCCCGACCCTCCTGGTAGGCCAGCGCGTCGGACTGGGCGTACGTCAGATCGGAGATCACGGTCCGCACCGCGGCGTGGGTCTTGAGGATGCCGGTCTGGCTCAGCGACGGGATCACCATCACGCCCATAATGCCCAGGATCGTGACGGTCACGAGGACCTCGACCAGGGTGTAGCCGCGTTGCCGCGCTGTCATTGGATGCATCGTGGTCTCCCTCCACCCGGGCTGGAAACACCCGTCCTCCTGCGGAAAACCCTCGGTCCCGTTCCCGGGATCGAGGGTGAATGATTCAATCGGACTCGGCTGGATTAGCCCTTGTCGCCGATGCCGGTGTTGTTGCGGGGGATGTAGTTGGCACCGGCGGCGCGGATCTGACCGGAGGCCTGGTCGTAGATCCACCCGTTCGGAGCGAGCTCCAGGGCCTCGGCGGCAGCGTCAGCGGCGGCCTTGTCAAGCATGGCCGTGGCGGCGACGTCCGAGGCGACAAGGGTGGAGGAGTGCGGGTTGACCGGGGGGGCCTTCAGGTAGCCGCCACCGATCATGGTCTCGGGAACGGCGACGACGCCGACCGCGCCCCAGCCGGTCGCGACCAGGTCGGGGTACACGCCGTTGTTGCGGGCGGCCCACAGCTCAAGCTGGGTCTCGATGGTATTGGTCTGGGTCACCACGTTGCCGGTGCGGGCCTCGTTGGCGGCGCCAGCGAACTGCGGCACGACGATCGCGGCAAGAATGCCGAGAATTACGACCACGATGAGGATTTCGACCAGGGTAAAGCCCTTGCCACGGTTAGACTTGATCTGCATGCGTTCACTCCTTGGATTCGAACAACTCGCGAGGTTGCAATTCCGATGAAGAGCCACGTGCCCTACCCCGGATCTCAACTCAGCAGCCGGCCTGTAACACACAGACCAACCGACCCCGAGCCGAGCGGCGGGGGCATTAACACCATCGACTTCACGTTGCTAAAAGTCGAGCCCGTTGTGCAGACTGCCCCCACCCCCGCTTCCGGTCGTGCGGGCTGGGCACACCTTGCCGCCTCGGATCGCCCCGCTCGCGTGTTCTTCGGACCTTGCCCACCCCACTCGCCCCCCACTTCCCCCCCCACTCGCCCCGCTCAGGCCCTCAATCAGCACCCTCCGCGGGTGTGCCGGGGGAGTCGCGCCGAGCATAAGCGCATAAAAAAGGCTCCCCGATGGGAGCCTTTGGAGGTCTGAGATGATGGGCCCGAAGGCGGGTGAGGGGGGGGTTACCCGCCCTGGCCCCGCCCGGCCATCGCCGAGCGGGTCGAGCGATCCTCGAGGATCACGGGGACGAGGTCCTCGTTGGGGATGCCCAGCGAGCCGAGGGCCGCAGCCGCCGCCGTCGCGAGATCGTCGTTCTGGTCGCCGGCCATCTGAACCAGTCGGCGGGCCAGCCGCTCGTCGAGCAGGTTGCCGAACCGCTTGCCAGAGTCGGCCACGAGCCCCAGCAGCGCGAGGCGGCTGTCCGCGTCGTTGCTCGCGATCACCCGCTCGGTGATCGCGGCCTGGGTCCGCGGCTCGCCGATATAGCTGAGCACCTCGGCGACATCGAGCAGCCGAGCACCGCCGGCGGTCTCGACGACCTCGATCAGGATGCCCGCCGAGTCGTTGACACTGAGAACCTCGCTCCCCGCGACCGCCAGGTCACGCAGGATCGCCAGCGAGCGGTTCGCGAACGCGGCCGCCTCGTCCAGACCGATCGGCCCGCCCGAAGCGGCCTCGACGGCCTGCGAGGCCGACGCGATCAGCTCCGAATCGTTGATCGAGACCCGACGGACCTCGATGCTCCGATCCCGAAGATACTGCCGACGCACCGGCTCGATCTCCGCACCGGTCATCAGCGCGAGAACCGGCGTCACCGAGAGCTTGGGCTGGTTGCGGCCCGCCTCGATCGAGTCGAGCGTCCGGTCCAGCGGGAGCAGGGTCACCACGAGATCGATGCTCGGCTCGCCGGCAATCGCGGCGGCCAGATCGTCGAGCCCGTTCTCAGCCGGCGGAAGCACGCTGTACCCCTCGCCCTCAAGCAGCCCGCGGATCCGGTCGTACGCCTCGCGGTCGGTGCCCGAGAGCACGATCGCGGTCCGGGCGGCGGCGTCACGCACCGCGGAGGCCAGGATCGGCACGACCCGCTCAGCACCGGTGAAGATCTGGGTCGGCTGGGCCAGCCCGATGCCGATCGCGGCCTCGTACTGCACCCGCTTGTTCGCGTACCCCAGCGCCTCGAGCAGCGGGAACCGCCCGTCCACCGGGTTGGTCACCATCGCCCGTGAGCCGGCGGTCTTCTGGATCGCGGTGATCGACTGCAGCGCCAGCGGGGTGTCGCCGTTGTCGATCGCGCGGCGGAGGATCCGCTGCCCGATCTCAGCGCCCGCGGCGGTCGCGTAGTACGACGCCGGGCGGCGGGTGTCCGGGTAGGCCGGGTTCTGATAGCCCGCGGCCTGGTCGGTCTGGCGTGAGAAGTTGGACGAGATCCAGAGCGCGACCGTCTCGGCGTCGCGCGGCTCAAGCTCCAGGGCACGCTCGCTGACGCGCATCGCCATCGCCTCGTGGAACACCGAGATATCGATGCTCTGCATGATGAGGCCCAGCCCCGGGTCGTAGTTCCAGAGCAGCTGGATGTCCTCGTCGGGGAAGCTCGTAAGCTCGAGCGGCTCGGTGTAGAACGCCTCGCCCAGCGACGCGTACAGCGTGGCCACGTCGGCGCTCGGGTTGCCCCCGAGGCGGCCGATCGCGCGGGCGGTCGCCTGACGCACCGACTCGATCGACGAGCTCTGGTGCAGCTCGACCAGGTAGGGCAGGCTCGTGCGGTAGGGGATGAGCCCGAGCACCTCAACGACCTGCTCCTGACGCGAGGCGTCCAGCTTGGCCAACGCCTCGGTCATCGGGCCGATCGCCTGACGCCCCATGTCCACGAGCAGGTTCTTCACCTGGGCCCGCAGCGCCGGGTTGGCGTTGCCTAAGTAAGTCTCAAGGAGCTGCGGCATCGCGTACTCGCCGGCGGCCAGCAGACGCTCGCGGCCGTGCTTCAGCTGACGCAGCCCGCCGTTGAGCAGCTCGATGTTCCGAGCGATCTCCTCGGGGTTGCGCACCCGTGCCAGCTTGCCGGACCGGAAGATCCGGTCCATCTCCGCGGCCAGCGGCTCGAGCTCGGGCACCCGCATCGCCTCGACCAGCGCCCGCTCGAAGCGGTCCGCCTCTCGCGAGCCCTCGACCAGGTCCACGAAGTCGGTCGGGGAGAGCCCCGCATCGAGCAGCTCAAACCCAACCGCTCCGGCGATGTCGTAGTTCGCAATCCGGACGAAGTGGATGAAGTCCTTGAGCCGCTGATCGTTGGATCGCGTGGCTTCCTGGGCGGATTGGTCCTGCGCGACCGCGGTGGGTACCGCGGCGCAAAGACCAACAAGCCCCAGAAGGGTCGCGGCAAGGGGATTTACAGTAGAGGCCGACATCACTCTCACCTTCATAGCGGTGAACTCCTGTCGTCGCGGTGTCTGTTTGGGGCTTGGCCGTGCGGCCGGCTCCCGGGCGGGGTTTTCGGTGGCGATAGCATAGGCAGGCGTGGTCACGAGACGAATCCTGCTGGGGAGATACGCGGGCGAACGCGGACGGATGCCTCCCGCGCCATGAACTCCCAAACTACCTGATCCAGACCCCCGCTGTCAACGCCGCCTTCTCGCGCCCCCTCGTCCGCCCACACGCCCCCTCTCACGCCTCCCGCACGCCCCCCACCCTCGAACCGGACACATCCCGTCCGCCCGGGAGGCCCCGAGTGCCGACTCGGCCGCACGGCCGGTAACCGCAAATCCGGCACTTTCCGCAGGATCCATCCCATTGGAGTGGAGCGGCGGGTTTCGAGCGCCGATTGGTTGACGCAGTGGGACCGTCACCCGGACGCGTCCACCCCTGCGTTGCTACGAGGTGAGATGCATGCCAACTGAAAAAGATGTACTGACAACCGGCGAAGTGGCGAAGATCTGCAACGTTGCCCCTCGCACGGTCAGCAAGTGGTTCGACTCGGGCCAGCTCAAGGGATACCGGATCCCGGGGTCTAAGGACCGCCGCATCCCCGTCTCCGAGCTCTACCGATTCATGAAAGCCCACAACATCCCCATGGAGGGGATTACCAATGGCTCGACCCGCGTTCTCGTCGTCGATTCGGACGCCGAGGTCTGCAGTGTTCTTGAGCGAGTCCTCACCGAGCAGACCAACTACGAGATCCGCACCGCGAACACCGGCTTCGCCGCCGGGCTCGAGTGCGAGCGGTTCCGCCCCCACGTCATCCTCATCGATGTCCACCTGGGCGACTCAGAGCCCGCCGAGGTCGCGGCCCTGGTCCGCTCCAACGGGCAGCTCCAGATGACCCGCCTCCTCGCGATGAGCGGCAAGCTCACCGACGGGCAGGCCCAGTCCATCCGCAGCCTCGGGTTCGACGGGTTCCTCAAAAAGCCCTTCCAGGTCCGACAGGTCGTCGATGCCATCGAGCACGCGACCTCCATGGCCGCCTGAGCCGACGACGACATTCCCAAGCCCCTTGTGAACGGGGCCCGCAAGGACGCGGGCCTCGTTTTCTTTTTTGCACCCGCCGATCGGTACTCATCGCTCCGGACGCACCCACGAAAAAGCCCCGCCAAACTGGCGGGGCTGATGGGATCGTTACTTGAGTCGGATCACTTCGCGGTTGCGAGGTACGCCGCGATGATGTCGCACGCAGCGCCGAGATCCTTCTTCTCGATCATCTCGGTCACCGTGTGGATGTACCGCGTGCCCACGGTGATCCCCACAGCCTTGGCGCCCGAGGCAGACTGCTGCAACGCCGCGCCGTCCTGCCCGCCTCGCCCCAGGATCGACCGCTGATACTTGATTTTTTTCGCGACCGCGATCGACTCGATCTCGTTGACCAATTCATGATCCGCGATGAACGACCCGTCCTTGACGTGCAGCGCAAACCCGTCGCCGTGCACCGTCACCGCTTCGGTCGTCGGCACGCCTGGGGTGTCGCACGCGAGCGTCACATCGATCCCGAGGCCGATGTCGGGCTGGACGCCGAACGACGACGTCTTCGCCCCGCGCAGCCCCACCTCTTCCTGCACGGTGAACACCACAACGACCTTGCACGCGTGCTTGGGGCCCTTGGCCAGCTGCCGTACCGCCTCAATCCCGAGCCAGCACGCCACTCGGTTATCCAGTGCCTTGGAGACGAACTTGCTGCCCACCTCGATGAACGGCTCGTCCATCACGATGTAGTCGCCGACCTTCACGGTCTTCTTCGCCTTGGCAGCCGTCATCCCCAGGTCCACAAAGAATTCGGAGACCTCCGGGATCTTCTTGCGGTCCTCGGCCGACGCGATATGCACGGGCTTGCCGCCCGGGTTCATCACGCCCTTGAAGTCTCCGCCACCCGTGCACACCATCACGCGGCGGCTGAACAGGTTCCGGGTATCAAACCCGCCCGCAGCGTCCAGCCACAGAAAACCCTTGTCGTCAATATGGCGCACATAGAACCCGATCTCGTCCATGTGACACGCCAGCATCACCGTCTTCGGGCTCTTGGATTTCTTAGTCGGGTTGCGGGTGCAGATCAGGTTGCCCATCGGGTCCACGCGGGTCTCGTCGAACAGGCCCTTGATCTCTTTCTGGATCAGGGCGCGGACGCGTTCCTCGCGGCCTGGCACGCCGGGGGTCTCGCACAGGTTCTTTAGCAGCTCGATATTCATGGAAAGTTCCTTGGAAGGGTTCGGGGCCCAGAGGATAGCGAGGCTACGGGTCTAGGGTTGCCCATGACCAACCCAAGCCCGCTCAAGGCTCGACACGACCGCCAGCACGCTATGCAACTCGAGTACGGCCCCGCGGGGACCGGCGTGGTGGTCGTCGAGACCTTCGGCAACCTCGAATTCGAGTACGCCTCGGCTCGCAAGGGCTGCGTCCTGCTCGACCACGCACAGCGGGGCACGATCGAGATCCGAGGCGAGGACCGGCTCAGCTTCCTCAGCAGCATGGTCACCCAGAACCTGACCACGCTCACGCCGATGACCCACCGGTCGAGCTTCTGGCTCAACCGCAAAGGCAAGATCATTGCCGACCTGAGGCTGTGCGAGCTGGGCGACCGGATCGTGGCCGACGTGGACGTGCTGAGCGCACAGGCCGCGGCGGACAGCCTCAACGAGTACGTCATCACCGAGGACGTGCAGATCGAGGCGATCACCGACCGCACCCATCGGCTCGGGCTGCACGGCCCCACCGCGGCCGACCTGCTCGGGCTGGCCTCGGGCGGCGAGGGCCCCGTCACGATCGACGAGGGGCACGCGGCGTGGCTGGACATCGCGGGGCATCGCGTGCTCGTCGAACGCACCGATTGGCTCGGCGAACCCGGCTTCGAACTCAGCCTCGCCCCCGACGGGGTGGTCGCGGTGTGGGAGCTGCTCTGCGAGGTGGGCTTCCCGCCCGAGCTCGACCCCGACACCGGAGAGCCCCACGAGCCCGCGACCCCGACGCAATCGAGGATCCGGATGCGGCCAACCGGCTGGCTCGCGGTCAACATGGCCCGCATCGAGGCTGGCAGCGCGATGTTCAACCTCGACTTTGGCGGCAACAGCCTGCCCGCCGAGACCGGGCTGCTCAGCGAACGTGTGGACTTCAAGAAGGGGTGCTACCTCGGGCAGGAGGTCGTCGCGCGGATGGACGCGCTCGGGCGACCCAAGCAGGTGCTCGTTGGGCTGGCCTTTGAGGGCGAGCGGGTCACCGCTTCGCACGCCGAGCCTCGTCAGCCGATCACCGGAGCCGAGGTCTTCAAGCCCGAGGACCCCACGGGCAACCCGGTTGGATCGGTGACCAGCTCGACGCTGAGCCCCATGCTCGGCGGATTGCCCGTCTGCTTCGCAACGGTGAGATACGCCCACCGCGAGCCGGGCACGAAGCTGCTCGTGACCGCGGACGGCGAGCAGATCGAGGCGACGGTGCAGCCGAGCCTGCGGTTCTGGCCAAGGCCATAGGGACCCGGCGGTACGCACGGATCAGGACGTTCGATCGCGCGTGTAGGTCAGCTCGATATCGGCGCCCGCCCGCCGAGACCGCTGGAGCACAAACCGCTTGGCCATCGAGAACTCGGGCACATCGCGCCCCTCCGCGGCCCCGCGTGCCCGCGCATCGCCGACCACCATCGGGGCCAGGTGAACCACGGCCTGATCGATCAGGTCCGCCTCGAGCATCGCCCCCAGCAGCGTCGGCCCCGCCTCGACGAGCACGGTGCTGACCTTGTGCCGCGTGTGCAAATCTTCGAGCACCCCGCGCAGCTCGGGCCGCACCCCGGGGCCCTCGACCACCTCGACGCCGCGACTCGTGAGTTCCTCGATCTTCGGGTTCTCGTCCACTCCCGCGTAGATCGTCACGGGGATCTCGCCCGCGGTGCGCACAAGGTTGCAATCCGTCGGCGTCCGCAGCGTGGTATCCACCACCACGCGACGAGCCACCCGGCGCGGCTGACGAGTTCTCGCGTTGAGCATCGGGTCGTCGGCCAGCACCGTGCCGATGCCCGTGAGAATCGCGTCCACTCGGCCGCGCAGCTGATGCACCCGATGCCTGCACTCAGGGCCCGAGATCCACTGGCTCTGCCCGGTGCGGGTCGCGACCTTGCCGTCGAGTGTTTGGGCCCACTTGGCGATCACCCAAGGCTGCCCCGTGCTCAGCCGATGCACGAACGGGTCGGCGAGCGACACCGCGAGCGGATCAGCATCACAGAAAACCGTCTCGATCCCCGCGTCGTTCAGGATCTCAAACCCGCCTCGCGATTCTTCCGCGGGGTCCGGCCGAGCCGCGATGACGCGAGCAATCCCCGCCTCGATCAGTGCGTCGGTACAGGGCGGCTGCTTGCCGTGGTGGCAGCAGGGCTCGAGCGTGACGTACGCCGTCGCGCCGGTGGGGTCGTGCCCGAGCTCGTTGCACCGGGCCAGCGCATCACGCTCGGCGTGGAGCCCGCCGAAGTTTCGGTGATGCCCGATCGCGAGCAATTGGTTCTCTTTCACGATCACGCAACCGACCATCGGGTTGGGCTCGGCGTTCCCAAACGCCCGCAGCCCGGCCCGGGCGGCGAGGTGCAGCCACCGCTCGGCCTCGCGGGTCTGAGAGTCCGTGAGTTGGGCGTGCGTGGTGCTCACACTGGAGTTTATGCCCCCGATTCGAGAAGGCTGCCTCACGCCAGCCGAACCATCCGCTTCCGCTCGGCTGAGCTCACCACGCTCTCCGAGTCCACCAGCCATCGGCGGGCGTCGGTCACGTACCCCGCGGTCGGCCTCAGCCCGGGCATCCGGGCGGCCCAGTACGAATTGAACCGCGCCATCGCGAGCTCGCGCACCAGCTTGGCCGCCATCGAGGCCAGCGCCACGGGCAGGTGCCGATCCTCGGCCTCGGGCATAAACAGCACGCGGCAGTCCGCGTTGTCCACCCCGTAGACCGAGGCCCGGGGCGACTGCTCGAGCATGGAGAACGGCACGCCGGGCCAGGCCCGCGCGATCGGGGCGCGGTAGTCCAGCCGCCCCGAGTGCCGGTCCGCGACAACCCGGACCGAGGGCGTGGTCGGGCTCGCGCCCGTCGCGCCCGGGGTCTGCGTCCCGTGCGCCAGATCGCGGATCGAGACCAGGTGCTCGGCCAACGCGGTCGAGGTCGCGGCCCCCTTGGAGCGGTGCTCGCGGACCATGCCGTTGAACTCGGTCTCGTCGATCGTGCGCACACGGAGGTCTTCCAGCGACACCCCGACCCTCGCCATCGCTCGGCTCAGCCCGTTGGCTGCGATCTTGAGCTGGGCCTCGCTGACGCCCAGGGGCAGCTCGACCGGCTCGGGCTCGGTGTACCACGGGTGATCGGTGAGAATCACTCCCAATCGCTCGAAAAGATCGCGGTCGGTCCGCGGGAAGTCGTGCTCCGGGTGGCCCGCGGCGAGAAACGCCAGCACCGCCAGTTCGAGGTAGGTGCACGGGTGCTTGGTCTTGGACTGGTTGGAGAGCTTGAGGGCCTTGGAATCGGCGACCGGGATCTTGCCCCCGTTCTTGGGGGCGAAGTCTCGCTTGGCCTTGCCGACCGCCTCGGCGAGCAGCTCCCACAGATCCGGCACCTGGGCCTCGGGATCGAACGACTCGACCCGGACCGTCGCGGCCCCCACGCAGAGCGGCCCGAGCATCGGGCCGTACCCGGCTTCGTCGATCCCGGCGTAGAGAAGGTGTCGCGTCTTCGGCATGAGGCCCTCAGGATAGCGGACCAGGGCGGCGCATAAAAAAAACCCGGCACTGGGCCGGGCTCTTTGAACAAATGCGGATGAGAGGGCTCGAACCTCCACGGGGTTTTACCCCCACTAGGACCTGAACCTAGCGCGTCTGCCAATTCCGCCACATCCGCAGCGGGGAGTAGGGTAGACCCCGCGCCAGGGGGCGGCAAGCCGGCTTACGCCCCGACCAGCTTCTCGTCCTTCTTGCCCGAGGGCTTGCCCGCGGCCTTGGCGGCCTGCTTGGCGGCTTCCTCGGCCTCCTCCGCCGCGGCCTCCTCGGCCTCGAACACGGCCAGGGCGGCCTCCGCCGCGGCCCTGCGCACCGGGTGGCGGATGTCCAGAATCTTCTCGCGGATCTCCTCGAAGAGCACCGGGTCGGCCCCGATGAACTCCTTGGCCCGCTCGCGGCCCTGCCCCAGCCGGGTCTCGCCGTACGAGTACCACGCCCCGGACTTCTCCACGATCTCGTCCTCGACCGCCATGTCGATCAGGTCCCCGTTGGCCGAGATGCCCTCGTTGAACATGATGTCGAACTCGGCCTGGCGGAACGGGGGCGCGACCTTGTTCTTCACCACCCGCACCCGCACGCGGTTGCCGACGGCGATGTCGCCCTCCTTGATCGAGCCGGTGCGCCGGATGTCGATCCGGACCGAGGCGTAGAACTTGAGGGCGCGGCCGCCCGGCGTGGTCTCGGGCGAGCCGAACATCACGCCGATCTTCTCGCGGATCTGGTTGATGAAGATCACGGTGCACTGGGACCGCGCGATCACGCCCGTCAGCTTGCGCATCGCCTGGCTCATCAGGCGGGCCTGGAGCCCCACCACCGCGTCGCCCATGTCGCCCTCGATCTCGGCCCGCGGGATGAGCGCGGCGACCGAGTCGATCACGATCACGTCCACGGCGTTGGAGCGGACGAGCAGCTCGCAGATCTCGAGGGCCTGCTCGCCGGTGTCCGGCTGGCTCACGAGCATGTCGTCGATGTTCACGCCCAGCAGGCGGGCCCAGGAGGGGTCGAGCGCGTGCTCGGCGTCGATGAACGCGGCGACGCCGCCCTTCTTCTGGGCGTGCGAGAGGACCGTCAGAGCGAGGGTGGTCTTGCCGGAGGACTCGGGGCCGAAGATCTCGACGATGCGGCCGCGGGGGATGCCCTTGCCGCCCAGCGCCAGGTCGAGGCTCAGGGCGCCCGTCGAGATGCCGGGGATGTTGAGGTAGGCCTCTTCGTCGAGGCGCATGATCGAGCCCTTGCCGTACGCCTTGTCGATCTGCGACAGGGCCCGGTCAAGGGCTTGCTTCTTCTGGGGGTCGATTTCGGTGGGGGAAATGCTTGCGGTGGCGCCCGGCTTGGCCTCAAACTCGGAGGCGGACTTGGGGCCCGCATTCTTCGGGGTCTTCTTCGCCATGGTGATGGCTCCTTGGTTGTCGTGCGGGACGTGGCCTCGGGCAGTCTTGACGGGGGCCGGGGTGGTCCAAGGACCTTGCCGGGCCGTCGCAGCCTTGTGGGCGTTCCGCGACTCGACGCTGTTTCCCGCCGATCCGGATCCTTCCGGGGTGGTCGGGGCCGGGGGCAGCGTCGCATGCGGGCCCGGCAGGGCGAGGTTACCGGCCCACACCCCGGTTGTCAATGTCAGGGTGCCGATAGGCCCTACTTTTTTTCGTACACCCTAACAGAATCGACCTTCACGCCTCTATACGGACGGTTATATCTGGTTTTCAAAAGTAAATGAAACATGCCGCCCGCAGCCCTATACTCGACCATGACCACCCTCTCCGCCGACGCATCCGCATCCGCCGGGCACTCGCCCGGGCACCCTCCGGAGATCCGCGATCCGCGCCTCGAACCGATCCGCGCCAAGGTGCTCGCCGGGCAGCGGCTGAGCCTCGCCGACGGTGACATCCTGTACTCCACGCCGGACCTGTGGACCGTGATGGAGCTGGCCGACCTAGTCCGCCGTTGGCTGCACGGCGACGTCGCGTACTACAACATCAACCGCCACTTCAACTACTCCAACGTGTGCGCGCTCTCGTGCAAGTTCTGCGAGTTCTACCGCAAGAAGGGGCAGCCCGGCGAGTACACCTTCAGCGTCGAGGACGGCGCCAACGAGGTCCGCAACGCCATCAAGAACGGCGCGACCGAGATCCACATGGTCGGCGGGCTTCAGCCGTACCTGCCGTGGAGCTACTACCCCGACATGATCCGCGCGATGAAGGCCGCCGCGGCCGAGCTGAACGCGGACATCCACATCAAAGCATTCACCGCGGTCGAGATCGTCCACCTGGCCAAGATCGCCAAGAAGTATTCCAAGGCCGACCGGGCCGAGGGCATCCGCTGGGTGCTCCAAGAGCTCAAGGACGCGGGGCTCGGGAGTCTGCCCGGCGGCGGGGCGGAGGTCTTCGACGACCGCGTGCACGACGAGACCCACAAGGGCAAGATCCGAAGCGACGAGTGGCTCGACGTGCATTTGATCGCCCACGAGCTGGGGCTCAACACCAACGCGACGATCCTGTACGGCCACATCGACCAACGCCGCGAACGGCTCGTGCACATGGAGATCCTCCGCCGCTCGCAGGATGTCGCGCTCGCACGGCTCGGGTACACCGGTGCCAAGCCCGGCTCGGACGGGGCCCCGGTCGCGACGGATCTGCCCGCGATCGAGGGGATCGATGCCGACGTGATCACGCTGACCCGCGAGGGGGTGGCCCAGCCCACAGCCGCGATGAGTGAGCGTGGGGGTTACTACCAGACGATCATCCCGCTGCCGTTCTTCCCTGATGGCAGCGAGCTCGAGCACCTGTACGGCCCGTCGGGTCTTGAGAACATGCGCACGATCGCGATCGCTCGCCTGATGCTCGACAATTTTCCGCACGTCAAGGCGTTCTGGATCATGCAGACGCTGTCGATGGCGCAGCTGATGCTGCAGGCGGGGGCCGACGACGTGGACGGCACGGTAGTGTGGTACGACATCACCAAGGTCGGCGGGGCCGACACGCACCAGGAGACCACGGTGCACGACCTGATCCGCGCGATCCGCGAGGCGGGGTGCGAGCCGGTGGAACGGGACACGCTGTACCGGAGGGTGATTCGCGAGGGGACGGGCTGGCGGGTTGAGGGGTAGACCAAGCCGTTCCCGGCAATCGGGCCAGACTCAGTCGTCGTCGTCCTCGTGCTCGTCGTCATCCGCTGGCCGGGCGGGTGAGTTGGCGGAGCCTTGGGCGACCGGGGCGTGCACGCCAAACTGGTGGACGAGGCGGCCGCCCTCGTGCCCGGTGTTGGCCAGCAGGCCCAGCCCGTAGAGGTAGCCCAGGCCGAAGAGGACCGAGCCGATCGTGACCGCGGGTCGGGCCCACTTCTTCTTGACGTACGTGCCGACGAGCAGGATCGCAGCGAAGACGCCGGTCAAGGCCGCGAAGACCGTGCGCGCCGCCTCGCCCAGCTCCTCGTGGTGCTCCATCACCGCTTCGACCTGGGCGCTCACGACGACGTGCTCGGCGGCCTCCTCGCCGGTCATCACGGCGAGGAAGGCGAAGAGCGTGCCAAAGAGCATGGCTGCGAGCGCGGAGCACGCCCAGACCTTGCGACGCTTGGCATCAACCGCGGCGATGATCAGCAGCACGGGGGCGAAGACGAGCACGCCGATCGGCAGGTGCACGAGGATCGGGTGAGCACCCTCCCAGGTCGGCATCGGGGGCAGCAGGTTCATAATCAGACTCCTTCCCGGGATTATTGGGAGGGGCGGGGCGCAAGATGCGGAAAAAATGTGCGTGAGGTTCCGATGAGACGGGGTCTCACGCGAGAAGGGTTCTCAGGTGCGTTCACGTTCCCGTATCCTCACAGCGCCCTTGGCCCTTCCACACACGAGCCCCCGTCGTGAGACGGGGGACCCGGGAGCCTCACGATGCCCTGCCTGGCCTACTTCCTGACCTGGACGACCTACGGGACCTGGCTCCACGGCGATCAACGTGGCTCCGTCGTGGATCAAAACAACTCTTCCTTCAAAATCGTAGAGCACACACCACGGCACCAACGCACAGCCACGAGACTCGAAGAACCTGCATTTCTACTGGATTCTTCTTCCAGAGCATTGGTTGAAGACACCATTCATCGAGTTGCCCAACACCGCAACTGGACAATCCACGCACTAAACGCAAGATCAAACCACGTGCACGTGGTGGTCTCTTCCAGCACACACCGCCCCGAGATCGTCGCAGGCCAATTCAAATCATGGGCCACCCGCGATCTCCATGACGCCGGCGCTATCGACAACCGCAAACGAATCTGGACCGCCAAAGCAAGCACCCGTTGGCTCAACGACGAAAAATCACTCCACGCCGCAATCGATTACGTCAAGAACCACCAATAACACGCGAACACCCATCAACAAGCCCTTTGCGTAAGCAAAGGGGCTCGGTTGCCCTTGGCCATTCCCGCACAAACCACCGAGCCCCACCGCTCACGCGGTGGGCTAGTTTCCTTCGCGCCACCCGCCCCTTCGCGTGAGTAAGGAATACCCAATCCCGCGAAACTCAAAGCCCGATTAATCAAAGTGGTGGCCAAATCGCTCTTCCGCACCAGATTCCAACCATCGGTCAATCGCATCGCGACCCGTTTGACGCAATCGGAACCACAACTGATCAAACTCATAGCCTTCGGTTCCAACTGTCTCGATAGAGATATCGGTGATGTAATTCTCACCCGGTTCGGGACCAACCGGCGAGATGAATCCGAGCCTCATCAATTCACGCAATGCCAGAATTACTTCCTCTTCGGTAAATCTCTGGCCTCGGGACTCCATCCAACTTGGTTCAATCCCATTTAAACTAGACAGAATCGTCTCAACCGATTCAATATCATCGGAGCACACATCAGCTACACACATCCTGATGTCTTCGCGATTCACTCCCCCAACGCCCCATCATAAAACCCATCCAAGTCCGCGCGCAGCTGCGCCAGGCTCGGCCCGTGCACGTACATCATGTGCCCGGCCTCGTAGTAGTGCGTCGTGATGTTGCCGCGGACGCTCGGGTCGAGCTGCATGTGGCTCGTGGTGTAGTCGGTCGCGAAGAAGGGCGTCGCCAGGTCGTAGTAGCCGCTCGCGATAAACACCTTCATGCTCGGCGTGCGGTGCATCGCGCCGCGCAGCCGCTCGCTCACGTTCGCGTACGAGTTGTCGCCGGACCGCCCGTAGCTCCAGGGGTAGACGCCGGTCAGGATCTCGTAGACCAGGTCCGAGTCGTACCCCAGATCACGCCGCACGTAGTCGTTGAAGCTCTCGGTGTAGATCGAGTTGATCGCGTTCATCGAGGGGTCGTACTCGTAGCTCGAACCGGCGTCGTCGCGGTCGATCCCGGTGAACCGCGAGTCGAGCCGCCCGACGGTCAGGCCCTCGTCGCGGCGGAGCTCCTTGTTGAACCGGGGCACGTCGAACCGCAGGTTCACCCGCTTGGCGTAGTCCGCGGTGATGCCCAGGTACTCGCTGACCTTGCCCGCGATCCGGTCCACCTCGTCGGCGGGCAGGGTGTCGCCGGCGAGCAGGGCCGGGGCGTACTCGTTGAGCGTGAACAGCCTGACCTCTTGCACGAACTCGTCCATGGGCATGTTCGTGAGGCGGTCGCTCAGCTTGCCGTGGAACCGGGCCGTCGCCGCGAAGCTCGGGAAGTACAACAAATGCGGGTCGTCGTTGCCGACGTTGAACCGGATGGTCTGGAAGTTGGTGACCGCCGAAATCAGCATGATGCCGTTGAGCGAGATGCCGTGGCGTGAGACGAGGTGCTGTGCCAGCCCGGCGGCCCGGGTGGTGCCGTAGCTCTCGCCGGCGAGGAACTTGGGGCTCGCCCACCGGTCGTGGTCGCCCAGCCATCGGCGGATGAACTCGCCGACCGACGAGATGTCGTTCTCGAGCCCATGAAAATCCTTGGCGCTCGTGCCCTCCTCAGCCCGGCTATACCCGGTCGAGATCGGGTCGATGAAGACGAAATCGGAGCGGTCGAGCAGGCCGAACTCGTTGTGGACGGTCTCGTAGGGCGGGGCGCCCGGGTTGCCAAACTCATCCGCGTGGTTCACCCGCTCGGGCCCGAACAGCCCCATGTGCAGCCAGACCGACGACGAGCCCGGCCCGCCGTTGAAGCTGAAGGTGAGGGGGCGGGTCTTCGGGTCGGGGAAGGTGAACAGCGCCTCCGCGGGCACACCCCGCTCGAGCAACAGGTTGAGCACTTTGTCTTTGGGCAGCGCGGGTGCCGCAACGGGCTCGCCCTCCTCGGCGTCGTTTTTCGCGGCCCACTCCTCGGCGGTCATCAGCGAGACGATGCCACGATTGAGCAGGTCCTTGATGATGCCCTCGCGGTCTTCCTCCTCGAGCAGCATGCCCATCAGCCGCCCGTACCCCGCCCCGTCGTAGCGGGGCTCGACCTTGCGGTAGGAGATGTGGAACATCTTCGCGGCGGGCTCGAGCTCGCGGTCCACCATGGTGGTGGTCCCAGCCGTCGCGAGGTAGTGGATCTCGGTGCCGTTGAACGTGCCGGTGTGGTAGGTGATGGCCGGGGTATCGGGGAAGGCGGTGTAGTCCGCCGCCGGCTCGGGCTTGTCCTGTGCCCGAGCCGGGGCAGACAGCGGGATAAGCACAGCCAGAGCGGCAACGACAGGGGTGAGGATCGTTCTCATGGTGCCCAGCATACCGAGAATCGCGGACTTGGCTGCGGGGCCTATGGATTCTCGGCTAGGCTTGAGCCGCGGCGGCCTCCTGAGTCTCTCCGCCGCCGAGGGAGCACCGATGATCGATCCGGAATCCATCCAGGCCTTTACCGCCGCCGAAGACACCATCCGCGAAGGCGGCGGCCCCAAGGCCGTCGAGCGCCAGCACGCCAAGGGCCGCCTCACCGCGCGCGAACGGGTGGCCGGGCTCATTGACGAGGGCTCGTTCTTCCAGGAGTACGGCCTCTGGGCCGCGCAGGGCATGTACGCCGAGCACGGCGGGGCGCCCGCCGCGGGCGTCGTCACCGGCGTCGGCGTCGTCCACGGCCGCCGCCACATGATCATCGCCAACGACGCGACCGTCAAGGCCGGCGCGTTCTTCCCGATGACGTGCAAAAAGATCATCCGCGCCCAGACCATGGCCCACCTGGCCCGCCTCCCGCTGCTCTACCTCGTCGATTCCGCCGGCGTCTACCTCCCGCTGCAGGAGGACGTTTTCCCGGACACCGACGACTTTGGCCGCATCTTCCGCAACAACGCCGTGATCTCCGCAGACGGCGTCCCGCAGATCGCCGCGATCATGGGCAACTGCGTCGCCGGCGGGGGCTACCTGCCCGTGCTGTGCGACACCCTCCTCATGACCGAGGGCTCCGGGCTCTACCTCGCCGGCCCCGCGCTGGTGAAAGCCGCGATCGGCCAAGAAGTCACCGACGAAGAGCTCGGCGGGGCGCTCATGCACGAGGCCATCTCGGGCACGATCGACTTCAAGGAGCCCGACGACGAGAGCTGCCTGCGAAGGCTGCGCGAGCTGGTGGGCAAGTACCCCGATTGTGCACGCACGAATAGATCTTGTGGGACAGGCGTCCCGCCCGTCTGCTCCCCCGACGCCGTCCGCCCCGGCTCTGACCTCGCCACCATCTTCACCGACGAGCCCGGCCAGCAGTACGACGTCCTCGACATCATCTCCTGCATCGTCGATTCCCGCGCCGAGCCCAACGCCGACGGCCTCGAGACCCTCGCACCAGACTTCGACGAATACAAATCCGACTACGGCGCCTCGCTCGTCTGTGGCTACGCAAACCTCGGCGGCTCACCCGTCGGCATCCTCGCCAACCAGGGCAAGCTCACCCAACGCCACATGCCCGGCGGCAAGGCCGGCCCCTCCACCGCCGTCAACATGCCCCGCGTCCTCTACAACGAGTCCGCCGACAAGGCCGCCCGCTTCATCATGGACTGCAACCAGCGGAAGATCCCGCTCGTCTTCCTCCACGACACCACGGGCTTCATGGTCGGCCGAGACTCCGAACAAGCCGGCATCATCCGCAGCGGCGCCAAGATGGTCAACGCCATGGCCAACTCCGTCGTGCCCAAGGTCGTCCTCATCATGGGCGGCTCCTACGGCGCGGGCAACTACGCGATGTGCGGCCGCGCGTTCGACCAGTTCGTCTCCCTCGCATGGCCAAACGCAAAGTGCTCGGTCATGGGCGCGGCCCAGGCCACCGGCGTGCTCGCGATGATCGAAGAACGCTCACGGGCACGCAAGGGCGAGGAGATCGACGACGCGACGCGGGACCAGATCCTGCAGGCTGTGCGAGATTCCTACAACGAGCAGCAGGACATCCGGCACGGGGCCGCGCGGGGGTGGGTGGACCGCCTGATCGACCCGGCCAACACGCGCGAGGAGCTGATCGCGGCGGTACAGGCAGCCGTGCAGGGGTGGGATTTTTCGAGGGAGTTTAAAACTGGGGTTTTGCAGACTTAGCCCTGCGAAGTCTTGTATGGCGTCGCGGTTTCATGTAGATTAGTCGTGGGGCCAGCGATGCATGTGGTTCCTGCACAAGGAACCCCGCCGTGACCGACACACCCCCTCGACACCATTCCGACGCACGGCATAAGGCCGCATTCTCAAGGATCCTGCTCGCCGCTGGCATCTGGGGTTCTCTGGGTCTTGCCGCCCCGGCCTCGGCGCAGACCACGCCTGAGAGTCAGAAAATCCTCGCGGCCGACACCTCCACCGGAGATTTTTTTGCCTACTCGCTCGCCGTCCTCGACGGCTATGCGACTATCGGGGCGAACCAGGACGACGACAACGGTCTGGACTCCGGCTCCGCCTACCTCTTTGACCTCTCCATCGATGCCCCGTTCGGGGCGCAGGTGTACAAGTTGCTGGCCAGCGACGGAGCACCGGGCGACCGTTTCGGGGCCTCGATCGCCTTCGCCCACCTCGGCTGCGGCAACACGTGCCTCACCCACAGCGCCACGCCCCAAGGCATCGTCGTGGTCGGAGCCAACGGCCACGACGGCATCGATTCCGACTCGGGCGCCGCCTACATCTTCACCGCGGCCACCGGCGCCCAGCTCCACAAGCTCACGCCCAACGACACCGCAAAGAACGATTTCTTCGGTGACTCGGTCGCGACCGACGCGGCCCGGGTCGCCGTGGGGGCACAGGGCAGCAGCGGTGCCTCGCTCGACTCGGGCGCGGTGTATGTCTTCTCCGCGAGCACGGGATCACAGATCCTCAAACTCTTCGCCACCGACGGGCAGACCAACGACTTCTTCGGCCGATCCATCGACCTCGACAACGGCCTGATCGTGGTCGGCGCGAACGGCGACGACGATAACGGCGACGGCTCAGGCTCGGCTTACATCTTTAACGCCTCCACGGGAGCCCAGATCCACAAGCTGCTGCCCAACGACGGGGCACCGTTTGACCATTTCGGCAACTCCGTAGCCATCGACGCAGGCATCGTCGTCGTCGGTTCGTTCAGCGACGACGACAACGGCTCCTTGTCCGGCTCGGCCTACCTCTTCGATGCCGTCACAGGCCTGCAGATCGCGAAGCTGGTGCCCAACGACGGGGCGGTGAACGAGCTGTTCGGGCTCTCCGTCGCGATCGATAACGGCGTGGTGGCGGTCGGGGCCGCAGCGGACAACGACAACGGCTCCAACTCCGGCTCGGCCTACCTGTTCAAAGCCGCGAGCGGAGCCCAGCTCAAAAAACTTCTCCCCAGCGACGGCGAGACCGGAGAGCAGTTCGGCTGGTCCATCGCGATCCAGAACGACACCGTCATCGGCGGCGCATGGAAGGACGACGACCGGGGAATCCTGGGAGGATCAGCGTACGCCTTCGATCTCACCTGCCCGATCGACCTGAACAACGACGGGGTCGTCGATAACGGGGATATCACGGTCTTCATCACGCTGCTGCTCGCACAAAGCCTTCTCGTCGATTTCAACGGCGACGGGATCATCGACAACGGCGACATCATCGCCTTCATCGCGCTCTTCCTCGCGGGGTGCTGAGCGGGGCGCGGGGCCCGGACCGGGGCGCGGACCGGCGACACCGAGTAGCAGGACATCCGCCACGGGGCCGCGCGGGGGTGGGTGGACCGCCTGATCGACCCGGCCGACACCCGCGACGAGCTGATCGCGGCCGTCCGGGCGGCGGTCCAGGGTTGGGACTTCAGCCGAGATTTTAAGACTGGGGTGATGCAGACGTGAGGGCGATTCATTTCATTTGTGCCGCTCTCCTTCTTCTCACTCTTGCGGCTTGTCAGTCCAGAGACAGCCAGCCCGCTGTGCTCGAACAAGTCGAACAGACCGAGTCGATCCAGGTCCTGCTCGCCGCCATCGAAGAAGGTGACACCATGGTCGCGCAGACCGAGCTGTCCCGGTTCGAGGACAGGTTTGGCCAATCTGAACTGCAGTGGTTGCACTTCCATTCCGCGAGCGCGCCCAGTGGCGGCCCAACGGCAATTCGAGCGGACTACCTGGCGATCGACAATGGGTCCCCCGTGCGGCTAGCCCCGGATGGCTGGCGAACTCTCATCGAAACGGTCTCAGCGGGTGACGAGAGCACCGAGGTCATCGCAGATCAACTCGGCGTGCTCGATGCCATCCTGCGTCGGGTGATGCTCTCGCACCGTGAACTCGAGTCGGTTGACGGAAAAACCTGGCCGATCATCAACGCGGCGCTGTTCAGAGCCGGGATTCGTCAGGCTTTGCTGGAACAACTCCCCGAAGCCCCCGAGGCACCCAAGTGGCGGAGTGAAATCGAGCGATTGACCGTGATCGCCAAAGCCGGCCGCGTTAGCGACGAGGAATCCGTGCCTTGAGCAAACTCGCCCCATGAGTGGTCGTGGCTCGGTGGGATAACTCGGGTGGACCCTTGAGATCCTCACCTTCGGCCCGCCGATTGCACCCCCCGCTTCCCGATCGCCGATGATCCCTCAGCCATGACGCTCAGTGCCCTCCCACCCAGAATCCGACACGCCGTCGGTCTCGCCCTGCTCTGGCTGATCGGGCTGCTGGCTCTCGCGACCCTCCCCGCCTGCTCACCGACGCAAAGCCACCCCGCCCCAGCGGCCTACACCGGCGTTAGCCGCGTCGGAACGCCGCTGCCGGGCGAACCGTCCCGCGACACGCGGCTCGCCTCGGCTAACGCCCTCGAGTTCGCCGGCCCGACCCACGACCGCTCGACGGACCCCGCCTCCGCGTTCTCCGGCTCCTCGGTCGCGGGCTCGCCAGCTCCCGGCCGACGGTTCAGGAACATGGTCGGCGAGCCGATCCCCGGGCTGGGCGACCTGCCGCCGATCAACGCGCTGACCGGCACCGGCCCGGGCCTCGCGGCCTTCGCGGGCCTGGGCACCGAGATCGGGCTCTCGGGCCGGGGCACGCCGATCCACGCCATCGAGTTCGGCCCGCCGCACCGCCCGGGACTGCCCGGTGCCATGGGCCCGCTCGACAGCCAACGCGTCTACCTCATCGGGCTCATCCACGGCGACGAGGACGAGGGCTACGGCGCGATCGGCGACGTGCTCGCCATGCTGCAAAGCCAGGCGGGGCCCGGCCTCACCGTCCGGGTCGTGCCGACGATGAACCCGGACGGGCAGACCGCGGGGCGGCGCTCCAACGCCATCGGCGTGGACCTGAACCGCAACTGGCCGGCCAGCAACTTCAGCCCCGCCCGCCGCCGCGGCCAGAGCCCGGCGAGCGAGCCCGAGGTCGCCGCGGTGCTGCAGGACGTGCGCACGTTCGCCCCGGACCTGCTGATCGTGTTCCACTCGATCGCGACCGACGGCCCGTTCGTGAACTTCGACGGGCCCGAGCGGGCCCACGACCTGGCCCGGGCCTTCGCCGACGCCGCGACGGTCGCTGGCGGCGGCAACTGGACCGTCAAGCCGAGCATGGGGTATGAGACGCCGGGCTCGCTGGGCACCTGGGCCGGGGTGGACCGGCAGATCCCGACGCTGACAGTCGAGTTCCGCACGCGGCAGCGATCCGCTGAGGTCTCCCGGGCCGCGGTCGCGGGGGTGCGGGCGGTGGTTGGGGCTGTAAGAACGCGTTAGCCGCGAGAAGCAAGCTCAGCCTGGAGCATTTTCCGTCTCGCCAGAACCCATCGCAGCCTCGGGTATACAGCCCTGAGGACGAGTCCCCCGAACAACACGATGACGATGGCAATTGCTAGGTTCTTCCCCCGTAACCCCAAAACCCCGTTCGGCATGGACGGGGCGCGAGTCGGTGATCGCCAGTCATCCCAGAAGTCTGCGTGCGTATCGGGATGGACATTCTGTGCGAGTTTCGATTTGACGTACTGATTGCGAGCGGCCCGCCACCCCTCGGCCTCGATGCGGGCGGAGTTGAACCAAGACTCAACCTCGACTTTGTTCCTGATGTGCCCTCGATCGAATCCCCTTGAAACGTCGCCCCCCTCGAGCGCCCCTGGATGCAGCGTTGAGGCGCCCCCGGCCACGAGTTCTCTTGCACGCAACCTGGCGAGATATGCCAGGGAGGCGTCATCCCGCCCATCGAAGACCTCGCCGAGGCTGACAAAGATATCCACGCTCTCCCACGCATTGCCGAGCGCAATCAGCCCGCTCAGCCCCTCAGCGGCGTCGGCGTAGCCAAGCTCTTCGAGTAGGCTCGGCGACATCCATCGGCCCGAGCCACGCTCTGCGAAGGTGGGGTCAGCTTCAAAGATCGTTTGAATCCCTCCAGAGATCTCCGGCGGATCCAGCAGCCAGTCGATCGCCAGCAGCTGATAGCGTTCTCTCCCGAAGTGCGCATCCGGGTTCACCTCGATCGCCGCAGCGATCAACTCGCGGGCCCGCTCCAGATCGGCCACATCCTCGCGGTTCGCCCCGCCCCGCAGCCATCGGTGCGCGTGGAACGTGCCGAGGTTCGCCAGGTACTTGTACCGAGCGTCGGTGATCTCTTCGCTCTGGGCGGCCGACGGCTCGGTCGATTCAAGAATCTCGATCGCCGCGAGCTTGCGGGCCATCCACTCGATCGCCTCGTCGCCGCGATCCAGCCGATCGCACGCCACCGCCGCGTCGTCGTAGTCGACGAGCCCCACAACCCCGACACTCTCGCCCGATTCGATTCTCACGGTGACCCGCGCCAGCCGGGCCTCGTAGTACTCGGGCGGGAACCGGTCGAACCGTCCCGTGATGATCTCGGCCACCCCGGGGAGCCCCTTGGCCTCGGTCCGCAGCGTGTCCGAGTCCCACAGGCAGCCGTTGGTGCGCTCGGGCCGCTCGGATTGCCACGAAGGCCCCACTACGGCAATCACCAGCAACAGCGGCAACACGCCCAGTAACACATCAAACCATCGCCGTGGTGTGTGCGGTGTGCTCATGCTCCCACGATACGCAGAGTTTCCCGAGAAGGATCCGGGCTCGCTCCTAGAATCACCCGGCCCCGTAGCCCCCACGGAAGGAACCACGCATGCTCCCTTTGAGATCCGCATCCCCCGCCCTCATCCTGATCCCGCTCGCCGTGACCACCCTCCCCGGGTGCATCGCCTGGGACATCAAGCACGGCATCGAGGACGCCAACGCGAACCTCCAGACCATCAACGACAGCTTCGCGATGGTCGAGGCGACAAACGAACGGCTCGACCGGATCGACGCCAACCTGAAGGCCACCGAGGAGCGGATCGCCACGCTGCAGGTCACGCTCGAGTCGGTCGAGGCCTCGCTCGTGAGCCTCCGCAAGACCATCAACAACATCGACTCGACGATCCCGTTCCTCAAGTTCTCCGGCGATGACGAGGACGAGAAAGACGCGCTCGAAACCGGCATAGCCGGCGAGGGCGGCATGGCTGGCGAGGGCGAGCCACAGACCACGCCCCCCACCACGACCCCCACGACGACCCCCGAGACGACCCCCGAGACCGTCCCCACCACGCCAATCGAGCCGCAGCCCGATCAGTCCGACACGCCGCCCGCGGGTCGGTGACCCCGCGGGCCGGTGGCCCTGGGGGCCGGTGGCCCCGGGGGATCGCATCAGTATCGGCGCACAAGAAAACGGGCTCCGCGAGGAGCCCGCTGCGTACCGCTCATCGCTGAGCCGTTCGAGTCATGACCCGATCGCGATCTTGCGACGGTTGGACTTGACGGCCTTGGGCAGCTTGAGCGTGAGCACCCCTTCCTTGAGATCCGCCTTGGCCTTGCCCTGATCAACACTCGTCGGCAGGTTCACCGTCCGGGCAAGCTGAGTCTCGCGTCGCTCACGACGGATCCACTTCTCATCGCCGATGCCGGAACTCTCCTCCTGGGTCTCGTGATGCTGCGCCGTGATGCACAGCACGTTCTCATCGACCTCGACCGAGACCTCGTCACGCTTGAACCCCGGCAGCGAGGCCCGCACGAAAACCTCAGACTCGGTCTCCGACACATCCAGGGGGAGCGTGTCCTCCAAGTCCTCGTTCATCAGAGGAACTCCAAGCATCCCCGGCTCGCCCATGAACGCATCGTACAGCCGCCCAAACGGGGTGGGTGCCCCGATCACGTCGAACGGATCCCGCCGACGTCGTGTCAGACTGCTCGTAATGGTGTTCATGCCGCTGCTCCTTTCCCGCGGTCATTCCTGCCGCGACGTTGTGTGTCTTCACGCTCGAGTTCTGGACTCGATCGCGTGAAAAAAGGGCAACCTCAAGCGCCATTCTATGCGTGCTGTTTTTCTGCTTCCATTTTATTCGCACCGCCCGCACGCGGAATCGCGCTCTATGCCGTGCGGCTGCGAGCCGGAATCGGTCCACGGAACACCGTGATCTACGGCTCACACGGCGTTGGTGTTTTCGGCGTCGCTCTGCCGCGCCATCATGCGAGCGACCTGGAGCTCGACGCGTTTGATCTCGCGGATCGTCGAGTTCTTGTTCAGCTCCATGAAGTACCACAGCTTGATCGCCGTGATCCCCTGGATCGTGAAGAAGACGCCCATCGCCCACAGGATCTGCTCGCGCGTTTCGGGCGCGTTGAACATCTCGATCGCGCACCAGATGAACACGCCCATCAGCGCGACGGTGATGATGATCGAGAACGCGATCAGGAACCGGTTCCGGGTACGGAAGCTGTCGATGACCTGCCCGAGCGGTGAGGGTTCCGCGAGGGAGTCGAACCATTCCTGGTCCTCTTGTTCGAGTGCCTGCTTGATGCTGTCGTCGATGTTCGTCATGACTCTTCTCCTTGCTCCTGCTGCTGCAGGATCTGTTTGAGTTCGTTTCTGGCGGCAAAGAGACGGCTCTTGACCGTCCCCGTCGGCACGCTGAACACCTCGGCCAGCTGCCCCACGCCCAGCCCGTCCACGTAGTGCAGCGACAGCAGCGCGCGCCGCTCGGGCTCGAGCCGGCGAAGCGCCAGGCGGACCGCGTCAACGCTCTCGCTCGGCTGCTGCGGATCGGTCGAGCCCGCCGATCGGCGCACCGCGGCGGCGTGCCTCGCGTCCTTGCGGATCAGGTCCACGCACTTGTGCTGCACGATGCGGTAGGCCCAGGGCGTGAACCGGGCCGGGTCGTCGAGTGTCCGCAGCGACCGGGCGATGCTGATCCAGGCCTCCTGCGCCGCGTCGGCCGCGGTGTTCACGTCCGCGAGCCATCTCGACGCGTGCCGGGTCAGCCGGGGCGTCCACAGCCGCACCAGGCCCCGGAACGCGTCCTCGTCGCCGGCCTGGGCCCGCAGCACGAGGAGTTCTTCAGCGATATGGGCGGGCTGGCGTTGCATGGGTGTTCAGAAAGAGTCGCCGACCGGGGCCGGACGGTTCACCATCATGCCAGATAATTCTTGGTCGGGCCGACGCGGTACCATCGGGCCATGGACACCCACGTCCGAATCACCGAGGTCGGGCCCCGCGACGGGCTGCAGAGCGAGACCGCGACCGTCCCGACCGATCAGAAGATCGAGCTGGTCCGTGCGTGCGCGCCGACCGGGATCAACGAGATCGAGGTCTCCAGCTTCGTCAGCCCACGGTGGATCCCGCAGCTGGGCGACGCCGCCCGGGTCTTTCTCGGCGTGGCCCGCGACAAGCCCGACGGCGTGCTCTTCTCGGCGCTCGTGCCCAACATCCAGGGCTTCGAGGCCGCGATTGAGGTCAACCGCAAAGCCCAGGACGAGCTGGGCGTCGAGCGGCTGATCGAGAAGGTCTCGGTCTTCACCGCAGCGAGCGAGACCTTCAGCCTCAAAAACACCAACGCCACCATCGAAGAGACCCTCATCCGCTTCGCCCCGGTCGTCGAGCGAGCACGCGGCATCGGGCTCCGAACCCGCGGCTACATCTCGTGCGCGTTCGAGTGCCCGTTCGAGGGGCCCATCCTCCCCGAAAAAGTCGCGGGGGTCGTCGCGGGGCTGATCGAGCTGGGCGTGGACGAGATCGACCTGGGCGACACGATCGGCAAGGCGACGCCCCAGAGCACCCAGGAGCTCGTGCTGCAGATCATCGAGGCGCTCGACGGCGAGCCGACCAACCGGTGGGGCGAGCCCACGCTCACGCTGCACCTGCACGACACGTTCGGCCACGCCGCCGACTGCGTCCGGATGGCGCTCGACCTGGGCGTTCGCAGCTTTGACGCCAGCGTCGGCGGGCTCGGCGGGTGCCCCTACGCCTCGGTGGGCACCACCCGGGCCCCGGGCAACATCTCCACCAGCGCGCTGGTGCGGGCCATCACCGAGGCCGGTTTTACCACCGACGTGGACCCGAGCCGACTCGCCGTGGCTGAGGCGACCGCCTCGCGCGTGCTGTCAGCCGCCCGGATGAACGAGCTGAACGAGCCCGACTCTGGGGACGACTCGTGATCCGCGTCGAGACCGCCGACCGCGTGCGCACGGTCACCCTGGATCGGGCGGACAAGCGCAACGCGCTGACGCCGACGATGCTGGGTGAGCTTGCCGCAGCGTTCGCGATTGCGGACAACAGCGGCGCGGTGCTGGTGCGAGGCGAGGGACGGGTCTTCTGCGCCGGGTTTGATCTGGACCTGTGCAAGGACGACCCGGACGATCAGCCGACCATGCGGGCCCTGCTGCAAGAGTTGAGCAGAGCGCTGCGCGCGATGCGGGCCTGCCCCGTGCCCGTCGTGCTCGCGGCCCACGGCGCCGCGATCGCCGGCGGGTGCGCCCTGCTCGGCGGGGCCGACCTCGTGGTCAGCGACCGCGACGCGAAGCTCGGGTACCCCGTCGTGCGGCTGGGCGTCTCGCCCGCGGTCAGCGCCCCGCTGCTCCGCCTCGGCGTGGGCGACGGCGCGGCCCGGAGGCTGCTGCTCGACCCCGGGCTGACGATCGGCGAACGGGCCCACACGCTCGGGCTCGTGCACGAACTGGTCGAATCACGAGAACAGGTCGGCCCGTGCGCGCACGAACTGGCGAAGTCGCTCGCGTCCAGGCCCGAGGGCGGGATGATCGCGACCAAGCGCTGGCTCAACGAGATCGACGGCGGCACGGACGACGCGCTGGATGCCGGGCTCGCCGCGAGCCTCTCACTCATCGGCGGCGAGGAGGCCAACCGGATGCTTCAAGAGGTATGGAACGCATGACCCCCCCCACCCCCCCACACACACCAGCAACGTCACCCACGAACGACCTGGCCACCCTGACCATCACCGGCCCCACCGCCCGGCTCGAGCTCAACCGCCCCGAGCAGCGCAACGCGCTCTCGCTCGAGCTGCTGCAAGCCCTGCACGCGCGGGTGGACGAGCTCGCTGCAGCGGGCGGCGTGACCGTCTGCGTCATCACCGGCGCGGGGCGGTCCTTCTGCGCCGGCATGGACCTCAAGCAGATCGTGATCGCAAGCGACGGGCACGAGGGCTCCGCCCCGGGCGCGCCACTGGCCCTGCTCACGAGCCTCGCCGAGCTGACGCTCAGGCTCCGGGCCCTGCCCTGCGTGACGCTGGCCCGGGTCAACGGGGCGGCGATCGGTGGCGGGTGCGGGCTGACCTGCGTGTGCGACATCGCGGTGACCCACGCCGAGGCGAAGCTGGGGTACCCCGAGGTGGATCTCGGGCTGTGCCCCGCTGTTGTTGCGCCGTGGCTGGTCAAGAAGATCGGCGCGGGCCCGGCCCGGGCGATGCTCCTCCGCGGCGGGATCATGAGCGGGGCCGACGCCCACGCTCGCGGGCTCGTCGAGGTGTGCGCCCAGAGCGCCGAGTCGCTCGACAACGCGGTAGATGAGATTGTTTCCAGGCTCGCGGCCGGCGGGCCGACCGCGCTCGCGGTGACCAAGAGACTGCTCAACGAGATCGACGGCTCGTCTGATCGGGATCAGGTGCTTCGGGGGGCCGAACTGTCCGCCTCGGTCGTGGTCTCCCCGGCGGCTCAGGCCGTCCTGCGGAGCCGTCTCGAATCCACGGGCCGGTAAGAACCCCGGTGTTGGGTCGTCCCGTGGGGGCCGAGGACCACGGGTCAAGAGAACCGCCGATTCGGTCGATTCTGGACCGTTGCGGAGCGTGCATAGCCAGGCTATAGTGATTGGCCCGTGGACGACTCTCCCCGGGCCTGAGGGACACCAGAATTGAGCACCGAAGCGTTTCGAATCGAGACTACTGATACCGGCCCAGCCACCGGCGTCGTCACGGTCTGGCTCAGCCAGGGCGACCGCCCCGTGGTGGTGCTGGACGCCCAGATCCTGGACCGCCTTGAGGCGACGCTCGACGCGCTGCCCGCCGACCCGGTCGGCGTGGTGATCGCCTCGGAGGCCCCCCGCGCGTTTGTCGCCGGGGCGGACCTCAAAGCCATCATGCAGATGGGCGACGCGGAGCTGGACACCTACCTCGCCCGGGGACAGATGATCTTTGCTCGCATCGCGTCGATGCCCTGCCCCACCGCAGCCGCCATCCACGGCGCGGCGCTGGGCGGCGGGCTTGAACTGGCGCTGCACTGCGACGGGCTGATCGGTCGCCCCGCGGCCAAGCCGTATTTCGTCGGGCTTCCTGAAGCCGCGCTGGGGCTGTGCCCGGGCTGGGGCGGCAGCCAGCTGCTCGGCGCGCGGATCGACCCGGCCGAGGCGATCGCCCGGACGTGCGCCGGCAGGCCGATGCCGTTCGACGAGGCCGAGCTGGCCGGGCTGTTCGACGAGACGGTGCACGCCGAGGAGTCGGTCGCCGAGGCGGCGGGCCGGTGGGTCGCGTCTCACGCGGGCACGACCAAGCCGAGCGACGGGGCCCCGCTGCGTTGGATCGGGCGCGCGGGCGTCCGCGACGAGGTGCACCAGGCGCTCCGCGAGGCCGTGATCGAGAAGCAGCCGACCGAGGCGGGGCGGGCGGTGCTCGACTGCTTGAACGCGGGTCTCGAAGAGGGGTGGGCCCACGCGCTGCACGCCGAGCGGAAGCACCTGGTCCACCTGCGCGGCACCGAGGCCGCGACAACCGCGATCGAGGCCTTTTTCAACCGCGGCAAGAAGTAACGAACTGTCACCCCACGCGACCCGCAGCCGAGGACGGCCCGGGCGTCTGATCTCGCACCTGATCCAGCATTACTCAAAGGAGCGTTCCCGATGGCCGACCTCAAGAATCTCAAGGGCATCTCGGAGCAGGACCGGAAGATGATCGCCGACGCGGAGCAGCTTCTGGGCGCCGAGCCCGAGTCGATGGGTGCGATGAAGAACCTGTTCTGGGGTCGGCTGCGTGAGGACCTCTACTTCCCGTACTACGACGTGGCCGCCGAGCGGCCCGACGAGACCGCCGAGTGCGACCGCCTGCTCGCCGAGCTCGAGGACTACCTCAAGAGCGAGCACCCGTCGGTGCTGATCGACCAGGAGCAGCACATCCCCGAGTGGGTCGTGCAGAAACTCTTCAGCCTGGGCGTGCTGGGCATGACGATCCCCAAGAGCCACGGCGGGCTGGGCATGGGCATCACCAGCTACAACCGCGTGCTCGAGCTGATCGGCGCGTACTGCGGCTCGACCGCCGTCGTCGTCTCGGCCCACCAGTCGATCGGGTGCAAGGCCGTCATGCTGTTCGGCAACGACCGGCAGAAGGACGAGTGGCTGCCCAAGCTGGCTAAGGAATGGCTCAGCGCGTTCTGCCTGAGCGAGCCCAACGTCGGGTGCGACGCGGGCGGGCAGGAGACCTACTGCACGCTCACGGAGGACGGGGAGCACTTCATCATCAACGGCGAGAAGAAGTGGGCCACCAGCGGCGCCATCGCCGGGCTCTTCACCGTTATGTGCAAGCAGAAGATGCCCAACGGCAAGGAGCGCGTCACCGCGCTGGTCTGCACGCCCGACATGCCCGGGATCGACATCTTCGAGAAGAACCGCTCCAAGTGCGGCATCCGTGGCACCTGGCAGGCCCGGATCAAGTTCACCGACGTCAGGGTCCCCAAGTGGCACCTGCTGCACGAGCAGGGCAAGGGGCTCAACGTCGCGCTCACCTGCCTCAACTTCGGACGGTGCACGCTCAGTGCGGGCATGCTCGGCGGGGCCCGCCGGGCGATGGATCAGGCGATCAAGTGGAGCCAGACGCGGTACCAGTTCGGCCGCCCCCTGGCCGACTTCGACCTCGTCAAGCAGCAGATCGCGCACATGAGCGCGCTGATCTACGCGATGGACTCGGTGCTCTACTACACCACCGGCATGCTCGACCGGGGCGACGGGGACATCATGGTCGAGACCGCGGCGTGCAAGGTCTTCTGCTCCGAGTTCGGGTGGCAGGCCGTCAACGACGCGATGCAGATCCTGGGCGGCGAGAGCTACATGACCGAGAACGAGGTCGAGCGGATCTTCCGCGACTCGAGGATCAACACGATCGTCGAGGGCGCCAACGAGGTGATGCAGAGCTTCATCTTCGCCTACGGCGGCAAGCAGCTCGCCGAGTACATGCTCGGGGTGCAAGAGGCCTGGGACAACAAGAGCCTGAATCTCGGCTTCGTCAAGGCCGCGATCCCGCTGGGGATCGAGGTCTTCGGCAAGGTTCGCAAGCCCGCGCCCGAGATCACCCGGCTGCACGCCTCGCTGACCGCCCCGGCCGACCGCGTCCGCAGGCTCATCAGCGAGTTCACCTACCAGTTCAAGTACGCCAGCAAGAAGTACGACGCGGACATCGTGCAGCGGCAGGTCGTGCAGGCCCGCTTGGCCGACGCGGCGATCTACATCCACGCCTGGCTCTGCACGCTCGGGCGACTGGATATGGACCTGCGCGCGGGCGAGGACGGCACCGAGATGGCCCGCAACCAGGCCGCCGCGCAGCACTTCTTCGACCTGGCCGAGCTGGAGATCAAGCAGCGGTTCGCGGCGCTGCGAGAGAACGCGGACGAAAGCATGCTCGCCGCCGCCGAGGCCGCCTTGGCCCACGCCGAGACCATGCCCAACTCGGACTACTCGATCCCCGAGCGGTCCCCGAACGCGATGGGCACCGGGCGCGAGCTCAAGCAGGACGGGATCAAGCCGTTCCCGGGCACCGGCGGGGCCGTGCCGGGCGGGACCGGCCGCGAGCACATGGAAGAGACCATCGAGGGGCTGCACTAGGGCCCCCGGGCAGAGCGATTCGGCGCGATCCTGCACCGAGGGCCGAGAGACGCAACAATACCCCGGTGCGACTCGTTCGCCCTCAACGACCGAGCCCCGGCCCGAGCCGATATCGCCGCCGAGCAGACAAGCCGGAAACGGCCCACTAGGAAGGACCCGACCGATGCCAAGTCGCACGGTGTATGAAGCCAAGATCGAGCACCTGCAGATCCTCGACGAGGAGGGGGTGCTGGACAAGGCGCTGGCCAAGGACACGCTGAGTGACGACCAGGTGGTTGATCTGTACGAGCGGATGTGGACCTGTCGCGAGCTGGACATGATCGCGTTCAAGCTGCAGCGGTCGGGCCGCATGGGCACCTACCCGCAGAACATGGGGCAGGAGGCCAACGCCGTCGCCTCGGGCATGGCGATGGAGTTGGGCCACGACTGGCTCGTGCCCAGCTACCGCGAGAACGCGGCGTTGTTCATGCACGGGCTGCCGATGCACTACATCCTGCTGTACTGGATGGGCGACGAGCGGGGCAGCAAGATCCCGGAGGGCGTGAACATCACGCCGCTGAGCGTGCCCATCGGCACGCACATGCTGCACGGGGTGGGCATCGCGTGGGCGATCAAGGCCCGCAAGGACAAGAACCGGTGCGTGATCACGTACTTCGGGGACGGGGCGACCAGCGAGGGCGACTTCCACGGGGCGATGAACTTCGCGTCGACGCTCAACGTGCCGACGATTTTTTACTGCCAGAACAACCAGTGGGCGATCAGCGTGCCCCGCGAGCGGCAGATGAACTCGGAGACGGTGGCGCAGAAGGCGCTGGCGTACGGGATGCCGACGATCCAGGTGGACGGGAACGACGTGTTCGCGGTGTACAAGGCGACCAAAATGGCCCGGGAGCGGGCGGTGAACGGCGACGGGCCGAGCTTCATCGAGGCGGTGACCTACCGGCTGGGCGACCACACGACGGCCGACGACGCTCGGCGGTACCGCGACGAGGACGAGGTGGCCGCGTGGAAGGCCAAGGACCCGCTGATCCGGACGCGGAAGTATCTGGTGAGCGTGGGCAAGTGGAACGACGATTTGCAGACCGAGCTGGAGGCGCGGGCCAAGAAGATCGTGGGTGAGGTGGTGAAGGCCGCTGAGGGGATCGAGGACCCGCACCCGGACGAGATCTTCAACTCCATGTTTGCCGAGATGCCGCCCGAGCTGGTCAAGCAGCAGCGGACGATGCGGACCAGCTCGATCGGGAAGAACCCGGAGCAGGCGACGCTCAAGTCCGTCCCCGCGGAGGCCCGCTGATGCTTGTCAAGGTCATCGATCACAAGGGGAAGGCGTGGTACCTGAACCCGATGTACGTCAAGTCGCTCGAGCCCAAGGGCGAGGCGCAGACCGCGGTCACCATCTCGGGGTGGTCGATGAAGATGAAGGTGGACATGACCCCGGACGCCGTGGCGGAACTGCTCAACACGGGGATGCCGATGGGGCTCGAGCCGATCCTCGCCGACCTCCAAGCCCAGCAACAGCAGCAAGCCGCCAGCGCCGTGATGTGACCCATCCGCCTGGTTTAGGAGTCTTCAGATGCCTCAAATGACACTCGTTGGTGCCATCAACCACGCCCTCGACTTCGAGCTCGCCCGCGACGAACGCGTCATGGTGCTCGGCGAGGACGTCGGGCTCAACGGCGGCGTCTTCCGCGCCACCGACGGGCTCTACGCCAAGCACGGCGGCGACCGCGTCGTCGACACCCCGCTCGACGAGTCGGGCATCATGGGAGCCGCCATCGGGCTCGCCATCGGCGGCATGCGACCCGTCCCCGAGATCCAGTTCGAGGGCTTCATGGGCCCCGCCTACGACCAGCTCGTCAACCACGCCGCACGCATGCGGACCCGCAGCCGCGGGGCCATCACCTGCCCGCTCACCATCCGCGTCCCCGTCGGCGGCGGCATCCACGCCCCCGAGCTGCACTCGGACTCACCCGAGGCGATCTACACGCACTCGCCGGGGCTCAAGGTCGTCATGCCGAGCACGCCCTACGACGCCAAAGGACTGCTGCTCGCCGCGATCCGCGACCCGGACCCGGTGCTGTTCTTTGAGCCCAAGCGGGTCTACCGCAGCTTCAAGGAAGAGGTCCCCGAGGACGACTACACCGTCGAGATCGGCAAGGCCAAGATCGTATCCGAGGGTGACGACATCACCGTCGTGACATGGGGCGCGCCCGTCTTCCAGTGCCTCGAAGCGATGGACAACCTGCCCGAGGACGTCTCAGTCGAGCTGATCGACCTGCGGACGTGCTGGCCGATGGACATCGAGACGATCGCCCAGAGTGTCCGCAAGACCGGGCGGTGCGTCGTGGTGCACGAGGCCCCGCTGACCGCCGGGCTCGGGGCCGAGATCTCAGCCCGAGTGCAAGAAGAGTGCTTCTTGTACCTGCAGGCCCCGGTGCAGCGGTGCACGGGGTTCGACACGATCATGCCGTACTACAAGCTGGAGCTGGAGTACCTGCCCGAGGCCCCTCGGATCAAGAAGTGCGTCGAGGAATGCCTGGCCTACTAATTTGTCCAAGGAGTAATCCGTGCAAGAACTCATCATCCCGCCTGAAGCCGAGAAAGACCCCGAGTCGTTTGAGATCTTGCGAGTGTGGGGAGCCAACGGCCAGCAGCATGTGATCATCAATCCTAATCTCTGGGACGATCCCGCGACATACGGCATCATGCTCGCTGACCTGGCGCATCACATCAGCCGTTTTTTTGAAAGCGAGAACGGATTCGCCCGCGAAGAAACCGCGAAGGTGATACTTGAGAGCTTCACGAACGAGCTCAACGACCCTAATACCGATTTCGAGGGCGAAATCGCCGACTAAAGTTCACCACACCGCCACACGCATCAAGCTTGCATCACCACGATCGGACCCCCGCCCATGGCCCACGCAAAGAGCACCGACCCCAACGTCTTCATCCTCCCCGACCTCGGCGAGGGTCTGGAAGAAGCCGAACTCGTGTCGTGGAAGGTCTCCGAGGGCGACTCCATCGAGGAGCACGAGATCCTCGCGGAGATGGAGACCGACAAGGCGCTAGTGGAGGTCCCCAGCCCGCGCACCGGCGTCATCGCCACGCTGCACGGCGGAGACGGCGACATCATCAAGGTCGGCGCCCCGCTCGTCACCTACGTCAGCGAGTCGGGCTCTGAATCCTCCGCCAAGCCCGCCGCCAAGCCCGCCAAAGGAAAGGGCAAGAAAACTGCCACCCCCCAGCCCGAAGCCGTGGCCGAGACTGAGGACGCGGGCACCGTGGTCGGCAAGGTCAGCGCCGACGCCGCGGGCATGACCGCCGCGGACGGCAAGGCCCTGGCGACCCCCGCGGTCCGCCGATTGGCTCGTGATCTGGGCGTGAACATCGACGCCGTCGCCGGCACCGGCATCGGCGGCCGCGTCACCAAGAAAGATGTCGAGGCCGCGAACCAGTCCGGGTCAGCCACAGGGTCCGCCGGTCGCTCGGCGCCCGCAGCCCGCCCCGCCCAGACCCGCCGACCGATGCCAACGCAGCCCAACCAACCCCCCCACCAACAGCCCACACAGCAAGCCCCCCAGCAGGCCCCGATGCAGCAGCCCATGCAGCCCATGCCACAGATGGGCATGCAGCCGCAGATGGGCATGCCGGGGATGCAGATGATGATGGTCCCGATGATGGTCCCCATGGGAGGGTTCGGCGGCATGGGCGGCGGCGGCGTGCCAATGGCCCCCGGGTTCATCCCCTTCCAGTCCGGCAAGCCCGTGCCCGCCCCGGCCCAGGGCTCCAACGCCCAGCCGGGCATGGAGTCGCGAATCGCGTTCCGTGGTGTCCGCCGCATGATCGCCGGCCGCCTGCGTGAGTCGGTCAACACCGCGGTCCACTTCACCGTGGTGGACGAGGCCGACGTGACCAACCTGGACGGCCTCCGCCGCCAGCTCGCGCAGACCTCGGGCGAGAAGGTGAGCTTCCTCCCCTTCGTGTGCGCCGCGGTGAGCCGAGCCCTCGCCGACCGCTTCGGCGCGCTCAACGCCACCGTGGACGACGAGCGCGAGGAGATCGTGCAGCACGGCTCGGTGCACCTGGGCATCGCGACCGACACCGACTCGGGCCTCATGGTCCCCGTGGTCCGCGACGCGGACCAGATGGGCGTGCTCGAGCTGGGTCGGCAGATCTCCGCGGTCGCCGCCTCCGCCAGAGACCGCTCGATCCCGCGCGAGGGGCTCATGGGCTCGACCTTCACGATCAGCAACGTGGGCAGCCACGCGGGCCGCTTCGCGACGCCCGTCATCAACTACCCCGAGGTCGGAATCCTCGCGATCGGCAAGGTCTACGACGGCGTGGTGGTCCGCGACGGGCAGGCCGTGGTCGGCAAGGTCATGCCGCTGAGCCTCGCGTGCGACCACCGGGTCGTGGACGGCGCGACCGCGGCGCTGATGCTCGCCGAGGTCGTGCAGACCCTTGCGCAGAGCCCGGAATCGCTGATCGGGTGAATTTTCGGGTCGATTTCCCTTCTTCCGTGTCAGCCGGGCATTCATCCCCGCGGTGATCCGGTAGCCTGATCGAACGCCCTAAACTCTTGCGGGGCGTGGGGTTCTGGCGAAAGGGAGGCCGCTGTGCACTCACCTCAGATCAAAAACAGACTTTGCGTTTCCGTCGCCGCGTTGCTGCTCGTCGCGGGCCAGGCCGCTGCGTTCGTGCCGCCCAAGAAGGGTGAGACCAAGTCCAAGCAGACGACCAAGGCCCCGGCCCAAAGCTCGAACAAGAGCACCAGCAGACCCGCACCCAAGGCGGCCCCCAAAGCCGCTCCCAAGGCGGCGCCGCGCCAGACCGCGAGCCGACCCACGACCCGCACCACGGGCTCTACCCGTTCGCCCAGCCGCCCGACGGCATCGCGACCCACGACCTCACGGCCCACCACCTCACGCACAACGACTTCGCGCCCAACCGCCTCGCGCACCAATACCTCGCGCCCGACCGCCTCGCGCCCGACGACCTCGCGTTCACGTCCCGCGATCATCCCGTCCAGGACGGCCAGCCGAGCCACACCGCCCGCGAAGCGCAATGACACGGACATCGAGAAGCGGCGGACGCCGACCCCCCGCACCGACACGAACAAGACGCCCACGCGAAGCGTGACGCCATCTCGCCGCGCCCCTGAGATCCGGCCCCCCAACCGCAGGGCGATCACCCCCGAGCGGCGGACCGACTCCAACCTCGAGCGTCAACGCACGCCTTCGACCACCAACCGCAACGTCAGGCCCAGCCGCCCCGACGGCTCGGGCGCCGACCGCACACGGACCGTGACACCGATCAAGCGGGTCACTCCGATCCAGACGCCACGCACAACCAACGGCTTAAACCCCGGCTCCCGGGTGAACCCCGGCTCTAGGGCAAATCCCGGCGCTCGGGCTCCGGGCAGCCGCTCAGCGGGCGACCCGCTCACCCCGATCGATCGTGATCGTCTCAGCGAGCGCCGCGTCAAGATGACCAAGATCCCCAACGCGGTCGGGCCGGGCTCGAACCGCAAGAACGTCATCCCGACGGACAAGATCGACGGCGCGCACGAACGCGACCGCAACCGCGGTGCGAACGGCGACCGGGATCGCGACGGCGACTGGGGCGACCGGGATCGCAATGGCGACCGCGACCGGGACCACCGGCGCGACAACGACTGCCACCGCTCGGACCACTCCCACTGCGACCACGGCTTCTGGCACTGGGACTCCTCGTGGGGGAGCCACTGGTCGCACCGCACGCTCTACCGCTACCACTGGTTCGCCGGCTCGCACTTCTACGACTACAACGGGTACGGGCTCTACTTCTCCTACCACGGCTCGCGCTACTACAACCCGTGGTACCGCACCAACACCGTGGTCTACGTCAGCACCCGGTACGTCGGGCACACCTACTACGGCGTGGACCACGACTCGACGGGCGACGCCGCGGTCTACGCGCTCGAGCAGGGCTGGGAAGCGCTCGAGTACGGCGACTGGACGACCGCCCGCCGCCGATTCGCAAGGGCCTCGAGCCTCGCGCCCCTGTGGGGCCTGCCCCGAATCGGGTACGCCCTCGCCTGCGCCGCGGGCGGCAACACCCAGTCCGCCCAGCGGCTCATGGAGCAAGCCTTCGAGCGTGACCCCTACGCGGCGCTCGAGATCCCCTGGACCGACGCGATCGTCGGCGTGATCTCCGATCTTGAGGTGTACTACGCCGACTCGGCGCTGGCCGGGTATCAGGAGCGGGACAACTGGTTCATGGCAGCCACGCTCCGGCTCATGCTCAACGACCCGGACGGGGCCGCGGACGCGGCGTTCACCGCCGAGTCGTTCGGCAACACCTCCGACTCGCTGCAGGGGCTGATGGACGTGCTCGCCGCCCAAGAATGGGCCCAGCCCTGAGCCCAGCCACTTACCCAGCCTGCTTCGGGAGTAGGATGACCCCGTGAGAACCCCCGACCCCGATGCCCTGGTGGATCTGTGCCGACCCGGCTCCGAGTCCGAGTCGCAGATCATCGTCGCCGTGCTGCGTGATGAGGGGATCCCCGCGACCGCGGGCAACCTCGGGGCCGACGTGTTCGGCGGGGCAATGGACTTTGTCATCCCCCGCCGCGTGCAGGTCCGCCGGGCCGACCTTGAGCACGCGAAACTCTACCTCGAGCACAACCACGACCTGGCCCAGCAGATCGACTGGGACGAGGTCGAGTGGACGCAGACGGACCCCGAAGACCCGTACAGCGTGGACTCTGAGGGCATGACCCCGATGATCGACAAGGGCCGGTTCTTCCGGATCGCGCTGGTGGCGGTGGCCATCCTGCTCGCCCTCGTGTTCCTGTTCTCGACCTTCGTCGGGCCCAGCAACACGCCCAACGGCATCAGCCCCGGCGGGTTCCCCTAACTCCGATCTCACACTGCTTTCCCCCGAGACTCCTTCTGCGGTACTCTTCACGCACCATTTCCAGTGGTTCCTAATCTGGCTTGAGAATTGAGGAGTCTCCCATGCGCCCCCGTCTCAAGACACCACTCGTGACCGCGTCCATCATCGTGTTGCTCGGCCTCACCTCCTGCGACCGGAACAGCAACACCCTGAGCGAGGAGAGTCAGGCCACTCTCAATGTCCTCAAGGAGGAGGGCAAGGTGGCCAAAGCCGAGGCCATCAGGCAACTCGACGAGCAGGGGTATATTGAGCCCGACCGCGACTTGATTACGAAGGCGAGCGAGAAGCTCGCCGAAGCCGCGAGCAACGCGACAGGGGACGAGAAAATCCTGCTCAACACAGCTTCACGGTTCAATCTCATCCTCCGAGATATTGCCGAGGCCTACCAAGCCGCGCAGGCGAAGTTCAACGACGCTGGTGGGCTCGATCTCGACACGATCCAGAACGAAGAGGATGCCGTCGACCGGCTGGGTATCCTCGCCGAGTGGAAGCTCGCCGCAGAAACTATGGAGCACACCCTCAGAACGATGGAGCAGTCGTTCACGGACGCGATGGTCGCGGGCGGTGCCGCACGCGGGCGAGCCGAGCACGGCGCGAGCGGGTTCGTCGGGGGGCTGAACCTCGATGTCGTCCTCGCGATCCGGGGAAGCGACGCGCGGTTCATGGCGGCCGCCGGGGAGATGCTCGAGATCTTCAGGGCGAACCTGGGGCTGGTTTCGATCGATGAAGAAGGGGTGACGCTGTTCGATGAGAGCGTGTCGCCGGAGACCATCGACCAATACAACGATGCCCTGAATCGGTACTGGGGTGAGGTCGATCTGCAGGACCGCTTGACGCGCCAACTCCTCGGCGGCTGATCGCCCCACCCCGTATGCTCTGGGCATGACCACCTGGAACTGGACCGTTCTCCGAGCCGGCCGCCTCCTCCTCGACGGCGGGAGCATGTTTGGCGTCATCCCCCGCGTCGTCTGGACCCGCACCGCCACGCCCGACGACAAGAACCGCATCACGGTCAGCCACAACTGCGTGCTGCTCGAGTCAGCCGAGCCCGACAAGGCTCTGGGCCGCCCCCGCCGCGTGCTTATCGAGGCCGGCACGGGCGACAAGCTCAACGAGAAGATGTCCAAGGTCTTCGGGCTTGACGGCCGCACGGTGGAGACCGCGTTGATCGAGCACGGCACGGACCCGGCCGAGATCGATCACGCCGTCGTCACGCACCTGCACTTCGACCACGCGGGCGGGCTGACCCGTCGCTGCCGAACCGGCGAGACCCCGGACTGGACCGCCGGCCCCGGGCAGGCCTCGGGCGATTGCCCCGACGTCAAGCTCACCCTGCCCAACGCCGAGGTCATCGTGCAGCGGCGCGAGTGGGACGACGCGATGGCCAACACCTCGGTGATGAGCAAGACCTACTACCGAGACCACCTCGACCCGCTCATGAACCCCCTGCCCGGAGAGCACCCCGGCGCCCATCCCAACGGGCGGCAGCGGCTGCGGTTGCTCGACTCCCCCCCGCCGTTCGCGGGCCGAGAGATCCCAACTCGCACCCGCACCCCGTCGTCCTCGCTCGAGGAACGGACGACCGAGGCCCTGCCCGGGCTGCGGGTGTTTAATGTCCCCGGGCACACCTGGGGGCAGCAGGCGATCAGCTGGGACGATTCTGAGGGGCGAACCGTGGTCTACGTGCCCGACGTGCTGCCGACCGCGTGGCACGTCGGGCAGGCCTACAGCCTGGCGTACGACGTGGAGCCGTACACCTCGATGCTCAGCAAGCACTGGCTGCTCGCCGAGGCCGCAGAGCGAGGTTGGACCCTCGTGCTCGACCACGAGCCGGGGCACCCGGTCTTTAAGGTGCTCCCGGACGGCCGGGGCTGGTGGACCCTGGAACAAGCCTGAGTTTCGCCCGCCCCGCCGCCGGTCCGCCCTTTCCCAAACCCCTACAATGCTCCACGGAGCCGAAGACGTTGAGCCAAGCCGACACCAAACCAAGCGAGCCCACCCCCGCCCGGGGCACCGATCCGGTCTCCGCCGGCTCGGGGACCGGCCCATCACCGCTCGCCGACGAGCGGCCCGATTCAGGCCCGCCCACCACGACAGGCCCCGGCTCGTCCAAGGGTGTGGGCGACTCGCGCACAAGCGGCGGGCCCGCCAAGGCCAAGCGGTCTCTGTTCGAGCGGCTTGAGGCCTTCGTCAGCCGCCTCTCCACCCGCAACAACTTCTGGCACCGCGTCTGCTCGCTGATCTGGCTGCCCTACGCCTTCCGGTCGGGCATCACGATGCGCAAGGTGGACGAGAACACGTTCTCGGCGGTGCTGCCGTTCAAGAAGTTCAACAAGAACTGGTACAACGCGATGGCCGGGGCGGCCCTCTTGGGCAACTCCGAGATCGCCGGCGGCTCCTACGTCTTCGGCGTCTGCGGCGGGGACTACACCGTCGTCTGCAAACACCTGGACTACAAGTTCCTCCGCCCCTGCTTCGGGCCCGCCGAGTACCGGATCACCCCGCTCGAGGACATCCACGCCCTGGTCAAGACCGGCGAGGAATTCAACATCACCGTCCGCATGAACATCGTGCAGGTCCTGCCGGCCAAGAAACCCAAGGACCGCGATGCCACGCCGGGCAAGATGAGCGTCGGGCGCGACAAGCGGGTCGGCCGCTGCGAGGCGGCCTTCCACGTCACGCCCAAGCAGCACAACAAGACCAAGAAGAAGGCCCGCAAGGGATGACCGACACCGACACGGCACCCGGCGTGCCCCATCACGGGGGATCAGCGGGCCGCGGCGGGCTCGTCCCCGCCCTCGGCTGGGCGCTCTACCTGGGCGTCTCCTGGACCTGGTGCATCGGGATGTTCCTGCCCGTGCTCCTCCTCCGCGACTACGGCGTGTGGGGCTTCGTCGTCTTCGCCGTCCCCAACGTCGTCGGCGCCGCCGCGATGGGCTGGACCCTCCGCGACGCCTCGGTCAGCCGCCGCTTCGTCGAACGCAACCGAGAAGCCGTCTACCTCTTCGGCATGATCACCATCGCCTTCCACGCCTTCTGGCTCACCTGGCTCGCGACGTGGATCCTGGGCGCAACCGGTCAGACCTTCACCGGCGCGATCCCCGCGATCGTCGGGGCCCTGGTCGTCGCCGGCGTGCTCAGCAAGGACGACTCGGCTCGCGCCCGCGTCGTCGCCGGCGTGGTCTGGCTCGGCTCGATCGCGCTGCTCGCGGCGTCGCTGCTCACCTGGAACGACGGCGTGATGCAGCCGCTCTCCACCGAGTTCTTCCCCACATCCGACGACCAGATGAACAAACTCATCGGCCTCGCCCCGGTCTGCCTGTTCGGCTTCGCGTTGTGTCCCTACCTCGACGCCACCTTCCACCGCGCCCGCCAGGGCACCAGCCGCAACGGCGGACGCCTCGCCTTCACCCTCGGCTTCGGCGTGGTCTTCGCCTCCATGATCGCCCTCACCCTCGTCTACGCCGGCCCGCTCGTCGAGGTCTTCAACGGGCCCGACGGCCCGCCAATCATTTGGATGCCCTGGGCCGCGATCGCGCTGATGGTCCACTTCGCGGTGCAGCTTGTCTTCACCGTCCGAGTCCATCAGCACGCGGCCAACGAGATCGAGCCCGAGATCAGCCCCAAGCTGGCCGGGCCGGGCCGCTCGCTCCCGCTGATCGGTGCCGTGCTCGCGATTCTGACGCTCTTTGTCGTCGGCCCGTTCTTCGGCATGCCGAGCGGCGAGCTGGGCTACCGCTGCTTCATCGCCGCCTACGGCCTCGTCCTGCCCGCCTACGTCTGGGTCTGCGGCATCCCCACCCGCGACGGGCACTCAGGCATCCACGGCCCCCGCGGCAAGCTCAAGCTCCGCCTGCTCATCGCTGCGGTCGTCATCGCGACGCCCATGTACTTCGTCGGGTACATCCTGCTCACCGAGTTCTGGCTGCTGCCCGGGCTCGCGGTGCTGCTGCTGGCCCGCGTGCCGGCGATGCTCTCGTCCCGAAAGACAGAGGAATAGAGCCTGTACGCAGAGGCGCAAAGAATCGAAGAGACGCAGAGAGAGACTAAGAACTGTCTTTGACCATCAGCGGCGATTCACAGCCTCAGACTCGCACCCCGCCTCCGGTGTCTGTCTTTCTAATCCTTCTAATTCCTGTTCTTCCTCTGCGCCTCTGCGTTCCCTCTGCACCTCTGCGTACTGGTTCTAGTCCTCCAGCACGTCCCGAGCCGCACCCCGCACCAGTTCGGGCTCGTTCTCGTCCGCTGCGACGGCGCGGAGTCGGTCCAGAACCGCCGCGTCCGGCTCGCGGCGCATCTGGTTCCCTAGCACGATCACGGCGTTCCGCTTCATCATCGCCAGCGTCGCCCGCTTCATCGCCGAACTGATGAACGCGTCCCGCCTCGCGTCCTCGTCCCACCCGAGGATCTCGAGCAGGTCGAAGCGGTCTCGACGAGCGGTGTACGCCTCGTAGACGCCGGCTCCCGGCTCTTCGCGCAGCGAGTTGTGCGGGCAGACCTCCTGGCAGATATCACACCCGTACAGCCACGCCCCGATTCCCTCGTGCAGCCCCGGCTCAATCCGCTCCCGGTGCTCGATCGTCAGGTAGCTGATGCAGCGGGACCCGTCCACCGAGTAGGGCGTGATCGCGTTGGTCGGGCACGCCTCGATGCACCGCGTGCACGTGCCGCAGTGGTCAGCCATCGGCGTCGCCTCGGGCTCCAGGTCCAGCGTGGTCAGCAGCACGCCCAGCAGCGTGTAGCTCCCCTCGCGCGGGTGGATCATCAGCGTGTGCTTGCCCGTCCAACCGATCCCAGCCCGGGCCGCCAGCTCACGCTCAAGAACCGGGGCCGTGTCCACCGCCGCCCGGAAGGTGTGCCCCTCGTGGCTCGCGGCGAGCGAGTCGGCCAACGCGTGCAGCCGCTTCTTGATCACCTTGTGGTAGTCCCGCCCACGCGCGTACCGCGCGATGCGCCCCTCGCCGTTCCTCAATGGTGCGTCTTCATTGTCCGCCCGCGTCGCGTAGAGGTCCCCCACCACCACCGCCGCCCGGACCCCGTCGAGCATCCGCGCCGGGTCGAGGCGGGTCTCGATGTTGTTCTGCAGGTAGTCCATCGAGCCGTGCTTGCCCGCGGCGAGCCACGCGGCAAACTCCCCGCCCCAAGCGCTCGGCTCGACCGAGCACACCCCCGCGAGCGCAAAGCCGTGCGTGCCGGTGCAAGCCTGCAGCACCGATCGCGTCAGTTCGCGGGCGTCGGGCTGTGGTGCGGGCTCACTCACGATGGATTGTTGGGCGTGTCGGACGAGGTGTCTGGTGCCACGGCTTGTCTCGCAAGCCGTGCTGCATTTTGAAGTTTCAGCGCGGGTTGCCCTTCGGGTCAACCCGTGGCACCGATTCAGACAGCCGCAGCGGTCGAGTACTCGGCCTTGCTCGGCTGCCCCTCGCCCCACCAGATGTAGATCCGCTCGATCGCGGTCTGGATCATCGCCTCGGGCTCGATCTCGCGGTGCATCCAGAGCCGTGGCAGTTCGTAGACCAGCGTGCCGTCGAACCCGCGGGCCGCCAGCGCCCGCACGGTCTGGGCCACGGGCACGTCGCCCTCGCCCAGCGGCTTGGGTGTGCCGTTGCGCAGGTCGCTCAGCTTGACGACCGCCAGTTCGTTCCCGAGCGTCGCGATCCCCTCGACGGGGTTCTCGCCGCTGCCCCACGCGTTGGCGACCGAGTACGCCGCGACGAGGTCGGCGCTGCTGGCGCTCTCGACGAGCCGCAGCAGGTGCTCGGCCTTGGTGAACGAGCCGCCCGACTCCATCACCAGCCGGACCCCGGTGTGCCGTGCGGTGCGGACCGCCAGGTCCAGCCGCTCGAGGATCCGTCGCAGCGCGTGGTTCATCGGCTCGTTGGGCTGGGTCTCAAAGCCGAATACCCGGACGAACCCGATGCCGGCCTTGGTCGCGAACTCGACGTGCGATTTCGTCTGGGCGACGGATTTCTCCAGGTCGCCCCGCAGCCGCCCCACCACCGGCGGGAAGATCGGCTCGTCATAGCTGATCGAGCTGGCCAGCGACAGCGGCTCAATGCCCGCGTCGGCGCACAGCCGCCGCACCTTGCCCGGCGCGGTCAGCATCGGGTCGCCCGGCAGCTCGGTCGCGCCGGTGCCAAAGGTACGAAGCTCAAGCCCGCTGTACCCGAGCCGGGCCGCGAGCTCGATCGTGCGGGGCAGGGTCCACTCGGGGCAGGCGATGGTGCTGAAGGCGACCTTCATAGGGCAAGAATCCTCCGGTTGGGGGCCTCATCGTAGGGCCCAAACCGGCCGCCCGCACGATTCGGGCCCGGCCCGGGCTCGGTCTGCGCCGGGGCCCGCGTAGACTCCGCCATGGACCACGCCTGCACCCCAAACCCCGACCGCCGCGAGTTCGAATCGTCCCTCAAGACGGACCTCAAGGACGAGATGACCTACGCGCGGTACCTGAAGCTGGACTCGCTGCTGAGCAGCCAATCGCCTCTGAGCAGCCCGGCTCACCACGACGAGATGCTCTTCATCATCATCCACCAGGCCGGCGAGCTCTGGTTCAAGCTGATGATCCACGAGCTGCGGGCCGCGATGGCCGCCATCCGCACGGACGATCTGGGCACCAGTTGCAAGATCCTCTCCCGCGTCAAGCACGTGCAGAGCCTGCTCATCCACCAGTGGGACGTGCTGGCCACCCTCACCCCCTCCGAGTACACCCAGTTCCGCGACGTGCTCGGCTCGGGCAGCGGCTTCCAGTCCGTCCAGTACCGCGTTGTCGAGTTCCTGATGGGCAACAAGGACGAGCGGATGGTCCAGGTGCACCGCCACGACCCGGCCGCCGTCGCCGACCTGCAGCGGGCCATCGAAGAACCCAGCGTCTACGACGAGTTCCTCGCCTACCTCGCCAGGCACGGCTTCAACGTCCCCGACGAGGTCCTCACCCGCGACCGCACCCAGCCCTACGAGTCCCACGACGGCGTGATCGAGGTCCTCAAAGAGATCTACACCGCCCCGGAGAAGAACTGGGACGCCTACGAGATGGCTGAGAAGCTCGTGGACGTCGGCGAGCAGTTCAGCCTCTGGCGATTCCGCCACATGAAGGTCGTCGAGCGGATCATCGGGTACAAGACCGGCACCGGGGGCTCCTCGGGCGTCGCCTTCCTCCGCAAGATGATCGACCACCGATTCTTCCCCGAGCTCTGGACCGTCCGCACGCACCTCTAGGCCCGCCAGCCACCCCGCGGGCTCGCTCGATCGATGAGAACCTTGCTCAACATGTGAATTTTTTCACAGATACACGCCAAGGGTGAAACGTCGGCCCCACCTTACCGGAACACTCTGGTAAGGAGCCCGACCATGAACAAGCCGCTTGCCCTCGTTATCGCCGCCGCCCTGCCCGCCGCCCTGCCCGCCGCCCTGCTGGGGGGGTGTAGCCACCATTCTTGGAACTCCACCACCTACTACAACGCCGTCCTCGTGCCGATCGACCCGCCGGCCGGCGAGACCGACCTGAACCTGT
>JBLHKT010000012.1:0-99577 GCA_047620485.1 Phycisphaerales bacterium | reverse complement strand
CCCGCCCCCCCCGCCCCCCCCCCCCGCCCGCCCCCCCCCCCCCCCCCCCCCCGCCCGCCCCCCCCCCCCCCCCCCCCCCCCCCCCCCCGGCACGGTTTGGGGTCGGAGCACCCCCTCATCCGTCCCGGCTTGGCCGGGCCACCTTCTCCCCCAAGGGGGAGAAGGAGGGGGAGCGGCGGGTTTGGTTGCTTGCGGGGCCTGCCAGAGTGGCACCCGGCGGGGGGGCGTGGCCCGCCCAAGGCAGGCTGGGGAGGGGGACGGGGGTTGGCAACAACGCGTAAACCCGTGAAAACACTGGGTTTGGTCGGTTTGCAGGGCGGGCACGGGGGTTGCCACTGTTCTGGCGATGCAGAACGTGCGCTTTCATCCCGGACCGGACAGCCCCGCCAATGGTGGTGGGGATGGTGGTGGGGGCCTTGGTGGGGGGGCGGAGTGCTCGGGCGGGGCGAGCGGCGGGCGGCTGAACCTGCTGCTGAGTTACGCCGGGTGGCAGCAGGACCCGTGGGTGGAGCGGCTGCCTCGGATGCTCGAGCCGATGGGGGTGCGGTCGTTGCAGGCTGGGTCTGGGCGTGAGGCGAGCCGGTTTATTGAGCACGAGCCGATCCATATCGCGGTGGTGGATCTGGCGTTGCCGTTTGATGACTCGCCGCAGGCGGGCGGGCTGATGGAGGCGGGGCCTCGGTTGTTGGATGTGTTGGGGCGGTTGCGATGCCCGCCGCCGACGGTGGTGGTGAAGCGGAGCAAGACGCTGCGTGACGATCAGCGTGAGCTGAGCGCGTCGCTGAAGGCGGGCGCGTTCGCGGTGATCGATCGGCCGCACACGACGGGCGACCTGGAGTCGCTGCTCGATGTGCTGCGTCGGATTCTCAAGCGGCACTACGCGGGTCGTTGGCCCGGGATGGGTTGAGTGGGGGCTTGATGCGTTGCTGCCCGGGGAGACCCGGCTGGTTTCCTTGTTGTTTGTTTGAGAGTCTGATTTGATTGAGAGTCAGGCGTTTAACCCTGTTGATCACCCGTGAATCAGTCACGACACGCGAACCCGGAGAGCACGAAGATGGCTACCAAGACCAAGATCAGAGTCCGCCCCCTGCACGACAAACTCATCGTTGAGCGCGACGAGGCCGAGAGCGTCACGTCGAGCGGGATCTACCTGCCCGAGTCGTCCAAGGACCGCCCCAAGACCGGGACGGTCATCGCCATCGGCGACGGCCGGCTGAACACCGAGACCGGTGAGCGCGTGCCGATGAGCGTGAAGAACGGCGACAGCATCATCTTCACGTCGTACGCCGGGACCGAGATCAAGCTCGACGGCGACGAGTACCTGATCATGAACGAGAGCGACATCCTCGCGATCGTCGACTAACCCCCTCACCACCCCCATCCACTCTCGCACGGGTGCTTCAATCATGAACCAATCGCAACTGCGACAAGCCCTAGCCGAGCTCAATGGCGAGCGCACCCTTGAGGTGGCGTTGGCTGAGGTCGGCGGGTCCGCGTCAACCATCACGGTTGGTTCAGCCATGCTCATCCCCGAGGAGACCGACAAGCTTGTCAAGGTCACCGACGGGGCGAGCGTGTTCATCATCGAGGCCGAGCGGATCGCCTGGATCCGGATCGGGCTGTAAGCAAACCACAAGCCGCGACCGTCTGGGAGCGGGGCAAGAATTCACAAGGAGCCTACACATGGCCAAAGAAATCGCATTCAACACCGACGCGCGTGAGCGCATCCTCCGTGGCGTGGAGAAGCTCGCCAACGCGGTGAAGGTCACGCTCGGCCCGTCCGGCCGCGTCGTTGTCCTCGAGAAGTCGTTCGGCTCGCCGACCGTGACCAAGGACGGCGTCACCGTCGCCAAGGAGATCACGCTGGCTGATCCCTACGAGAACATGGGCGCGCAGATGGTCAAGGAGGTCGCTTCCCGCTCCTCCAAGCAGGCCGGCGATGGCACGACCACCGCGACGATCTACGCCGAGTCCATCTTCCGCGAGGGGCTCAAGAACATCACCTCGGGTGCGAACCCGAACGAGATCAAGCGTGGCATCGACAAGGCGATCGCCGCGATCATCGAGGAGCTTGGCAACATGTCCAAGTCCGTGGCGAACTCCAAGGAGATCGCCCAGGTCGGCACCTGCTCGGCGAACCAGGACGAGGCGATCGGCAAGATCATCGCCACCGCGATGGACAAGGTCGGCAAGGACGGCGTGATCACGGTCGAGGAGGGCAAGAGCCTTGAGACCGAGGTCGAGCTGGTCGAGGGGATGCAGTTTGACAAGGGCTATCTGTCCCCGCACTTCGTGACCGACATGGCTGCGATGGAGGCCGAGCTGGAGAAGCCGTACATCCTGCTGCACGAGAAGAAGCTCAGCTCCGCCAAGGACCTGCTGCCGATCCTGGGCAAGGTCGCGGAGAGCGGTTCGAGCCTGCTGATCATCGCGGAGGACATCGACGGCGAGGCCCTCGCGACGCTCGTTGTCAACAAGCTGCGTGGGATCCTGAAGGTTGTCGCGGTCAAGGCCCCCGGCTTTGGCGATCGTCGCAAGGAGATGCTGCAGGACCTGGCCACGCTCACGGGCGGGACGGCCATCATGGACGAGCTGGGCATCGATGTTGAGAAGCTCGAGCTCAAGGACCTGGGCCGCGCCAAGAAGGTCACCATCGGCAAGGACGAGACCGTCATCGTCGAGGGTGCCGGCAAGAGCTCGGACATCAAGGCCCGGATCGACATGATCCGCACCCAGGCTGATAACGCGAGCAGCGATTACGATCGCGAGAAGCTCGAGGAGCGGTTGGCCAAGCTGGCCGGCGGCGTGGCGCAGGTCAACGTCGGCGCGGCGACCGAGGTCGAGATGAAGGAGAAGAAGGCTCGTGTTGAGGATGCTCTTCACGCCTGCCGTGCGGCGGTCGAAGAGGGCATCCTGCCCGGCGGCGGCGTCGCGGTGCTGCGGGCTCGCAAGGCGATCGAGGGGCTTCGCAAGAAGTGCAACGGCGACGAGCGGATCGGGCTGGACATCGTGTACCGGGCTGTTTCGGCCCCGATCAAGCAGATCGCCAAGAACTGCGGGCTCGATGGCTCCGTCATCGCGGCGAAGGTCGAGGAGAGCAAGGAGACCAACTTCGGGTACAACGCGCTGACGCACGAGTACGGCGACCTGGTGAAGATGGGCGTGATCGTGCCGACGAAGGTCGAGCGGATCGCGCTGCAGAACGCTGCGAGTATCGCGGGGCTGCTGCTGACGACCGAGGCTGCGATCGTTGAGATCAAGGACAAGGCCAAGGTTCCCGCGGGCGGCGGGGATGATTTTGATTATTGATAGAGATTGATTTTTTCTAAATCAAAGCCCGGGGCTACGGCCTCGGGTTTTTTTGTACAATGAACAAAACCGATTCATGCCCAAGCAAAACCTGGCAGTATGTCTCGGCCAGTAATAAGGCGCTCAGGAGAAAAACATGAGCCGAGTACGAAAACGAGTGCGAGTAAATATCCGGATCGTGACAAGGAGCATTGCTAAGCGGTCTCGGCCAGTTTTGGCGTACTCGCGCAAGAATTGGATTGGGTTGGCTTCGCTCGTGGTAGCTGTCTGCGCTGTGTCTATCCCGTTGGCCGTAACTCCGCCCCGGCCAGCAACGATCGAGATACGGAGAGCCCAGTCCGCAAGCAATGTAGCCCTAGCGACAGATGTGGCAGGTGGTCCATTTGCAAACAGTATAAAAATCTCATTTCACCTAAGAAAGCCATTTCCGTCAGATAAGATAGAATATCTTGACGAATTGTATATTTCCTATTTGTTAATTAAGAACACTGGGGACGAACCATTCACGTGGGAAAATGTAGCGATTCCATTTGTGTTTTATTCAGATAATGAAAACAATAAAATTCTAGATGTTAAGCGCAAAAAAAAGAGCCCTGATTTACGGGCCTCGGTGGTAATTGAATTAGCGAGCGATTCAAGATCGTTTTATTTTGAATCGGATGCCTTAAACGCCAAAGAGTCGATACTCTTTTATTGCGCTCATACATCGCCGGAGCCGAAATGGCGCATCGGTGGGAGGGTTCTGGGCCAAGGCGATTTGGTAATAAACAAAGTGGTTTTGGATCGCAGCCTATGGCGATCGGAGCTATATTTGAAGTTTATGAAGATTCTTTATTTAACCCATGCCGCAGTGTGGGCTGTGATCATTGTTCTGAAAATGAGACTTCTTAAACTTCGTTTATTTCAGAACATCTTTATGGGGGCACAGACAATATTTTGGTGGCCGTTAGCCAGTGTTTGGATTGCAATGGCTCTGTGGTCAATGTTCGGGGGAGATTTTGGCGTCACTAGTGCCGGCAAAGCCGAGCCGGTGCTGCTATATTGGGCGGTGCTCCTATCGGTAAATGTGATTTGTATATATTGTTTTGATCGAGACGTTCGATCACTGCTGTCGTTCTTTGGACTGAAATTAGCAATTTGGTATGGGCGCGGTATGTATCAAGTGATTTCGAACAACAAAGATGATTGATGCGCAGCCGGGCGCCCCGTTGATGGCTCGGCCATCGTCGGGCGTTGGGGTCCGGGCGTTGCGGGGGCTCGGGGTGTCGGGTCGGCGGGCGGGGAGGGGCGCGGGGCGTTACACGGGTTGCCCTTCGGGTCAACCCGTGGCACCCGGTACACTCGCGGCATGCCCACGATTGTCCAGGAACTCACGAACGGCACGCGGTACGTCCTCATCGGGGTCGCGGCGACCAAGCACGCGACGGGTCAGATCTGGGGACGGCTGAAGTTCAATAAAGAGAGCAAGCGGCTGGTCTGCGCGGCTGACGAGCAGGGCACGCTGCACTGGTTCGAGTCGCGGCACGTCCGGGTTGTGACGGTGGACGGTGTTGCGACTGGTGATGTGCTGGGGTAAAGACCCCCTCATCCGTCTCGGCTGCGCCGAGCCACCTTTTCCCCCAAGGCCCCCCACGGGAGAAGGAGCAAGAGTCCCGCTTCAGGGTTCGCCGTGAAGTGAGGCACCGGTCTGTCAGCGGTGCTGTAAACTCCTCGCATGCCCCGCTGGTCCCCATGGCGTCCGTTTCCCGATCCCCGCAAGGGTGATCTCCTGCACGCCCCGCTCGGCCCCGGCGTGTACGACCTCCGCAACGCACGCACCGACCAGCCGATTCTCTTTGGCGTTGGCAAGCACTGCGCCAAACGCATGAGCTCGATTCTGCCGCAGCCGCACGGGTTCGGGCGGTCGCAACAACGCTCTCAAGCGGGAGTACGTGCTGCGGCACCTCAAGCACATCGAGTACCGCACGCTGGCGTGCGGGGACATGGTCGAGGCTCGGGCTGTGGAGATGCGGCTCAAGCACGCGGCCAAGGGTGAGGGTGGGGTTCTCTACCGGTTTATGACGTGAGTGATGGGTGCCACGGCTTGGCTTGCAAGCCGTGCGTGTGGGGGAAGACACGGGTTGCCCTTCGGGTCAACCCGTGGCACCCGGCTACCGGAACCCCCTCACCCCAGCCCTCTCCCCCACGGGGAGAAGGAGCAAAGCCCCCACATCCCTCCCGACTTCGGCGACACCGTCGCGATTCGAGCCACCTTCTCGGCCAACCCCCCCATGGGAGAAGGAGCAGGGCACGACCTTCGCTTCGCGAGGGGCGTGGCACCCGGCTTTGCCCTTTGGGTCAACGCACGGCACCGGTCAGGGGGGAGCACGGCTTGCCCTGCGGGTCAAGCCGTGGCACCCGGCGGGTTGGGAGGGTTGGTCAGCAGCCGGCGAGGAAACGCTGGATGAAGACTCCGATGTCGCCGTTGTCGAGGATGCCGTCGCCGGTCATGTCCGCGGCGAGGTCGCCGGCGAGGTAGAGGTTGATGAAGGCTCCGATGTCTGCGTTGTCCAGGACGCCGTCGCCGTTGAGGTCGGCGGTTTGGGTTCCGGGGCAGCGGACATCGAACGTGTGGGCCGAGCCGGAGGCGGGGCCGTTGTCGTCGTCGCCCCACGATCCGCCCGCGACGAGGCGGTTGTCGATGGCGAGGGTGCGGCCGAAGCGGTCGCCCGAGGCGCCGTCGGTGGGGAGGAGCTTGGCGAGCTGGGTGCGGGTGGCGGCGTCGAAGAGGTAGGCCGATCCGGAGGCTCCGCCGTTGTCCGCGTCGTAGGGGGTGCCGACGGCGACGAGGCCGTTTGCGATGCCGACGGCGTGGCCGAACTTGTCCTTGGCGGCGGGGTCGGCGCGGAGGAGCTTGGCGGTCTGGGTGCCGGTGGCGGCGTCGAAGAGGTAGGCCGAGCCGGAATCGTCGCCGTCGTCGTCGTCGAAGGGTGCTCCGGCCGCGACGAGGCCGTTGTGGATGTCGATGGATCGGCCGAAGCGGTCGCTGGGTGCGCCGTCGTTGGGGAGGAGCTTGGCGGTCTGGGTGCCGGTGGCGGCGTCGAACAGGTAGGCCGATCCGGAGTTGGTGCCGTTGTCGTCGTCGCCGATCGCTCCGACGGCGACGAGGCCGTTGTGGATGGCGATGGGGACGCCGAACCAGTCGTTCACGGCGGGGTCGTTGGGGAGGAGTTTGGCGGTCTGGGTTCCCGTGGCGGCGTCGAACAGGTAGGCCGAGCCGGAGTTGGAGCCGTTGTCATCGTCGAACCAGGCCCCGACGGCGACTATGCCGTTGTCGATGGCGACGGACCAGCCGAACTGGTCGTCGGCCGCGCCGTCGTTGGGGAGGATCTTGGCGGTCTGGGTTCCCGTGGCGGCGTCGAACAGGTAGGCCGAGCCGGAGCTGTTGCCGTTGTCATCGTCGAGCCACGATCCGACCACGACGACGCCGTTGTGGATGGCGACGGACCAGCCGAACTGGTCGCCCGTGGCGGGGTCGTTGGGGAGGAGCTTGGCGAGTTGGGTTCCCGTGGCGGCGTCGAACAGGTAGGCCGAGCCGGAGTTGGAGCCGCTGTCATCGTTGTAGGGCACCCCGACCGCGACGACCCCGTTGTGAATCGCGATGGACCAGCCAAAGTAGTCGTCCGTCGCGCCGTCGCTGGGAAGGAGCTTGGCTGTTTCATTGAGCCCTTGCCCGAAGGCCGGGGCATTGAGGAACCAGGCTCCGGCGAGAGTGAAGAGGAGAAAGAATCGGCTGGCACGTGGGAGGCTGTTCACCCCATCACGATACAGGGCGGCCGGGTTGTGTTGAACCCCTCGCGGCCGCATTCACCTCGAATTGTCTGGGCTTGGGGCCGGTTGCCCGGGTGATGGCATCGCCATCGTTGGGCGTTGGGGGTCAGGCGTGGCGAAGACTCGCAGAGGCTGGGTGGCCTGCTCGTGCGTTTCGCGTGGTCATGGGGGTGGGTGGAAGCACGTGGCCATGCTCCCAGGGCGTCGCGTGACCATGTCACACGGAGGAACCCCTCACCCCAGCCGTCTTCCCACCCCCCCCCACGGGGAGAGGGAGGGGGGAGAGCTACTTGCCTCGGCCGCCGCCGGAGGTTTTGCGTGCGGTGCTTGAGGTGTTGCGGGATCCGCTGCCTTTGCCGGCGCCCTTGCTGCTTGAGCCGTGGGCCTTGGATTGGTTTCCGGCGGGGATCTTCTGGCCGGGTGCGTTTTTTCCGCCGATGCCGCTGCTCTTGCCCATTGGGGGCTCCCTTCGGTGTGGTTGCTGGGAGAGCGTAGCGCGTCGGCGGGGCAGGCCCCGGGGCTCGTTTCTCGGTTCGGGGGGTGGCTGGGCGGATCTGCTAGGCTGCACGCATGGCTAAAAAAGAGATCTCGTTTTCGCTCGTGCTCCCCAAGAACCTGGGGCTGCCCAACACCCAGCTCGAGCAGATCGAGGCGGTGGTGGTGGTGACGGGCTCGACGGACCCGTTGACGCTTCAGAAGATGCGTGACGTGGCGGAGCCGTACTTCAAGGCCAAGCGGACGGGGCTCAACAACCTGATCGAGACGCGGGAGAAGGAGATCGCGGGGGCGTCGACGAAGAAGCAGTTTGCGACCCGGGTGAGCGGGTTCCACAAGCTGATGGACGAGCGGCTCACGACGATCGAGAAGGACCTGCAGAAGACGCTGGCTGAGTTCTGCAAGAAGGACAAGGAGATGGGGGCGCTGTACGCGAAGAACAAGAAGCTGTTCGCGGTGGAGACGGCGTGGAGCAGTGCCAAGGTCGTGAACGCTTCGATGAAGGCGTTTGACGAGGGGGTTGCGGGGGCGTTGACGGGCGGGCTGAATGTCGAGACGCTCAAGGCGGCGAAGACGTGCTTTGACCTGGCGTCGGACCTGCTGGGGCTGGCCCAGGAGGTCAAGGCGTATTACACGAGCGAGGAGAAGCAGCGGAAGATCTACAAGGCGGCGCTGCTGAAGATCATGGTGATCAAGAAGGAGGACCCGATCCCGAGCTCGCTGATCAAGGGGCTCGAGGACGCGATCAAGCCTTATCCGCAGAAGCTGCGGGACATCGAGATGAACTCGAAGTCGGTGGCGAAGAAGCTGGACAAGCTGCTCAAGGCGAGCCCGCCCTTGGCCAAGGTGGACGACGCGATCGTGAAGGCCCAGGCGATGAAGGGGTCGCGGACGATCAAGGCGGCGATCAAGGATGTCACACAGGCGCACGTGAGGGTGCAGTCTGGTAAGGAGTTTTTGAAGTACACCATGACGAAGCTGGTCGAGGCGAAGACGCGGGAGAAGGACGACCAGGGATGGCTGGCGTGGGGGTGGGAGTGGGCCAAGTCGATTAACGAGAGCTACAACGACTACGACACGATCACGGGCGACCCGGGCAACCCCATCGAAGAGATGGACCAGATGCGCACGGCGTATGAGAAGTGCAGCGAGGCGATGGAGAAGCTGGCTTCGCGGGATTGAGGGTTGTGGGGATGGGTGGTTAGTTTGTAGAACTGTTCTGGATTCGGGGTGTGGCGGGGGGCGGTTTTGGTGCGGGGTGTGGGTTGGGCCTCTATGCTTGGGGTGAGCGGGACCTGTCGAGACGATCCCGGATCGTCGCGGGACCGTGTGTTCATTTGTCCCAGGGCCCTTCCATGTCCACTTCCACTTCCACTTCCACTTCCACCTCTGGGCCGACTTCACCCGGCGCAGCCCGCCCGGCACCCGGCGGCGGCCTTGCGTGCCCCAACTCTGGTGCGACGGTGGAGCCCAAGGCGTACCACGCGCAGGTGCGGCCCGCGGGGGCGACGGCTGCGATCGCGGGGATCGGGTGCTACCTGCCCGCCGAGACGATCACGAACGCGGACCTGGCGGAGATGGTGGACACGAACGAGGAGTGGATCGTGTCTCGGACGGGGATCAGGAGCCGTCACCGGGCGACGGCGGGCGACGCGACGAGCGACCTTTCGACGCGTGCGGCGCGGCTGGCTCTTGCGGATGCGGGGGTGGAGGCGGACGAGCTGGACTTTGTGATCGTGGCGACGGCGACGCCGGACTCGCCGGTGCCGGCGACGGCGTGCGTGGTGCAGGAGAGCCTGGGCGCGACCAGGGCGGCGGCGATGGACCTGAACGCGGGGTGCACGGGGTTCTTGTACGCGCTGCACACCGCGGAGGCGCTGGTGCGGGCGGGGTCGGCGACGAATGTTTTGGTGATCGGGGCGGACACGCTCACGCGGGTGACGGACTACACCGATCGGCGGACGTGCGTGCTGTTCGGCGACGGGGCCGGGGCGTGCGTGGTGTCGGCGACGGGGTCGATGCGGGTGATCTACTCGAGCGTCGGGGCGGACGGCACGGAGAAGGGGCTGATCACGATCCCTGCGGGCGGGAGTCGGCAGCCGGCGTCGGCTGAGACGATCGGCGAGCGTGGGCACTACCTGCACCTGGACGGCACGCGGGTGTTCCGCCAGGCGGTGCGGCACATGGTGGAGGCGGCGCAGGAGGGGCTGCGTTGCACGGGGCTGACGGCGGACCAGATCGCGTGCGTGATCCCGCACCAGGCGAACGCCCGGATCATCACGGCGGTGGGCGAGCAGCTCGGGGTGGACCCGCTGCGTGTGGTGCTGGACATGGCCGAGACGGGGAACACGTCGGCGGCGTCGCTGCCGATCGCGCTGACGCACGTTCGCGAGTCGCGTGGGTTTGCGGCGGGGGAGCTGGTGATGCTGCTGGCGTTCGGTGCGGGGCTGACGTGGGCGTGCCAGATTTTGCGGGTCGAGGTTTGAGACGGGGCGTTTGTCACGGTGGGCTTGGCGGGGGTGTGCGGTCGGGGCTCGGCGTGCTGGGCGGACTGGGCGACCTGTGGTGCTGAGGGCTGTGCGATTGCTACCTATTAAACAGGGCGATGCTTGAGGGATTGCGAGTGAAGTTGGCGCAAAGGCTACCGCCATGTCTGCAATAGTGGTATACTCGTGGCATGAAGATTTACCCCATGATCGTCGCGGTTTCCGCGTTTCTGCTCGTCGGTTGCGCTTCCACGAGCGTGACTGAGATTGAGAGCTCAAGTGCCAACGGCATGTCGGCGGATTGCGCTAAGGCTTGCGAGGGCGAAGCCAAGGCCGACTGCGAGGGCAAGGCCAAGGCGGACTGCGAGGGCAAGGCTGCTGCGGACTGCGAAGGCAAGACCCCCGAGGAGTGCAAGGCGGCGTGCGAGGCCAAGGCTGCCCATTGCGAGGGCGCGGCCAAGGCGGACTGCGAGGGCAAGGCCGCGGCTGCGGGCTGAGCTGAATCAGTTTGAACGATTGATAGGCACCAGTACGCTTGACGCGTGCTGGTGTTTTTCTGCGCACCCATGACGGAGTCTGACGAGGTACGCACGATTTGGTGGTGTGTGCGGTGGCCGGGGTGGCGCTGGCGACCCCGGGGCTCATCGACCTGCTCTCCTGGCCCGACACGCTCCGGGCCTTTGCGCCCGCGATCGGGGAATCGCTCGGGCCGTTCGGGGCGGGGTTCTGCGTAGTGGTGTTCCTGCAAGCGCCGCGGTTGGGTGGCAGCCGGGTGGAGCGGGCGTCAAGCGAGGCGTGAGGGTGTTCGGGGGTGCTGAGCCGGTACACTCGGGCGATGCCCACCAAGCCCACCACCGTGAAGCAGTACCTGGACTCGCTGCCCGCCGATCGGCGTGAGGCGCTGGGAGCCATCCGCGAGGTGATCCTGGCGAACCTGGACCCGGCGTTCGAGGAGGGGATCCAGTACGGCATGATCGGGTACTTCGTGCCCCACGGTGTCTACCCGGCGGGGTATCACTGCGACAAGACGCAGCCGCTCCCGTTCGTGGGGCTGGCGAGCAACAAGAACCAGATGTCGATCCACCTGTTCTGCCTCTACTGCGACGAGGGTGAGAAGGACCGGTTCGTCGCGGCGTGGGCCAAGACGGGCAAGAAGCTGGACATGGGCAAGGGGTGCGTGCGGGTGAAGAGCCTTGAGGGCGTGCCGCTGGACGTGCTGGGCAAGACGATCAAGCGGATCACGGCCAAGCGGTTCATCAAGGCGTACGAGGCGGGGTTCGGGCCCGAGGCGCTGGCGAAGAGGAAGACCGACCGGGCGGCGAGCAAGAGTCCTGCTCCGAAGAAGCCCATCAAGAAGCCCGCGGCCAAGAAGGCGGCCACGAAATCGACTGCCAAAAAGACTCGCCGGTAGGGGGCAGGGGCGTTGGGTTCAGCCGTACCGGCGGATGGCCCACATGCCGCCGATGATGCCGACGGTTGCGAGCCAGAGCATGATCGCGGAACTGATGAGGAGGGGGATGATGCTCAGCGCCAGGCCGACGCCCAGCGCGAGGAAGTCCTCCTGCTTCTTGCCCCAGATGAACATGGCCATGCCCAGCGTGCCGATGAGCAGGCCGGAGATCAGCACCGCGGGTGATAGGTCGAACATGCACAGCCTCCCGAAGGGTCATCGGTGATCCGGGGCGGGACGATCAGTCCGGGTCGGCCCCGAGCCGCGGTACTCGGACGTTGCCGATGCCGCTCGGGTTCGTTCGGGGCCGTCCCGAGCCCTATTCTTGGGGATGCCCCTGCCCCGCCTGCTCACCCCCGAGGACGCCGCGGCGTACCTGGCGATTCGCCTGGAGATGTTGGGTGAATCGCCGTGGGCGTTTTTGAGTTCGCCCGAGGAGCCGGGCAACACGGTTGAGGTGGTGGCGCAGCGACTCAGCCAGTCGGAGAACGAGATCCTCGGGGTGTTCGGCGCCGAGGGCGGGCTGCTCTCGGTCGCGGGGGTCTATCGCAGCGACCGGGCCAAGACACGGCACAAGGCGCACGTGTGGGGGGTGTACACCACGCCGGGCGCGCGGGGGCAGGGCTTCGGGCACACGGTGGTGCAGTCGGCGGTCGGTGTGGCGAGGTCGTGGGCGGGTGTCGAGGTGATCTCGCTGTCCTGCTCGGCCCGGGCGACGGCGGCGCTTGCGATGTACCGCGATCTCGGGTTCGAGATCTGGGGCACCGAGCCGGACGCGATGCGGGTGGGCGGCGAGTCCGCCGAGGAGGTCCATATGGCCTTCATCCCGGGTGAGGGCTGAGCGGCGTGAGCCCCCCCGTTGGGGCGTCGGCGCGATAGGCTGGTTGTCATGAAGCACGCACACCTCAGGTTTTCTTCGATCCTCTGGGCCCTGTTCTCGGCGCTGTTCGTGGTCGCTGGCGCGGTGCAGTTCAACGACCCGGACACGGGGCGTTGGGTGGTGCTGTACTGGTGCGCTGCGGCGGTGGCGGGGTGCTGGCCATGGCGGGGGCGGCTGCCGATGAGGGTGGGGCTCGGGGTGCTGCTGCTGGCGTTCGCGGTGGAGATCGTGTCGGTGCTGTGGGGGATGCTGCTGGTGCGTGAGGTGTTCGCGGTGGGGAGGATCGACCTTGGGGTTGAGGTGCAGCGGGAGTTTGGGGGGCTGGTGGTCGTGGCGGTCGCGATGAGTTTCGCGGTCTCGAGTGCTCGGCGGGCGAGGGCGGCGTTCATGCTGGGGCGCAAGGCCAAATCGGTGAAATGAGGTTTCTGAGGCGGCGTGGGGGCGGCGTGGGGGCGGCGTGGGGGTGGTGCCGGGTGTGAGGGTTGGGGTGGCGGGTGCGAGATTCTTCGGGCTGTGGGTGGCAATTGGGCTGGGTGTGGTGCGTTGTGCCGGTGCGGCCCGAGGTATTCTCTGGCTCATGTTTCGAACACCGATCTGCATTCCAAGGAGATCCCGATGACACGACGAACGATGCAGCACGCCCTGACCCTGATCGCGATGGCCGGGCTGGCCGGGCCTGCGATGGCTCAGAACTCGACCAAAGAAGCCCCGACCCGCGAGCGGGTGCGGCAGCCGCGTAGCACCGCCCCGGCGGTGGACGAGGCGGCCGGGCGGCAGACCCGCGAGCGTCAGGTGACCGATGAGGACGGCATGGAGCGACGGCGCGAGCGGCTGGACCAGGCGGTCGAGAGCGGGCGAATGACGCGTGAGCAGGCCGACGCGATGCTCGAGCGGATGAGCCAGCGTGAGGCGGGCGACGGTCCGCCGGACGGGGAGGCGATGGGGGGCGGCATGGGGCCCGACGCGCTGCCCGCGCAGATCAACAAGCTGGTGGGTCTGAACGAGGACCAGCACGCGAAGGTGAACAAGCTGATCCGCGAGCTGCGGCAGAAGCAGATGCAGGCGATGCGCGAGATGCGTGGCGGGGCTGGCGAGGATGCTCGACCCCAGCGTGGTGCCCGTGATGGCGCTGGGAACAACGACGACCGGCCGCAGCGTGGCGCCCGTGATGGTGCTGGGAACAACGACGACCGGCCGCAGCGTGGCGCCCGTGATGGCGCTGGCAGCAACGACGACCGTCCGCAGCGTGGCACCCGTGATGGTGCTGGGAACAACGACGATCGGCCGCAGCGTGGAGCCCGTGGTGGCGCTGGGAACGATGACGCCGGCGAGGGTGGCGGCGCGCTGCGTGGGCCGCGGGTGCCTCGCGATGGTGCCCAGGGTGAACGGCGTGAACCGGACGCGATGGGCGAGGGCATGGCCGGCGGACCGGGCGGGCCGGGCTGGGGGCAGATGTCCGAGGAGGAGCGGCACGCGTTTGTGAAGGATGCCCGCGAGAATCTGATGCCGATCAACCGGCAGTTCGGCAAGGACTTGGCTGAGGTGCTCGACGAGGGGCAGATCAAGGCTGTTCGTGAGCACTGGAAAGAGCTGAGCGTGATGCCGGTGATGATCCAGCGGATGGTTGAGGCCCAGAAGAAGGCCCGCCAGGGCGAGGCCAAGGGCGAGGCCAAGGGCGAGGCCAAGGGCGAGGCCAAGGGGGAGGGCAAGGGGGATATCAAGGACAAGCGGGGCAACGTCGAGAAGGGCGACCCGGAGAAGCGAGACGGGGCTCGGCGTGAGCGTCCCGGTGCTCGCGAGGACGGGGCGCGTGGCCGGCGTGGGGGCAACGTTGAGCAAACAGACGATGACGACTGATCGTTGGTAACGATTGATCGTCAACGAGGAAACTTCATCTCATTGCGATATCGCACGCCGGGTCACGGAGTTTTTCGTGGCCCGGTTTTCTTTGGTCGGTTGAGCTCATGCTGAGTTGGCGCACGCAAAGACCGACCCTTGCGGGTCGGCCTTCACGAGCCGGGACAGAAAGCTGTTGGGGAGAGGTTCCCCGGTGGATCAGGATCGGCGTCGGCGGGCGGCGGCGAGCAGCCCGAAGCCGACTAAGGCGACCGAGCCGGGTGCGGGGACGACGAAGCGGCCCAGGGCGATGTCCACGCGGTCGGTGTAGGGCGAGTCTGGGCGTGTGGAGTCGATGAAGATGTCGATTTTGTCTACGAGGACGCCGTCGAGGGGCCGGAGCATGAGGTAGTCGCTGTTGTCGCCGTTGACGGTGGGGGTGAGCGAGCCGGTGATATCGTGGGAGAGATCGGCGCTGAAGGCGATGCCCTTGGAGGCGATGGTGAGGTCCATGTTGAAGACCTCGAAGTCGGCGAGGTCGAGGGCGACGCCCTGGTAGCTGGCTCGGATTCTCGCCGAGGTGAGCGAGCCGGCGCTGTCTCGGAAGAGCTGGCCGACGGAGAGGACGTCGTCGTGGGTCATGGCGCCGGTGTCGAACCGGAGCATGACGGCGTAGTTGTCGGTGGGGGAATCGCTGCGTGCGGCGAGGGTGTAGAAGTCTGCGGACTCGACGCCGGGCAGTCGGGCGTCGGCGGCGAAGGAGTCGCCGGCGTCGGCCTCGAGCGTTCCCCATGCGGAGGTGTTACCGAATCGGCGGACGACGACGGAGTCGCCGAAGTGGTCGATGAGGTTTCGGTCTTGGGCGGCGTTGATGCCGTTGAAGCTTGACCATCGGAGCTGGGGGGTCTGGGGGTCCTGTGGTCCGTTGGGGTCGCCGTCGATGAAGGGCCCGTTGGGGTCGCCGTAGTCGATGAGACCGCCTTCGAGCTGTGCGAAAGAGGTGGATGTGAGCGCGGCGATCACCGCGAGCCCGAAGGCCTTGTGCATGCGAATCTTCATATGTTCTCTCCTGGCTGGAGGCTTGGCCCGTCTTGGGCCGTGTGCTAGGAGCATGCCCGCGCGGCGGATCGATGCCAGAAAACAACCCCGGCCGGTGTGCGGCTCGGGGTTCGTGGTGAGGTCTGTGCGGGTTGGTGAATTCGGAGAGGCGGGATCAGGGGTTGGGGCGTCCGATCACGCGGGGCGGGCGTTGAGAGTGTTGGTTAGACCTGGGCGAAGGACCGTGGCTTGGCCTCGACGGGGCCGCGGCTGAACTGGTTGCAGGTGGTGGAGGTCACAACGGGTCGGTACATGACCATGGGGCTCAGGAGGGGCTCGAGTGCGGAGAGGCCGCTGGCCAGGCCGATCGCGACGAGGGCGAGGATGATGGCGCCGGCGCTGAACATCTCGGCCTGGGTGAGGCCGGTGCCGACGACGGCGACGCCGTGGTCCTTGGGGCTGTAGTGGAGTGTGACGATGTCACCGGGGGCGAAGATTTCTGCCAGCTCGGCGGGCCCGCCTCGGAAGTAGGGCCCCAGGGTGCCAAAGTGGGTGAAGCTGCTGATCTCGTGGTTCCCCATGCGGGTCTGGTAGGCGCAGCGGAAGCTGTACTTGTGGATGAGGTTCTCGGCGGTCCCGCCCGGGATGACCTGAGACTCGGTCACGACCCCGGTGGCGGTGGGCCAGTTGGCGGACTCGTTCTGGCGTGCGGCCTTCTGGGCAACGTTGCCCGCGGTCCACAGGGCGGCCGCTGCGATCAAGGCCGGGAGCACTGCTGAAATAAGTCTGCTGCGCATGGGGTGGTCCTTCTGGTCCGGGCGGGGTCTTCGCTGGACTATGAAGATTGTTCGATCCGTTTGCGTGTGGGGCTGATGAACCGGGTGACAAACCGAGGGGTGGGCCGGCGTTAACCTGCCCGGATCGCGCAGACGGCACACACCCACCGTGCCTGGCCCGCGGGGGTGGGGGTTTTAGGACGGCGCAAGAAACAGGCCGCCTCCGGGGTGGGGGGCGGCCTGGCGTGGGTTGCGGGCGGGGTATGGGTGTGGTGGGGGTTTAGTAGACGAGGACGTAGTAGAAGCGGTTGACGTCTGCGGCCTGTCTGAACAGGCCGGTGGTGAGGTCGCCGTCGTCGATGATGCCGTCAACCTGGCTCATAACGGTGTCGCCCGGGCTGTCGTTGTTGTTGAAGTGGACGCCCAGGCCGGCGGTGAATCCGCTGTCGGATCCCTCGGTGTCCCAGACGCCGCCGAGGGGTGTTGCGGATTCCCAGTCGCCGGTGTTGATGTAGCGTTCGAATCCGTCGGGGACCTGCCCGGAGCCGCTGTCGGCCATGAGCTGCCCGGTGTCGGCGGCGTAGTAGTCGGCCGCCGTGACGTAGTGGTGCAGCTCGGTCGCGAACGCGGCTTGCCTGGATTCGCTCACGGCGTCCTTGAACCCGGCGAAGACGACGCTGGCCAGGATGCCCAGGATGATCACGACGATCAGGATCTCGACGAGCGTGAAACCCTTTGGGGGGGCGTTGGCGGGGGGGGTGCGGGCGTGGTTGTGGGGCATGGGGAGTCCCTCCGGAGACCGGGTCGAGCGGTTCGGACCGCTCACAGACCTCCCGGTCAGCCAAGAGTGTCAGGTTTAGGTTGGCGTGGGTGCCACCGTTGGTTGAGGCGGGGGCTTCAAAGTGGGCGGAAATGATGGGTTGTGGGGCCGACAACGGCTGGCAGGGTCCCATAGGATGGGTACCGATCAGCGGGGAGCAACCCCTGGGGGGGAGCCCGGTTTGGTTCGCCAGAAGGCGGGCCCGTTGGTTCACAAGGAGGATTCACGATGCTGCTGACCCTGAAGACGTCTTTGATTCGTTCGATGCTTGGTGTGGTGACGGGGCTTGGGGTTTCCGGCGTGGCCGCGGCCCAGGACGCTGTTCCGGCCAACCCCGAGCCGCAAGCCGAGGCCCAGCCCACAGAGGAGCCCGTTGAGATGCCCGACACCGTGTACATGCTGATGAAGACGAACCAGGGCGAGATCTATCTCGCGCTGAACCACGAGAAGGCCCCGATCTCGGTGGAGAACTTCGTGGACTACGCCGAGGCCGAGACTTACAACGGCACGGTCTTCCACCGCGTCATCCCGACGTTCATGATCCAGGGCGGCGGGTTCGAGCCCGACGGCGTGAAGCGAGAGACCAAGGCCGGGATCAAGAACGAGTGGAAGAACGGGCTGAGCAACACCCGCGGCTCGATCGCGATGGCCCGGCTTGGCAACCGCCCGGACTCGGGCACCAACCAGTTCTTCATCAATGTCTCGGACAACGCGTTCCTGGATCAGCCGCGTGACGGCGCCGGGTACGCGGTGTTCGGCGAGGTCGTCAAGGGGCTCGACATCGTGGACAAGATCAAGGCGGTTCAGACGGGCACCAAGGAGACCCCCAACGGCGGCATGGGCGACTGGCCCATCGAGAACGTGGTGATCGAGGTGGTCCGCCAGCTGACGGACGAGGAAGTCGAGAAGCTCGTTGCGGAGCTCGAGGGTGCCGGCTCGGAGGGCTGACCCTCCCGCCAGCCCATGGCGGGCCCGCCCTCACCATCCAGCGGCAAATCGTCACCCCCGCCGAAGGTTGGCCCTCGGCGGGAGTGGCTTTACCGCGTGATCTTCGAGGCCGACTGCAAGGCGGGCAAGGCGTTTGATATCGCGCTGCTTTTCGCGATCCTGCTCTCGATCATCGCGGTGATGCTCGAGAGCGTGGTGTCGATCAAGGCTGAATACGGCTTGGCCCTGAAGATCACCGAGTGGGCGTTCACCGGGCTGTTCACCCTGGAGTACACCTGTCGGCTGATCTCGGCGCGGCGGCCGCTCCGGTATGTGTTCAGCTTCTTCGGGCTCGTGGACCTGCTCTCGATCTTGCCCACGTATCTCTCGATCTTCTTCGGCGGCACCCAGTCGCTCGCGGTCATCCGCGGGCTGCGGCTGGTGCGTGTGTTCCGGGTCTTCAAGCTGGGGCGGTACGTCGGCGAGGGCGAGCTGCTGTTCTCGGCGCTCAAATCAAGCCGCCAGAAGATCACGGTGTTTCTGGTCGTGATCCTCACGGTGGTGATGATCATCGGGTCGCTGATGTATCTGATCGAGGGGGCTGAGCACGGGTTTAACAGCATCCCCGAGAGCGTCTACTGGGCGATCGTGACCATGACGACCGTGGGGTATGGCGACATCACGCCTCAGACGCCGGTGGGCAAGATGCTCGCCTCGGCGATCATGATCATGGGGTACGGCATCATCGCGGTGCCGACTGGGATCATCACCGCCGAGGTGATCGAGGCCCAGCAGAGGCGGGTCGCCAAGACCGCGGCGAAGGAGTGCTCGGGGTGCGAAACCCACGGGCACGACGACGACGCGGAGTTCTGCAAGAAGTGCGGAGCGGCGCTGTAACACGCGACGCTTTTTCTAACGATATCTTTTTCTGACAAGCCCTCGGCGCAAGCCGAGGGTGCCAGTGGGGGGTGCGGCTCACGGACCCTCGGCTTGCGCCGAGGGCTCGTAAAGATGGAGCCACCCTGCGAGGTTTCCCTGCGCGATATGACGCCCCTTTCGCAAGTGGCTGGGTGGTTTATTATGAACGGAACAAGAACAGGCCTCTTGGCGCGTGTTCATGTTGCGGGTAGGCTCTTGCTAGCGAATGAGACTTTTAGCGAGGGCCATCCATTGAATCTACTGAGCATGAATGAGTTGAAGCGTCGCCATGCCTCTGTTGCTGCGGTGCTTGCCGCGATGGCGGGGTCTGCGTTCTCCGGGCAAGCCCTGGCTCAGTCCACCGAGCCCTTTCCCGCGGGGTTTGAGCTGTCGAGCCTGCTGCTCGAGAACGGCGGCGACGGGAGCGCCGGGTTTGTTCTCAACGGGATCGGGAGGGATGACCGCAGTGGTTGGTCTGTTTCCTCCGCTGGCGATGTGAACGCAGACGGCATCGATGACCTGATCGTCGGGGCATTCGGGGCCGACCCGCAATCTCAACGGGATTCGGGTGAGAGCTACGTCGTTTTCGGAGGCCCCGGGATCGGCTCAGCCGTGGTACTCGGGCTGGTGAATCTCAACGGCAGCAACGGCTTTGACATCCGGGGGATCGATCCGTCGGACAACCTGGGTCTCTCGGTGTCTTCGGCGGGCGACGTGAACGGGGACGGCATCGGCGACCTCGTCATCGGGGCTCACAACGCCGACCCGAACGGCGTGACGAATGCCGGCCAGAGCTACGTCATCTTCGGGGGCTTGGGCGTGGGCTCCACCGGCGTGATCGATCTCCCGTCGCTCAACGGCGTTAATGGATTCGCGATCAACGGAATCGATGCGGATGACCGTAGCGGCCAGTTCGTTTCCTCAGCCGGTGATGTCAACGGCGACGGCTTCGACGACCTCGTTATCTCGGCTCGCCTGGCGGGCCCGGACGGGAAGAACAGGGCTGGCGAATCCTACGTTGTCTTCGGTGGAGCCCAGGTCGGATCGACTGGCGTGATCGAGCTCTCATCACTCAACGGCGTCAATGGTTTCGTGCTCAACGGAGGCAGGTCGGAGGACCAAAGCGGTTCGTCGGCTTCCTCTGCCGGTGATGTCAACGGCGACGGCTTCGACGACCTGGTCATCGGAGCACCGCTCGCCGATCCCAACGGAATGAACGAGGCCGGTGAGGGCTACGTCGTCTTTGGGGGATCGGGCGTGGGGGCCGTCGGGGTGATCGAGCTCTCATCGCTCAGCGGCGTCGACGGGTTCGTGCTCCTCGGAGCCGGCGCAGACGATAACGCCGGGCTGAGGGTCTCCCGGGCCGGTGACGTGAACGGGGACGGCCTGGATGACATCATCGTCGGGGCTCATCTGGCCGATCCAAACGGGAAGAGCGATGCCGGCCAAAGCTGCGTGATCTTTGGGGCGTCAGACATGGGGGCCGGCGGCGTGGGGACCGGTGGTGTGTTTGAGTTGTCCTCGCTCAATGGCACCAACGGGTTCGTGCTCAACGGGAGCGACCCGGACGACATGAGCGGCTGGCCCGTGTCCGCCGCGGGCGACCTGAACGGCGATGGGATCGACGACCTCGTCGTCGGGGCCCCGCTCGCCTCCCCGAGTGGGAAGTTGAATGCGGGGCAGACCTGTGTCGTCTTCGGCGGCGCAAGAATGGGCGCGACAGGCGTCATCGGCCTGGCGAGTCTCACCGGTATCAACGGTTTCGTCGTCAACGGGATCAACGCGGGTGACGTGAGTGGTTGGTCGCTCTCCTCGGCCGGTGACGTCAACGCCGACGGGGTTGGTGATCTCATCATCGGGGCACCAAATGCCATGGTGACCTTCAGGCCCGATGCCGGCCAGAGCTACGTTGTCTTTGGCAGAGCCGCGCCTTGCTTGGCCAATCTCAACAGCGACGGTGTCCTCGACAACGGCGACATCGGTGTGTTTGTTGACGCGTTCCTCGCGGGCGAAGCTTCTGCAGATTTCACCGCTGACGGCGTTCTGGATAACAGCGATATCGCGGCCTTTGTCGCCGCCTTCCTGGCGGGGTGCTGAGTTCGTTGCGGTGTCTATCCCGCGTTGCCCATCGGGTCAAAGCGGGCTCTGGCTAGTGGCGTGCTAGTGGCGGGCTGGTGGGGGGGCTCCCCGGCTCGGGTGGTTTCTGGACCATCGCCTTGGTCCAATCACGTCAAATCCGGCCTCGAAGGCATGCTTTTGGGCCCAACTGCCCAAACGGTGCAAGTCTGTGTGAAACGCGGCGTCCCTGTTTTCCGAAGGAGTGGGGGCGATGAGTATTACAAGATCACAACCCGAGCCGCGGCGACACGAGCCGCGACAGGATCAGCCGCGGGCGACTGCGGCTCAGATCGATCACCCCTGCTGCCCCGGGTGCGGGCGGACGTCGGCCCGGTTCTATCGGGTGCGGACGTCGCCGAGCCAGGGCTGGTCGATGGCGTGCGTGCTGTGCGCGGTGCGGGTGCTCGAGACTTCCAAGGACGCGGTTCTTGGCGGGTCGGCGTCGGCGAGCGAGGTGACGGCTTCGATGACTCGCAAGCGTCGTCGTCGTGAGCGTCGGGCGGCTTAAGCTGGCGCGGCGTAAGCCGTGTGGTCGGCGCATAAAAACACCCGGCTGGTGGTGGCTCAGCCGGGCGTGGGTCCGGGCGTTCAGGGCTTGAGATGAATCCGAGTGGCCGACCGATCCATGGTCTGGTGCATCCCTGCATCCATCCCCCGTCCGTGGTGGATTGGTGTAATCGGATCCGTTGTTGCTCTGAACACTCCGCTTTGGGCTGCCTTGGCGATAGTCCGTGCCTCGGTCAGCCGTGAATGAGCCGTCCCGCAGCCTTGCAGGAGAGCTCGAGAATCAGTTGTCTCGCTCGAGGTCGAGCTTGGCGGCCAGGGCGTCCAACGCCGCGAGCCCCTTGTTGAATCGTTCGTTCCAGGCGTCGCGTGGCCTGATCTCCAGCCGATCGCCCGCACCCAGGATCATCACCTCGCGAGGCATCTCGAGCTTCTCGAGTTGCCAGACGGGCAAACGCACCCGATGGCTCGCGTCCAGGTCGAGCTGCTCGGTCGCGCTGAACAGGATCGCTTCCAGCTCGGCGCGATCGGAGGACGGCGTCAGGCTGGGCCTGACGCGACCCGAGGCGAACAGCTCGTTGAAGGTCTTCTCGGGGTAGAGCCGAAGAACCGAATCGGGGACCCAGGGGACGCAGAACCAGGTCGGGCCGTCCGTGGCGGGGTTCCACCTGGACCGGAACTTCGCGGGCAGCGCCAGGCGCTGCTTCGCGTCGATCACGGCTTGGGCTTGTCCGACGAATGGCATGGAAATCCCCCAGAGTGGTCATGTGCGGGATTATCACCCACAACCACCCACTCCGCAACCCCTGATCGGACTGATTTGGGATTAGGTTTTGGCCGATGTTCCCATATCCACGGGTTGTACACACATCTCGTGGCTGGCAAAGACCTGTAAACATGGGAGTTATGGTTCAATCTCCCGAATCCAAGATCGCTTCAAAAATGTCTCCCAGAAATGTGCACAAGGGGTGAGTCACCCCGCGTTCCCCCGCTCATGCCCGAAGCGTCCACCGCGGCCACCCGGGCCCCGATGGTCGTGCGAAAGGCGACAGACCCATGGACGAGTGCGAACGGCCTGATATTGACCGGGGCCCGATCCAGGACGTGGTGTCACGCTTCGTGTCGCCGCTTGCGCTGATGACCTCGGAGTTCGAGGGTGAGCGGGCTGGGGTGCTGGTTCGTTCGATCCAGGTCTGCTCGACGGATCCGGTGCTGGTCTCGATCGTGATCCCTCGCGGGCACGCGATCGACCCCCTGATCCGGGACAGCCACGCCTTTGCGGTCTGCCTGCTGGGCGAGCGGGATCGGCTGGTGAGCCGCAAGTTCGTGTTCGATTCCAAGCCCGAGGGCGCGACCGACCCGGACGAGATCCGAGAAGACCCGTTCGATTCGTTCCGGGTGAGCACGCTGCTGACGGGCTCGCCGATCATTGATCGGTGCGGGGCGGTGCTGGATTGCGAGGTGGTGCGGCACTTTGATCTCGAGGCTGACCACGAGATCTTCGTCGGGCATGTGCTGGCGGCCCGGGTCTTCAACCGCGTGGTCACGCCCGCGCCGACGGCGAACGGCGAGGCGAGCTAGGACCACCTGAACCTGGTCCTGAATCGGTGCGGCTGAGTGCGTTGCGTTCGGCGGCTCGGTGTGGGTCAGGCCGAGGCTGAGAGCTGCTTGCGGATCTGCTCGCCCATCTGGGCCATGAACCGTTCCTCGCTGAACCGCTCGGCGTTGACGCGGCAGTTCTCGTGGCACTGATCGGGGATCGCCTTGGCGGCCTGGATGATCGCGTCGGCGGTCGCTTCATCGATGAAGGCCCCGGTGCGGCCCTCGAGCACGATCTCGGCGGCCCCGGACTGGCGGCGGGTGATGACGGGGCAGCCGCACGCCTGGGCCTCGGCGGCGGCGATGCCGAAGTCCTCGACCTGGGGGAAGACGAGGAGCGCCGCGCGGCGGTATAGCGTTCGCAGCTGGCTCTGCTCGACGTGACCCAGAAACTCAACGAGGTTGTCGCGGCCCGGGGAGAAGCCCATCTTGGTCAGGTTGCGGGCGGTCTTCTTGACCAGTCGGCGGAGGGATCTCTCCTCGGAGCCGGTGCCGACGATCATGAGCGGCTTGCCCAGGCGCATCGCGGCCTCGATGGCCAGGTCGGTGCGTTTGTAGGGCACGAGGGCCGAGACGGTGAGCCAGAACTCGCCGCGGGGCTCGTCGGGGTCGGGGCAGAAGAACCCGGTGTCGATGGGCGGGTAGATCACGATCGCGTCACGGCTCCAGCACGCCTCGATGCGTGAGGCGGTGAACTTCGAGTTGGCGATGAAGTTGGTGACCGCCCGGACGGACTTCTGGTCCCAGGCGCGGAGCTTGTCGCCGAACATCGAGAGGCCGATCTTGCGGAGCGGGGAACCCTTGGCGTACTCGTGCTCCTGGTCCCAGAGGTAGCGGGCTGGGGTGTGGCAGTAGCAGAGGTGGGGGACGGATTCTGCGGTGGCGAGGGCCTTGATCGCGGCGGACGAGGTGGAGACGAGCAGGTTGATCGGGTGGGCGTTGTGGTCGGCGTCGAACCTGTTGGAGAGGCTCGCGACGGCGGCGGGGTATCGGGGCAGCAGCCACCGACGCATGGAAGCGGGGTACTTGTTGAGCCCGCTGGTGCGGACGCCCAGGCGGTCGATCGCGGGGGTGATCGATTTCTTGGAGGCGAACATGGTATAGAGCGGGCCCGGGGTGTGGCGGGCCTCGACGAGGCGGGCGATCGAGTCGAGGACCTTCTCGCCGCCGCGGAGGCCGACGAGCCAGTCGTGGGCCAGGGCGATGCGGGCGTTGGGGAACTCGGGGTCTCGGGTGAGGCGGTGGCGTTTGAGGTCGAGCCCCTCGCCGCGGAGCACGCCGGGGGAGTCCTCGTCGTCCCGCGTGAGACTCGACGGGCGAGGGGCGGCGGGGACGGGCGCTTCGAACGGTGGGGGTTCGGGCGTGGGGGGTTCAGGCGTTGGGGTGGGCCGGGTGGGGTCTACCATGACGCGTTCATAGTAGTGGGGACGCGTTGGGTTTGGAACTATGAAATGCGAGGAGCCGCCGATGGGTACTGATGGGCAGCGTGAGACGATGACCGCGGCGAACCGTCTGGGGCTTGATTACGTGGCCGAGGCCCGGAGGTTGGGCGTTCCCGCGGGGGCGTCGGGGCGCGGGATCATCGATTCGCATGCGCACATCAACGGGGCCCGGGCGGCGGAGCTGTATAAAGAGGTGTGCGACCTGTACGGCGTGACGCGGACGTACTCGCAGACACAGCTGGCCCAGGCCGACCGGATCAAGGGGATCCTGGGCGAGCGGGTCCGGTTCGTGGCGATCCCGGAGTACATGGCGACCGACAAGAGCCGAGCGTTCCGCGAGGGGTTTTATGAGGGGCTCGACGAGTGGTGGGCCAAGGGGGCGCGGATGGTGAAGTTCTGGACCGCGCCGCGGTTCCTGGACTTCGCCGAGGAGTTTTCCGGCGGTGACGCGAGCGACCTGTGGCCGGCCGACGCGCCGTGGCGGATGAAGATCGCTGAGAAGGCGGTCGGGCTCGGGATGATGCTGATGATCCACGTGGCGGACCCGGACACGTGGTTCGGTGCCAAGTACGCCGACTCGAAGCGGTATGGCACCAAGGGCGATCAGTGGGCTGCGATGGGCCGGTTTCTTGATGCGTTCGATGTGCCGTGCTTGGGCGCGCACATGGGCGGGTGGCCCGAGGACCTGGGGCGGCTGACCGAGATCCTGGATCGGCACCCGAAGCTGGTGCTCGACACGAGCGCGACCAAGTGGATGGTGCGTGAGCTGAGCACGCACCGACGCGACGAACTCGTCGGCTTCCTCGAGCGGTTTAAGGGGCGGATCCTCTTCGGGTCTGACATCGTCACGCACGACGACCACCTGGAAGCGAGCGACCCGGACAACCCGAAGTTTGGCAACCAGCTCGCCAACTCGCGGGCGGAGGCGTTCGAGCTGTACGCGAGTCGCTACTGGGCGCAGCGGACGATGTGGGAGACGGACTACGACGGGGAGTCAAACATCGCGGACCCGGACCTGATGATGGTCGAGCCCGAGAAGTTCAGCGAGCTCGATGCGCCGAGACTGGTGGGGCGGGCGCTGCCCAGCGAGATGCTCGGGGTGCTCTACCGCGGGGCGGCGGCGAAGACGCTCGACGCGTGGTACGAGCGGGGTGAGTGGGGTTGAGTGGGGGTGAGTTGGGTTGCTGAGTGAGGGAGGGCGATCCAGAGACCCGTCGCTTGCGCTCGGGGCTAGTTCTCTAGGGTCTCGGCGACCTTGGTCGCTCGGCGGGCGGCGGCGTCGAGCCGGCGCGAGAGGCCCTCGGCCATGTCGGCGTCTTTCTTCGCGGAGAAGCTCATCGAGAGGCTCGACGGGCCCAGCGGGTCGTGGAAGCCCTCGGTGGCGCGGGTGAGGCGGAGCGTTGCTCCGCGGACCGAGCCGGAGATCTTTGAGCCCAGCAGGGTGCGGCCCGGGAAGACGAAGCCCGCTCCGGTGTAGACACCGATCTCGCCGTCGGCAAGCACGGCCCATCGCATCGAGGCGTTGGCCGCGGTGCTCTGGATCGGGGTGCGGCCCGCGTAGGGCTTGATGAACATGTGCACGTGCACGATGCTGCCCGAGATCTGGGTCCAGGCGGCGGAGTCGTCGAAGTAGGACTCGATCTGCTCGTCGGAGAGATCGGTGAAGTAGAGGTCCGCGGTGCTGTCGTTCTCGCTGCGGGCGAAGACAAGCACGCGGAAGTCGGGCGAGAGGACCGCGGCCGAGTCGGCACCGACCAGCGATCCGTTCGCGGAGCTGATGAGGCCAAGGCGGGTGCACCCGGGCACGAGCAGGGCGAGCAGGGCGAGCGGGATGATCCGGCGGGGGAGTCGCATGGGGGGAAGATAGCGGCACCGGGCGGGCGGGGCATCCGGGTATGCTGAGGCGGGCCGAGACTGGGGGCCCCGATGGGGCCCGGATAGGGGTTGTGGGGAACCGGGCGGGGCGGTGTGCGGATCAGATGGTCGCGGGATCGGTGGTTCTGCGGGGCCGCTGCGAGGTGGGTTGTGTGTGGGCGAGGGTTTGGGTCTGCGGTGCGGGCGCCGCGTAGAGGAGCCGTCTCATGCGATCACGAACGGTCAGAGCGAATCATTCGGTGCGGTTGATGCGGTCGGGAATCGCGGTGTTGGCGATGGGCGTCGCTGCGGCGTTCGCGGGTGCCCAGTCGTCGTCCCAGTCGTCGTCCCCGGCGAGTTCCCAGCCATCGTCTACGGGCCTCGGGCTCGGCTCGGGCTCGGGGTATGTCCCGGGCACGGGATCGGTGCCGCCGACGCTGCCTTATCGCGATCCGTGGCTGGACCCGGCGTATCAGACGGATTACGAGGAGCCGCTGCGGGTGCTGGGGTGGGAGTCGCCGGGCGAGGCGTGGCAGATCGGGGTGCCGGTGCGGTACCGCGGGGCGTATCTGTATGTCGTGCGTGACGCGGCGGCGTACATCGAGCAGTTCGATCCTGCCGTCCAGGTGTTTCTGGTGGCGCACCCGGCGGCGCAGACCGGGCTGCTGGTGGATCTGGTCGAGGACAGCCGCGGGCCGGTCACGGGGGTGCTGCAGTACAACACGTCGGCGTATGGCACCGGGTTTCGGATGGGCGAGTACGAGTTTTCGAGACGGGATTGGCCCAACTTCAATAGCGGTCTCTATAGCAGCTCCTGGGATCTGGGGTGGTACGGCGGGCTGGGGCCGGACTATTGGTACTGGCTCGATCAGAGCCCCGAGGAGCTGCGGAGGCTTTGGCGGTACCGCATCGGGCACCGCGGGCTGATCGAGGGGCAGTATGTGCCCGGGTACTCGCCGATTGTGCCCGAGCCTGAGCCGGTGGTGTTGCCCACGCCCCGCGAGCTGGGCGTGGCGGCGTTGGCGGCTGGGGAGACGGGCGAGGCGGTCGTGCTGCTGCTTGAACACCTGAACTCGGACGCGGGCACCGGCGATTGGGCGGCGAGGCGGCTGCTCGCGGTGGCGCTGGTGGGCGAGCGGAAGACGTCGGACGCGGCGACGCTGATGCGGCTGGCGTATCTGGGGGAGCCGAGCCTGGCGTTTGCCCCGCTGGCCGAGGACTTCGGGGCCGAGGAGATGCCTAGCGGGATCAATCTGCGGGTGATGGCGGGTGAGGCGGGTCGGTTCGCCAACCGGGCGGACTCGGCGTCGGGGTGGTTCCTGCTGGCGGTGGTGTTGCGGGCTCAGGGGCACGAGGCGAGGGCGTTGGAGCTGCTGGACCGGGCTGAGCGGTGGCAGCTGGAGCCGGAGATTTTGTTGGAGATGCGGGCGGCGATGGGGCGGTGATGGGTTGTCCGTGCGGGCTGTCCGCTCGGGCCGTTCGTTCGGCAATTGAGCGGTATCGGGTCCAGAAAATATCAAGTTTGTGGGCGTGTTGAGCACGTTTCGAACGCGTGGTGAGGCCTAGAGTTGTGGCCCGTCTCGCGGAATGTCTGCGTGATGGGACAACGTGAACCGTCAAAACCACCCAGTGCCCGGCGCTTGGCCGCGTCGGAAATCGCTCTGGAAAGTGGGAGGTAACGATCGATGGCCAAGAAAGAAATTACCCAACAGTTCAAGATCATGGCTCCGGGGGGCAAGGCGACGCCGGCTCCTCCGCTGGGCCCGGTGCTGGGCGCCAAGGGTGTGAACCCGGGGCAGTTCATCCAGCAGTTCAACGCGGCGACGGCGGCGCTGAACGGCAAGGTCGTCGGGTGCATCGTGACGGTGTACAGCGACCGGTCGTTCGAGATGGAGATCAAGTCGTCCCCGGCGTCGGTGCTGATCAAGGAAGCCGCGGGCATCGAGAAGGGCTCTGGCGTTCCCAACAAGGACCTGGTGGGCAAGATCAACGCCGACCAGTGCCGGAAGATCGCTGAGGAAAAGATGGAGGACATGAACTCCACGACGATCGAGGCGGCGATGCGAGTGATCGCCGGGACCGCACGCTCCATGGGCGTTGTTGTGGAGGGTGTGTGATGAAGAACAAGCGACACAACGAGAATCTGAAGCTGATGCCCGAGTCGGCGTTGCCCGCGGCGGATGCTGTGGCGGCGGTGAAGAAGTTCAAGCCGGCGAAGTTCGACCAGTCCGTGGAGGTGTGCATGCACCTTGGCGTTGACGTGAAGCACGCGGATCAGATGATCCGCGGCTCGGTCTCGCTGCCCAAGGGGATCGGGAAGAACAAGCGGGTCATCGCGTTCTGCCAGGCTGAGAACGTGAAGGCCTCGCTCGAGGCCGGCGCGGTGAAGGCGGGCGGCGAGGATCTGATGAAAGAGGTCGAGGACGGGTTCATGGACTTCGACGTGGCGATCGCGAGCCCGGAGATGATGCGTGTGATCTCGAAGCTGGGCAAGGTCTTGGGGCCCAAGGGCCTGATGCCGAGCCCGAAGAACGGGACGGTGACGAAGAACGTCCCCGAGGCTGTGGGCGAGTTCGCGGCGGGCAAGGTGGAGTACCGGACCGACAAGGGCGGGAACATCCACGCGATCATCGGGAAGATGAGCTTTTCCGAGGGCGACCTGCTCGAGAACTACCAGCACCTGCTGACGACGATCGAGAAGGCTCGGCCCAACGCGGTCAAGGGCACCTACATCAAGAAGATCACGCTCTCGGGGACGATGACCCCGGGGGTCGGCGTCGAGCACGTCGTTGAAGAGGCGGAAGGGGTCGGGGCATGAGCAAGGTCGTCAAAGAAATCATGATGCGGGATTACCAGGAGCGTCTGGGCGATCTCGAAGACGCGATGGTGATCTCGCTGCGCGGCGTGCCGGCCAACGACAACAACGCGATCCGGAGCCACCTGGCCACCAAGGACATCCACGTGACGGTTGTGCGGAACAAGCTGTTCCTGCAGACGTTCGGCGACACGAAGCTCGCGGAGCTGGCCCCGGTTCTTTCCGGGTCCAACGCGATGGTCTACGGGGCCGAGAGCGTGGTGCAGGTCGCGCGTGAGATCGTGGAGATCGTCAAGAAGTTCCCGGGCGTCGAGCTCCGCGGCGCGGTGCTTGACGGCACGCTCTTCGAGGGCGAGGCTGGGTGCACGGCGTTGAGCAAGCTCCCGACGAGGGACGAGGCGATCGCCAAGAACGTCGCGATCATTCTCGGGCCGGGGAGCACGCTGCTCGGCGCGGTCAAGGGACCCGGGGCGGGTCTTGTCGGGATCGTCAAGGCGATCGAGGGCAAGCTCGAGGCCGGCGAGACGATCAGCAAGGTCGGTTCATAATCGAGAGCATGACGGCTGGGCGTGGGCCCGGCCTGAAGAACAAGACACCCGGATCCCCCGACTGGCCCCTATCGCCGTTTCTTCGGCTTGGGGTTAAAGAGCCGAACGGTTCGGCCCCTCTCGGGCGAGCGAGTCAAGACCCGGAATTTCCGGGCAAACAGATTTGGAGTTTCACATGTCTGACGAAGCAACCAAGACCTACGACGCGAAGATTTCCGAGCTTGGCGACAAGCTTGCGGGCCTGACCCTGAAGGACGCCGTTGACCTGGCGGACTACATGAAGGACACCTTCGGCATCGAGGCTGCGGCCGGTGGCGGCGTGATGATGGCGGCGGCCGGCCCGGCGGCGGCGGTCGAGGAAGAGCAGTCCGCGTTCGACGTGCTGCTCAAGGGCGACGGCGGGAACAAGATCAAGGTGATCAAGGTCGTGCGCGAGGCGACGGGCCTGGGTCTCAAGGAGGCCAAGGACGTGGTCGACGGAATGCCTGCCAAGGTCAAGGAAGGGCTGAGCAAGGAAGACGCCGAGGCGTTGGCCGAGAAGCTCAAGGAAGTCGGCGCCGACGTCGAGATCGTCTAAGAGGTTATTCAGCAAGAACTTACAGTCGATTCCCCCTCCGAAACGGGGGGGAGTCGGGTTTGTTCGGGCGACCTCGATGCGAGTCGATCTGTGTGGGATCGGCCTGCCTAGAATTTAGTTCGGACTAGAGCGGCCTCAGGAGTTGCATGAAGCGGACCTGCCAGCGGTCAATGACTGTTCAGGGTGGGCGTCGGAGGGGATCGAACCCGACCGGCGGCGTGGTTTTCTCATGCCTTCTCGGGATCCAGGCAAAGGCCCTGGGCCGCGGTGGGTGGATCAGTACACATCGGACAGCAAAGCCCACGGGGTTTAGTCGCGACGCCATTTTGGCGCGGCTTGCCTCGTGACGCGCGTCAAGTGAGGACTCAAATGGCTCAGGTGACTCTGCGCAATATGGCCCGTGAACGGACGGTTCGAAACTTCGCCAAGCGGGGTGACGCGGTGGAAGTCCCGAACCTGACTCAGGTTCAGCGGGACGCCTACGCCCGGTTCCTTCAGCACGGGGTGCCGTCGGACAAGCGGAACAAGGAGATCGGGCTCGAGTCGCTCTTGCACGAGATCTTCCCGATCGAGAGCTACGACGAGACGATGAAGCTCGACTACATCAAGTACGAGCTCGAGGACGCGCGGTACACGTCCGACGAGTGCCGCGAGCTGCGGCTGACGTACGGGCTGCCGTTCAAGCTGGCGCTGCGGCTGAGCCGCGAGACGCACGGCGACCTGCCCGAGGAGGACATCTACCTCGGTGAGTTCCCGATCATGATGGGCGGCGGCGAGTTCATCGTCAACGGTGCCGAGCGCGTCATCGTCAGCCAGCTGCACCGGTCGCCCGGTGTGGACTTCTCGATTATCACCAGCGAGGGCGACCGCCCGCTGCACTCGGCCCGGGTGATCCCCGAGCGGGGCTCGTGGATCGAGATCGAGGTGACCAAGAAGGACGAGCTGGCGATGAAGATCGACCAGTCGGCCAAGCTGACCGCGACGACGTTCCTGCGTTGTCTGGACGAGTCGGTGGCGAGCACCGACGCGATCATCAGCCTGTTCTACGAGGTGAGCGACATCAAGGTCGCCAAGGTGAGCCCGGAGGATTACGCCGCGGCTGCGATCATCGACACCGAGACGGGCGAGGAGCTGGTCGGGGTGGGCAAGCAGGTCGGCGAGGAGGCCGCGGAGGCGATCCGGGCGAGCAGCTCGCTCAAGACGGTCCGCGTGGTGCAGAACCCGTCGGACACGCTGATCCTGAACACGATCGCGATGGAGAAGCTCGAGCAGTATGACGACGTGCCCGGCGTGCACAGCGACTACGAGCGGGCGTTGCTGAAGGTTTATGGGCGTCTTCGCCCGGGCAACCCGCCGCAGGTCGAGAAGGCCCGCCAGCTGTTCCACGAGAAGTTCTTTGACGTCAACCGCTACCGCCTGGGCAAGGTCGGCCGTTTCCGGATCAACCGCAAGTTTGATATGGACACGCCGCCGGACCAGATGTTCATCACGGGCGAGGACTTCCTGCGGGTGGTTCAGTACATGCTCGATCTTCGGTCCAACCGGCTCGACCCGGACACGGGCCGTTCGGTGGCGCAGGTGGACGACATCGACCACCTGGGCAACCGTCGGTTGCGGACGCTCGACGAGCTGGGTGTGGAGGAGCTGCGCAAGGGCTTCTTGAAGCTGCGCCGCACGGTGCAGGAGCGGATGAGCGTGAAGGACCCCGAGGAGGTCACGAAGATCGCGGACCTGGTGAACTCCAAGTCCATCAGCAGCGCGATCGACTTCTTCTTTGGGCGGTCCGAGCTGAGCCAGGTGGTTGACCAGACCAACCCGCTGTCGAGCCTCGTGCACGAGCGTCGGCTCAGCGCCCTTGGCCCCGGCGGTCTGAACCGCAAGCGGGCGGGCTTCGAGGTCCGCGACGTTCATATCAGTCACTACGGTCGGGTCTGCCCGATCGAGACGCCCGAGGGCACGAACATCGGTCTGATTGTCTCGCTGGGGATCTTCTCGAGCGTGGACGAGTACGGCTTCCTCCGTACGCCCTACCGCAAGGTGGAGAATGGCAAGGTCACCGGGGAGATCGTGCCGCTGCGTGCCGACGAGGAGATCCGTGCGGTGCTCGCGCCGACCGACGCGCTCGACGAGAGCGGGCAGCTGTCAAAGGGCCACCTGCTGGCCCGTGTGGACGGCGAGCTGGCGGAGGTCACGGCGAAGGAAGTGAACTTCGTTGACGTCTCGCCCAAGCAGATTGTCGGGATCTCGGCGTCGCTTATCCCGTTCCTCGAGCACGACGACGCGAACCGGGCGCTGATGGGTTCGAACATGCAGCGTCAGGCGGTTCCGCTGATCAAGATCGACCCGCCGTGCATCGCGACGGGCATGGAGTGGCCCGTCGGGATGAACTCGGGCATGGTGGTGCTGGCCAAGCGTGGCGGGACCGTGACCTATGTGGACGGGCTGCGGATCATCATCGACAACGCGGACGAGTATGTGCTCCGCAAGTTCGTGGGGCTCAACGAGCGGACGTGCCAGAACCAGAAGCCGATCGTGAAGGAAGGCCAGAAGGTCAAGGCGGGCGAGGTCATCGCCGACGGTGCCTCGACGCAGAAGGGCCAGCTTGCGATCGGCAAGAACATCATGGTCGCCTTCAACACGTTCGACGGGTACAACTTTGAGGACGCGATCGTCATCAACGAGAAGCTCGTGAAGGACGACACGTTCACGTCGATCCATATCGACGCGTTCGACGTGGAGATCCGCGAGACCAAGCTCGGTCGTGAGGAGTTCACCCGCGACATCCCCAACGTGTCAGAGAAGATGCTGCGGAACCTGGACGAGAGCGGCGTGATCCGCATGGGCGCTCGGGTTGGCCCGGGCGACATCCTGGTTGGCAAGGTGAGCCCGAAGTCCAAGACCGAGCTGACGCCCGAAGAGAAGCTGCTGCACGCGATCTTCGGTCGGGCCGGCGAGGACGTGAAGAACGACTCGCTCGAGGTGCCCTCGGGCGTCGCGGGGATCGTGATCGGGACGAAGAAGTTCAGCCGCCGAACGCACATGAACGAGGGGCAGAAGAAGGACCTCAAGAAGGCGATCGAGGTCTACGAGAGCGAGCAGGACCAGCAGGCGATCTCGCTGTTCAAGGAGATGGCCGACGCGATCAACGAGGCGACCGGCACGGAGATGGTTGACCCGATGACGCGTCAGAAGGTCGGTGCTTCGGACATCCCCGAGGTCATCCTCGAGCAGATCAAGACGTTCAACGCCAAGTGGGTCAAGGGCTCCAAGGAGACCAAGGCTGAGGGCGAGCGGATCCATTCGCAGTTCTGGCCCCGCATCGAGGCGATCGAGACCGAGAAGACCCGCAAGGTCACGCACATGAAGCGTGGCGACGAGCTGCAGAGCGGCGTGCTCGAGATGGTCAAGGTCTATGTCGCGACCAAGCGGACGCTCAGCGCCGGTGACAAGATGGCCGGTCGGCACGGCAACAAGGGCGTCATCGCCCGGGTTGTTCCTGAAGAGGACATGCCGTTCATGGAGGACGGCACCGCGGTGGACGTGATGCTCAACCCGCTGGGCGTGCCCAGCCGCATGAACGTCGGGCAGATCCTCGAGACCCACCTCGGGTGGGCGGCGCAGGTGCTCGGGTTCCAGGCGGTCACCCCGGTGTTTGACGGGTGCCCCGAGGAGAAGGTGCACGACGCGATCGAGGAGGCCAACCAGCACGTCCGCGATCGGTGGGCCAACTGCGAGGCCGACGGCACGTTCCCGCACCCGCGTGAGCTGCTCGCCGAGATGCCCAAGGGCGGCAAGATCCAGCTGCACGACGGGCGGACGGGCGAGGCGTTCAACCAGAAGACAACCGTGGGCTTCATGTATCTGCTGAAGCTGCACCACCTGGTTGATGACAAGATCCACGCCCGAGCGACGGGGCCGTACAGCCTCATCACCCAGCAGCCGCTGGGCGGCAAGGCCCGCACGGGCGGGCAGCGGTTCGGCGAGATGGAGGTCTGGGCGCTCGAGGCCTATGGCGCTGCGTACATCTTGCAGGAGCTGCTGACGGTGAAGAGTGACGATGTTGAGGGTCGGACGAAGATCTACGAGAGCATGGTCAAGGGCGGCAACGTCCTTGAGGCTGGCATGCCCGTGGCGTTCGACGTGCTGTGCAACGAGCTCAAGGGGCTCGGGATGAACATCACGCTGGAGAAGAAGCAGCTCGAGGGCGGCAGTTTGCTCTAGAGGTTGTTTCCGGCGGTTCTTGTTTCTGATTCGGCGTGATTGATTGAGACCATTCCACTCGCTCAGGAGATTCGCGAGATGGCTGAAAGCGTATACGAACGGGTTAATGACTTCACCGCGGTCAAGGTGACGCTGGCGTCGCCCAATGACATCCGCGCCTGGTCCTACGGCGAGGTGAAGAAGCCCGAGACCATCAACTACCGCACCTACCGCCCCGAGAAGGACGGTCTGTTCTGCGAGCGGATCTTTGGTCCTGAGCGCGACTACGAGTGCTCGTGCGGCAAGTACCGCGGCACGAAGTACAAGGGCATCATCTGCGACCGGTGCGGCGTCAAGGTGACGCACTCGCGGGTGCGTCGCAAGCGTCTTGGGCACATCAACCTGGCGTCGCCGATCGTGCACATCTGGTTCTTCAAGAGCCTGCCGAGCCGCCTGGGCACGCTGCTGGGGATGAAGACGGGCGATCTCGAGAAGATCATCTACTACCAGGACTACGTGGTCACCAAGCCGGGCGACACCGAGCTCAAGTACAAGCAGGTGCTGACGGAGGACGAGTACCGGCAGGCGCTCGAGAAGTACGGCAACGAGTTCACGGCGTACATGGGCGCCGAGGCGATCCGTGTGCTGATCGACATGCTGGACTTGGAGGTCGAGGCCGCCGAGATCCGCGAGGGTCTGGCCGCGACGCGGAGCAAGCAGAAGACCAAGGACCTGGCCAAGCGGTTGAAGCTTGTCGAGGCGGTCCGGTTCAGCGAGAACGACCCGGCGTGGCTTGTGATGGACGTGATCCCGGTGATCCCGCCGGACCTGCGCCCGCTGGTGCTGCTCGAGAGCGGCAACTTCGCGACGAGCGACCTGAACGACCTGTACCGGCGGATCATCAACAGGAACAACCGGCTCAAGAAGCTGATGGACCTGAACGCGCCCGACGTGATCATCCGCAACGAGAAGCGGATGCTGCAGCAGGCTGTGGACGCGCTGTTTGACAACAACCGTTGCCGCCGTCCGGTGCTGGGGTCGTCCAACCGGGCGCTCAAGTCGCTGACGGACATGATCAAGGGCAAGCAGGGTCGGTTCCGCGAGAACCTGCTCGGCAAGCGTGTGGACTATTCCGCGCGGTCGGTCATCGTTGTTGGCCCGGAGCTCAAGCTTCACCAGTGCGGTCTTCCCAAGAAGATCGCGTTGGAGCTGTATCAGCCGTTCATTATCCGCAAGCTCAAGGATCACGGCCTGGCGGACACGATCAAGAGCGCCAAGCGGATGCTCGAGCGTCGTGACCCCGAGGTGTGGGACATCTTGGAAGAGGTCATCCACCAGCACCCGGTCATGCTCAACCGTGCCCCGACGCTTCACCGCATGGGCATCCAGGCGTTCGAGCCGGTGCTTGTTGAGGGCAACGCGATCAAGCTGCACCCCCTGGTGTGCGGCGGGTTCAACGCGGACTTTGATGGCGACCAGATGGCGGTTCACCTGCCGCTGAGTGTTGAGGCGCAGGCCGAGGCGCACATCCTGATGCTCTCGACGCACAACGTGTTCTCGCCGGCGAACGGCCAGCCGATCATCTCGGCGTCGCAGGACATCGTGCTGGGTGTGTACTTCATCACGACGTGCCCGACGGACGTGTCCGAGATCGATGAGACCTCGGTCCGCCGCTTCAAGGACCGGCACGAGGCGATCCTGGCGTATGACCAGGGCTCGGTCGGGATCCACGAGCCGATCTCGGTTCGGCTCGAGGGGTTCAGCGAGGTCGTGAACAAGGAGAAGGGCCCGACGGAGCCGATGCCGGAGAACCGCCGGCTGGTGACGACGGTCGGGCGTGTGCTGTTCGCCGACATCATCAACCCGGGCATGCCGTTCTACAACTGCGCGATCGGCAAGAAGGGTTGCGCCCGGGTCATCGACGACACGTACAAGTACTGCGGGCGAGCCCCGACGATCGACTTCCTGGACGACCTCAAGAGCATCGGGTTCAAGCAGTCCACGCTGGCGGGCCTGTCGTTCGGCGTGACGGACATGCGGATCCCGCGTGAGAAGGCGGACATCCTGGCCGGCGCTCAGAAGAAGGTTGACCGGGTCGAGAAGAGCTACGAGAACGGCGTGATCACGTTCCGCGAGCGGTACAACCAGCTGCTCGACATCTGGTCGCACTGCTCCGAGGAGCTGACCAAGGTTCTCGTGGAGACGTTGAAGCACGACCGGCGTGAAGAGAACGGCGACTACGCCGACATCGCCAAGGGCGAGGGCAAGAAGTACCTCAACCCGGTGTATCTCATGAGCGACTCGGGCGCCCGCGGCAACATCAGCCAGATGAAGCAGCTGGCGGGCATGCGTGGTCTGATGGCCAAGCCCTCGGGCGAGATCATCGAGACGCCGATCCGTGCGAACTTCCGCGAGGGGCTGTCGATCCTGGAGTACTTCTCCTCGACGCACGGTGCTCGCAAGGGCCTGGCGGACACCGCGCTGAAGACGGCGGACTCGGGCTACCTGACGCGCAAGCTGTGCGACATCGCCCAGTCGGTCATCGTCGGCGAGCACGACTGCGGGTCCAAGCGTGGCATCATCAAGCGTGCGATCTACAAGGGCGAGCAGGTGGACGTCTCGCTGCGTGACCAGATCATGGGCCGCGTGTCGGTCAGTTCGATCGTCAACCCGGTGACCGACGAGGTCATCGTCGAGGCCAACGGGATCGTCTCGGATGCGCAGGCCCTCAAGATCGAGGAGCTGGGCATCGATTCGGTGATGGTCCGCTCGCCGCTGACGACCGAGAGCAAGTCGGGCTGCTCGGTTCTTGATTACGGGCTGGACATGTCCACCGGGCAGGTCGTCGAGGAGGGCATGGCGGTGGGCATCATCGCGGCCCAGTCCATCGGCGAGCCGGGCACGCAGCTCACGATGCGGACCTTCCACACGGGCGGCATCGGCACGCGGAACGTCTCGGAGACCGAGTACCGCTCGATCGTCGGCGGCTCGATCGAGCTGCGTGACCTCAACGAGGTCGCGGTCACGGACCTGGACGGCATCGAGTGCGTCGTCGCGCTGAAGCGGAACGGCGAGATCGCGGTTGTGGACGAGCGTGGGCGCGAGCTCGACAAGCAGAAGGTTGACTACGGCACGTTCATCTACAAGAAGAGCGGCGACACGGTCAAGCGTGGCGACGTGATCATGAAGTGGGACCCGCACCGCACGCCGATCCTGGCCGAGAAGTCGGGCATGGTCCGGTTCGTGGATATCGAGATGGACAAGACGGTCCGCGAGGAGGGCGCCGGCGACAAGATGGCGATGATCGTGATCGAGCACAAGGGCGACCTGCACCCGCAGATCAACGTTGTGGACAAGGACGGCAACATCCTCGACTTCCATTACCTGCCGGCCAAGGCGCGTGTCGAGGTCAAGGACGGGGACGAGATTGAGGCGGGGCACATGCTCGCCCGTCAGCCCCGCGCCTCGCAGGGCTCGCAGGACATCGTGGGTGGTCTGCCCCGGGTCACGGAGATCTTCGAGGCCCGCAAGCCCAAGGACCCGGCGTTCATGGCCGAGATCTCGGGGCAGGTCGAGCTGCACGCCGACAAGCGCAAGGGCAAGATGACGATCAAGGTCATCTCCGACTCGGGCATCGAGAAGGACCACCACGTCCCGTCCGACAAGCAGCTGCTGGTGCACACGGGCGACTTCGTTCAGGCGGGCGACCCGCTGACGGACGGCCCGCTGGTGCCGCACGACATCCTGAAGATCAAGGGTGAAGAGGCGTTGTGGAGCTACATGCTCGACGAGGTGCAGAACGTGTACCGCGCTCAGGGCGTGACCATCAACGACAAGCACATCGAGCTGATCCTCAGCCAGATGCTCCGCAAGGTCCGCGTGGACAACCCGGGCGACACCGACCTGCTGCCCCACGAGGTGGTGGACCGGCACGTCTTCCGCGAGAAGAACCTGGCGTGCGTCACGATGGGCCGCATCGCGGAGGCCGGCGACACCGACCTGCGGGTCGGCGAGCTGGTGACCAAGGACGCGATCAAGGAGGCCAACGCGAAGGCGGAGGCCGAGGGCAAGGAGATCGCCAAGGCCAAGCGGGCGCGTCCGGCGTCTGGCCGAACGCTGCTCTTGGGCATCACCAAGGCGTCGCTGCAGTCCGATTCGTTCTTGAGCGGTGCGTCGTTCCAGGAGACGACCAAGGTGCTGACCGAGGCCGCGCTGCGTGGGGCCGAGGACACGCTGATCGGTCTCAAGGAGAACGTGCTGCTGGGTCACCTGATCCCGGCGGGCACGGGCTTCCGCAAGTACCAGGACATCCGGGTCAAGCCGCTCGTCGAGCTGCCGAGTCAGTATGACGAGGACGACATGCTGACCGAGGCCGCCGAGGCCGCCGAGGAGATCGGCGCCGAGGGCAACGGCTTCGCCCCGACCGTCGAGGTCAAGGACGTCATGGCGACCGACCCGGCTGCCACAGACGCCTGAACGGGCGGCTGCAACTGAAGCTCACAAGGCTGACCCGAGGGGGTCAGCCTTTTTTTATGCGCCCAGAGTGCCCATGCCCGCGCCTGGGGGTTGCCGCTCATCGAGACCTGCGAGGCTGCCACTTCTCTGCGCCCTGCACGTACCACGGCCCGACGCCCTCACTCAGCGAGCCAAGCCCGTGCTTCTTGAGTTCGCCCGCGGGCTCGCGGGCGGCCACGCCGCCGTCAGCTGATGCGACGACGCTGGCTCCGCCGTGCCGGAAGCTGGTGGTGGGGGAGCGGTTAGTGGTCCAGCGGCCGCGCGAATCAAACAGCAACGGCGGATCGAGCAGCGTGCTGTTGCGAAGCTGCGGCCCCAGCTCGATCATCGCGTCGGCGAACACCGCTTGGTCGCTCGGGCGGCGGATCTGGTCGAGTCGGAGCCACCGCTGCGTGCGGACCGCGTCGTAGCCGGAGCTTGGCGGGCACAGGCCGTACGCGTTGTAGCCGTAGGTGCTCGTGGGTTCGGTTTGGCTCTGGCCCTGGGGCGTGTAGCTCTCGAAGGGTTGGCTGGGGCACTCGAACACGCCGCTGACGGATTCGCCCAGGGGCGCGGCGAGCAGGCCTCGGGCGCGGTTGATACGAACCGCCCCGAGAATGAACGCTTCTTCTGCGCCCCACCAGTAGACGCGGTCGCTGTCGCCCTCGTTGCTCATCGCGGGCATGGCGAGCCCGGTGTTCGTGGTGGCGTACATCGTCCACGCGGCGGCGAGCTGGCGTTGGTTGCTCAGGCAGACCGCCCGCTGAGCGGCCCGCCTCGCCCCGGCGAGCCCGGGCAGCAGGACGCCGACGAGCAGCGCGATGATCGCGATGACGACCAGCAGCTCGATCAGCGTGAAGGCGTGGTGACGCGAATCGGGCGCATGGAGGGTCGGATCGGCATGCTGCATCACGGCGTGCCTCCGACGAGCCGCGGCCGCCAGATCGTGAGCCCGCTGGGCCCCGCGCTGAGCAGCCACCCACCCGGAGCCGCGGCCGACCCCCCGCCGAGTGGCGAGGCCTGAGAGATCAGTGGGGTGGGGCTGCCGGGCGTCCAGTCCAGGTCGAGTCGCGCCAGCCCGACGCCGCCGAGCCCGGGGAGTGATGTGGTCGGCGAGACCGCGACGATCGCCTCGGCGTGTCCGCTGGCGCTCTCGATCACGACGGGCTGGTGTGTCCATCCGCCGAGCAGCAGCGCCTCGCCCGGGTCGATCGAGCCGTCTTGGTCGGCGTCGGTCCAGGTGTGCAGCGCGGTCTCGAGGGTGAGCGTGCCCATCGCCTCGTAGACCGCGATCGAGGGGCGTGAGCCGTAGTCGCCGAACACCGGGTCGGGCAGGATGCCGCCGCTGAGCACGACGCGCCCGTCGGCAAGCGGAACCGGCGTGGACGAGGTCCGGTTGCTCGGCGCGGACCAGAGGAGTGCCCCGGTCTGTGCGCTGAGCTTGACGATGTTGGAGTTGAGTTGCCCGCCGCCGAAGCCGTAGGTGGCTGCGAAGACCGCGCCGCGGCGCACGCTCACGCCGCCAAAGAAGCCGGTGGGGTTGGTGTTGTTAAACACCCAGGCCGGGGATGGGGGAGAGTGGGGGGGGGAGGTTGATTCGGTGTCGAATGCGAGCACGCTCCCACCCGAGAACCCGTTGCCTGGCGTGGCGACGTAGACGGTGCCGTTTGCGTAGGCCGGTGAGTTGCCGCTCGAGACGGAATCGATGACGACGCTCCAGACGATCTCGCCGGGTTGATAGGGGTTGAGGGTTGCGTCGTAGGGGTCGGTGTTGAGGCAGTAGAGTCGGCCCGCGTCGGAGAGATAGCCGTAGTCGGTGACGAAGGCCCGGTCGCGTGGGCCCAGGTCGTCGGTCACGATCGGCGAGGCGTTGACGACCGGCCCGAGCAGGGTGGTCCGCCACTTCACGCGGCCCGTTCGCGTGCCCAGCGCGATCACCTCGTCGCCCACGCCCACCAGCACCGTGTGGTGCTGGGCGTCGATCGCGGGGCTCGACCAGCTGTCCGTCACGAGCGGCGGGAGCTCGGCGGCCCAGCGGACCGAGCCGGCGAGGAGGTCTACGGCGACGAGCGTTTCGTACCCGTCCACCCACGCGAGCACGAAGGCGTCGCCGCCCTGGACCACGGGTGAGGTCCGCGTCATGAACTCGATCGGCGTGCCGTCTGGCATCGAGTCGATCGTGACGGTTGGCCAGCCCGCCCACAGCGGGGGCGGGCCCGGCTCACTCGACACATCCACCGCGGACACGCGGCCCGGCCCGCGACCGGCGAACGACCACGCGGTGCCCTGAGTGGACGACGCGACCGGGCTGCTCGGTGGCGCGGTCGAGGCTGTGGTGGGGCGGGTCGGTTGGGTCCACGCGATCGGGGCGCACAGACACCCGCAGCACAGCCCCACGCACAGGGCGGCGGTCAGATCGGATTGTCTCGTTGGCATCGGCAAAGGCATCCGGAGGCGGGTGGGCCCCCGGACGCGTCTCTCTCGGCTCCCAATCGAGCGCGAGAAACAGGCTGCTCAGCTTCGGGCGTGCTCTCGGCATCCTCGGCGACGTCGGCCGATCATCGCGCCACCGATCGTGAACGCGGCGAGGGTTGTGGGTGAGGGCACGGCGCTGACGTCGGCGAAGCCGTCGATCTCGGGGGTGAACCCGGAGCCGAGGGCGCTGGAGATCCGCACGTAGGAGATCTGGGAGAGGCCCAGGGCACCGATGTCGATGCCGAGCCCGCCACCCGAGCCGTCGTGCCCCGCGATGAGCTCGCTGAGGGTGAGCCCGGTCGGGTCGAAGTCTGGATTGACGGGCTTGGTGAAGTCGGTGGGCAGGGTCCCGGGGTCGCCGCCGAAGGGGTTGGTCTCGTCGGTGAAGCCGAGCGTGGGGAACCCGCCGTCGGCTGCGGCCCCGGGCACGAGGGTCCAGTCGATGCCGTTTGCCGAGACCTCGACGGAGCCGCCCTCGGCAAAGAGCCCGGAGACGACGGGGTTGGCGGGGTCTCCGGTCGCGCCGTAGAAGGGGTTGCCGAAGATGAGCAGGTCGAGGCCGAAGGGGTTGAGGGCGTCGTTGGTGACGGCCTGGTCGAAGGCGACGGTGAGCCAGCCGCCCTCGCCGATCGAGACGATCTCGTCGGCGGCCCAGGGCGAGTTGAACGGGGTGACGCTGGCGGGGAAGACGCCCTCGCCGGTGTAGCGTTCGGGCGAGCCCAGGGCGGTCAGCGGGTCGTCGTAGCCGACCGAACCACCGGTGCCGGCGTTGTACTCGATGACCCGGTCGGCCCAGGGGTCCGACGCGGAAGCGGTCGAGGCGAGAGACAGGGCGGCGGAGGCGCACAGCAGCGCCACGGTTTGATTGGTCAGCATGGGTGACCCTCTCTGCGGGCGCGAAGGCGACCCGCGGCGTGTCCGCTCCGTTTCGCGCAGAGCGACCCCCGGTGAGGTTCATTCGGCCTTCGCGGGGTTGTCCGGGGAAGGTGCCTTGGGGGAAACGGGCACCGCCGCCGGGCCCTGTATCGCGCAGGCCGACCACATGCCAAGGGCAGGTCTTCCGGCTTCGGGCGTGGTGCTCCCCGCCTTCCCAGCGAGCCTGATCGGGGGTCGATCTCGGCTCGCCAGTGGCATTCGGGGAGCACGCCCGTTTACGGCGGCGCGTCCGCGGTGGAATCTCACCACACTTCCCTTTTCACCCTCGGATCGGAATATGTCCGACCCGGGGGCACCTCTGGGCAGGGGCAGCATACCGCCCCGCGGCCTCGTGTCAAATCCCTGCTGTTTGTGCGCCGGTGTGACAGGATCGGGCCCCGAGCGCATCTGGGTGCTTGCACCCACACCGAAAGGAAGACTCCCATGCGCACCGCAATCGCTGCTCTCACCGGTCTCATCGCTCTCTCGTCCCCCGCGTTTACCCAGCCCGAGAGCGGCGAGGCCTCGGAGGTCATCGCCGACTTCGAGGCCCACTACGAGGCGCTCGGCGGGTTCCTGGTCACGATCACCGAGTCGATCGATGCCCCGAACGCCCCGATCGCGATCCCTTCGGAAGGCAAGGCGTTTGGGGCTCTGGTCGTGCGGCCCAACCGGGTCAAGCTCTGGCAAAGCCCGGACAGCAGGAGTGGGATGATGTCGTTGCAGGGCGCGATCGATACGACCGGCGACAGCATGATCCTGAGCTTCGGGGCGCCGCTGAATCTCTATCAGGAGTCCGAGGTGCCCGAGTCGTTTGAGGCGTTGCTCGACACGCCCTTTGAGTCGGACTCGGACAACGACCGCAACCCCCTCGGCTTTATCCCGGGACTGACTGAGACGCTCTCGCTGTTTACCGGCGATGGGTTCGCGGTCGAGGGCCTTTCTCTGTCGGACCTTGAGTACGTCGGGATTCAGGGCGAGGACACCGAGCTGACGCACGTCTTCGAGGGCGTCACGACGCCCGAGGGCGACGACGGGCAAGGCAAAGAAATCGCGGTGCACATCAACGCGGTCGGGACTCCGTGGCTCACAAAGATCGTGGCGACGACCGAGATGCGCGTCGTGATGGGTGGGGAGGGCGAGACCAAGTTCGACGCCACCATGACGACCGCTTTCACGGGGTGGAACGGCATCCCGAGCATCGATCTCACCAAGGGGCGCGAGCAGGTCACCGACATCAACGCGGCTATGAAGAAGAAGATGCAGGGCATGCACCAGGGCGGGGAGAACTGAGAGCCGAGCCTTTGGGGAGAGGGTGCCCCTGCGGCTCGTCGGGCCTAGTGTCGCGAGCCATGGACACGCAGACCCAGAAACTCAATCAGATCCTGAAGGATCGCTTCGGGCTCGAATCGCTCCGCCCGCAGCAGGCCCGGGTCATCAGCCGAGTCATGGATGGCAAGGACGCCCTGGTGGTTTGGCCGACCGGATCGGGCAAGAGCCTGTGCTTCCAGCTCCCCGCTGTTGCGATCAAAGCCCAGCGGGGGCAAGGGGTTACGCTTGTTCTGTCTCCGCTGATCGCGCTGATGGAGGACCAGGTCAGCGCGTTGCACAAACGAGGCATCGCAGCGACCTACCTGAACTCGACGCTGGGACGCAAGCAGCGGTTCGCACGCCAGCGGGCGCTCGCGGCGGGCGAGTACGAACTGGTCTATGCCACGCCCGAGCGGCTGACCAAGCCCGAGTTTATCGAGGCGATCAAGGCGGTCCCCGGCGGGGTGCACCTGCTCGCGGTCGATGAGTGCCACTGCGTCACCAAGTGGGGGCACGATCTGCGGCCTGCGTATCAACGCGTCGGCGAGTTCCGCCAGATGCTCGGCAGCCCGCCCACGATCGCGCTGACGGCGACGGCGACGCGGGCCGTCCGCGAGGACGTGAAGCGAGTGATTGCCGGTGCGGGCGACACCGACTCGGTGTGTGACACCGACTCGGTGCGTGACACCGACTCGGTGCGTGACACCGACTCGGTGCGTGACACCGATTCGGTGCGTGACACCGATTCGGTGCAAGAGTTTGTTGAGGGGATTGACCGTCCGAATCTGGAGCTGGTCAGCCGCGATGTTTGGGACGAGCGTGAGAAGGTTGACGCGGTGTGTGCGCTTGAGGGGTTGTACCCGGGCACGGGGATCGTGTACTTCTCGCTGATCAAGGACCTGGAGCGGATGCAGGGCGAGATCGCGCGGGCGTTGCCGGGTTGCCGCGTGGAGCGGTACCACGGGCGGCTGCACCCGCAGGAGAAGAAGCGGGTGTACCGCGAGTTCATCGCGTCTCGTCCGGAGGACCAGCTGATCCTGTGCGCGACCAACGCGTTTGGGATGGGTGTTGATAAGCCGGACATCCGGTTTATTGCGCACGCGCAGGTGCCGGGGTCTGTCGAGGCGTATTACCAGGAGGTTGGGCGGGCCGGGCGAGACGGCGAGCCGAGCCGGTGCGAGTTGCTCTATAGCCAGGACGACCTGGCGATCCAGCACGAGTTCATCAAGTGGCAGAACCCGGAGCCGGATCTGCTGATGCAGATCGCGGCGATTGTGGAAGCCAAGTACAGCGAGAGCGAGTTTGACGCGGACGACCTTCGGATCGACGTGATCGGCAAGGGCCACGCGCACGGCCGGGGCGGCGGCGTGGTGGAGTATGTGCTGATCACGCTGGCCAAGCTGGGCGCGATCGAGTTGGCAAGTTTTCAGGACGGCGAGGCGACGCGGTATCGATATCTGAGGCCGCTGGAGGACGACGAGCTGGACCCGGCGGAGATCGAGGCCAAGCGGCAGCGAGACCTCAAGCGGCTGCTGGATGTGGTGAATCTGAGCAAGGCTGAGGACGTGCAGGCGAGCGTGCGGGAGTACTTCGAGATGTAGAGTGTGATCCTGCGCCGCGCGGGTGCCCCGATGATGGCGCAGCCATCGTCGGGAGGGTTGGCGTGGAGAATGATCTCGGAACCGAGCGGGGGAACGCGGCACGACCTTCGCGATGCGAAGATCGTGGCACCCGGCGGCTTGGATCAGGTCTTGGTCGCCCGAAACCCTCGCGTGCTTGCGCACGCGGCTTGGATTAGGGCTCGCTGGGTCGGGGGGGGCGTTTCTTCGCTTGGTTTGCCCCGCTACACTTTCCCCCCCAACGAAAGGACCACACATGTCTGAAGCGATCACCGAGATCATCATCGAAGAAATCAACCTCGGCGACGGCGAGGAGTGCCCCGCGGGCGCGACTGTCAACGTCCACTACCGCGGCACCCTCATGGACGGCACCGAGTTCGACTCGTCGTACGGCCGCGGGCAGCCGATCACCTTCCCCTTGGGCAACCTGATCCAGGGCTGGCAGGAGGGCATCCCGGGCATGAAGGTCGGCGGCAAGCGCAAGCTCACGATCCCGTACGCCAAGGCGTACGGCGAGAACGGGTCGCCGCCGGTCATCCCGGGCAAGGCCGATCTCGTGTTCGAGATCGAGCTGCTCGGGCTCGGGTAAACGATTCAGAAACCAATGTTCAACGAGCAGCTCGCAGACCGCGGGCTGTTTTATTGCGCCGCGGCGGGCCGAGCAGCAGACCCAGCCCCGGGCACCAGGACTTGGGCCATCGGTTCGGGCTGTGGCATCGGGTTGTCGATGCCGAGCTCGCACCGGGTCGGGGCGGGCTCTGCGAGCCGCTTGGCGTTGGGGCTCTGGTGCCAGTCGCCGGGGGCTCGGGTCGTGTGGTACTGGTGGAAGGTGTGGACGTCGCCGACGACGACGACGGGCTTGCCGCCCCACTGGTAGATGCGTCGGGCGAGGTCGTCGTCCTCTTGGCCCCACTGCACGTAGGTCTCGTCCATGCCGTTCACCGCGCACAGGGCCTCGAGGGTGAACGAGCTGGCGCCGACGAGCAGTTTGGGCTTGTGCGGCTTGACGAGCCCGAGCCGGGCGAGCCCGAATCGGCGGAGCCTTGCTTGCCGCACGAGCCTGGCCCGACGGCTCGCGAGGGCCTGGCCTTGCTCGGGTGTGGGGGTGATGGGCAGGTTGCCTTGGCGCAGGGCGGTCTCGTCGAAGGCGGCGTCCTGATCGGGGGTCATCTCGTACCGCCCGCCGAGCACCATCTGGCCCTTGCGCAGCGCGGCGGCGTGCTTCTTGGCCAGGTCGCGCTCGGGCACGCAGTCGCCATCGAGGTAGATCACGGCGTCGCCGGGCTGAGCGCCGTGGGCCAGGAGCTCTCGCACCCCGTTGTTGCGAACCTGGGCGGCGCGGGCGTGCTCGCACTTAGCCCGCAGGATGAGGCGCACGGTGAGGCCGAACTCGTTGCAGGCGGCCTGGACGGCGTCGCGGATGCTCGGGTGGTCGCTGTCGCACGAGACGACGACGGTGTCGGGGGCCTTGCTCTGGCAGGCGACGCCGAGGAGGGTTCGCCGAAGCCGGTCGGCGGTGTGGGTCACCAGGATGACGTGGGTTCGGCTCATGCCAACTAGGGTAGGGCTAAAGGCGGGCGGGGCCCGAGGCGGGTAGGGCCCGAGGCGGGTAGGGCCCGAGGTGGGTAGGGCTGATCGTGGCGGGTGAACGCGGGGGTGGGTGAGCTACTCGATCGAGACGGAGTTGAGGAACCGCTGCCAGAGTTCGGCGTTCTCGTTGAAGTTTTCCTCGGGGGCGAGGTAGACGCCGGTGGCGACGGTGCCGTCGCCCAGGTCCACGAGCACCATGTTGACCGCGTAGAAGGGGTGGTCCTTGCCGCCCGAGACGAGGGTGCCGTTCATGGTCGCGGTGATCGCGTCGTAGTCGCCGGCCTCGTAGGGCGTGGTTTCGGCGGAGGCGGGGCTGCCGGTGTTGTTGAGCACCTGGCCCTCCCAGAACTGGACGATGCGTGAGGGCGTGCCCTGGGTTCGAGTGAAGATGATGCGGCCGTGCCCGTAGGCCGAGGACGGGACCACGATCTCCTCGAGCACGTCGGCCTCTTGGGGGATCGCGAGCTGCCAGCCGGCGGGCATGTCCCAGTGGACGTTGGCGAGCTGGATGTACTCGTCCTCGGTGTTGGTGATCGCGAGGGGCCCGGTTTCGAGCCCGCCCTGCAGCGAGTTGCGGAGGCCTCTGGCGGAGTCTCGCGTGCGGCCCAGGCTCGAGCGGGTGCCGGTGTTCTCGACGAGCGGTCGCTCGCGGACGTGGTCGGGGATCGGGCCGTCGTCGGTCGCGACCGGTGTGGGGGTTGGCGTGGGGGTTGGCTCGGGCTCTGGCTGGGTTGTCGCGGTGCGTTGGTCACGATCGTCGGCGGGCTGTTGGGAGGGGGCCTGCTCCGTGGGGGCGACGGCCGAGCCGCCTCGCTCGGCGGCGAACTCGGGCTCGCTCTGGCCGCACGAGCCCATCGCGAGCATCGCCGCGGCGAGAGTCAGGGCCGCGAGCGGGCGCGTGGAGGCATGGATGGCGGTGGTGGTGGTGGTGCAGTGGGGGTTGGTCGTCATGGGGTCATTCTACGGCTCAATCCGGGCCGGGCATACACTCGGCTATGAGCCAATCCACGAAGACCGCGACCCTTCTCTCGGGCATCTCCCAGTCCAACAAGGCCCTGTTTCACCGCGTGCGGTTTACGGCGGGCGATCCGATGTCGCTGATCGAGGTTGAGGGCCCCAACGGGACCAGTGAGTCGTTGCTGATCATCCGCGACATCGAGGCCGAGCGGGCCCGCGAGACGTGCCCGGTGGACCGCGTGGCGGTGTACGAGGACTTCGAGATCGAGGGCGGGCTGTCGGGCGACCGCGAGATCCGGGTTGCTCAGGCGACCGCGGAGTGTCTGGTGCGGGCGGGGGTGACGAGCGTTCGGGCGGACCGGACGCTGTCGCTGCTGGTTGTGGACGAGCTTCGGTCGCGGGGGCTGGCTGTCTCGTGTGACCGGGACCTTGGCGTGCTGGACCGTCGGATGAAGACCGCTGAGGAGATCGAGCACCTGCGGACGGCGCAGGGGATCACGGAGAACGCGATCCGGATGGCGTGCACGATGATCGCGCGAGCCGGCGTGCTTCCTTCGGGCGAGCTGGAGGACCCGGAGAGCGCGGGGCTGCCGCTGACGGCGATGCGGGTGATGCGCAAGCTCGACGAGTTTCTCGACACGCGTGGCTGCGTGAGCCCGATGCACATCGTGGCGTGCGGGCCGCAGGGGGCGGACTGTCACGCGCGGGGGGCGGGCACGCTGCGGACGGGGCAGCCGATCATCATCGACGTCTTCCCGACGCACCGAGACTCGGGGTATCACGGGGACTGCACGCGGTGCGTCGTGCACGGCCCCTCTGACGCGATCCCCGAGAAGGTGGCGCACATGCACGCGGTGGTCGCGGAGGCGAAGGCCGCGGCGATCGCGGCGTGCAAGCCCGGGGCGACGGGCGAGGACGTTCACCACGCGACGCTGAGCGTGCTCAAGAAGTATGGGTATGAGCGCGGGCTGCCGCCGAGCGGGGCGTTTGGCGCGACCGAGCCGACGGGGTTCTGCTCGATGGCGCACGGGACGGGGCACGGGATCGGGCTCGAGGTCCACGAGCCGCCGCTGCTCGATGAGAAGGCGGGGCCGCTGGTTGTGGGCGACGCGTTGACGGTCGAGCCGGGGCTGTATGCGCCGGGGCTGGGCGGGATCCGGCTCGAGGACATGGTGATCGTGACCAAGACCGGGTGCGAGAACCTGAACACGCTGCAAGAAGGGCTCAGCTGGGCTTGACGCCTCGCCGGATGCCGAGGGATTTCACCCCTGCGGGTTGGCAGACTTCGGCAGCTTGCGGACGCGCCGGGTCTTGCGCTCGGGGGTGAGGTCGTTCATCGCCTGGGTTCTGCCGTAGCAGACCAGAAGGTCGCCGTTGCGGAGGATGCGTCCGCCCTTGGGCGCGGGGAACAGCTCGCCGTTCTTGTTCTCAAGGCTGAGGACGAGGACGTCCTGCTCTCGGAGCCCGCTGGCGGCGAGTGTTTTCCCGATGAGGTCCGAGCCTCGGACGATCTGGAGCTCCGAGACGCCGTAGCCGTGGCTGACGGTGAGCTTCTGGCGGACGTCGAGCTCTGGGAACTTCACGTGGTCCACCAGGTGGTCGATGATGGCACCGGCGACGTCCTTGCCGGTGGCGCGTTCGATCCCCTCAAGCCCGGGCGAGGAGTTGAGCTCCATGATCTGCGGGCCGTCGGCGCCCTCGAGCATGTCCACGCCGGCCACCTGCAGGCCCATGATCTGCGCCGCCCGCACCGCGGTTTTTTTGTACTCCTCGCTTAGCTCGACGGCCTCGGTCCTGCCGCCCTTGTGGACGTTTGAGCGGTACTCGCCGCCCGCGGCCCGACGCCGCATCGCGGCCACGACGCGGTTGCCGACCACGAAGGCCCGGATATCCGTCCCCTTGCTCTCGGCGACGAACTTCTGGATCAGCACGTTCTGCTTGGCGCTCTGGAGGGTCTCGACGATCGCCTCGGCGACCTTCGGAGTCTCGGCCAAAATCACGCCCACGCCCTGCGTGCCCTCGAGCAGCTTGATGATCACCGGCGCACCGCCCAGACGCTCGATGGTCGGCATGACGTCGTCCCGGTCACGCACGAAGGCGGTCGCGGGGATGCCGATGTCGTGGCGGGACAGGATCTGCATGCTGCGCAGCTTGTCGCGTGAGTTGGAGATGCCCAACGCGCTGTTCACGCTGTAGACGCCCATCTGCTGAAACTGGCGGACGACCGTGGTGCCGTAGAACGTGATGCTGGCGCCGATGCGGGGGATGACCGCGTCGAGCCGCTGAACCCTTTTACTCGCGTAGTACAGGTCGGGGTACCCCTTCTCCATGGAGATGGAGAATTTGAGGGTGTCGAGTACCTTGGCGGTGTGGCCCCGGTCCTTGATGGCCTCGCGGATGCGGCGGGTGGAGTAGAGCCGGGGGCCGCGCGAGAGGATCCCGACTTTGAGCTTTCTGGTCGTCATGGATCCGGATCCGTTCTGCTCAATCAGGATGAGCGTTCTTCGGGGCCGCGGCCTCTGGGTTCACAGGCCGTGGGGCCCTGGTGAGCAGGTACTTGTTCGAGGGGTCCACGGTGAGCTCGGGGCAGAGGGCGGACCGCCCGATGAGCATGCGGCACTGCATGAGCTCTCGCGCCACCAGTGTCACCTCGATGGTCTTCACGATGGGGCCGATCTTCAGCGTGGTGTTCACGAAGATCCGCTCGTGCGTCTCGCCGTTGCTCGAGCGGACAATAGCGGAGCGGGCGATGGGCGCCTCGACTCGGACGCGACGCTCGGGGTGGTTCCTCCTGTAGACAACGTCGAAGGCGACCGTGTCGTCGTCCTGGTGCACGATGTTCTCGGCGTGCACCGCCGAGGAATACGCGCCCGTGTCGGCCTTGGCGAGCAGACGCGCAACGCCCCAGTCGGGCAGGTCCACGCGCTCGCGCCACCCGGAGATTAGTTGCTCGCCGGCCGCACTCAACCGGGCACCCCGTCGTCCTCAGCGGGCTCGGTGAGAACCATGCTGGTGGCCAGGTCGTCGCGGAGGCGGTCGTCGAGCGTGCCGCCCTTGGCGCGGCGTCTGGCGGTGCGCAGGTCGCGGATGCCGCCCTCGATCAGGGCGATGTGGGCCACGGGATCACCCGGCACCACGGTGGGGAGGGTGGTCATGCCGAGCACGACACCCTCGTGGGGGGCCTCGACGGTACCCAGCTCGTGCCCGAGGATGGTGGTGACGGTGGCCAATGGCTGGCCCTCGTCCACGTCGTCGCCGGGCCCGACGTGGAACCGGAGGACCCCGCCGTGCGGGGCCCGGACCCACTTGGTCTCGATGGACGTGGCCTGGTAGAGCGGCTTGTGCGGGTTCTTCCCGGTCATCCCGAGGTGGGCCAGCACCGACCGCACGCCGCGACACGCGGCCTCAACGACCGCGGGCTCGACCTTCCACGGCTCGCCGGCCTCGAGGATGATCGAGGCGATGTCGGCCCGGAAACACGCGTTGCGGAGAGAGCCCTCGGGGCCCTTCCCGTTCACGATGAGCTCGGAGCCGAACATCTCCGCCAGACGGGCTGAGGGCGCGTGGTCGAGATTGGCCCGGACGTTTGGGAAGTTCGTGCGGCGTTGGGCCGCGGTGTGCAGGTCGATCAGGTGGGTCGCCCTGGTGACGATGCCGTCGAACACGGCCCGGGCGTAGCGGGCGGCCAGGCTCCCGTTGGCCGAACCCGGGAACGACCGGTTGAGGTCGCGGCGGTCCGGCATGTAGCGGGTGTTGCGCTCGAAGCCGAGCAGGTTGAGCACCGGGGTGAGCACCAGCGTGCCTGCGAGCAATTCGAATCCCGGCTCCTGGATGAGCTTACGGATGGCCCCCATCCCGTTGATCTCGTCGCCGTGCAGCGTGCCGGTCACCGCGACGATCGGGCCCGGGGCCTGGCCCCGCCAGACGTGGACCGGGAGGTTGACCGGAAGGCCCGCGGCGGACTCCGACACGAGCACGTCAACGTCGCGGCGTTCGCCTCGGCCGATGGTCTCATCGCCGATCTCGAACTCGGCCTGGTCGGTTGTGGTCATCCGGGATAGTAGGTGAGTTGGGGTCGCTGCACGGATCGGGTCGTGTTTACTCAGATTCTGTTTACCCGAACTATTCTGACGAGCCGCGCCCGTGAGGAAGCGGGCCCTGCATCGAAGCCCGCATGAGAGTCCCCCCGTTTTCGTGCCGGGTCTGAGGCTTTGCGAAGGCCCGGTGGATTTCAGCATCATCCAAAGAAGACCGGGCCTTCGAAAACTCAGACCCGGGCACGGGAGATGGCCTCGTCTTATCAATCTTAGAAACCCAGCGAACACCGCAAGGGACAGAGGAGCGATTCAACGGTCCGTGAGGAAACGGGCATTGCAGGAAGTCTGATGATTCCCATCTTGTGCGGTTCATCAAACGGAACCTAGTCGCCCCGCTCCGATGCGAGCCCAGATGTCGGCGTTGATCAGCTCGACCGAGTTGCCCGCGGGGTCGCGGACGTAGATGGACCGCCCGCGGTTGCTGTCCCACTCGGTGACCCTCTCGATCTCGACGCCGTGTGACTCAAGGTGCGTGATCCATGTGGGTTCGTCTTCGGGGCTGATGCGGAGGGCGAGGTGCCCGTCGCCGCGGCAGCCGTGGCTGGGCACGGGGCGGCCCGGCACCGACGAGACCTCGGGGTTGAAGATCAGCAGGACCTGCCCCGGCTTGGGCGTGACGCGGAACCCGATCATCAGCTCTGAGCCCTCGATGATCTGCTCGAGCCCGAGCACGTCGCGGTAGAACCGCTCGGCGGCGGCGAGGTCCACGGCGTAGAGCACCGTCTCGTGGATCGCGTGCAGCGGCGGGGGATCTGCGCGACGGGCATCGGATGGCCCGTCGGATGGGATGGGGGATGGAGTGTCGGGCATGCGAGGGCTCCGGAGGGGGATTGCCGAGGCGTGGTTTGGAGCGTACGCCCCGGTTGATCATCTCGCTCGGCGAGAGAGCGCCGGTGCGCATGAAGAGCGTTGGTGCGGGCAGGCTGATTATTCGCGTTGAGTTGCTTGGTGCCCGGGCGAATGAAAACGATACCGAGAGATGGCGATGAAACGGGGATCGCCCGAGGGACTCGGCGTGGCGGAGGTGCCGTGCGGGCGGTCCGGGCGCAAACCCGCGCGGCACATGATTTGAAATGAAGTATTTGACTAGTTAAACGTAAATCACACCCCATTATCGACGAGATTAGGGTGTTACCGCTTGCGTGGCGTCCGGAAATGTGCATATTCGAACGGTCATTCGTGGGTCACGCTCGCGCCTGTTCTGGGCGGGTGGGCACCTGGGTTTATAAATCTAACTGGAAGGGATCAGCGCATGAAATTTCTGTGCACCTTGGCTGCATTGGCGGCTGTTGGGATCGTGGCCTCGTCATCGTCGGCGAGCAACATCCCCAAGATGACGCTCGAGCAGGTCTACGACGCGTCGGACGCGATCGTCCATGGCCGCGTCGTGGCCCAGCAGTCCAAGTGGGAGAGCGTCGGCGGCAACAACCTGATCTTCACCTACACCGATGTCGAGGTGTACTCCTCGCTCAAGGGCCAGGGGCAGGCACGGGCCACGATGGTCACCGTCCGCACGGTCGGCGGGCACGTGGACGGGTACAACCAGGCGCTGATCGGCGAGGCCGTGCTCACCAAGGGCGAAGAGGTCGTGCTGTTCCTCGAGAACGAGGCGGGCTGGAGCGCCCCCGCGGTCGTCGGGTTCTTCCAGGGCAAGTACGCGGTGGACCAGACGTCGATGGGCCCGCAGATCGTGCGTGACACCGGGGCCGAGGCCGGCAAGGCGCCGCGGTTCGACCAGATGCAGGCGGGCGAGGACTTCTTATCCGAGCTGAACCGGATCTCGCAGCGCGGGCCGGGCGAGCGGGCGGCCGAGGGCGTGAACATGCTGGCCCCGGTGGTCAGCGAGCGTGAGCTGACGGGTGAGCTGGGCGTGTTCGCCCGCACCGTCTCGCGTGGCACCTTCTCGACGGACATCAACGCGGACGGGCTGATCGACATGAACGACGTGCCCGAGTTTGTGGATGCGTTCGTGAACCAGAGCATGGACGCGGACGTGAACGCGGACGGGATTGTTGACATGGGCGATCTGCAGCGGCTTATCGAAGACCTGGGCCTCTAACCACACACGCCGAAAGGAGAAACACGATGAAGATCAACAAAGCATCCATCCGAATCGCTACCGGCCTGTTCGTGGCGGGGACCATCCTGACCTCGACGGTCGCGTTCGAGCTGCTGAGCCCGCCGCGCAAGTGGTTCACGGGCGCGGGCGGCGACACGCCGGTCTCGCTGCTCGTCTACACCGGGGGCGAGAGCTCCGTGGGCGACGCCGACAACGGCGTGCAGGCGGTGAAGGACGCCTCCGAGGAGTGGGAGAACCACGTCTCGGTGAACCTGCTGGCCATGGGCAACACCAGCCAGAACACCATCGGGCAGGACGGGCAGAACACCGTCTCGTTCGAGGACCCGGGCAAGATCGTCCGCCGCGCCATCGCCGTGACCATCACCGGGTGGTACGACGGGGGGCAGACCGAATCGACCAACGGGATCGACTTCGTCCGCATCGACGAGTCGGACATCTCGTTCAGTAAGCAGTTGGACTTCACGACCCAGGCCGTGGGCAACTGCTCGGGCGAGTACGACATCAAGGCCGTGATGACCCATGAGGTCGGGCACTTCCTCGGGCTGGGTCACTCGGGAGACGCAGGGGCACTGATGGCTCCGTCCATCTCGTCCTGCTCGTTCAAGCCGCTCAACAACGATGACATCGACGGCATCAACACCATCTACACCGACGGGTACTCCGGCGGCCCGGGCAACGGGTGCACCGCGACCGAGCTGCGCCTCACCACCCACACCGCGTCGGCCCCCAACAAGGGCAAGAACTGCCTCGAGATCACCATCGGAGCGGTCGATGACTGCGGCAACGCCGCGGCCGGGGCCAGCATCACCGTCCAGCTCGCCGGCAACACCGGCGACGTGCTCACCGGGACCGCCGCGGCGGGTGCCGATGGCTCGGTCACCTTCGCGCTTGCGTGCAAGGACGCGGCCAGCTCCTCCTACACCTCGACGGTGCTGAGCATCAACGGCAGCGCGCCGTGGTCGTCCTCAGACCCGGACAACACCGCGGATGTCTCGATCCTCGCGGTGCCCAGGTAAGCCGCCGCGGGCTCGCCCGCTAGGCATCGGACAGACCCGCGGCCTCGGCTGCGGTTTGAGAAACAGGCCCCGGGGGAGGAATCCCTCGGGGCCTTCTTGCTTGGGGGCGGGGGATGAACACGGCGAGGCGGGGGTGGGGGGCGAGGTTGGAAGGCCGGCGCGGGGGGCGCGGGAGGGGGCGTGGGGTGTGTGTAGAATGCCCGTGTCAAGACGGTTTAATCGCTCGGAAGGCGGCTGCCCATGAAGAAGTTCAAGCTCATCGTCGCGGCGATCGCGGTGATCCTCGTGATCATCGTGATCCTGCAGAACACGGAATCGGTGCAGACGCAGATCCTGTTCCTGGACATGCAGATGCCCCAGGCGCTGCTGCTGTTCGTCGCGATGGCGCTCGGGTTCATCGGCGGGCTCATCGCGGCGATGACGGTGCTCAAGAAGGACAAGGGGGAGGGGGCCAAGGCGAGCAACGCGGAGGAGAAGGGCGAGTAGAGAGAATCTTCGGGTGGCATGGTCACGCGCAGCGCGAGCATGCCACCCGAGATCTGCGAGGTGCTGGCATTCGGGCTCTTGCTCTCTCTCCCCGCTGGGGGGATGGGGAGAGGGCACCCGGCGGAAGAGATTGGGGAGTGAGTCTGACGAGCCCTCGGCGCAAGCCGAGGGTGCCGGTGGGTGTGCCGGTGCCGGGACCCTCGGCTCGCGCCGAGGGCTTGTTGCGTTGTTCCCTCTCCACTACTGGGGTTCGTGGAGGAGTGGGAGGCGCATGGGGGGATCCGCCTTCGCCCTTCGGGTCGAAGGCGGGCACCGTTCAAGGGTGAGGTGGCGGGTGCCCCGAGGATGGCGCAGCCTTCGTCGGGCGGTGGGGGTGAGGCGGGGGGAAGGATCGTCGAGGTTTGACATCATCACTGCACTCGGCCACCCGCTGATTGTTGCAGGGCGCCCAGCTAGTTTGGCGGCCGGTCTTTGCGAACTCGGCTTGGAAACAACAGAATCGTGGCACCGCCCACTCCGAATGCCGCGGCCAGCGAGGCATGGGTCAGAAACTGGGAACGGTTTCCACGGCTCACTTCAGACTCGTAATGGTGCTTGATGGAATCTTCCAGCGTATCGAGCTCGGACTGGGTCAGCGTGTCTTGGAGTCGCAGGTCGCTCTGCGTGATGTTGAACAGCTTGTTTGACGCGGTATGAACTCTCGATGAGTTTGTTACTAACTGAAACACCGTCAGGGTCTGAACCACCGCGAAGAACACCGCGAGAATACCGGTTGCTTTGCGCCAAGTCATTTCAATCCCCTGAATCCAGCACCGCCATGAAGGCCTTCTGCGGGATGCTGACGGAGCCGATGTTCTTCATCCTGGCTTTGCCCTTTTTCTGGGCTTCGAGCAGCTTGCGTTTTCTGGAGATGTCGCCGCCGTAGCACTTGGCGGTGACGTCCTTGCGGTAGGCCTGGATGGTTTCGCGGGCGATGATTTTGCCGCCGATGGCTGCTTGGAGGGGGATGACAAACTGGTGGCGTGAGATCTCTTTCTTGAGCTTTGAGATCAGGTGTCGGCCGCGGGCGATGGACTTGTCGGTGTGGCAGATGAGGGCGAGCGCGGGGACGGCCTCGCCGTTGATGAGGATGTCCACCTTCTTGAGGTCGTCGGCGTGGTAGTGGGTGACCTCGTAGTCCATCGTGCCGTAGCCCGAGGTGAGGCCCTTGAGCTTGTCGTAGAAGTCGTAGATCAGCTCGGCGAGGGGGATCTCGAAGGTGAACATCTCGCGGGTGTCGGAGACGAACATCTGGCTCTTGTAGATGGCTCGGCGGTCGAGGCAGAGCTTCATGATGTCGCCGATGTATTCCTTGGGGAGCATGATCTCGAGCTTGCACATGGGCTCGCGGATCTCCATGATGCTGCTGGGGTCGGGGAGTTCGCCGGGGTTGTGGACCTCGATGAGCTCGGTCTGGCCGCCCTTGCCGCGGATGAGGACCTCGTAGGAGACGGTCGGGGCGGTCTGGACGAGCTCGAGGCCGCCCTCGCGTTCGAGGCGTTCCTGGATGATGTCCATGTGGAGGAGGCCCAGGAAGCCGCAGCGGAAGCCGAAGCCGAGGGCCTCGGAGTGGACGGCGTCGAAGGTGAAGGAGGAGTCGTTGAGGGAGAGGCGCTCCATGGCGTCGCGCATGTCCTCGAAGTCGGTGCCCTTGCCGTCCTCGGTGGTGGCGGGGTAGAAATCGCAGAAGACCATCTGGTGGGGCGGCTCGTAGCCCTCGAGGGCCTCGGCGGCGGGCTTGTTCTCGAGGGTGATGGTGTCGCCGACGCGGACATCGCCGAGGGTCTTGATCGCGGCGACGATGGTGACGGTCTCGCCGGCGCTGACGGATTTGACCTGCGTGGGCTTGGGGGTGTACTTCATGAGGTCGGTGACCACGAAGGTCCGCTCGAGGCCCATCATGCGGATCTTGTCGCCGGTTTTGAGGGTGCCGTCGAAGATTCGGGCGTAGACCATGACGCCTCGGTAGTCGTCGTAGACGGCGTCGAAGATGAGGGCTCGGAGCTCTTTGGTCTCGCTCTGGCGCGGGGCGGGGAAGCGTTCGCAGATGGCGGACAGCAGCTCGGGGATGCCCTCGCCGGTCTTGGCGCTGACGGATAGGCAGTCCTCGGCGGGGATCCCGAGCACCTGCTCGATCTCCATGGCGATCTCGTCGGGGCGGGCCGCGGGGAGGTCGATCTTGTTGAGGACGGGGAGCAGCTCGACGTCCTGGGCGACGGCGAGGTAGGTGTTGACGACGGTCTGGGCCTCGACGCCCTGGGAGGAATCGACGATGAGCAGGGCGCCCTCGCAGGCCTTGAGGGCGCGGCTGACCTCGTAGCCGAAGTCCACGTGGCCTGGGGTGTCGATGAAGTTGAGCATGAACTTCTGGGTCTTGCCATCGGGCCCGGTGTGCTCGTGCATGACGGTGACGGCGGAGGCCTTGATGGTGATGCCGCGCTCGCGTTCGAGGTCCATCGAGTCGAGCAGCTGGGCCTTGGCCTCACGGGCCGAGACGGCGTGGGTGGCCTGCAGCAGCCGATCGGCGAGGGTGGACTTGCCATGGTCGATGTGGGCGATGATGGAGAAGTTGCGGATTTGGAGGTCGTCGGTGGTCATGTGTGTGGGGGTGGGTTGCGGAGGGGGCCTGCGGGGTAAGTAGAAAGGATGGGTGAGATCCTATGCCGGTTGAGCGTGGGTTACGCGCGGCGTTGGGGTGTGCTTTGGGGTGAGGGCGGGGCGTGGGGGGGCGTGCCGGGCTGGTCTTTGGGTGTCGGCGCGCCAATGCTGTCTTGTGCCACCTCCGCACGGCTCACCGCCGCCCAGCTCGGGGCCCCCCTTCCCCCCATCTCCCCCCGTGCCCCCGGCACAACCGTTCAGCACCGGCCCAGACGAGCCCGCCCCCCTCACCGCGGGCGGCTGGGTGTGGTACGGCCCGCTGGCACCGTTTGATCCGCGGCGTGTGCCTCCGATGGCGCGGCAGAACTACAAGCGCGAGCTCACCGCGGCCTTGTTTCTGCCGTTTGTGCTTGTGCTGTTCGAGGGCTCGGTGCTCTCGGTGCTGGTGCGGCTGGGGTTTGAGGGCAAGGTCAACGACGGGCTGCTCAACACGATGACGGCGTTTATCGCTGTCGCCCCGGCGCTGGCGAATCTGTCGAGCTTCGTGTGGGTGCGGCTGGCGCACGGGCGGCACAAGGTCGAATCGCTGACCCGGATCATGGCGGTGATGCTGGTGGTGGTGCTGCTGATCGGTGTGGCGCCGCGGAACGAGCTGGGGTTGATCCTGACCGGGGCGGCGGCGCTGGGGGCCCGGCTGTGCTGGTCGGGCATCCTGACGCTGCGGTCCACGATCTGGCGGCAGAACTACCCCGACGGCTCGCGGGCCCAGATCACGGGGCGGTTCGCGATGGTGCTCACGCTGCTGCTGACGGGGCTGACGCTGCTGCTGGGGTATTTGATGAACCTGAGCGAGCTGACGCTGCGGGTCGCGGTGCCCGTGGGGTGCGTGCTGGGGGTTGTGGGGCTGCAGAACTGGCGGCAGGTCCGGGTCCGCGAGCACAAGGCCCTGATCGATTCGGAGCAGAGCACGCACGCTTACCACGCCCCGAGTTTTAACCCGGCCAAGCTGCTCCAGGTGCTGCGTGATGACAAGGACTTTGACCGGTACATGAGCGCCCAGATGCTGCTGGGTGTGGGCAACATCATGTCGATGGCGCTGCTGCCGATCGTGCTGCGTGAACGGTTTGAGACGGACTACCTGCAGAGCCTGCTGGTGACGTCGATCCTCTCGATCGGGGTGATGCCCTTCGCGATCCCGTTCTGGTCTCGCCGGCTCGACGCCAAGCACGCCGTGAGCTATCGGGCGATCCACTCGTGGGTGTTTGTCGCGTCGCTCTCGCTGCTGATTGCCGGGATCGGGCTGGGCTCGTACCCGGTGTTGCTGGTGTTCGCGTTGGTGCGCGGCTTTGGCTTCGCAGGCGGGGCACTCGGGTGGACTCTTGCTCACCTGGACTTTGCCCCGCCCGAGCAGACGACGCGGTACATGGGCGTGCACGTGACGCTGACCGGGCTTCGGGGGCTGATCTGCTGGCTCAGCGGCGTCGCGATCTACGAGGGGCTCGAGCGGGTCGAGCCGGGCGCGGGGGTGTGGGTGTTTGTGCTGTCGCTGGGGCTCACGCTGGGCGGGGCCGTCGCGTTCGTGGTGTTGTCACGCAGCATGAAGCGGCGGGGCGTGATCAACCAGGACGGGTCGCGGGTGTGACGGACGCTCGATGGGTTCAAAGAAAGAAACCCCTCGCTTGCGCTCGGGGCTGGTTGAAGGGAGGCCCGTCCCGTTGCTGGCGTTTCGGGCTCCGTTTCGGTTTGACCTGAAGCCTGTTTTTCTAGTAGTCTCGGCCGTGCACGCCGTCCTCGGTGTCGCTGAGCGTTTTCTCTTCCCATTCGTCGTTGAGAGGGTTGTCCGCCGGGGCCGTGGCCTCGAGCGGGTTCTTGGAGTCCACGTGCCCGTCGGCGAAGGCCATGGGCGTGTCGGCATCGAAGTGCCCGTCGCGGTGCTCGGGCATGTCGGCGCCGAGGAAGGCCAGGTGCGCGTCCCAGAGCATGACCTTGGAGGAGGTGAAGGTGACCTCGTGGGGCGAGACGGGACGGAGCGATCCGAGCCGATCGATGCTGCCGCGTTCGGCGGCGTTCCAGGTCTCGGGGCGGGCGACGAAGCTGTTGGAGTACCGGATGGAGATCAGTTTGCCCGCGTCGAAGTCCTCGTGGGGCCCGTTGAACATCTCGTCGGGGTCGGGCACCTCGGTGGGCATGCCCGGCGAGATCCAGTTCTCGTAGTAGGTCGGCCATTCAGAGATCTCGGGCACGAGGATGGAGGGCCACATCTTCTCGTGCTCGAAGTGGTTGGAGGTCGCGATGATCGCGTCGCCGGGCCACCACTGCACGATCAGCGCGTCGTTGGGGAGACGGTCGTTGTCCTCCATGCCGGGGGGCTTCTCGCCGGGGGCGCGGAAGGGGTAGTGCCCCTCGTCGCTGGCCGACGCGTCGAACTGCAGGGCGGTGGAGCGGAGGTTGGCCATCGCCTTGGTCCGCTTGGCGCTCGTGTTGGCCTTGCCCAGGGCGGGCAGCAGGATCGCGATGAGCAGGGCGATGATGCCGATGCTGACCATCAGCTCGATGAGCGTGAATCCGGTTGTTTTCGTGTCGTGCTTCATCCGTCGTCCTCCACCATGAGTTGCTCGAATCGCATCTCAGCCATCTGCCATGTTTGCGAGCCGGGGTTGTAGAGCAGGTCGAGCGCGAGCACCCGCTCGCCCTCCCCGTCCCTGGGTTTGTAAGGCACGCGGACCTCGATGGGCCGCTGCTTCTCGGCGATCGCTCCGAGCCCGTCGTACGGCCCGATCAGGCGGATCGCGGAGACCCGTCGGTTCTCGCTCGGCCCGCCCCCGGTCGCCGCCTCACGCTCCGACGCGTCCCGGCTGACGCGCCTCGGCCCGCCGGTGTTGTCCATCGGCTCCTCGTCGGGCTTGGGGCGAACGACCATGCGGCTCAGGTCCAGCTCGCCCTCGGCGAACATCCCCTTGATGAATTTCACGAGCATCGAGTTGTCGTTGGGGTTGCCTTCGTCGTCCGTCGTGCTCCCGCCCATCGCGGCGAACATGTCGTTGATCGATTCCTCGCTCACGTCCAACAGCGTTGCGAGCACCGCCTCGGTCGAGCTAGCCAGGCCATCGACCGGGCCCTTGAGGCTCGCTGCGGGGATGGACGCGGCGAGCGTCTGGACTTCGGAGCCCAGGTCGGCGAGGACCGATTTACGCTGAGAGCTTGAGCGGGCCGGGCGGTAGTTCGTTTCGACGATGTTGCCCGACTCATCGGTCGGGGTCGCCGCGAGGAGGTTGGGGCCGTCGCTCTTGGGCTTGGAGCGGCCCGAGGGCCACGCCTGCCAGGCGACCGCTGCGATGGCCAGGCCCGCGAACCCGCAGGCGAGCCAGAGTTTGAGATCGGCGGTGGCGGCGCCGCGTCGGGTGGGGGGCATGGCGAGTCTCCTGTGTCGAGCGATGAAACGGGCCCGATCGGGTGATTCTGGGTGATGGGAGGGGGCGGGGGGGCTTCCCAGAGACCCTGGGATTCTCCAGTATGGATGCGCCGTCGGGCCCAACCCGTCACTGCTTATTCTCATTTTAAGCTGGTTGAAAAGAATCTGCGTTCAGGAACGGTCCTGGGGTTGGAACAAACCCCGGGACCGGGGAGTCTGGTTCAGGGCGATGGGGCCTGAGCGTCGGCTGCCGGCTCGGCGGTGAGCGCTTGGATCTGGCCCGCGACGTCGCGAGCGATCGCGTTGGGGATCGGGATGGTCAGCGAGTAGTGGGCGATCCGCCAGTTCCCGTCGGGGCCGAGTTGGACGACGCCGGTGCCGCGGCATTCGCCGAGCCCGGCGTTGGCCAATCGCTCGTCGAACCACGCGGCCTTGCCGTCTGGCGCGGTCATGATCTTGCGGTCGATGGGCTCGTAGAGCCAGCCGCTCCCGTCGTCGAAGTAAGGCCGGGCGAACGCCTCGAACTCGGGGCGGGTCCAGCGTTCGGTCGCGTCGGTGCCCATGAAGACCGCGTCGTGGGTCAGGCCGCCGAAGTACGCGTCGAAGTCCGCCCGGCCCGCGGCCTCGTGCCACGCGTCGATCGCGAGGGCGATCGAGCCGGTCGGATCGGGGGCGGGGTGGGCCTGGGTGGTGTGCCCCGCGTCGGGCTTTGCGGCTGAGCGGCAGCCGAGGGGCACCGCGAGCAGGGCGCCGCACAAGATCGCAACCGCGCCCCGTGCCATCGTGCTAATCGTCATGGCGGTGTTCTTCATGGTCGAATCCTTCGGGTGTCGCGGGTGTCGGGTGTGTGTGGGGCGAGGGGACTCAGAACACGTCGTCTTGGGCGTTGACCATCCACCCGCTGAACGCCTCGAAGAAGGTGATGATCGCGGGGACGTGCTCAGCGGGCATCGCGAACTGCTGCGGCGCTTCCTCGAGCGTCTCGATCAGGCACCGCATCCACTCGTCGCGGGCCTTGGGGCCGATCTGGAAGGGCATGTGGCGCATGCGCATCCGGGGTGAGCCGTGCTGTTGTTGGTAGAGGTGTGGCCCGCCGAACAGGAAGACGAACAGGGCCCCCGTTTTTTCGGAGGCCTTGTCCATCACGGCCTCGCTCTTGGGGAACAGCGCCGCGACGGGCGAGGCGTGCAGCCTGCGGTAGAACGCCTTGGCGAACGCCATGATGTTCTCCTCGCCCATGCTCGTAAAGACCGCCTCGGGGATCTTGTCGGTCGGGGGCGGCCCGCTCATCGGGAGATGGATGGGACGGTCCGGGAACGGGTGCTCGGGCTCGTGGGGGCTCATGGGCAAGCCTACTCCATGATTTGAGGCCAGACGCGGGTTCCGAGAACACCTTGCCGATCTGCACTGGGCGGCACAGATGGCACGGATCGTCGATTGATGAGTCCGGGGCGAGGCTCTTATTGGTCAGGCGGGCCCGTAGACCCGATTCTGAGTGCGATGGACTACAACGCGACCATAGATCGGATCAGCCAGCTCTCGAGCGCTGAGGACGATCACCGGGCCAAGCCGCGCTTCGATCCCTCGATGGTTCGGTGCGACAAGGGCAAGCTCGTGGACATCTCAGCGAGCGGGTTCGCGGTCCGGTCGCGGGGGCGATGGGGCGGTCGGGGCGACGTGACCGCGGTCGAGCTGTGGTCGCCCAACGGGCGGTTCATGGCCCAGGTCGAGGTGATGCGGGTCCGCCGGGTCGGTCTGCTCAAGTTTGAAACCGGGTGCCGGTTTACCGAGCCCGAGGCGATCAATCGCCCGCTGTTCGATCTGTTCCGTGAGCGTGTCGGCTCGGCCGGCGGCGAGTTCATGGTCCGATCGGCGGGGTGAGCCGAGTCGATCAGCAGCCGGCGAGGAAGAGCGTGACGAAGGCGATGATGTCGCCGTTGTCAATGAATCCGTCGGCGTTCAGGTCGATTGATGGGTCCATGGCGAGGAAGAGCCCGACGAACGCGATCAGATCGCCGTTGTCGAGCACGCCGTCGCCCGTGAGGTCCGCGTCGCAGGGCGGGGGGAGCGAGGCGAGGTAGGCGTCGGCCATCCGCTGCCCGAGGATCAGGCGGCTGGTGCCGTCCAGGTGAACGAAGAAATCTCGGAAGGCCAGGTCGTCGTTGTTGATGAGCACCGCGTTCGAGTCGGCGTTCACGAAGTCGATCTTCTGCTGCCGCTCGATGGGGACGAGCGAGTTGCCGTTCCGCTGGTCGATGTGCAGCTGGCTGACGATCGCCATCATGTTGGGAGCGGCGAAGTCGGCGCGGAAGGCGGTGACGAGCTCGTCGAGGTTCGCCGCGTACGACTCGGCGTGTGATTGGACGAACAGGTCGCCGTCGCCGTGGATCCAGATCAGCCCGACCACCTCGGGCTCGTAGCCCATGTCGGTGAGCCGCTGGATCGCGTCGAGCCCGTAGGCCCGAGCGGCCTGGTAGATGTCGTTGTTGTGCGGGGCCCAGCGGTCGGCCAGGTTCGCCCCGCCGCGGCTCAGCTTCAGCGACGCGTACTGGGTCCCCGGATCCCCGTCCTTCACGAGCCGCATGAACGAGAGCTCGGAGCTGTACGACGTGAAGGTCACCTCGTCGTGGGGCTCGAGCGGGCCCCAGCCCCCCGGGCGGGTCGCACCGGCGAGCCAGTAGTCGCCGGGGATGTCGGCCTGGGGCAGCGCCAAGTCGTACCCCATGAAATCGAGCTCATCCATCCCGAACTCGCCGGTCATGTTGGACTGCCCGGCGAAGATGAAGACCCTGATGGGTGTGCCGCTGGCCTGGCTGGCGCTGGCAACGCCAGCACACACGAGTCCGAGCACGATCCTGGTCAACATCCGCTTCATGGTGTCTTTTTCCTGTCAAAGTCCGAACTAATCACGAAGGCCCACCGCGGCCCCGTGAGCGGGACCGATTGGCCCGTCTCACGCCTAAATGGTAATCGAGAATCGATCGAAGTCGAGCGATTTCTCCGATTCTTCCGCCTTGGAGGGGGCAACTCCTACCCCTGCGCCGGACAGACGGACCGCGTGAGGGGCGCCCGGCGCTCGAGCCCTCCGACACGCCGTCCGGGAACCGGCCGCGGTCGTTAGCCCCGACGCCGACGGAAGGCGAGCAACGCCCCGCCCCCGAGCAGCAGGCCCGAGGCCGGGCTCGGCACGGTGTAGAGATCGAAGCCGCCGTCCAGGGCTGTGTACGACCCGGTGATGGCCTGCCCGCTGGTGGTGGCGAACGTGATCCCGCTGACGCCGCCGGTGTTGCCGAAGTCGCTGACGATCGAGCCCGACCCGGGCCCGACCCAGCCTGTGGAATTGAGCGACGAGTTGCTCAGCGCCGCGCTGGTGCGCAACCGCACCGTCAAATCGATCGTGGAGCCGTTGGCGACCACGGCGATGAAGGTGCCGCTCTCCTCGCTGCTCATCGACCCGCTGCTGTTGAGGACCTGGCGGAGGCTCCGGTCGTACGAGGTCCCGGTGGGGTTGCGGACGTTCACATAGAGATTCGCGTCGGCCGTGCCCTGGGCGCTGCCCCAGCTCTCGGCGAACATGAAGTTCTCGCCGTGGAGCCCCAGGTCGATCACGACCCGCATGCTGGTACCCAATGCGAGGTCGGCGGAGCTGAACGTGATTCGGTTGGTGTAGGTCACCTGAGACGTCGCGGCGACCGTCTGCGGCTGGTTCCAGTTGTGGATCTCGGAGAAGTTGACCCGCGAGAGCGAGCCGAGCACGCCGTTCTTCGCGAGCCCGCGGGAGAGCGACTCCGTGGTCCAGCCGGCCCCCGACTGCGAGAAGGCGCTGGTGAGCTCGGACTCGGAACTGGAGACCGTGGTGCTGCCGTTGTTGATGGTCAGCCACGTGGTGGTGTCGGCGGCGGCGTGGGACGCGACGAGCGCGAGGGCAAGGACAGACAGATGGCGCATGCGGAGGACTCCAGAGTGCCCAGCCCCCCAGCGCCCGACAACGGTCGAGGCTGAATAGCCAAGTTGGTGTGCCTCAATATGCGCACGAACGGGGCGTGTGCCACCCGGATGAAACATCCGGGTACAGATTTGCCCCGATCGGAGCAGAAACTCGGGAACACCGACGGAAGGCTCGAGGGGGCATCCCTAAGCGTTCAGTTCCCGAACCCGGACTTTGCGCCACCGGATCTCCCCGCCGTGCGTCTGGAGCTGGATCGGGCCGCGGCTCGGCACCGGCCGGGCGCGGTCGTAGTAGTTCTCGAGCCTCGCCTGATCCACCACGAGCTGATCGTTGAGCCAGACGGAGACGACCTCGCCCTCCAGGCGCACGCGGAGGGTGTTCCACTCGCCGAAGGGCTTGTCGGCGTGGACCAGCGGGTCCTTGCCCGAGCCGCCCTGGTCATCGGCCGAGTTGTTCCAGAGCCCGCCCGAGCCCTTGTTGGCCCCGATGTTCCACTTGCCGCCCGCCTCGGTGGTGTCCCAGATCTGCACCTGCGGCACGCCGCGGAGATACACGCCCGAGTCCGCCCCGGCGACGGTCCTGTATTCGAGCGAGAGCTCGAAGTCTTTGTAGAACTCGTTGGTGGTGAGGTAGAGCCCGCCACCGTCGTTGACGAGTTCGGGGATGCCGTCGTTCACCTCGACGCTCCAGTGCTCGTGGATGTCGGCCTGGCTCGCGTCCATGCGGGCGGCCAGCTCGTCGGCGGGCAGGTCGATATAGGTCCGCGGGTCGGTCGTGCTCTCGCCCCACCAGCCTTCGAGGTTGGTGCCGTTGAACGCGGGTGTCGCGGTCGTGACGAGGGTGTTCTGGGCGCACCCGCCGAGCGAGAGCAGGGCCACGAACAGCAACGCGAGGGGATTGGCGGTCGTCTTCATGCCGCCAGCATACCCCCGCGGCGTTGGCTCGTTACGGGGGCGTGCCGGCTCGGGCTGGGGTACCTAGGTCGCTTAGCCGATGCTGAGCTTCTCGCCGGCCTCGGACTTCTCGATCGACATGGTCTTGTCGTCGAGCTGGGCGCTGAGGGCGGGATCAACAACGAGGACGGTGCGACCGGCGTGCTCGTAGGTGTCGTCCTCGGGCTTGGGCGCGTCGGGGGCGAGCCCGATGCCGTTGGGCCCGGTCACGAGACGGATCGAGGCATCTTCGGACAGCTCGTTGTTGGTAATGATCTCGGCGAGGTGGCTCTTGGCGTCGTCGGTGACGGTCAGCATGGGTGCTCCCTTCGGGAGTTGGTGGGGCCGAAGCGCCACGCAGCCAAGTGAGCCACACAACGAACCGACCCCGGTGGAGTGGCGCAGCATGACGGCCGCTGCGCACAAGGGGTCTCAAGAGAGACTAGGGGCGGCAGAGCGAGATTCAAGTGATCGGAAGGACGACTTTCGTTCGCGGCACTCGATTGCATGAGCGCCTAGCGCAGATCGCGTGTTGTCCTCAACGAGCCCCCGTCGCAAGACGGGGGACCCGGTCGAGTGAGCAAGCGCGATGTGAACCGAATCCTCGAACTTAGGTGAGGGGCTCGTCCCTGTTGCCTGATGCCCGATCCCTGATGCCTAGTTCACTGCCCCTGCGCCAGCGAAAACCCGCGTTCGCCGTCGTACTCGCTGAGCGGGTAGAACGCGTTGATCTCGTACCGCTCGGCGATCTTGGCCAGCAGGTGCACCGTCGGGCCCTGCCCGATGCGGCCGGCCTGGGCCTTGTCGCGCAGCTCGAAGCGGCAACGCGAGCAGTCCACCAGCTCGGTGTAGACGCTCCCGGTGGGCCAGATCTGACTGCCCCGGTTCGAGATCATCGTCAGCTCAAACGGCGTGGACGCGCACAGCCGCTGCATCCGCTGGGCCAGCTCCAGCACGCCCTCGGTCGATTCAATAAACACGTCCGCGCCCACGGTGCAGCTCTGCACCCGCGTGAAGGTGCGCATCATCTGGTTCACCTTCGGCCGCTCGGCGGGCGTGAAGCTCGTGGTGTCCAGGTCGCTGCCCGGCTTGGCGGCGACGGTCGTCGGGGCCTTGCCCAGGTTCGCCGCGATCGCCTTGGCGAAGGCCTTGGTGCCGACCGGGTCCTTGTCGCCCTTGACGTCGCCGGTGTGGATGCCGGATTCGAGGGTGACGAGCAGGGCGTTGTTGATCGCGGCGGCCTGCTTGACGAGCCCGATGTGCCGCAGCATGATGAGCCCGGAGAGCAGCAGCGAGGTCGGGTTGGCCAGGTCCTTGCCGGCGATGTCGGGCGCGGTGCCGTGGACCGCTTCAAAGATCGAGACGCGGTCGCCGATGTTGGCGCTGGGCGCGAAGCCGAGCCCGCCGACGAGGCCCGCCGCGAGGTCGCTGACGATGTCGCCCTGCAGGTTGGGCAGCACGACCATCTCGAACTTGTCGGGGCGGAGCACGAGGTTCATGCACAGCGCATCGATGATGACGTCGTTGGCCTCGATGTCCGGGAAGTCCTTTGCGACGAACCGGAAGCGGTCGAGGAAGAGCCCGTCGGTCATCTTCATGATGTTGGCCTTGTGCCCGCACGTCACGGTCTTGAGGCCAAGCCGCTTGGCGGTCTCGAAGGCGAAGGTGTGGATCTGGTCGCACCCGGGCGCGGTGATGATCCGCATGCCGGCGGTCACGTCCGGGCTGAGGCGGTGCTCGACGCCGCCGTAGGTGTCCTCGACGTTCTCGCGGACGACGAAGAAGTCGACGGGGACGCCGGCGCGGGAAAAGACGGTCTCGACGCCGGGGAGCGACTGGAACTCGCGGAGGTTGGCGTAGGCGCCGAAGGTCTTGCGGAGGGTGACGTTGATCGACTTGCCTCCGCCGCCGATCGGCGTGCCCATCGGGCCCTTGAAGAGCAGGCCGGTGCCCTCGAGGGCCTCGGTCGCCGAGTCGGCGATGCCGGTCGTGTTGCCCTTGGCAAACTCGGTCGCGCCCATCGGCGCGTCCACAAACTCGACCTGGTCGAGCACGCCGGCCGCGCCGAAGACGTGCAGGACCGCGTCCATGATCTCGGGTCCGATCCCGTCGCCGGGGGCTAGGGCGATCGCGAGCTTGCTGGGCATGAACGGTTCTCCGGGGGCGGCGTTGGGGCGTGGGGCCCTGGGGCTGGGGGGGGGGCGGTCACTGTGGGAAAAGAGTCAGATCGGCACGATAGGCCTTCAAGATGAGGCCGAGGCCCGCCGCAGACGGTCGAAGATCGCGTCCCAGAGAGGGTCGGTGCCGATCGCGTGCTCGTCGTAGCGGACCACGATCCGTGAGGGGCCGTGCTCGTCGGCCCGGCGGAGCATGGCGTAGAGCGAGGCCGCGGCGGCCAACGGCTCGGGGGGCAGCACCAGCACCGCCTCGCGATCGACCGAATCCGCCGGGTTCACCACGACCGGGGCGCGCGGCTTGTAGTGCGCATGCCGCAGGCCCGGCGATGCGACCGGAGAGCCGAGGTTCGCGGTCGCGTCAAACGGCGAGACCTCTCGCCCGAGGCACGTGCCGAGCTGAGCCGCGGAGATCGCGCCCGGGCGCAGGATGGCGGGGGGGTGAGGAGCAGCCGTGTGCAGCCCGAGCACGGTGGACTCGATGCCGATGGTGCACGGGCCGCCGTCGATGACGTAGACCTCGGCTTCGGTCCACGACGCGCGGACGTGGGCCGCGGTCGTGGGGCTGACCGCCCCGGAGGGGTTGGCGCTGGGCCCGACGAGCGGCTTGCCGAAGGCCTCGAGCAGCGCCAGCGCGGCCGGATGCCGCGGCGCGCGCACGGCGACGGTCGGCCCGCCCGCGGTCACGATGTCCGGCACGGTGTCGTTCTTTGGGAGCACGAGGCTCAGCGGGCCGGGCCAGAACTCGTCGGCGAGCTTGCCCGCGTCATCGCTCCACTCGGCGACCACCCGCCGGGCCATCTCGGGCCCGGTGACGTGCACGATCAGCGGGTTGGTGCTCGGGCGGCCCTTGATCTCAAACACCCGCGCGACCGCCTTCGCGTCTGTCGCATCGGCCCCGAGCCCGTAGACCGTCTCGGTCGGAAAGGCGACGGGCTCACCACGCCCGAGTCGGCGGACGGCCTCGGCGATGGACTCGGGATCGGGAGTGGGGGGATCAGGGATGAGGTCGGCCACGGGTACGGTCCGTCAGTTCTGAGGGCTCTCGCCCGGCTCAAACTCGAGCGGCGACTGCCCCGGCTCGAGCTGGTTGGCGTCGGGCACGACGAAGTCGATCCGGTTGCGTTCGAGCGTCGTGCCCGTCGCGGCGTGCAGGTCGGCCATCGAGCGGTTGTAGTTGATCAACGCCGCGGTCTCGGCCCGCTCGGCGCTGGCGAGCGACTCTTGCCGGTTGAGCTCCAGGTTGAGCCGTTCGACGGTGTACCCCGCGTCGGTCAGCCGCTTCTCGACCTGCAGCGTCCGCAGCGCCTCGCCCTGGGCGATGCGTGAGAGGCGGGCCTGCTCGATGAGCCGTGCGTTGGTCGCCAGGCTGTCGAGCGACTCTTTGACCTCCAGAACGATCGTCTGTAGCGTGTTGCGGTATTCCACGACGGACCGCATCCGCTCGAGCCGGCGCTGGCGGTAGCCGGCTTCGCCGGCCCGGTTGCCCAGCGGCTGCTCGAAGGTGAACCCGAGCAGGAACGAGTCGATGAACTCGCCCTCGAAGTTCTGGTCGTAGGCGTCGCCGGCGTTGCCCTGCAGATCGAGCATCTGCAGCTGGGCCTGGAGGTCGAGCCTCGGGCGGCGGGCGTTGCGGGACAGCTGCTGGCGGATCGAGGTGTCGTCGATATCCAGCAGCGCGCTCTCAAGCTCGGGGCGACGCTCAGCCGCGGTCGTCAGGCTGTCCACAAGGCTGAACTCCACGGGCTGATCGAGCGGCGAGTCCACGGGCAGCAGCTGAACCTCAGAGCCGACGGGGACGGCGGGGTCGTTGATTAGGGCCTTGAGCCGATCCGAGGCGCGGCGGAGCGTGGTCTGGGCCTGCATGAGGTCGCCGCGACGCCGCTCGACCCGGGCGACCGCGTCGGCGACCTGCGCCTGGCGGGCGTCCTGGACGCGGCGGGCGATGATGTCGTCGCGGGTCTGGATGCCGCGTTGCAGCAGGGTGTGCTGGATGATCAGCTCTCGGTACGCGGTAACGAGTTCCCAGTAGGCGTTCTCGACGCCGGTGAGGGTGCCGATGAGTGTGGAGCGGAGATTGGAGATCTCGCGCCGCTCGGCGTTGCGGTTGAGCCGAACCTGGGCGAGCGCCGAGTCGGAGCCGAACCCGCGGAGCAGCGGCTGGGTGTAGTCGAGCGTGTAGGCGAGGTTCGAGGCCGGGTTCGGCGAGCCGACGGTGCCGAACGCCGAGGCCCGTTCGTCGCGATAGGTCAGCGCCTGCGAGACCCCGATCGAGCCGCCGGTTTCGAGCTGACGATCCAGACCTGCGGTCCACGCGACAGACTGGTCGGCAGAGCGGACCGCGTCGAGCGCGAGGAACCCCGGGCCGACCTGCGGCGTGTCGTTGTCGTCCCAGGTCACGCCCGTCGAGAAGGTCCAGTCGAACTCGGCCTCGGCGGCCACGAGCTGGGCCTCAGAGATCGCGGGCCCGAACCGGGCGATCTGCACGTCCAGGTTGTGCTCGAGCGATTTAGCGATCACCCGCTCGAGGCTGACGCCGACCGCACGCTGGGGTTGGCCGTAGAGGTTGGTGCCGAAGATCTCATCGAAGGGATCGGTGCCATCCGCGGAATCCTCCGCTTCGGCGGCGGCCTTGAGCTTTCGCAGGTACCCCTCGACCGAGTAGTCCTTCTGGATCTGCTCGAGGTGCTCGGGCCTGATCTGCAGGTCGCCCGAGCGGTCTTCGCCCCGCGTGGCGGTCTGGGGGGCCCGGTTCTGCTCGGCCTGGGCGATCTGCCGCTGCAAGGAATCGATGAGCGATCGCTGTAGGGCCTGCTCGGAGCGTTGCTCGATGGGACCGGGCCCGCAGCCGGATGCGGTTACGAGACAGACGGTTACAAGCGCCGACGCCGCCGCGAGGCGGGCCGGGATCGATGGAGGGGTGCAGGGGCGCAACAGATCATTTCGTGAGGTGTTCATGGACCCCAAGCGTAGTTCGGGTGCAGCGTGCGTGGGTGCTATGGGGGTGTGAAAATGGGTCGGGGATCGGCTCAAGTGGGGGGAACCCGTGGGAAGATTGTGGCGCGGGGTGCCGAGATTGCGCCGGGGGCTTAGACTGTCGGGCTGAGCCGGAGGCTCGGCGCGATACGTGCATTTGGAAGGAAACGACAATGATTCAGCGGCTTGCAGCGGGGATGATGCTTCTTTCGGGTTCGGTGCTGATGGCCCAGAATGCGGCGGAGATTCAGGACGTGACCCCGCGATGGGTCTCCGTGACGACGCCCGCGGCCTCGCTGCACTGCGGCGACCTGGCCCGGTTCTACGCCGTGGCCGATCTCGCGGCGGGCTCCGTCCTCCGGATCGACGGCGAGAGCGACCAGTGGGCCCGAGTCATCTACCCGGCCGGCGTCTTCCCCTTCGTTCCGGCCAGCGAGGCCCGGGACCTGGGCAACGACCGCGTCGCGCTGACCGTGGCGAGCCAGCTCCGCGCCCCCAGCAAGCTCATGGGGCTCTCGGGCAGCTGGCGTTCGGTCTACCGCACGGCGCTGCCCGCGGGCACCGAGTTCGAGGTCATGGGCCGCGAGACCAACACCGACGGCGACGTGACCGCGTACGCCGTCAAGCCCGTCTTCGGCAACGCCATCAACGCCCTCCCCCACGGATACATCCGCAAAGAGGCGCTGACCGACGCGACCGAAGCCCAGATCCAGGCGCACCTAGTTGCGACCGGGGCCAAGGCCGAGCCCACCGAGACGGACAGCCCGGCGACCGAGCCCGCTCAGACCCCGCCCGCTGGCAATGATGCCCCGGGCGGCCAGACGCCGGCCGACGTCAACACCGAGCTGCTCAACCCGATCAACACGACGCTGCCGACCGGCGAGGCGGTGCCGACCGACCCGGCGACGCCCCCCGCAACGGACCCCGCATCAGGCCCGAGCAACCCGGACCTGATCGAGCAGGCTGACGTCGGCACCGTGACCGAGCCCGACGCCGACGCGTACGCCGACGAGTACGGCATTAAGCCGGCCCGTCTGGTCGAACTCGAGGACGCGTTCGAGGAGGCCCGCCAGCTGCCGCGTGAGGAGCTCGACACCGCGCTCGAAGAACTGCTCGCGGAGTATCAGCGGGCGATCGAGGCGCTCGTCTCGACCGACGGGGCCAGCGTCGAGCGGTCGTTGCAATCTCGCATCGACTGGCTCAAGATCCGCATGGACACCCGCGACGCCCGTCTTGAGCTCAACGCGTTCCTGGCCGACACCAAGGACACCCGCGACCGCAACGCCGAGCTCGTAGAGAACTGGCAATCCGGCCAGGCGTTCGATTACGTCGGGCGTGTGCTTGTCAGCCGTGTGTACGACGGCAAGCGGCTGCCCAAGATGTACCGCCTCGTCGAGAACGACCCGCTCAACGGCCCACGCACGCTGGGGTACCTGCCCGAGGGTGGCGAGCTGGACGCGGGCCGCTACGTCGGCCAGGTCATCGGTGTCCGGGGAAGCATCGAGCTGAACCCGGCCTCGAGGCTCCGCATCGTCAAGCCCGAGAGCGTCACCGTCATGCCCGAGTGAGTGACCGGTCCACGCCCGCAACCCATGGAAAAAGAAAGCCCAGCCACGATGGCTGGGCTTTCTTATTGGGTGAACGCGGTGGGGGGCGCGGTCAGACCTTGCGGGCCGGCTCGACGATGCCGCGGCACTCGCCGAACCCGATGCGTCGGAAGCCCTCGCGCTCGCAGTACCCCTTGAGGATCACCTCGTCGCCGTCGGCCAGGAACTTGCGTTCCTCCCCGGTCGGCAGCGTGATCGGCGTCCGCTGCGTGCCGGGCACGATCACGGGCGGTGTGGCGAACGGGTCGCCGTCCCACGTGAGCTCGAGCATCGAGCCGCGTTCGTCGCGGGTGGTGCCCGAAACGGTGCCCGAGGCGAGCAGGTCGCCCGGCTGCATGAGGCAGCCGTTGCTGGCGTGGTGGGTGAGCATCTGGGCGATGGTCCAGTACATGTCCTTGAACGAGCCCTTGGACAGCCGCACGGGCTCCATCTTCTGCTCGCGCATCTTGGCACTCGCGATCCAGACCTCGAGCGTGATGTCGATGCCGCCGGCCTCGGTGTTCGCGTCGCTCATCAGATAGGGCAGCGGGGTGGGGTCGGTCTCGGGGCGGGCGTAGGCCGGGTTGCGGAACGGGGCGAGCGCATCGAGCGTCACGATGTAGGGGCTCACGGTCGTCGCGAAGCTCTTGGCCAGGAACGGGCCGAGCGGTTGATACTCCCACTTCTGCATGTCGCGGGCCGACCAGTCGTTGACCAGGCAGAGCCCGAGGATGTGGTCCTCGGCGTCGGTGATGTCGATCGGCTCGCCGTGGTCGCTGCCGCGGCCGACGACGAAGCCGACCTCCAACTCATAGTCGAGCAGCTTGCAGGGCCCAAAGTTCGGCTGGCTCGCGCCCTCGGCGGGCATCGTCTGCCCGACGGGCCTCCGCACCGGCGTGCCCGAGGGGACGACCGTTGAGGCCCGGCCGTGGTAGGCGATCGGGATGTGCTTGTAGTTGGGCAGCAGCGGGTTGTCCGGGCGGAACATGCTCCCGACGTTGGTCGCATGGAACAGGCTCGCGTAGAAGTCGGTGTAGTCCTCGACCTGGGCCGGCACGATCAGCGTCTGCTCGCCCGCGGGCACCACGATCTGGTCGCGGAACTCCGAGTCGCGCAGCGCTCCCTCGCCCTTGAGCAGCAGGGCCTGCAGCTTGGGCCGCACGCGGGCCCACAGCCCGCCCTCGGTCTCGAAGACGTCGCCGTAGAGCACCTCGTCCCAGTCGTCGTCGTTCTCGTCGGTAATGCCAGACGCCGCGAGCAGGTTCAGATCGATCAGCACGTCGCCCACCCGCACGCAGGGCGAGGAGAAGACCTCGGTCTCGCCGTCGATCTCCTCTTGCACGAGCCGGCAGCACAGCGGCAGGTTCTGCACCGGAAAATCAGTGTCGGGAGAGTTGGCGGACTCGATCCAGGATCGGAGGTCCGGGTTGTGGGTGTCGTCGATCGCGTGCGGCATGGGAATCCTTTGAGGTGGTCAGAATGGCCGGGCGAGAGCAAGTCGGGCTGGTCGCCGGAGTGGGTGAGCGATGCGGGGACGGGGGAAGTATCAGAGAAGCCCGAGCTCTTTCAGGTCGTCGAACGGTTCCTCGAACGAGCACGAGCCGTAGCTCACGCAGAAGGTCTCGCGGGCTCGGATGACCTTGCCGGTCTCGATTTCATGCCCTCGCCACGCGGCCCCGGCGTCGGTGAACGTGAACGCTTTCGCGTCCGTCTCGTTGAGGCACTCGAGAAGCTGGGCCGCGTCGATCGCCTTGGCGTGGTGCAGGCAGGCGCCCAGGAAGACGTTCATGAACCCGTGCATCGTGCCCGTCGGGCAGCCCTCTTCATACGTCAGCGGGCGGTGCGCCCGCACCGGGTGGTGCAGCCCGGCGGTCGCCTTGAAGGGCACGCCCGCCTGGGCGCACGCGACGATGAACTCCGCGACCTTTGCCGTCTCGGGGATCACGTCTGGCGTGAGCCCGCCGCACCGGATCTTCGCGGTCGCGGCGTTGCCCGCCAGCGCGGCGATGTACCCGCGGGCGTCGCCGTCGTTCACGACCTGGAGCGGGAACTCGAACGCGACCGAGAGATCGTCGGGGATGATGTCGATCGCGTCGTCGATCTCGCTCGGCGTGCTCACCCTCATCTCGATCGCGTCGACCCTGGCCCGCCCGTGGTCGGCGTGGGAGTGGTGCTCGTTGAACAGGTCAATCTTGTCGAGGCAGGCCTCCAGGTCGCCGTCGATGACCGCGGAGACGGACCAGGGGTCCGCCGCGTCGATCATCTCCTGGTACCCGCTGGTGGCGTAGGTGCCGGGCATGACCATGGCGCCGGTGGTGGTGAGTTCTTCGAGGCGTGAGGTCGCGCAGATGAAGCGGCCTAGCGCGAAGACGTTGGGCTCCATCAGGTAGCGGGCATAGTTGGAGGTGGCCTTGTCCATCGGCTGCTTCGAGGGCGGGAAGATGCCCGAGTAGTCGATGAGGCCGGTCATGAGGGCGCGGAGGGATTCGGTCATCGGGGGGCCCTTGTGCGAGGGGTCGGAACGGGGGGGTGGATGCTAGGGGAGCGAGTCACTTGGCGAGCTTCGCGATCAAACGCCACAGATCGTGCGGCGTTAGCGCCCGCCCGGTCTGCTCGGAGAATCGCTCGGCGACAAGGTCAAACTCGGGCGTGAACGGCAGCCGATCTCGCTGCCCCAGGCTCCCGGCCGCCTCGGTCACCAGCTCCACCAACGCCGCCTCCTCCTCGGGCTCGATCGCGGGGGGCGAGTCGGGGGCCTTGCCGAGCCTGGGCAGCTTGCCCGCCTTGCGGAGATTGTGCAGCCGATGGAACGTGTCGCGCTCTGTGGCAAACCCCGCGGCGTGGGCGGCCTCGAAGATGGACGCAAACTCGGGCGTGTACGGCAGGCTGTCAAGCGTCCGCCCCGCCCGCTCGTACGCCCCGATCAGCGCCGCGTCGCGGTTGTCTGGCGGAGGGGCATCGGGGAAGAGCGAGGCAGTGGCCTTGGCTTGCGAGGGACGGTCGGGCGAGGGACGATCCTGGTCGGTGGCGTCTTCGTCGGTGGTGTCTTGGGCTTGAGGGCTGATCTCGGGAGCCTCGCCCTCGGGTGTGCGGCCGCCGTCGCTGAGCAGCGGCTCCCACGGGATCATCGCTTGCTCCGGGGTTTTGCTCGGGTCGAGGAAGTCCATCGCGGCCCGCTCGAAGAGCGCGTGCCGCCGGGCGTTGGCGATCCCGCCGTCGTGGTGCCCGAAGGAGGTGATGAACCGCCAGCGTCGCCCGGGGTCACACCCGAGTGAGTTGAACACCGCGGCCTGCGTCGGCGCGGGCACAATTTCGTCCCGCGAGGCGAGCTTCACCAGCGAGGGTGCCCGCACCCGGTCGGCGTGGATCACGGCGTCCGCCAGCCGCACCCGCTCGCGGATGAGGTCCTCGATCTTGCGGTGCCGGTTGATGAGGTCGGCGACCTCGCGGCCGGTGCCGCCGATCTGGCTCGCGTGCTTGAGTCTCCAGGGCCAGTCGCCGAAGGTGGGCAGCCCGAGCACGAGGCGGTCGATGAGCGCGGCGTTGGGGACCTTGCCGGCGAGCATGGCCGCGGCGAGGATCGCGAGCCCGCCGCCGAGTGATTCGCCGTGGAGGTAAAGCTGCGGGTGGGGGGCGCCCTTGGGCGCGGTGGCGCCCAGGGTGATGCCGTGCAGGTCGTTCTCGGTGCGGTCGAGCAGGGCGTTGCGCAGCGCTCGGCAGGCGTTGGCGACGTCCGCGACAGCCTGGGGGACGACCCAGGCCCGGTCGCCGTCGAGCCCGGGCGAGCTTGCCGCGAGCCCGCGGGTGATCCACCCGCCGCCGGCGTGGTCTGGTTTGGTGAGGTCGCCGACGTCCCGCCGCGAGCCGGGGTAGCCGCGGACTCGGATCGCGAGCACCGCGACGCCTCGGTCGGCCAGGGGCTGCCAGCGTTGGGCGTCCGACTCGAGCGCCTCGGCGACGTGGTACCCGTGGCTGGTGACCAGCCCGGCGTGGATCGGGCCCGAGGTGGGTCGGATGAGTCGGCAGCCGATCCGGACATCGCCGGTGCTGATGAACTCGTGCGTCGCGGTCGGGTCAGACTCGTCGTCACCGGGTCGGCGGACCATGAGCATTGGTCGATGGCTGGCGAGCGTCTCGAACCACGACGACCAGAACGGACGGTGCTGGCGGGCGGGCGTCGGGTCCGCGACGCGGGCGAGCGTGCGGACGGGCGAGAGCCCGAAATCTTCGGGGAGGGCCGACATGGGGGAAGGATAGCGTCAGCCTCGATGGTCAATGCGGGCGGGCCCGCTCACGGGCTCTTCTTCTTGAACGCACCCTGCATCATCTCGGCCTCGAGCTCACGCCAGGCCTTGGCGTACGCAGCCTCAAACGCCTCGTGGTCGTAGTCCGCGACCCAGAGCTGGCTCGAGGGTTTCCCCTCGCCCTCGGCTTGCGGGCCGCGTTGGGCGGTCCACATCATCTTCGTGCCCTGGGCGTTAAACACCGGCAGCCCGTCGAACCCGCGGGCGTGCGTGATCCGCAGCTGCGGCCGAACGCCGGGCCCGACCTTGGACGAGACGGCGAAGACCTCGTAATTCGCGTGCCCCAGCTCGCTGGTGGCGTAGAAGAGGTACTCGCCGTCGGGCGTGAAGAACGGGGCCCAGTTGACGTGCTTGTTCTCGGTGAGCTGTGTCTCATTGGTGATGGCCGTGACCTTGCCGGCCTCGTCGAACACGAGGTCAGACACGTACACCTGCAGCAGGTCGTTCTGCCCTCGGTCCGACCGGTAGCAGATGCGTGTGCCGTCGGGGGAAAAGAACGGGCCGCCGTCGTACCCGGGCATCGCGACCAGCTCGGTGTGTGATTCGTCGGTGGTGTCGAAGATCCAGAGGTCGCCGTCGTTGGAGCCCGGCTCGCAGTGGGTGTAGAGCACGAAGCGGCCGTCGGGCGACCACGAGCTCTCCGCGTCGTACCCGTCTCGCTCAAAGAGCGGCTCGGTGGACCGGGCCATGAACCTGTTGTACCCGCCCTCGGTGCTCATCACCGCGGCGACCTGCCCGGTCATCACCACGATCTCCATCTCCCGCGGGAAGTCCCAGGAGTACTTGCTCGACTCGCGCTGATACGCGGCGGTCTCTTCGCTCGATGGCGGGACGGTCGTGGTGCCCAGCAAGAACGTGTCAGGCTTCAACGGGTGGAACCACCCGCAGGTGCTGGCCGACCCCGGCTGCGAGACCGCCGCGACCTGCGTCAGCGGGCCCTCGTCGCCCAGCGTGCTCACGTACATCATGTAGTGCTCGGCGGGCTCCTCGCCCTCGGGCGGCACCGGCACGCCCTGGAAGATCACCATGTTCCCCGCCGGGTTGAAGTAGCTCTCGCCGGCCTTGAGGAAGTCCTCGCGGCGGGTGATCTGGCGATGGTTGCTCAGGAAGGGTGCTTCAAGCTCGGGCCAGGTGCTGTCCCAACCGGGGTTGGTCAAGGCGGCCGGCTGAAGGGCCAGAGCGGGGGCAGTTAAAAACGCGGCGAGTGTGGTCAGCATGGGGCAAGTCTAGAGTCGCAGCGGTGGAATCTCCCGTGCCCAACCCGATCGAATTTGGACCCGTGGCCCGGTGGGACTACGCCCCGCCCGCCGACGGGCCAGGCGTGATCTTTGAAGAGTTCTACGAACGGGAGCAGAAGAACGGCCAGGTGGTGCCCGGCGGGTACGTCGTCATCGACAAGCCCTCGGGCCTGCTCGCCGTCCCCGGGCTTGGCGAGGGCAAGGACGACTGCGCCCGCAGCCGCGTGCAAGCCCTCTACCCGTTCGCCAGCGGCCCCATGACCGTCCATCGCCTCGATGTCGCGACCAGCGGCGTGCTCGTGCTCGCCCTCGACGCCGCAACACACCGCAATTTCTCGCTCCAGTTCGAACGGCGAAAGGTGAGCAAACGCTACCTGGGGATCGTGCAGGGGCACGTGCGGGGCGAGAGCGGGAGCATCCACACCCCGATGCGCAAGGACATGGACCGCGCCCCGACCCAACTCGTGGATTTTAAACTGGGCAAGCCCAGCGAGACCAAGTGGCGGGTGCTCGCCCGCGAGACCCTGCACGGCGAGCCGGTGACGCGGATCGAGCTTTTGCCCGAGACCGGGCGGACCCACCAGCTCCGCGTGCACTGCGCCGAGCCCCGGCCCGGCGCGGTGCGGGTCGTGGGCGAAGCGGGCTGGGAGTTTGCCAACGGCAACGGCCGCGGGCTGGGCGCCCCGATCCTTGGCGACGAGATGTACGCCGGGCCCAACCCGAAGCCCGAGACGGACCGGCTGATGCTGCACGCGTGGAGCCTGACCTTCAGCCACCCGGTGCACGGCAAGATGATGAGCGTTTGTGCGAGAGCGCCGTTCTGAGCGACGGGGTTCTTGCTCCTTCTCCCCCTTGGGGGAGAAGGTGGATCGGCGCAGCCGAGACGGATGAGGGGGTCTTCGTACCCCATCGCGTGCTTGCGCACGCGGCTCGGATCAGAAACCCCTCGCTCGCGCTCGGGGCTCGTCGGGACTGATGCCTGCTGCCTGATCCCTGCTGCCTGATCCCTGCTGCCTCAGTAGTACAGCGGCGTCACCCACGGCGAGGGCCACGAGATCGCGGTGGCTTCGAGCAGTCGCTTGAGCGCCCGGACGTCGGCCTCGCCGAACGCGGATCGGTCAAACGAGTCGAGGTCGAGCACGCCGTACGCTCGGCCGCGCTCGTCGTAGATCGGCACGACGATCTCGGAGCGGTCCTTGGGGTTGCACGCGATGTAGTTGGTGCCCAGGCTCTGCACGTCGTTGATGACGAGCGAGCGTTTCTTGGTGAGCGCCATGCCGCAGGCGCCGTGCATGCCGATCGGCGAGCAGGCGGGTGAGTCGCGCGACGGACCGAGGACCATCTGAGGTTCGGGCTGGGCTTCGCTGTTGGCGGTAGGGGGGGTGGGGGTGTCGAGGGTGTAGAAGCCGACCCAGGAGACGCCGTAGTCTTTGAAGTATCGCCAGAGGGTGTCGCAGAGGGCGCGCATGCGAGCCTCGCGGTTGCCCCCGACCTGGTTCAGGACGAGGTGCACCGGCTCGTAATCGCGGTCGTACGCGGTCACTGGTTTCCAGCGTGTGGGTGTGGGATCAGAGGGTCGCGGAGGTGTAGGGCAGCAGACCCATGAAGCGGGCCCGCTTGAGGGCCTGGGCGATCATCTTCTGCTGGCGGGCGTTGGCGCCCAGCCGCTTGCGGCCGTAGATCTTGCCGTTCGGGGTCATCATGCGACGCAGGGACTCGACGTCCTTGTAGTCGACGAACTCGATGCCGATGGCGCTGGTCTTGGTGAGGTTGGCCTGGGGGCCGGTGCCGAAGCGGTTGAATCGGGACATGGAAAGGCTCCGTCGTGGGCTGGTGGCCCGGGGAACGTCCTACGCGGACTGGCCCGGGCGACGGGGAAGGTTGCAGGGGTGAGGGTAGCCCGGTCAGTCGTCCGAGTCGAGGGCGTCAGCCCCCTGCCCGAGCCCCAGGGCGGGGCCGTGGAACGACTCTCGAGCGGCGACGACGAGCCCGTCGATGGAGAACAGGCCCCCGCCGAGGACGAAGGTGACCGCGGTGAGGCTGATGAGGACGACATTTCGGATGACGTGGCACCAGCCGACGGTGCTGCCGCAGATGAAGTCGATATCACCGAAGCAGGAGCAGGAGGCGGAGAGTTCGGGCCGGAAGATGACGCCAAGCAGCCCGCCGATGAAGCCCACGAGCAGGGCCCCGATGACGAGCGAGGACGCCCGGGTCCAGAAGCCCAGGATCAGCCCGAGCCCGGCGAGCAGCTCGGTCCACGGCATCACAAAGGCGAGCAGCACGGTCAGTGGCTCGCCGGCCGGCTCGGAGAGATACGGGACCTGGAAGCCCTTGATCGCGAAGGCGAAGGCCTGCGGGTCGCCCAGCTTCTTGATCGCGGCGTAGACGAACATTGCGCCAAGCAGTATTCGCAGCACGAGCGTCACGACCGAGGCGACCCGGGTCACGGTGTGGTTCAGGTTCACGGCGAGCCCTCCGCCACGGGCAGCCCGACCGCGGCCCACTCGTCGTACCCCTTGCCCATGATCCGGATGTCGAAGCCCAGTTCCATGGCGTCGAGCAGGACGGCGGTGTTCTCGCTGGCGTCGCACTCGCCGCCGGTGCAGTAGATCACCACGGGCATCGAGGCATCGATCTCGTAGGCCTGGGGGATGCCCTCGCCCGAGCTGAGGCGGGTGGAGGGCATGAAGATCGCGCTGGCGATGTGCCCGGCCTCAAACTCGTAGTCGTGGCGAGCGTCGAGGAAGGTCGCGCCCGCTTGATGGAGCGTGTACGCCTCACGCAGCGTGATGTGGGTCGGCCCGACCGCTTCGTCGAACAGCGGGTCGGCCGCGTAGGAGGCGTACGGGTCAACCGTCGTCAGCGGATCGGAGACGACAACGGGGTCGTCGCCGCTGATCGGGTCGGTTGGGTCGGTTGGGTCGGTGGGGATCACCGTATCGATCGGCGTGGTGGCGCGGGACAGCCGCACCGGCTCGCCGCGGACGATCAGGTGGATCGAGCCGGCGAGGCAGGCGACAGCGAAGATCGCGAGGGCTCTGGAGATCACAGGGAGGCTCCGGTCATGCCCTTATTCTATGACCCCGAGGATCATGGGCATCTCGATCACGTTGTGCTCTTTGAGGCTGGTGGTGATCTTGACGACGGCGGTGGTCCGGGCCATGGGCTGGCTGAGCGTGCCCGAGAGCGTGATGACGTGCTGGGTCAGGTCGTCCTTGACGCGGAGCTTGTGGGTGAACTCGAGCCCGGACAGGTCCTCGCGGTCGAGCGTGACCGAGGCGATCTCGAAGGGCTGCCCGGTCCGGCTGCGGACGATGAAGCTCCGGTTGATCGGCTGCCCGACGCGGAGGTTGCCGACGGCGAGCCGGGGCGGGACGACCTCGACGGGGCCCTTGACGGCGGCGAACACGGGGATCTCCACGATCCGCTTGCGGTTGTCGTTGGTCCGCACGTTCATCTTGGTGTTGTAGGTGGCGGGCTTGAGGTTGGCCGGCGCGGTGATCTCGATGGTGGTGGCGCGGACGGTGTCGCCGCCGAACTCGATCCACTCGGTGCCGATCACCTTGGCCTCAAAGACGCCCATGTCGTCGAAGGTGGGGCGTGAGGCCGCAAAGTCCTCGGTCATGCCCATCACGCGGACGATCTTGGTGACGCCGGTGCCGACATCGACGGCACCGAAGCTGACGAGCGCCGGGTCGAACTGGATGACGGGGCGGACGTAGCCCTCGATGCTGACGGACCGCTGGGGGCTCTGCGAGTCGTTGGAGAAGATGTTGACCTTGCGGTGCTGATCGCCCTTCTTGCCGTTGGGGTCGAAGGTGATGTCGAGCATGCCGCGGTCGGCGGGGGCGAAGGTCATGTCGTCGGGCTTGGTCGGGTCGAGCTTGGTCTTCTCGCCGTCGGACCCGAGCTTGAAGATGTTGGCCAGCGTGCACCCGCAGGTGGGCTTGACGAGGGTGATGACCAGGTCCTCGGTGCCGTCGTTGGCGAACTCGTACTGGATCTCCTGCTTCTCGTCATCGAAGATGCGTCCAAAGTTGTGCACGTCCTTGACGAAGACGAGGTGGGCCTTGGACTGGGCCGCGTGGCGGGCCGGCTGGCGGTCCGGCTGGGACCGGTTCGGGGCCTGGCGCTGCACCGGCGGGAGCGGCGGCGGCAGAGCCGAGGCGGCGGTCGCGGAGCCGGCCAGGAGGGCGGCGGCCCAGAGTACGGAGCGGTTGGAGCGTCGGTTGGAGGTCTTGTTGGTGAGCATTGATCTTCTCCATCTGGCCGGATTCGGCGTGTGTGCAGGCCTCACGGGGGCAACCGGGACGTCGGCGGACGGCCCGGCCCGGTGCAGCCGGACTGACGAAACGAACTGTAACCGCGCCGCCGGGGTGTTTCAGCCGAATCTGAGCGTAGTTACGGGGCACAACGCACGCGGGGACCCGGTATTTCATGCCCAGCCATCAAAACCCTCAGCAGGGGTTCAAGAAGGCCTCGATGAAGGCTCCGATATCCCCCGAATCGAGGATGCCGTCCCCGTTGAGGTCCACGGTGAGGTCCCCAGCGAGGAAGAGGTCAATGAAGACTGAGATGTCCCCCAAGTCCACGATGCCGTCCCCGTTCAGGTCGGCCGGGCTGAGGCACCCGATCTGCAGCTGCCAGGACCGGGTCTGGGTCATCCAGAGGTCCCGGTTGGCCTCGTTGCGGACCATGGCGGTAAAATCGGTCACGGTCACGGCGACGGTGTGCGCGCCGGTGGCGAGCCCCAGAGAGTCCACGTCGATCAGCTCGACCCCGTTGAGCAAGGGCTCGGGCACGCCGTCCACCGACCATTGGACCGCCAGCGGGTGCCCGATGGGCCGCATGGGCGTGACGGAGATCGTCTCGCCCGAGCCGATCGGGAGGGCGGTGGTGGTCGCGTCGTCGATGGGCGTGACGCTGCGGTAGATCTGGAGGATCAGCGCCTCGGCGGAGGGCTGGTTGAACTGGCGGAACAGGCTCCGCATCATCGAGTTGCCGCTGGGGCGGTAGATGCCGAAGACCGAGTAGCTCGAGCCCTCGTACGAACCGATGGGATCGTCGAAGCGGGGGTCGCCGGTCGCGCCGACCCATTGGTGCCACTTGCGCTGCTGGGCGACCTGCTCGGCGGCGGTGTAGATCGAGGAGTTCGCACTCGAGGGTTCGCCGCCGGTGTAGGTCTGCGCCCCGCCGTAGTCGTACTCGTCGGCGAGGTTGCCCAGGCTGTGGCCCATCTCGTGGATCGCGATCTGGACCGCCGAGGAGTTCTGCCCGGCGGCGGTGCCCAGGTTCGAGCCCGGGTACCCCGCCCCGCCGTACTTGCTCGAGTTGGCCAGCGCGAGCATCTGATCGACGCCGGGCACGCCGGCGGCGAACGCGGCGTTGTAGGCCTTGCCCGTGTCCACGCAGAGCAGCCGCTCGATCCCGCTGCACCAGTAGCCCATGTCCAGCGCGGTGACGCGGCTGACGCCCTGCGTCGGGTCGTTATCCACGCCGGACTCGGGCGAGACCACGTCCACCTGCGTCACGCGGAAGTACGGCTCGTAGCTGATGAACGGCTCGTACAAGAAAAACGTCGAGACGACGTTGCTCACGTCGGCGGTGTACTGGGCCATCTCCCCCGTGGTGTACCCGTCGCCCACGATGACCAGGTCCAGCCGGTTGTCCGCGACCGCGGACCGTTCGCGGCCCGACTGAAACTCGAGCACCTCGGGCGCGATCTCCATCTGGACGGTCGTGCCCGTGAGCGCTCCGGATTCGTCGATCGGCCAGCAGACGTGGACGGTCTCGGTCGGGCCGTCAATCACAGGGCCGGCCAAGGCGAACGCGGCGCCCGCAGCGAGGCTGAGTGACGCGATGGAACAAAGAGTTCGCGGTGTGCGATGGATCATGGGTGGTCCTTGATGCCGCCTTGGCAGAGCGGGGGATGGCTGGGCCCGGGGGGAAACCGATGCTACCACGCGGCGGCCCGGGCACAACCCAAAAAGGATCCATCAGGGCTGAACCCCGGTCGGGCTGCTGGTCAAGGTTGTTCGCACGCGGCTCGGTCCGGTTCGGCCAAGGTTCTCGGGTGTGCGTGAAAAGCTCGGCCAATCCGTTCGGATCAGGGCCGAAGGTTGAGCGGGGGTGTTTCGGTCTGGGCACCGTTCCGCCAGGCCTCGATCGCGGCGAGCACCTCAGAACCGTTCTTCGATGTGCGCACGCCGTCCTTGAGTGCTCGGCAGTGCGAGCCGTTGATGCCCTTGCCCAGCCAGCTGATCTTCTGGCGGACCTTGGACAGCGCGTACCGCTCGTCGCGGAACTCGAGCATGCGGGTGAAGTAGTCGCGTACGCCGTCGAGCTTCTCGTCCTCGCTCGGCTCCACGCTCGCGGGATCAAACTCGGTCTCGCGGTTCTGGGCGATCGCCCGCTGGAGCTCCCACGAGGTGTTGAAGAGCCAGGGGCAGGCGAACGAGGCTCGGCCGATCATGACGCCGGCGCACCCGGTGCCGCGGATCATCGCGACGACATCGCCGGGCGATTTGAGGTCGCCGTTGCCGATGACGGGGATGCCGCCGGTCGTGGTCCCGTCGTACGCGCCGGTGTGAGCCGCGACGTCCTCGACGACCCGCTTGATCCCCTCTTGCCGGCAGTCGCCCTTGAACTTCATCTCGGTGGTCCGGCCGTGGACGGTGATGAGCGCGGCCCCGCGGTCGGCCAGCCCGCAGGCGAGGGTGCCGGCGACACCTCGCTGGTAGTCGGCCTCGTCCCAGCCCAGGCGCATCTTGCCGGTGAGCGGGATGTGGTTTGGCAGGGCGGCTCGGACGGCCTCGAAGATGGCGAACGCCTTGTCGAGGTCTCGCATGAGCCCGGAGCCGCCGTCCTTTTTGCAGACCTTGTCCACGGGGCAGCCCATGTTGATGTCCACGACGGTGGCGCCGTGGGCGGCGCACCACCCGGCGGCGTCGGCGAGCATCGCCGGGTCGGCGCCGTAGAGCTGCATGCCGATGGGCTTGTCCAGGTCGTTGGTGCGGGCCAGGTCTCGCGAGGCCTCGGAATCGGCGAGCAGCCCGTGCGGGCTGAGCAGGTCGGTGCAGGCGAGGCCCACGCCGCCGAACGAGCGGCAGGTGAGCCGCCAGGCCAGATCGCACCATCCGGCGATGGGCGCCAGCATGAGGTTTGATTCCAACGCGACAGGGCCGTCGGGGGCGCGAAGTGTGAGGGGGAGGCCGATCATCGGGCGGACTTTAGAACCGGTATCCCCGGCTCGCGGGGGTTCTCGGGGGTTGGGGCGCTGGATTCATGGGCCGACGTTCGATTTTGCTTGGCGATCGGGCGAGCTTGAGGTAGGATTGGTTGTGGGGTCAATTCGCACGATCCGCTGTACGTCCCAGAACGTATGGGCCACGGCGGGGTCTGGCGGTCGGTGTGCAGCCGAGGCTGTGGCCTGTGTGTATCAGTGTCACCGGAGTGCCCGAGCTTGCATCGATCCAAGAACACGAAACCCAGCCCATGGTTCGGATCATCCCTCGGGGTCTCCGCCGCGATCGCGTCGCTCGCGCTCGTCGCGGGCACCGCGCTGGGCGGACAGGGCAAGCGGCCGACCCTGCTGACCGCCCCGGTCGCGGGCGGGCTGCAGATCTTTGAGGTTGCCGATGCAGCGACCGCCCACAGCGCGGCGACACGGATCGAGCCGGCGGGGCATGGCAAGCGGGCGCGGGCTGTGCAGGAGGGCTGGGCGCTGACCGCGCAGATCGCGGTCGCCACCGAGGACCTGGGTCAGCTCTTGCAGGCTGCGGAGAAGGCCAGCGCAGGGCGCGGCGTTACGGTCCGTCCGGCGGACGGTGTGGCAGGTGTCGCGATCATCGAGGCCCCGTCGATCAAAGCCGCAGCCGCGATCGCGCGGAAGCTTTGGGCCTCGGCCCAGTTCGCCTCGGTCGAGATGGTGGTCGAGCACCCACGTTCGCTCCGCGGCCCGATCGGCGACCTGCTCAACGAGCAGTGGCACCTGAAGAACTTCGATGTCCCGATCGCGGACGTCAACGCCCAGCCGGCGTGGGACCTGGGGTACTCGGGCGCCGGGATCATCGTCGGCATCGTCGAGGGCGGATTCGAGGAGCAGCACCCGGACCTGGCGGCGAACTACGCCCCCGAGGCCTCGATCGCGTCGTCTACTGACTCGCGGCACGCGACAAGCGTCGCGGGCGTGGTCGCGGCGCTGGGCACGAACACCGCCGGCGGCGCGGGCCTGGCCTACAACGCCGGCGTCGCCTCGCAGTACTACGGCACCACCTCGGCGACCACCGCGACCGCGCTCGCCTTCGCCAGCGATCTCACCGACATCAAGTCCAACAGCTGGGGCCCGCTGGACCTGCGGCGGCTCGAGCCCATCCCAGCGATCGAGATGGACGCGATCATCGACGCGGCGACCAACGGCCGAGGCGGGCTGGGCACCGTCTTCATGTGGGCCGCGGGCAACGGCGGCGTGCAGGACCGCGTCGACTACGACTCGTGGGCCTCGAACCGCTACACCATCGCGGTCGGCGCGATAGGCTTCGACGACGCCGAGACGATCTACAACGAGCTGGGCTCCTCGATGTTCGTCGTGGCCCACTCCGACGGCGGCGGGCAGAAGATCACCACCACCGACCTGGTCGGCGCCGCGGGGTATTCCTCGGGCGACTACACCAACAACTTCGGCGGCACCTCCGCGGCCAGCCCGCTCGCCGCGGGCGCCGTCGCGCTGGCGCTCGAGGCCAACCCCGGGCTCTCGCGGCGTGATGTCATGCACCTGCTCGCCAACACCGCCCGCAAGTGTGACCCGGGCGATTCGAGCTGGACACTCAACGGCGCGGGGCACGACGTCTCGGAGCGGTTCGGGTTCGGTGCCGTAGACGCCGGGGCGCTCGTCAACGCGGCGATCGGCTGGAGCGGCGTGGGCGAAGAACGCTCCCTGACCTCGGGCGTGGTCGCCGTCGAGCAGGCGATCCCCGACAACGACCCGGTGGGCGTGACCCGCACCGTGCAGATGCCCGCGGGGATCACCATCGAGGCGGTCGAGCTCACGCTCAACGCGACCTCCGAGTTCATGGGCGACATCGAGATCGTGCTGACGAGCCCGGACGGCACCGAGTCGCCCCTGGCCCGCAAGCGGGCCGATGGCACCACCACCGTCAACGATTTCATCTTCACGAGCTTCCGGTCGTGGGATGAGGACTCGGGCGGGATGTGGTCCGTGCGGCTGGCGGACATGGCCGGGCAGGACGTGACCACCTGGCACGATTTCACGATCACCGTGTTCGGCACCGGGTGCCCGGCCGATCTCAACGGCGACGGGATCCTCGACTCGGGCGATATCCAGGCCTTCATCGCGCTCTTCCTCGCCGGCGACCTCGCCGCCGACCTCAACGGCGACGGGATCGTTGACAACGGCGACATCGGGGACTTCGTGCTGGCCTTCCTCGCCGGGTGCTGAATCTTGCGATGAATCGGCCGCCGTGCGGGGCCGTCGTGGGGGGCGGCAAGGTCCGGCTGAGGTTCTCCGCTTGGTGTGTCGGCCCGCCTGATTGGGCCGGGTCGGATACAGTGGCCGCGTGTACCAGGCGCTGCTCACCCGCAAATACCTGACGAGCAAGGTCATGCCGCTGCTGGCGATCGCCGCGGTCTCGCTCTCGGTCGCGACGGTGCTGGTCACCTGGTCGGTCATGGGCGGGTTCCTCAAGACGCTGATGGCCTCGGGGCGCGGCGTGATCGGCGACGTCGCGATCACCTGGCCCAACGTCGGGTTCGCCCACCACGACGATCTGATCGATCGCCTCGTGACCGACCCCGCGGTCGAGTCGGCCACCCCCGTCATCGAGACGTTCGGCATGCTGCAGCTGCCCAGCGGGCTCGTCAAGTCCGTCATGGTGCAGGGCGTTGAGCCGATCGGGTACGACCAGGTCACCGGGTTCTACGAGACAATCTGGTGGAAGCCGATCGAGAAGCGACTCGGGCGAGACTCGGACCGGTACGACCTGCGCGTGGTCGGGTCCGAGACGGACGACGACGCGACCCGGAGCGATGGCAAGGCCCAGAACCGGCAGGTGCTGCAGCGCGTCGAGGCCCAGGGCAAGTCCATGACCCGCAACGACCCCGAGACCGAGCTCGCCGAGCCGGGCGTGGTGATGGGCATCCACGTGAGCGGCGTGAACCGGCGGACCTCGGGCGGGGTCTACATCGCCTACGCCTCGAATCAGTTCTTGGCCGACGGTGGTGTCGGCATCACCTCAAACTTCATGCCCGCAGACGGCACCGTTGGGCTCACTCTCTTGCAACTCGATTCGGCCGGCACGCCCGTGGACGCGGTCACCCGCCGCCTCCCGGTCGCCAACGAGTCCTTCACCGGCGTGTACGAGGTGGACAGCCAGGTCGTGCTCGTGCGGCTCGACTGGCTCCAGGGCGTGCTCAACATGGACGAGGCCCGACGCGTGGACCCCGACTGGGACCCGCGATCCGCCCAGCCGACCGTGGACCCGGTCACGGGCGAACTGACCATGCCCACCGCCCCGGTGGTGGGGGTAGACCCGGCCCGCGTGACCTCGGTGCTCGTGCGCGGCGTGGATGTGGGGGGTGGGGGGCCGCCCGACCCCGAGGCCTTCAAGAAACTCGTGAAGGGCATCTACGAGGGGTTCGCCGCTGACCATGTCGGCGAGGTGCCCGCGGCGTACGACATCCAGATCCAGACCTGGGAAGACAAGAACCAGACGCTGATCGCGGCGGTCAAAAAAGAGACCGGCGTGGTCCTGTTCGTCTTCGGGCTCGTCTGCTTCACGACCGTTTTCCTCGTGCTCGCGATCTTCTGGTCGATGGTCAGCGAGAAGACCAAGGACATCGGCGTGCTGCGGAGTTTGGGCGCGGGCACCTGGGGCGTCGCGGGGTTGTGGCTCAGCTACGGGGCCGCGATCGGCGTGGTCGGCTCGGGGCTCGGCACCGCGGCGGGGGCGATGGTCGCGGTGAACATCGATTCGATCCACTCGTGGATGGGCGAGACCTTCGGGCTGGTGATCTGGGACCCGAGCGTGTACTACTTCACCGAGGTGCCCCACGACCTGGCGGCCCACAAGCTCATCATCGTCGCGACAACCGGCGTGCTCACCTGCCTCGTCGGGGCGGCGTGGCCCGCGGCCCGGGCCGCCCGGATGGACCCGGTCCGCGCACTGAGGTTCGAATGAGCGAGGCGAGCACCACGAATCCGGAGACCGTCCTCGTCGCGACCGGGCTGCACAAAACCTACAAGCTGGGCCGGGTGAAGGTGCCGGTGCTGCACGGCGTGGACATCTCGGCTCGCCGGGGCGAGTGGGTTGCGGTGCTCGGGGCCTCGGGCAGCGGCAAGAGCACGATGCTGCACCTGCTCGGCGGGCTCGACCGCCCCGACAAGCCCAAGCCAGATAAGAACGGGGAGACTCGTGACCGCGCCTCGATCCAGTTTGAGGGCCGCGAGATCACCTCGATGAGCGGCGCCCAGCTCGACGCCTACAAGGCGACCGACGCCGGGTTTGTCTTCCAGTTCTACCACCTGCTCCCCGAGCTGACCGTGCTCGAGAACGTCACCCTGGGCGCGATGATCAAGCACGGCGTGGGCTATCTGGGCGCGCGCCGCGAGGCGGTGGGGCGGGCCAAGGAGATCCTGGGTGAGTTCGGGCTCGACCACCGGCTCGGGCACCGCCCCGTCGAGCTCTCGGGTGGCGAGCGCCAGCGGGTCGCGCTGGCCCGGGCCCTGATCAACGGGCCCCGGCTGCTGCTCGCCGACGAGCCCACGGGGAACCTCGACCGAGAGACCGGCGACCAGATCCTGGGCGTGCTCGCGGGGCTGCGCGAGAGGCTCGGGCTCACGATGGTCATGGTCACCCACGACGCCCAGGTCGCCCAGCGGGCCGACCGGACGGTGCGGCTGGTGGACGGGCGAGTCGAGGGGGCCCAGACCTGATGGTCGGGTCCTGAGTGGGAGGCGCGGGCCTGAACCGGGTTTCGGAGACTTCCCGGCCGCTGGGGCACTCGGGCGATGATTGGGGGATAGGATAGATGCTTAGGATTCCACACCCGTGAGCACGCTATCGACTTCACATTCCGAAGGGCCTCAGAGCCCGGCGATCGAGCACCGAGAGGTCGCGTTGACCGGCCCTTCGGGGGCCAAGGTCACGGCTGCGGTCGCGTCGTCCGGTTCCGGGCCTCGGTTCGTGTTTTTGCACGGGCTGGTGGGCCTCAATGAGCACTGGGAGGACGTGGTCGCGATGATCTCGGGCCGCGTCGAGTGCGTGACGCTCGAGCTGCCCCTGCTCAACCTCCGCGGCTCAGACTGCTCGATCGAGGGTGTTAGTGAGATCACAACCCAGTTCCTAGCCAAGCACCTCGAGGGCCCCAGCGTGCTGGTGGGCAACTCGTTCGGCGGGCACGTCGCCCTGCGGATCGCCCGGTATCACCCGGAATTGGCTCGCGGGCTTGTGCTGGCCGGCTCCTCCGGGCTCATCGAGAAGACCATGGTCAAGGGGGCCCCGGTCCGCCCGAACCGCGGGTGGCTCGAGGAGAAGATCGGCGAGCTGTTCCACGACAAGTCCAAGATGAGCATGGGTGACGTGGACCGGGCGCACACGGCGCTCAACTCGCCCGGCGGGGCCCGCGCGATGGTGCGGCTGAGCAAGTCCGCCCGCCGCAACCACCTGGGCGACGAGCTGTGCAAGATCCTCTGCCCGACGCTGCTGATCTGGGGACGCGAGGACATCGTGACCCCGCCGTCCGCGGCGGAGCGGTTCATGTCGCTGCTCCCCGATCCGCGGATCGAGTGGGTTGACAAGTGCGGGCACGCCCCGATGCTCGAGGCCCCCGAGGAGTTCGCCGCGGCGGTGCATCGGTTCGTGGACGAGCTCGACGCGATCGAGGCCGGCCGGACCCAGACTCCGTGAGCCGACCCCCCGACCGCGAAGCCTGTGAACACCAGATCAGGATACGAACGAGATGATCGAACGGGCCCCACGTCCCAGGCTGACCCCCCGATGGACGAGCCTGGTCGGGCTGGCGCTGCGGGCACGGATCCACGACCGGGCCCGGCTCATCCGCAACACCAGGCACTGGCAGACCAACTCGGCGGGCATCCAGCGGAGCCAGCTCACCCAGCTCCTGCTCGCCGCCCGGGACACCGAGTTTGGCAAGGCCCACGGCTTTGACAGGATGCTAGAGATCGAAGACGCTGACGAACGGCTCGCGGCGTACCGAGACGCGGTCCCGATCGTCGAGCCCGCGGCTTTCAAAGAGCCGCTGAGCCGCATGCGTGAGCAGGGGCAAAGAGACGTGCTCTGGCCCGGGCTCGTCAAGCGGTTTGCCCAGACCAGCGGCACCACCGCGGGCGACAAGTTCATCCCCGTCTCCGACGAGATGATGCGGGCCAACTTCCTGGCGAGCCTGGATATCTTCGCCCACCTGCACAACCGGGGTGTCTCGCTCACCGGGCTCATGGGCGGCAAGAGCCTGTTCCTGGGCGGCTCGAGTGACCTGCACCCCAACGAGCACGGCGTGACCACCGCGGACCTCTCCGGGCTTGTGACGCCGATGATCAGGTGGCCGCTGAGCAAGATCTACTCGCCGGGCCCCGAGATCGCGCTGATGAGCGATTGGCCCGCGAAGATCGAGGCGATGGCGGAGCAGTGCAGCCGCGAGGACATCCGGTTTATCTCCGGCATGCCCAGCTGGGCGTTGGTGCTCATGGAGCGGGTGATCGAGAAGGCCAAGGAGCAGGGCAAGGCCGCGAGCTGCGTCCGCGATGTGTGGCCAAAGCTCACGGTCTTCGTGCACGGCGGGGTGAACTATCGCCCGTTCGCCCAGCGCGTTGCCAATCTCTACTCAGGCGAGGCCGGGCTCGACCTTCCCGAGCGGGTCGAGCTCTACCCGGCGAGTGAGGCCTTTGTCGCGATCCAAGACGAGCCGCTCGAGCCCGGGATGCGGCTGCTGGTGGACAACTTCACGTTCTACGAGTTCGTGCCTCTCGAAGAGATCGACAACGACAACCCGAGCGCCTTCACCTGCGAGACGGTGGAGAAGGGGCAGAAGTACGTGGTGGTGCTCAGCTCGTGTGCCGGGCTTTGGCGGTACATCCTGGGCGATGTCGTCGAGTTCGATTCCATCCCCGACCGGCTCGGCGAGGGTGTGGGGGGGAGCGAGAGCAGCGGGGCCGGCGGCGGGGGCGATGGCCCGTGCCGCCTGCGGATCGTGGGGCGCCACCGCCACTTCATGAACGCGTTTGGCGAGAACCTCATCGGCGAGCACATCGAGACGGGGGTCGCTGAGGCGGCCAACCAGACCGGCCTCACGGTCGGCGAGTTCACCGCCTCGCCGGTCTACGCCGACGGCGAGCGCCGGGCGGGCATGGAACTGGCAATCGAGCTGCAGGCCGGTGATGGGGCGGAGCCCTCGCCCGAGGCCCTGGCGGCGTTTGGCGAGGCGTTCGACCTGGCGGTGAAGGCGGTGAACGTGGACTACACGACCAAGCGGACGGACAGTCTGGGCATGGCCCCGCCGACGGTTACGCCGCTGGCGATGGGCACGGTGCACCGGTGGATGGCGTCGATGGGCAAGCTCGGCGGGCAGCACAAGTGCCCCCGGTGCGCCAACCACCGCGAGATTCTTGAGGGGATCGTGGCGGCGGGTCAGGGCGTCTCTTCCCTCTGAGTCGAGAGCTCGGAACCCCCACGCGGAGACCGGGGAATCCGGACGCCGAGTCTGAGCGGGGCGAAGGCTCGGATGGGACCGCAGGATCCGAACCTTCGCGGGCTCAGGTTCGGCGTCCAACCCCATCGAGCAGGCTCATTGTCAGAGCCCATCGTGGTTGCCCGGGGACTACACTAGTGCCCCATGCCAGATTTCATCCGCGACATGCTCACGCCCCAGTTCCTGGTCAGCTCCTTGGTGCTGGCGGTCATGGCCAACGTGATCCTCATCACCATTGCCTACCTGATCTACCTGGAGCGCAAGATCTCCGCGTATATCCAGGACCGGCTGGGCCCCAACCGGGTCGGGTTTGATTTCGGGCTCCTCTGGCTGCGCAAGTTCTTTGCCCTGCCCGGCATCCGGGTGCTCAACCTCTCGCGGGCGTTGGGGCTCGGGCAGCCGCTGGCCGACGGGCTCAAGTTCCTCCTCAAGGAGGACTACCGCCCGACCAAGACGGACTTCTTCCTGTTCTCGCTGGCCCCGATCATCGTCATCATCCCGGCCTTCATCGGGTTCGTGATCATCCCGTGGGGCGGGCGATGGGACATGGCCCCGATCGGCGACTACGCGGTCATGAGCTTCCTGTTCGGGCTGCCCGTGATCGGGAACCTGGCCCACGAAACACTCGGGCACCTCAACGGCGGGATCGTCTACGTCGCTGGGGCGCACGTCAACGTCGGCATCGTCTACCTGCTCGCGGTCGCTTCGCTGGGTGTCTATGGCGTGACGCTCGGCGGGTGGGCCAGCAACAACAAGTACTCGTTCCTGGGCTCCATGCGGGCCACGGCTCAGATGATCTCCTACGAGATCCCGATGGGGCTCAGCCTGATCGCGGTTCTGCTGGTTTACGGCACCTTCATGCCCGAGGGCATCATCGAGGCCCAGCGGGCGGCGACCTGGGGCATCATCGCGATGCCGCTGGCGGGGATCCTGTTCTTCATCTGCTCGCTCGCGGAGGCCAACCGGGCCCCGTTCGACAACGCGGAGGCCGAGCAGGAGCTGGTGGGCGGGTACCACACCGAGTACTCATCGATGCGGTTCGCGCTGTTCTTCCTGGCGGAGTACGCGCACATGATCACGGGCATGGCGTTCTTCACGCTGCTGTTCCTTGGCGGGTGGGACGTGCTGCCGGGCGTGAAGATCCTGCCCGATGTCGCCGAGAGCTTCTGGGTGGTGCCCGTCAAGATCGGCGTCTTCTTTGGCAAGGTCGTCCTGCTCGTCTGCTTCCAGATGGTGATCCGGTGGACGCTGCCTCGGCTTCGGTATGACCAGATCATGATGCTGGGTTGGCAGAGCCTGATCCCGATCAGTCTGGGGCTGGTCGTGGCGGTGAGCGTGCTGACGCACCTGGGCCTGGCGACAACGCCCTGGCTGATCCTGACCAACGTCGTGCTCATCGGCGTGGTGCTGCTGGGGCAGAACCGCGTGACGCGGAGCACGATCAACAAGAAGATCCCGATGTACGGCAGCCGATTCAACCCGGTGCCGGGCGAGGTTGTCAACCACGCTCCGACGCACCCGATGGCGCTCGCTGACCACCCGGTCGGCGGGACCGCCGACGCGGTGGGGTGAGCCGGGGATCAGGCAATAGGGATCAGGCAATTGGCAATTGGCAGCAGGGATCAGCGATTAGGCAGCAGAGGCCTGAGGCTTTTACTGCTGGACCGCGATCTCGTGGTCGCTGACTTCCTGCATCAGCGTGGGCACGAGGAACTGCGACTCGCCGTAGGCGTAGACGCGTCCCGAGACGGTGAGCGCGAGCTGATCGCCGCGGCGCTTGGCGCGGGTCTCGAGCTGCATCAGCAGTCGGCAGGGCACGACGATCAGTGGCGCGGTGGCGGTCCGGGCTGAGGTATCCGTGTCGTTGTCGAAGGTGACGGTCCAGGCCCCGGTGTCGCCGCGCATCAGCCGCCCGCGCCGCCGAGCGATGTACGCCCCCTCGGGCATGGCGCTCATGGTCGAGGTCGCGGTGCGGCTCTGCGAGGTGTCCGCGGCGGGCATCTCGAGCCCCCGCGTGCTCATCGAGTCGTCCAGGCTCTTCATCAGCTCGTCGATCTCCGGGTTGTCGGAGATCGAGGGCGGTTCGGCGGTGGTCTCGCCGGTGGTTTCACCAGTGGTCTCATCGGTCGGGCCTGGCTGGGGGGGCTCGGGGGTGGCGGCTCGGGCGAAGGCGGTGGGCAGCAGGTAGTTGCGTCCGTGGTAGAGGAAGACCTCGCCGGAGATGAGCACTCGTGCGGTGTCGGCGGAGGCGGTGGAGAAGGCGGAGTCCATGCGGGCGAGCGTCTGGCAGGGGATCAGCAGCATCGCGCCCTCGCCGGGCAGGCGGGTCGCGGCGTCGGGCACCCAGACGCGGTGGCCCGAGGAGATGCTCAGGAGCGTTCCCGGGCGGCGGACGACGAACGTCCCCTCGGCGAGCCTCGAGGCGACCTCGACGCCCAGGTTCTCACCTCGGACCCGCTCGAACCAGTCCACGCCGCCGGTGATGCCGGGCACGGGCTGGCTCGCCTCATCGGGCAACGCCGGGGCGACGGGCGCCGCGTCGGGCCGCTCGGGGACCTTGTCCAGGTCTTCAAACAGCTGAGCGGTCGCGGGCAGGGCCAGCCCGGCGAGCAGCAGCACCGCCGCGGCCCGGGCTCGGGAGGCCCCGGGGCGAGGGGGGTGGGGGGCGCGGGGGGCGTGCTGGGCTTTGGGTTCTCGGGTCATCACGATCATTCTAGTGAGATCGGGCCGTCGGGCTCGGGGGCTGGCGAATCGGCCGGTGAGCGGCCCGGGCGGCGCTACCAAAAACGCCCCCGAGTGAGTAAAACGCGAGCCGGGAGTGGACGCGGCGGGTGAGGCGCGGTAGCGTCCGTGGTCGGAGTTTCGACCGGTTACGGGTCGGGACCCCGGTGCACACGGCCGTGTGCCCAAGTGGACTAAGGGGACGGATTGCAAATCCGTTATTCGTGGGTTCGAATCCCACCGCGGCCTTTGGATTGATTGCCCGCATCATGCGGAAAAGCCTGTCGGATGGCGACTTGTGGTGAAATTGCCGCGAGGGCTAACGCGGGGTCAAGTCCGAGCAAATCCGATCAAGTTCCACTCAGACCGCCACGCGCTGCCACGTCTGCTGCCACGATTTTGGGTCTAAAGCCGCCTCGAAATGACCGGGTTTCAAGCGGCATTTTATTGAGCAGCGGTGGCACTGCTCACAACGACCGAGCGGCGGGCCGACGACTTGAGCGACACGCTCGCCGGATCGGTGGCTGACATGGGCGCGGTGATCCGGGGTCAGGCGACCGAGGCCACGCTGTTGCGTGAGCAGCTCGCCGAGGCCGAACGCGAGGCCGACCGGCCCCGCGTGCAGCTCACCGACGACGGGATCGGGGTTTGCGTTCTGCGGCCCGTAGGCGGCCCGTGAGCGACACGGGGCACCGAGGACACCACCGTCGTCGGCTGATCGTCGCGGCGGTCCTGGGCGGGCTCGCGGGCATGGGATCGATGCTGGCCGTGATCGTCTGGGCATCGTGGCCGGTCACGCTGGCCGTGGTGCTGGGCATCGGTATCTCGGTGGCGACCTGGGCGGGGGTGAGGCTTATTCACTCTCAATAAACGGCTGCCAGTAGCCCTGAGGTTGGCCGACTTTATTGGTGAAAATGGTGTTGCCTTGGGCATCTTGTGAGGAATGAACCGAGGTGTGCGTGATCGCTTCCGTTGTGCCGTCTGACCAAACGCGAAAAACAAAGCCGTTCCCGTACTGATCATTTTCAGCAGCGACGCCGACCACCCTCGGCACCGGGAACACGCCCCCGGCTTCGAGGTAGTCGAGGAACTCCTCGTCGATCAGGTCGAAGTCGCCGCGGTACTTGTCACCCGGCCCGAACCCGACGACCAGCCCCCCAACCACAAGGCCCGCAAGCCCCACGGCGGCGAGCCTCCAGCGGCGGGACTGAGTTTCGAGACGGGCGAGACGCTGTTCGGTTGTGGGTGTGGTGTTCATGGTGCCAGCGTACCGCTTGGCCCCCAGCTCCCACAAGCGAAATCTGGCCGCCCCTACCCGTCCATCAGATCGAACCCCACCAGCTCCGCCAGGGCGCACGCCGCGTCGTATCCGTCCTTGGCCTTGGCGGTCCACGACTCCGACCCGTCGCGCGATTACGAATGTCACGGAGTCCGCATCAGAATCTTCATTGATCATGCGTTCGATCTCTGGTACTCTGGACGATCTTGCGGCTTGGCGGGTCTCGCCCGGCCGACCCCCTGAAAGGGAAGAAATGAGCAATCTCGGGTTCACTGCGTGTTCGCTTTCGGTCTTCCTAGCAGCGGTCGCGGGGCAGGCCCCGTGCGCCAGCGGCGTGCTGATCGAGAAGAAAATCCTCCTCACCAACCAGCTCGACGTGTTCGGGCGCACCCACACCGCGATGGGGGCGGCCGACCTGAGCCTGAGCCCGACGGGCGCGCTGGTGGTCTCCAACATCGGGTCGTCCGGGCTCGACGGCGTGACGTTCCCCATCGGCGATGTCCGCGGCCACTCCATGTCGATGGACATGGGAAGCATGGGCGCTCTGTCCGCCGGCGGGCTCGTTGAGGTCTTCCACCCGTACTCCTTCGGCGACCAGACCATCTTCGTGCAAGAGCAGGGCGGCGGCTCGGCCCGCGTCGGGCTCGGGGTCTGCCCCGGCGGCGGGCGCGTCTGGCCCACCTGCGTCACCGTGACCATCCTCGACAACGGCACACCGGTCGCCTCGAAAGACTTCGAGTGCGCCGGGCTGAACGACCTCGTCACCGGCGATATCGGCACCGACCCCGTCTCCGGGGAGAACTTCTCACTCAACTTCGGGCAGGTCGAGTGGGATTACGTCTCCACCATCACGCTCCCGGCCGACTCGCAGCTCACGCTGGTCGGCTCGGGCGCGTCCGCGGTGACGGGCGACCAGATCAGCATCTCGATGCACGGGCTGCCGCCGGGTGAGACCGTCACCGGCGACGTCCGCGTGACGGGCGCGGGCCTCGGGCAAGACCTGGTGATCACCGGCGAACGCTCCATCCTCGGAAGCACGCAGCGGTTTCGCGGGACCCCTATCTTGCTGCACCCGCCGATGAACAACGGCAACGGGTACGCGCGGGTGATCCCGCTCGGCGCGGTACAGACCATCGGCACCCCCGAGGCCGTGTTCTGCGATACCTTCCCCAACTGGGGGCAGCAGCTCGACTCGCTCTCGCCCGAGCGCGGCGTGAGTGTTGACAACCTCGGGTCCTCCGGGCTCGACGGCGTGAGCATCAGTTACGGCTCGGACTCGCTGTGCGGCCCCGGGTTCTTCGTGTGCCCAGACGGCTCGTGCGTGGCCGACCCGGCGGACTGCGATACGGTGCCGGTTGACCGTGTGGTCTACTTTGGCCGCAAGGACCTGGCCGCCCCTGACTACCTGGACCTAGACGACGACGGCGACTCGATCCGGCTCTCGGCCACCGGTTCGTCCGGCGGGAGCAGCGGCGTGGACTTTGGGAACGTGACACTCACCAATGATGTCGGCGGGGGCAACGAGCTCTCGCTCGACGCGGACTTCTCCTCGATCGGGTCCGACCTGGTCCGGGTCGCGGTCTACAACGGCGGCGTGTTCGTTGGCGAGTTCGAGCAGTTCACCCAGCCGGGCGTCTTGCTGGGCACGATCCTGCCCTCGATCGACGGCATCGACATCAGTTCCTGCGGCAAGTTCGTCGGCGGGCCCCCCTTCGGCCCGCCCTGCTTCTTCTTGACCACCGCCGACGATTTCACGCTCGTCGGCCCCGGGCTGCTGCTCGTGGGCGATGAGTGCCGCGTGCTCGCCGCGGGCAACCCCACCCCGATCGACTTCATCAGCACGCTCGACATCACCGGCACCAACCTCGAGGCGTTCGACATGCGGCTGCGGTCCGAGCAGGACGTCTGGGCCGACACCGGCAGCGGCACCGTGGCGCTGGGCACGGCGATGCACGCCGAGGGCGACGCGGTGGTGTCCAACGATGTCGGGGGGAATCTCAGGGTTTCCAACCTCGGGTCTTCGGGGCTCGACGGCGTCCGGATCCCGATTGACAAGGCCTCCGGGGCGAGCTTCGAGCTCGCGGAGGGCGGCGAGTTCACCGTCGATTCGTTCTTCGATATCGCGTACGACATCACGTCGCAGTGCTGTGGGGATCCGACGGATGACCTGTGCGTCGGGCTCCGGCTTCAGGCGACCACGCCG